>NZ_JBFRGS010000102.1:0-323 GCF_052115465.1 Allobosea sp. 2RAB26 | reverse complement strand
GGACGTCCGTTCGCGACCCAACTCCGACATTTGCGGTGAGCCGCTGACGGTCAAAAGTCGCCCATTCCCGCCCCCTCGGACGTCCGCATGCGGGCGGTTCAACTTCGCAATCGGCAACGTGCCGAAATCGCGTAGCCAACGCGGTGAATTCCTGCTTTCGGCCACAGCCCGTTTTCTAGGCGGAACATCGGTTGCATTTGAAACGATGACTGCGCTCAACGCATGATGAGACCAGAAAACTACTGATTAACAAATGATGCATGCTCTGGATGCATATCGGAGCTGAAGTAAAGCCCCTAATTGCGGCGGGCGGCGGGCCGATC
>NZ_JBFRGS010000101.1:0-362 GCF_052115465.1 Allobosea sp. 2RAB26 | reverse complement strand
CCCGTTTTCTAGGCGGAACATCGGTTGCATTTGAAACGATGACTGCGCTCAACGCATGATGAGACCAGAAAACTACTGATTAACAAATGATGCATGCTCTGGATGCATATCGGAGCTGAAGTAAAGCCCCTAATTGCGGCGGGCCGATCAGCTTATGTGCAGTGCACAACGAGATTGTCGCTGTGGGCATCGCCCCGGTCCGGAATATCCGCCAGAGGAATATCACCATGTTCGTCACCATGATTGCCGCCAAAATCCGCGCCTTCCTGCGCTATCGCGAGACGGTTCGCGAGCTGTCGCGTCTGACCAACCGTGAGCTCGACGATCTTGGGCTGTCACGCTCGGAGATCCCCTTCATCGCC
>NZ_JBFRGS010000100.1:0-371 GCF_052115465.1 Allobosea sp. 2RAB26 | reverse complement strand
TTCATCGACGGCCAGGAGTTCGCGGACATCATCGCCCGCAATACCAGCCTGACCAATCTTCCCGAGAACATCTTCGAGACCGTCGTTGGCGATGACGGCGACAACGGTACCGGCACGGGTGACGGTGACGGCGACGATGACGACGATGACGACGATGACGGCACCGGCRMCGGWGATGGCGACGACGATGATGACGATGACGACGGYGCCGGAGATGGCGACGACGATGACGACGATGACGACGGCGCCGGAGATGGCGACGATGATGATGATGACGACGACGGCGCCGGAGATGGCGACGACGACGATGATGACGACGATGACGACGGCGCCGGCAACGGCGACGATGACGACGACGACGATTGCGGCTG
>NZ_JBFRGS010000099.1:0-383 GCF_052115465.1 Allobosea sp. 2RAB26 | reverse complement strand
TTCTTCATCGGGTTGGAGGCGATGCAGGCGGCCGCAACCTTGCGGCCGGTCGAGACGAGCGCATCGTCGACGACGAGGCCCTTCATGCGCTCGATCGCGGCCTCGACGAAGCGATCATGGATGCCTTCGGTGACGATCAAGCGCGAGGAAGCCGTGCAACGCTGGCCGGTCGAGAAGAAGGCGCCATTGACCGCGGTCTCGACCGCGAGCTTGAGATCGGCATCGTCCAGCACGACGAGCGGGTTCTTGCCGCCCATCTCGAGCTGAACCTTCTTCATCGGGTTGGAGGCGATGCAGGCGGCCGCAACCTTGCGGCCGGTCGAGACCGAGCCGGTGAAGCTGATCGCATGCACATCCTTGTGCTCGAGCAGCGCCTGCCCGAC
>NZ_JBFRGS010000098.1:0-386 GCF_052115465.1 Allobosea sp. 2RAB26 | reverse complement strand
ATCTGCAGGCGCAGACGACACGGCTGGAGGCCGTGCGCGGGGCTGCGCCGCGGCGCGCGCCGACCTATGAGGCGGAAAAGGAGCGGATGAATGCCTGGACCGTCGGTCTCGCCGGCGGCCTGATCGAGGGGGCGCCGTTGCGCTTCGCGGCCGAGATGGCGCGCGTCGTCGATGACGGGCCGAACCTGCATGTCCTGCCGATCGTGACCAGGGGGCCCACCGAGAATCTGAATTCGCTGCTCTATCTGCGCGGGATCGACACCGCGATCATCAATTCCGACGCGCTGGACGAATACAGGAACCAGATGCCGCAGATCCGGCGGCAGATCACCTATGTGCTCAATCTCTTCCCCTCGGAGCTGCACATCTTTGTCCGGCCGGAGATT
>NZ_JBFRGS010000097.1:0-393 GCF_052115465.1 Allobosea sp. 2RAB26 | reverse complement strand
CCTGACCTGGTCGATATCGGTCGGCGCGATCCTGACCTCGACGGTGAGCCTGGCCTCGCCCGGTACGATGGTGGCGAGACGGGCAGCCGGGGTGATGACGCCGCCGACGGTGAAGACGGTCAACTCGTTGACGAGGCCGGCGATCGGGGCGCGGATCTCGGAGCGTGAGAGCCGGTCCTCACTGGCGAGACGCCGGTCGCTGAGCTCGGAGACCTTGGCCTCGACCTGGCGCAGCTCGCGCTGGGCCTCGGTGCGGGCGGTCTCGTCGACGGCGATGATCTGGAGGCGGGCGTCGCTGACGCGCAGCCGGGCGCGGGCGATCGAGGCTTCGATCTCGCCGCGCTCGCCGAGCAGGCGAGCCCATTCGCGGTTGATGTTGTAGACCTTCGTGCC
>NZ_JBFRGS010000096.1:0-413 GCF_052115465.1 Allobosea sp. 2RAB26 | reverse complement strand
GACGATGACGACGATGACGACGGCGCCGGAGATGGCGACGATGATGATGATGACGACGACGGCGCCGGAGATGGCGACGACGACGATGATGACGACGATGACGACGGCGCCGGCAACGGCGACGATGACGACGACGACGATTGCGGCTGTGACGACGACGATGATGATGACGGGGCTGGCACGCCGGCTCCCGGTCCGGGGACGGCTCCCGGGACGCATGTCGGGACGGCTCTGGGCGATGTCCTGATCGGGGCGGCGGGTGCCGACAACCTGATCGGCCAGGGCGGCGACGATGTCCTGATCGGTGCGGGCGGCGACGACACGATCTCGGCCGGCGACGGCAACGACTTCGTCGATGCCGGGGAGGGCCGTGACGTGGTCTTCGGCGGGGCCGGCGACGACGTGCTGCTCGG
>NZ_JBFRGS010000095.1:0-416 GCF_052115465.1 Allobosea sp. 2RAB26 | reverse complement strand
CGGTCGAGCGAAGCCGCGTTGCGGTCTCCGTCCGTGCGTCCCTGCGCTCCGATCGCCTCGCCCCAAAGCGTGAAGCGTTCCATGGCGAGGCGCGGCGCCGGCAGAGCCGTGCCGGCCGATCTGCCGGGCGCGTCGGCGCTGAAGGCGCCCTCGACCATGCCGCCGGACGTGCCGCCGGCCAAAGGCCAGCGCAGCCGGTTGAGGATGGATTCGCGGATGAGATGGCTGTCCTCGATCGCGACGCTGACCGCTTGCGCGTGAGCCTCGCCCGAGAGCGCGTCGAAGCCGGCGCGGGCGTCGGCGACGCTTGCCGTGAGCAGCGCATCGTAGACACGGTGGCCGGCGCCCAGCGCTTCGGCTGCTCCGGCGGCACCGGCCTGGTTGCGGGTCAGGGCGACCTGCGGGAAGGCGGTGGC
>NZ_JBFRGS010000094.1:0-416 GCF_052115465.1 Allobosea sp. 2RAB26 | reverse complement strand
GCCACCGCCTTCCCGCAGGTCGCCCTGACCCGCAACCAGGCCGGTGCCGCCGGAGCAGCCGAAGCGCTGGGCGCCGGCCACCGTGTCTACGATGCGCTGCTCACGGCAAGCGTCGCCGACGCCCGCGCCGGCTTCGACGCGCTCTCGGGTGAGGCTCACGCGCAAGCGGTCGGCGTCGCGATCGAGGACAGCCATCTCATTCGCGAATCCATCCTCAACCGGCTGCGCTGGCCCCTGGCCGCCGGCTCGTCCGGCGGCTCGGTCAACGGCGCCTTCAGCGCCGACGCGCCCGGCAGATCGGCCGGCACGGCTCTGCCGGCGCCGCGCCTCGCCATGGAACGCTTCACGCTTTGGGGCGAGGCGATCGGAGCGCAGGGACGCACGGACGGAGACCGCAACGCGGCTTCGCTCGACCG
>NZ_JBFRGS010000093.1:0-426 GCF_052115465.1 Allobosea sp. 2RAB26 | reverse complement strand
AAAAGGGTGGCGAGCCTTTTTGCGTTTTGGCGGAACCCTCCGTTTCCATGCGCGTTCAGCCGACATTACCCATGACCCCTGACTGGGCCCGCTGTGGGAGGACACCGCGGGCCCTTTTTTGGGCTCAGGAGGACAGCCATGGCTACGGGAACGGTGAAGTGGTTCAATCCCACCAAGGGATTTGGTTTTATTCAACCTGACGACGGCGGACAGGATGTGTTTGTTCACATCAGCGCCTTGGAGCGTGCGGGATTGCGCGAGCTGCGCGACGGACAAAAAATCGCTTACGAGCTCGTTCCCGACCAACGCTCGGGAAAAACCTGTGCCGAGAACCTCAAGCCGGAATAAAGCCGGCTACTGGAACTGACTACGGTACCATTCGTTTGGACGGCGTGCTGTTCCCCTCAAAGGCCACACGACCTACCC
>NZ_JBFRGS010000092.1:0-447 GCF_052115465.1 Allobosea sp. 2RAB26 | reverse complement strand
GTTGCCGGTGCGGACGCTGTTGGTGCCATCGCCGGTGAAGATCGTGTTGTCGCCTTCGCCGCCGTCGATCCAGTCGTCGCCGGCGCCGCCGTCGAGGATGTCGTCGCCGTCCTCGCCATAGACCTGGTCATTGCCGGCGCCGCCCATGACGTGATCGTCGCCGGCATCGCCATGAACTTCGTCATTGCCGGCGCCGCCATCGACGGTGTCGTCGTCCTCGTCGCCATGGATGACGTCGTTGCCGGCATCCCCCGCGATCTGGTCGTTGCCCTCGCCGCCAGAGATCTGGTCGTTGCCGTCCCCGCCGGAGAGCTGGTCGTTGCCCTTGCCGCCGATGATGATGTCATTGCCGGCCTCGCCATAGATGATGTCGTCGCCATCCTCGCCGAAGAGCTTGTCGTCGCCGTCGCCGCCATAGATCGTGTCGTTGCCCTCGCCGCCATAGAC
>NZ_JBFRGS010000091.1:0-454 GCF_052115465.1 Allobosea sp. 2RAB26 | reverse complement strand
TGCGGCGGCTGGGCCGCGAGCGCCCATCTCAACGGCGCCGTGATCGCCCAGGGCTCGATCAAGGTCGATCAGAACCTCAAGGAGGTGCAGCACCGCGACGGCGGCGTCGTCCAGGCGATCGGGGTGCGACAGGGCGACCGGGTCGAGGCAGGCCAGACCCTGTTCTGGCTCGACGATGTCCAGACCAAGGCCGAGCTCTCGATCATCCGCTCGCAGCTCGGCGAGAATCTCGGCCGCAAGGCCCGCCTGATCGCCGAGCGCGACAACCTCGCCGCGATCACCTTCCCGGCCGAGTTCGCCCGATTCTCCGACGAGGCCGCCCAGATCATCCAGGGCGAGACCCGGTTGTTCGACGGCAACCGCACCAACCGCGAAAGCCGCAAGGAACAGCTCGAGATCAGCATCGTCCAGTCCGGCGAGGAGGTGAAGGGCCTCGAGGCGCGCCAGGTCGCCA
>NZ_JBFRGS010000090.1:0-464 GCF_052115465.1 Allobosea sp. 2RAB26 | reverse complement strand
AGGTCCTGGTCAAGCTGACTCTGATCGACGACCGGGCCGATATGGGTGCCGGCCTTGAGCGCATCGTCGACGACGAGGCCCTTCATGCGCTCGATCGCGGCCTCGACGAAGCGATCATGGATGCCTTCGGTGACGATCAAGCGCGAGGAGGCCGTGCAACGCTGGCCGGTCGAGAAGAAGGCGCCATTGACCGCGGTCTCGACCGCGAGCTTGAGATCGGCATCGTCCAGCACGACGAGCGGGTTCTTGCCGCCCATCTCGAGCTGAACCTTCTTCATCGGGTTGGAGGCGATGCAGGCCGCCGCAACCTTGCGRCCGGTCGAGACCGAGCCGGTGAAGCTGATCGCATGCACATCCTTGTGCTCGAGCAGCGCCTGCCCGACCACCGAACCGCGCCCCATGACGAGGTTCAGCACGCCCTTGGGCAGGCCGGCGCGCTGGATGATGTCGACCAGCGCCCAGGC
>NZ_JBFRGS010000089.1:0-473 GCF_052115465.1 Allobosea sp. 2RAB26 | reverse complement strand
GACGAGATCCTCGCCCGCAAGGAGGAACTCGGCCGCCTGCTGTCCCGTGAAGAGGGCAAGACGCTGCCGGAAGGCATTGGCGAGGCGACCCGCGCCGGCCAGATCTTCGCCTTCTTCGCCGGCGAGTGCCTGCGCCTTGCCGGTGAGGCCATCCCATCCATTCGCCCGGGCGTCGGCGTCGAGGTCACGCGCGAGCCGGTCGGCATCATCGGCATGATCACGCCCTGGAACTTCCCGATCGCAATCCCGGGCTGGAAGATCGCCCCTGCGCTCGCCTACGGAAACTGCGTCGTGATCAAGCCGGCCGATCTCGTTCCGGGCTCGGCCTGGGCGCTGGTCGACATCATCCAGCGCGCCGGCCTGCCCAAGGGCGTGCTGAACCTCGTCATGGGGCGCGGTTCGGTGGTCGGGCAGGCGCTGCTCGAGCACAAGGATGTGCATGCGATCAGCTTCACCGGCTCGGTCTCGACCGG
>NZ_JBFRGS010000088.1:0-477 GCF_052115465.1 Allobosea sp. 2RAB26 | reverse complement strand
GGCATTGCCCTCGACCCGGTCGTCGCCGGCGCCGGCGAAGACGATGTCGTCATCCGCGTCGCCCTCGATCCGGTCGCGCCCATCGCCGCCGAAGACGATGTCGTCACCGGTCCCGCCATGGATCTGGTCGTCGCCGCTGCCGCCCGCGAGGTGATCGTCGCCGGAACCGCCGTCGAGCACATCGTCACCGTCGTCGCCGGAGAGCGTGTCGTCGCCATCCTCGCCGAAGAGCCGGTCATCGCCGCCGCCGCCGGCCGCTGCATCGTCGCCCGCGCCGAGCTGGGCCGTGTCCTGGCCGGCGCCGAACTGGACGATGTCGACATGAGCGCCACCGGTGACGACATTGTTGCCGTTGCCGGTGCGGACGCTGTTGGTGCCATCGCCGGTGAAGATCGTGTTGTCGCCTTCGCCGCCGTCGATCCAGTCGTCGCCGGCGCCGCCGTCGAGGATGTCGTCGCCGTCCTCACCATAGACCCC
>NZ_JBFRGS010000087.1:0-503 GCF_052115465.1 Allobosea sp. 2RAB26 | reverse complement strand
AGGCGGAGAAGCGCAGGCGGGCGGGCTGGCCCGGCCTGACCTGGTCGATATCGGTCGGCGCGATCCTGACCTCGACGGTGAGCTTGGCCTCGCCCGGTACGATGGTGGCGAGACGGGCAGCCGGGGTGATGACGCCGCCGACGGTGAAGACGGTCAACTCGTTGACGATGCCGGCGATCGGGGCGCGGATCTCGGAGCGTGAGAGCCGGTCCTCACTGGCGAGCCGCCGGTCGCTGAGCTCGGAGACCTTGGCCTCGACCTGGCGCAGCTCGCGCTGGGCCTCGGTGCGGGCGGTCTCGTCGACGGCGATGATCTGGAGGCGGGCGTCGCTGACGCGCAGCCGGGCRCGGGCGATCGAGGCTTCGATCTCGCCGCGCTCGCCGAGCAGGCGGGCCCATTCGCGGTTGATGTTGTAGACCTTCGTGCCGTCGATGAAGCCCTTCTGGAACAGGCCGAGATATTTGTTGCGCTCGAGCTCGACCAGGCGCAGCTCCTCGCTCCTC
>NZ_JBFRGS010000086.1:0-510 GCF_052115465.1 Allobosea sp. 2RAB26 | reverse complement strand
GCGTCGAACAGCGCCACCTGCTTCGGCTGACCGTCGGCATCGAGCACGGTCATGGTCTGGCCGATCAGGGAGTGACCGACCCGGTACACGGCCGCCGCGAACTCATGCGAGATGGCGGCCGTCGCATCTGGATTGTAGTCGCCATGGCCGTGGTCGCCATCGCCCTTGATGCCGCCGATGAGATGATCGGCGAACTCGTCGAAGACGACGCGCTGGTATTCGGCCTCGTTGATGATCTTGGCCGCCTGGAAGAGCTCCTCCTGTGTGCCCTGGAAGCCGGCCTCCACCAGATTCTCGACGTGGAAGTTGTGGTTGCGCGCCCAGATCGTGTGCATCGCGGTCAGGGAGAAGTTCTCGTTCGCCCGGCCGTCACCAGCGATGTAGTGGTCGAGCACGCTGATGAACGGATTGGCATCGAGCAGCAGCGCATGTCCGGTGCCCATGAAGTTGGACGCCATGCTCGCTGCCATCGTGGTGTTGGACGCCATGCTCGCTGCCATCGTGGTGTTG
>NZ_JBFRGS010000085.1:0-528 GCF_052115465.1 Allobosea sp. 2RAB26 | reverse complement strand
GCAGACCTCCCTGAACACGGATACGGCCGTGGAGATGATCGGGGTCAACAAGTGGTATGGCGAGTTCCATGTCTTGCGCGACATCAACCTGAAGGTGGCGCGCGGCGAGAAGCTGGTGATCTGCGGACCCTCAGGCTCGGGCAAGTCGACGATGATCCGTTGCATCAACCGGCTCGAGGAACACCAGAAGGGCCAGATCATCGTCGACGGCACCGAGCTGACCAATGATCTGAAGAAGATCGACGAGATCCGCCGCGATGTCGGCATGGTCTTCCAGCACTTCAACCTGTTCCCGCATCTGACGATCCTGGAGAACCTGACGCTCGCCCCGATCTGGGTGCGCAAGATGCCGAAGAAGGATGCCGAGGAGATCGGCATGCACTATCTCAAGCGCGTGAAGATCCCCGAGCAGGCGCTGAAATACCCGGGCCAGCTCTCGGGCGGCCAGCAGCAGCGCGTCGCGATCGCGCGCTCGCTCTGCATGAGCCCGAAGATCATGCTGTTCGACGAGCCGACCTCGGCGCTCGA
>NZ_JBFRGS010000084.1:0-555 GCF_052115465.1 Allobosea sp. 2RAB26 | reverse complement strand
TGAACGGGTGTCGGCATGATCGAGATCAAGACCCTCAAGGCCCCGGCGCCGGGCGCGCCGTCCGCGGAGCAGAGCTACCGCAAGATCACCGACGAGGACGCGGCGCCGTCGTCGCGCTGGCCGGCGCTGGTCGTGCTCGCGCTGACCGCRGTCGCGATCTACGTCAAGAGCCTCTTCCCCAGCCACGCCAAGTCCGATCTCGGTYCGCCCACYGAGMCCCCGGGCGAGGATGCGGCTGGGGGAGGCGCGCCGARGCAGGCGCAGGCCGAGGAGGCSGACAAGGAGGCCGAGGACGAGACCGGGGCRATCAAGAAGGRGCCCGAGSMCGACCCGGCGCTCGGCTCCGGCGGCCAGGCYGTCGGCGCGGGCGGGCTTGCCGCCTTCCTCGGCATCGATTCCCCGCCGATCGACTATGAGCAACTGCCGCTGCGCCGCTTCTCGCCGGCCAAGCTCGAGGATGTCTTCGGCGATCCGGCCAGCAACGACAACCTGACGCTCAGCCATGGCGGCGGCCTCTCCGGCAGTGCCGGCGGTGGCGGTGGCCATGACTTCGAG
>NZ_JBFRGS010000083.1:0-557 GCF_052115465.1 Allobosea sp. 2RAB26 | reverse complement strand
TAGGGCAGGGGCCCCAGATCCATCACCTCTTCTTCGTAGATCGCCTCGCCGGAATGCTTGTCGAAGCCGGTCTGCACGGTGCGTGTGATGATCTCGCCGGCAGCCAGCGCCTCGCCGACCCGGACATTGAAGCCGTCGATGTTGCGCACACCGAGCCTCGACATCTTCTTGTAGCGCTCCTCCATCTCGCGCACCGCCCATTTCAGCGCGACCACCGCCTTCTTCGGGTCGGTGACGACGGGGGTGAGCAGATGCGGGATGCCGTCATAGACGGAGAGCTCGAGCATCTTGGGGTCGACCATGATCAGCCGGCACTGTGCGGGGGTCAGCCGGTAGAGGATCGACAGGATCATGGTGTTGATTGCGACAGACTTGCCCGAACCGGTGGTGCCGGCGACGAGCAGATGAGGCATGCGGGCAAGATCGGCGATCACCGGCTCGCCGCCGATGGTCTTGCCGAGGCAGAGCGCCAGCTTGTGCTTGGTCGATTCGAAATCCTGGCTGGCGAGCAGCTCGCGCAGGAAGACGGTCTCGCGCTTGGCATTGGGCAGTTCGAT
>NZ_JBFRGS010000082.1:0-557 GCF_052115465.1 Allobosea sp. 2RAB26 | reverse complement strand
ATCGAACTGCCCAATGCCAAGCGCGAGACCGTCTTCCTGCGCGAGCTGCTCGCCAGCCAGGATTTCGAATCGACCAAGCACAAGCTGGCGCTCTGCCTCGGCAAGACCATCGGCGGCGAGCCGGTGATCGCCGATCTTGCCCGCATGCCGCATCTGCTCGTCGCCGGCACCACCGGCTCGGGCAAGTCGGTCGCGATCAACACCATGATCCTGTCGATCCTCTACCGGCTCAAGCCCGAGCAGTGCCGGCTGATCATGGTCGATCCCAAGATGCTCGAGCTCTCCGTCTATGACGGCATCCCGCATCTGCTCACCCCCGTCGTCACCGACCCGAAGAAGGCGGTGGTCGCGCTGAAATGGGCGGTGCGCGAGATGGAGGAGCGCTACAAGAAGATGTCGAAGCTCGGCGTGCGCAACATCGACGGCTTCAATGTCCGGGTCGGCGAGGCGCTGGCTGCCGGCGAGATCATCACACGCACCGTGCAGACCGGCTTCGACAAGCATTCCGGCGAGGCGATCTACGAAGAAGAGGTGATGGATCTGGGGCCCCTGCCCTA
>NZ_JBFRGS010000081.1:0-560 GCF_052115465.1 Allobosea sp. 2RAB26 | reverse complement strand
CGCGGGGTGGAGCAGCCCGGTAGCTCGTCAGGCTCATAACCTGAAGGTCGTCAGTTCAAATCTGGCCCCCGCAACCAAACATCCCAAAACACACTCAAGCCCGCCGCGATAAACGCTGCGGGCTTTCTGCGTTCTAAACGGCAAAACACAAGGCTCGGCACGCGGATCAGCATGGTCCCGCGGATGGACCGACCGACTCCCGCCGGCCTGGCGCCAGGACCAGATAAAGCGCTGCGGCTGGCCGCTACCGCTTCACCCGCAAGCGCGGGCGGCTAGCGTTCCAGTCGCGGGCTCGATTGATCATCGCACGAACATGCTCGGGATCCGCGTCATCCTGCCGGACCAGGACCGCCGGCCAACCCACATAATGCGCAGTTTGCCAGTATGTCTCCGGAGCCAACGCCATCAGCATGGTGACCGTGTCACGATCGATCGCGATGCAGAAGGACCCAGCTTCGTGCCCGGGCGACAGAAACGCCCGGCCCTTCACCTTGACCGCCGGCATGCCATAGCTGGTTGAAATCCCGGCGCCAGGAAGCGTCAGTGCGTAGGCAACGGCC
>NZ_JBFRGS010000080.1:0-595 GCF_052115465.1 Allobosea sp. 2RAB26 | reverse complement strand
GGCCTTGGTAATGCAACCCTCGAGGCCGAGCACGATGACACCGGCCCGGTTCAGGACGATCTCGGCGGCGACGATCATCGTAAGGGGCGCGATGGAAGAGCGCCATTCGGCGGTGGCATAATTCGCCACGGCCATGCGGACGGCCTGTGGCCGGACCTCCCGCAGGGTCGGCACGAGCACCATCGCCGCCATCGCCGAGCCGACGAGCGTGGAGCCCATGACGAGCGTCGCATCGCGTGGCCAGAGATGGTACCAGGCCGTCAGGAAGATCATGCCGAGAACGAGCCCGTTCAGGACGACACGCTCGATCGCGAGGACCGACAGGGCACCGCCGTAGCTGCGCGTCACGGAGCCGCTGATCAGGAGAAGCGTGAGCAGGGGTATCGCGGCCAGCGCCATCAGACCGGTTGAGATGACTTCCTGCCGAAATGTCCCGGGATACATGGTGATGAAGGTCGCTCCGACCACGGCGACGGCCATGGCGGTCGCCAGCGTCCTGCGGACGGCATACTGGATCACGCCCCGGGCGAGGCTGCTCTCCTGCCGCGCGAGATAGGCTGGCAGGAGGCGCATCAGCGAAATATTGAAGCCCAGC
>NZ_JBFRGS010000079.1:0-608 GCF_052115465.1 Allobosea sp. 2RAB26 | reverse complement strand
TGCGGCGGCTGGGCCGCGAGCGCCCATCTCAACGGCGCCGTGATCGCCCAGGGCTCGATCAAGGTCGATCAGAACCTCAAGGAGGTGCAGCACCGCGACGGCGGCGTCGTCCAGGCGATCGGGGTGCGACAGGGCGACCGGGTCGAGGCWGGCCAGACCCTGTTCTGGCTCGACGATGTCCAGACCAAGGCCGAGCTCTCGATCATCCGCTCGCAGCTCGGCGAAAATCTCGGCCGCAAGGCCCGCCTGATCGCCGAGCGCGACAAYCTTGCCGCGATCACCTTCCCGGCCGAGTTCGCCMGATTCTCCGACGAGGCCAGCCAGATCATCCAGGGCGAGACCCGGTTGTTCGACGGCAACCGCACCAACCGCGAAAGCCGCAAGGARCAGCTCGAGATCAGCATCGTCCAGTCCGGCGAGGAGGTGAAGGGCCTCGAGGCGCGCCAGGTCGCCAAGGTCGAGGAGCTGCGCCTGGTCGAGCTCGAGCGCAACAAATATCTCGGCCTGTTCCAGAAGGGCTTCATCGACGGCACGAAGGTCTACAACATCAACCGCGAATGGGCYCGCCTGCTCGGCGAGCGCGGCGAGATCGAAGCCTCGATCGCCCG
>NZ_JBFRGS010000078.1:0-610 GCF_052115465.1 Allobosea sp. 2RAB26 | reverse complement strand
GCGATTGCCTGCGGCGGCTGGGTGATTGATACGCCGGGCATGCGCACGCTCCATGTCAGCGATGCGGCGTCTGGTCTCGAAACGCTGTTCGCCGAGATCACGGAACTAAGCCCGCTCTGCCGCTTCCGCGACTGCACCCATGAGCACGAACCCGGCTGCGCGGTCCATGAGGCCGTTGCCAAGGGCGTGATCGACCCTGAGCGTTTGGCACGCTGGCGCAAGCTCGACCTAGAGAACAGGGCAAAGACACCGGAGATGAAGTGGTCGAGAGGGAGGGCCGGTAGGCGGGGCGTCTGATCCGGCCGAGCCCAAACCTCAGCCACTCGCGCCATTTTTAACTGGGCGGACTCCCAGCCTCTTGTCTTGGTCGAGCTCGTAAGCGCGTTCGTCAGGACCCGCCAATCGTGTCTGATCGACGACTTCCTCGTGGCGACGTTCCTTGAGGAAACAACACGGAACCTCTTAGCCCGGGACGAAGCGGTTAAGCTTCTGCCTCTCCGGGGCTGATGCACTCTTTAATCGCCTGGGAAAAGGCGATGATCGTTGCCTCTCGGTCTTCGGCGCACATAGCTCGGAACAGATTCAGGAAGTCATCGGTGCCGATCTGCAT
>NZ_JBFRGS010000077.1:0-635 GCF_052115465.1 Allobosea sp. 2RAB26 | reverse complement strand
CCCTGGCGGACCCGGTGGCGAGAATCCCGGCGGTCCGGGTGGCCCCGGGAGCCCGCGCAGCAACCGCGCCCCGCTGCTTGCCGGTGTGGTCAGCCTGCGCAGCATCGGGCGCTGCGAGACGTTGCTGATCACYGCGATCGGCCTGCTTGCGGGAGCGCGCGACCCCGATGGCGATGCGCTGTCGATCCGCAATCTCACCRYCTCCAGCGGCACGCTGACCGCGGTCGAGGGCGGCTGGGAGTTCACCCCGGCGCCCGGCTATTTTGGCCCGGTGACGCTGAGCTACGAGGTCAGCGACGAGACCGTCGCGGTCGCCCAGACCGCGCTCTTCAGGGTCGTCGAGTTCATCGAGATCAACGGCACGGCCGGCGATGACAGCCTGACCGGGACCGAATGCGCCGACCTGATCGACGGCCGCGACGGCAACGACGTGATCGACGGCCGCGGCGGCTCCGACATCCTGCATGGCGGCGCCGGCAACGACTTCATCCGCGGCGGCACCGGCCATGACCTGATCTATGCCGGCCGCGGCAACGACATCGTCTATGGCGGCGAGGGCAACGACACGATCTATGGCGGCGACGGCGACGACAAGCTCTTCGGCGAGGATGGCGACGACATCATCTATGGCGCGA
>NZ_JBFRGS010000076.1:0-653 GCF_052115465.1 Allobosea sp. 2RAB26 | reverse complement strand
GACAACCTGATCGGCCAGGGCGGCGACGATGTCCTGATCGGTGCGGGCGGCGACGACACGATCTCGGCCGGCGACGGCAACGACTTCGTCGATGCCGGGGAGGGCCGTGACGTGGTCTTCGGCGGGGCCGGCGACGACGTGCTGCTCGGCGGGGCCGGCAACGACCTGATCGATGGCGAGGCCGGCAACGACCGGATCTTCGGTGGCACCGGCGACGACCGGATCACGGCCGGCGCCGGCGACGACACSGTGGTGGCGGGTGCGGGCAACGATGTGATCGTGGCTGCGGTCGGTGACGGCAACGACGTCTATTTCGGCGATGACAGCGACGGCGGCACGGGCATCGACACGCTCGACATGTCGGCGATCACGGCGAACCTGACGGTCGATCTCGGCAACGGCCTGCTCGGACGCGGCAGCGCGGTCAGCACGCAAACCGGCACCGACACGCTCTGGAGCATCGAGAACGTCGCGACCGGTTCGGGCAACGACACGATCACGGCGAGTGCGGCGGTGAACGTGATGGAAGGCGGGGCGGGCAACGACACCTTCCGCTTCGAGAGCAAGGAGGCGGCGGATGGCGACACCATCCTCGACTTCGAGCCTGGCGATAAGCTCGACCTCTCCGGCATCGACGCCAATGGCGCGCTCGC
>NZ_JBFRGS010000075.1:0-674 GCF_052115465.1 Allobosea sp. 2RAB26 | reverse complement strand
CCCGAGAGCGCGTCGAAGCCGGCGCGGGCGTCGGCGACGCTTGCCGTGAGCAGCGCATCGTAGACACGGTGGCCGGCGCCCAGCGCTTCGGCTGCTCCGGCGGCACCGGCCTGGTTGCGGGTCAGGGCGACCTGCGGGAAGGCGGTGGCGTTGCGATCAAGCGTCAACGTCACCTCGGTGGCGCCATACGCCAGGCTCGGCGTCAGGAAGGCGAAGTTCGAGGCCACCGCGGCGAACTGGCCGCTGACCCCGCCCTGCGCCGTCAGGATGGTGTAGCGCGTCGAGGCGCCATACCCGCCTTGTTCCGCCAGAAGCTGCACCGTTCCCCCGGACACGGTTGCGGTTCCGGTGGCGGCGATCCTGTCGGACTGGCCGGCGGCATTGACCTCGAGTTGATAGGTCGAGCCSGGGTTGAAGGAAATGTTGCCGGCCACGGTCAGCGTGCCGATCGAATTGCCCGGTGCGACCGTGCCGGCATGGCCGACAATGACGCTCCCGACCGTGCCGGAACCGCCGAGCGCGCCGCCGGCCAGCATGATGGCGGAGCCCGTCAGCGAGCCGTTGACCGTGAGCAGGCCCGACAGCACCGAGGTCGCCCCGGTATAGCTGCTGTTCCCCGTCAGAATGAGCCGGCCGGAACCCTGCTTGGTCAGCGTCCCCGTGCCCGAGATGTT
>NZ_JBFRGS010000074.1:0-689 GCF_052115465.1 Allobosea sp. 2RAB26 | reverse complement strand
TGGATATAGGAGGTCGAGGCCTTCTTGTCGCGCAGCACGACCGCGACCGCCTGGTCGTAGGGATCCTCGCTCTCGGCCTGGCCCATGCCGCTCTTGTCGAAGACGGCGCCGCCATCCTCGTCATCGCTGCCGGCCTCCTCCTCGGCGGTGACCGCGTCGAGATAGTCCGGCCGGCCTTGCGTCTTCAGATGCGCCACGACCTTCTCGACCTCGGCATCCGAGACGAACGGCCCGTGCACGCGGGTGATGCGGCCGCCRCCGGCCATGTAGAGCATGTCGCCCTGGCCGAGCAGCTGCTCGGCGCCCATCTCGCCGAGAATGGTGCGGCTGTCGATCTTCGAGGTGACCTGGAACGAGATGCGGGTCGGGAAATTGGCYTTGATCGTGCCGGTGATGACGTCGACCGAGGGCCGCTGGGTCGCCAGCACGACATGGATGCCGGCGGCGCGCGCCATCTGCGCCAGGCGCTGGATCGTGCCCTCGATTTCCTTGCCGGCGACCATCATCAGGTCGGCCATCTCGTCGACGATGACGACGATATAGGGCAGGGGCCCCAGATCCATCACCTCTTCTTCGTAGATCGCCTCGCCGGAATGCTTGTCGAAGCCGGTCTGCACGGTGCGTGTGATGATCTCGCCGGCAGCCAGCGCCTCGCCGACCCGGACATTGAAGCCGTCGATGTTGCGCAC
>NZ_JBFRGS010000073.1:0-765 GCF_052115465.1 Allobosea sp. 2RAB26 | reverse complement strand
GGGCGATCACGGCGCCGTTGAGATGGGCGCTCGCGGCCCAGCCGCCGCAGCCGACGACCAGGAGCAGGGCGAGCGCGGTACCGGCGAGCATATGCCGGCCGAGCCCGAAATTCGGCTCGCGCCCTTCCCTGGCGTCCCCGCCCGCCTGCGATGCGACATTGCGCCTGGTCATATCCGTCTCTCCCGTCAGCGGACCCGGGATGCGAGGCCGAGCTGCCCCGCACCGAGGTCAGTAATAGTAAAGCCTGTGGCTGCCCTGGATCTCGATGGAGTAGTCCTTCTCGTCGGTCTGCTCGAGAAAGACGTCGACATAGGTGTAGTCGTTGTCACCGATCTTCTCGATGCGGAAGCGGAAGGGCTGGCTGGCAGTGCCGGCCTCGTCGCCATAGGCGCTGGCGAACGGATCGGCCTCGCCCCCGGGCGCACCATTAGCGGGATCGTCATCCGTGCGGATCTGGTACTGACTGACGATGATGCGGTCGCCGGCCTCGAGATCGAGGATCTGGTGGATCAGGTCGCGGTCATCCTCGTCATAGGGCACGTCGAAGGAGAAGCAGTCGTTGCCGGCACCGCCGGTCAGCGTCACTGCGTCGGCACCGATGGTGAAGTGGTCGTCGCCGCTGCCGCCGATCACCGCCTCGATGCTGGAGAAGCTGTCCTCGCCGATCTCGACGCTGACCGCCTTGCCCTCGACCAGATTGATGTCGATGCATTGCGTCGCCTGGGAGTAATCCAGCGTGTCGCTGCCGTTGCCGCCATCATAGC
>NZ_JBFRGS010000072.1:0-798 GCF_052115465.1 Allobosea sp. 2RAB26 | reverse complement strand
GCTCGAGGATGTCTTCGGCGATCCGGCCAGCAACGACAACCTGACGCTCAGCCATGGCGGCGGCCTCTCCGGCAGTGCCGGCGGTGGCGGTGGCCATGACTTCGAGGGGATCGCCTCGGCCGGCGGCGGCTCGGGYGGCCACCACCCCGGCCCGGGCRGCCATTCCGGCCCGGGCGGCGAGAACCCTGGCGGACCCGGCGGTGAAAACCCCGGCGGGCCACGCAGCAACCGGGCGCCGCAACTYGCCGGCGTCGTCAACCTGCGCAGCATCGGGCGCTGCGAGACSCTGCTGATCACCGCGATCGGCCTGCTYGCRGGRGCRCGCGACCCCGATGGCGATGCGCTGTCGATCCGCAATCTCACCACCTCCAGCGGCACGCTGACCGCGGTCGAGGGCGGCTGGGAGTTCACCCCGGCGCCCGGCTATTTTGGCCCGGTGACGCTGAGCTACGAGGTCAGCGACGARACCGTCGCGGTCGCCCAGACCGCGCTCTTCAGGGTCGTCGAGTTCATCGAGATCAACGGCACGTCAGGCGATGACAGCCTGACCGGGACSGAATGCGCCGACCTGATCGACGGCCGCGACGGCAATGACGTGATCGAYGGCCGCGGCGGCTCCGACATCCTGCATGGCGGCGCCGGCAACGATTTCATCCGCGGCGGCACCGGCCATGACCTGATCTATGCCGGCCGCGGCAACGACATCGTCTATGGCGGCGAGGGCAACGACACGATCTATGGCGGCGACGGCGACGACAAGCTCTTCGGCGAGGATGGCGACGACATCATCTATGGCGA
>NZ_JBFRGS010000071.1:0-806 GCF_052115465.1 Allobosea sp. 2RAB26 | reverse complement strand
GGCGCCTTCAGCGCCGACGCGCCCGGCAGATCGGCCGGCACGGCTCTGCCGGCGCCGCGCCTCGCCATGGAACGCTTCACGCTTTGGGGCGAGGCGATCGGAGCGCAGGGACGCACGGACGGAGACCGCAACGCGGCTTCGCTCGACCGGCGCGGCGGCGGCATGCTGTTCGGCGCCGAGCTCAACTCGACCTGGAGCGACGCCGGGCACTGGCGCCTCGGCCTTGCCGGCGGCTACACGCACACCGATTTCGATGTCGACGGGCGCCGCTCGAGTGGAGAACTGGGCAGCGCCCATGGCGCGCTCTATGGCGGCATGCGTTTCGGGGCGGTCTCGCTGCGGGCCGGCGCGGCCTATGCCTGGAGCGATCTCGACGTGACSCGCCGGGTGACATTGCCCGGCATCTCCGATSTGCTGCGCTTCGATGGCCGCAGCGCGACCGCCCAGGCCTTCGCCGAGATCGGCTACGCCGTGCCCTACGGGCCGGTCTCGTTCGAGCCCTTCGCGCAGATCGCAGCCGTCACGGTCCGCACCAGCCGCGACGCCGAGACAGGTGGCCCGACCGCACTGCAGGTACTCGGCCGTGATCAGCGCCTCGGCTTCTCGACGCTCGGGCTGCGGGCCGAGATGCAGCTCGGCGCGACGCCGCTGCTGGCCCGCGGCATGCTCGGTTGGCGCCATGCCTTCGGCGACACCACACCCGCGGCCAAGCTTGCCTTCATCGGTGCCGCAACACCGTTCCAGACCTTTGCCGCCCCGCTTGCCCGCAACGCCCTGGTGGCCGAGGCCGGCCTCGCCTGGCGCGC
>NZ_JBFRGS010000070.1:0-814 GCF_052115465.1 Allobosea sp. 2RAB26 | reverse complement strand
GCGATTGCCTGCGGCGGCTGGGTGATTGATACGCCGGGCATGCGCACGCTCCATGTCAGCGATGCGGCGTCTGGTCTCGAAACGCTGTTCGCCGAGATCACGGAACTAAGCCCGCTCTGCCGCTTCCGCGACTGCACCCATGAGCACGAGCCCGGCTGCGCGGTTCAGGAGGCAGTCTCCAAGGGCGCGATCGACCCTGAGCGTCTGGCACGCTGGCGCAAGCTCGATCTAGAGAACAGGGCAAAGTCGCCGGAGGTGAAGGGGCCGAGGGGAAGGGGCGGTAGGCGGGGCGTCTGATTCGGCCGAGCCCAAACCTCAGCCTGTTCATCCTGGAGCTGACGCCGGTGATACGGCCCCTCGCCCGCCAGCGCGCGACGATCGACGACTATCCGGACGACCATGTGGCCCGGCGTCCGGATGGGATACCTCTCGGTGACCCTGCCGCCGCGCAGCCCATTTTCTAGGCAGAATATCGGTTTCATTTGAAACGATGACTGCATTCAACGCATGATGAGACCAGAAAATTACTGATTTACAAATGATGCATGCTCTGTATGCATATCGAAGCTGAAGTAAAGCCCCTAATTGCGGCGGGCCGATCGGCTTATGTGCAGTGCACAACGAAATTGTCGCTGTGGGCACCGCCCCGGTCCGGAATATCCGGTAGAGGAATATCACCATGTTCGTCACCATGATTGCCGCCAAAATCCGCGCCTTCCTGCGCTATCGCGAGACGGTTCGCGAGCTGTCGCGTCTGACCAACCGTGAGCTCGACGATCTTGGGCTGTCACGCTCGGAGATCCCCTTCATCGCC
>NZ_JBFRGS010000069.1:0-815 GCF_052115465.1 Allobosea sp. 2RAB26 | reverse complement strand
CCCGCGCTCCAGCGCCTCGGTGCTCGAGAAGCCGAAACGCGGCATGTCGATCGCCACCCGGTGCGCCAGCGGCGCGATATCCTTGTCGAGCCKGGCCCCGACCCGGACCAGCACCTGCGAGCGGATCACGTCGAAGGCGCCCTGGAACAAATAGAGCCCGATCGCCAGCGCCGAGAGCGCCGCCAGCGTCTGGACGCTGCCCGAGGTCAGCGCCCGGTCATAGACCTGCAGCATGTAGAATGAGCCGGTCAGCGCCAGCACATTGATCAGCCCCGAGACCGCGAACAGGAAGAKGAAGGCSGAGCGGAAGCCGAGCGTCAGCCTGGCGGCATCGCGCTTGCGGGCGGAGGTCTGTGCCTTGGAAGGTGCCATGATCGCAAACCGTCAAAAGGAGAAGCMGTCGGCAGGAAGGCGGTGCAGGAAGGKGGKRMYGGCCGGCGGGCACGGGGCCCGMCGGCCGGGAAGCGCGGCTTCTAGAAGCTGAAGTTGCTGCCGGTCAGGGTGTGGCTGCCCTTCAGGTTGATCTGGAAGTCGGCATCGGCGTCGCCGTCGACATTGCCYTTGACCACGGTGTAGTCGCCGTCGGCCCGGGTCTCGTAGGCGACCACCAGCTGGGCCGTGGCGGTGAAGGCCGGGCCGTTGGTCAGGGTGAAGCTCTGGTTGCCGGCGAGCGCGCCATTGGCGTCGATGCCGGAGAGGTCGAGCTTATCGCCAGGCTCGAAGTCGAGGATGGTGTCGCCATCCGCCGCYTCCTTGCTCTCGAAGCGGAAGGTGTCGTTGCCCGCCCCGCCTTCCATCACGTTCACCGCCGCACT
>NZ_JBFRGS010000068.1:0-836 GCF_052115465.1 Allobosea sp. 2RAB26 | reverse complement strand
GCTATGATGGCGGCAACGGCAGCGACACGCTGGATTACTCCCAGGCGACGCAATGCATCGACATCAATCTGGTCGAGGGCAAGGCGGTCAGCGTCGAGATCGGCGAGGACAGCTTCTCCAGCATCGAGGCGGTGATCGGCGGCAGCGGCAACGACCACTTCACCATCGGCACTGATGCGGTGACGTTGACCGGCGGTGCCGGCGACGACTGCTTCTCCTTCGACGTGCCCTATGACGCGGACGATCGCGACCTGATCCACCGGATCCTCGATCTCGAGGCCGGCGACCGCATCGTCGTCAAGCAGTACCAGATCGGCACGGATGACGACCCCGCCGCCAATGCCGCTGCGGACGGAGCAGATCCGTTCGCCACGGCCTATGGCGACGAGGCCGACGCTGCCGGCCGGCCCTTCCACTTCCGCATCGAGAAGATCGGGGACGACGACCGCACCTATGTCGATGTCTTTCTCGAGCAGCATGACGAGAAGGACTACTCGATCGAGATCCAGGGCAGTCACAGGCTTTACTATTACTGACCTCGGCGCGGGGCCGCAGGGCCACGCATCCCGGGCGGGCGGACGGGAGAGACCAGCATGACCAGGCGCAGTATCGCATCGCAGGGGGATCACGAGCCGAATTTCGGGCTCGGCCGGCATATGCTCGCCGGTACCGCGCTCGCCCTGCTCYTGGTCGTCGGCTGCGGCGGCTGGGCCGCGAGCGCCCATCTCAACGGCGCCGTGATCGCCCAGGGCTCGATCAAGGTCGATCAGAACCTCAAGGAGGTGCAGCACCGCGACGGCGGCGTCGTCCAGGCGATCGGGGTGCGACAGGGCGAC
>NZ_JBFRGS010000067.1:0-911 GCF_052115465.1 Allobosea sp. 2RAB26 | reverse complement strand
GCCAGCGAATTGTGCGAGAGGCTCCGCGAGAGCGGCCAGACTGCCGAGATCATTCAGGGCCACTGGCCCGCGACAGGGGATCCGGCCCGCGACCCCCCGGGCCAAACCACCGGGCATGTCTACCGCGGCATTGGCAAATGGGCCGCGGCGGCGGTCCTCCCGCTCAGTCGCAGGCTCGGTTTCTGGCCCGGCTTCGATATCCTCGCCATGCTGCCGCCGGCCAATGCGGCCTGGTTCGGCGTCCTGCGCAACTATAATGCGAGCCTGAGCCATGTCTGGTCGGAGGCGGCCCGGTCGGACCAGATCGTGATTTTCGAACAAGGCTTCGTTCAAACCGTCTGCCTGCTCGCCACGCATAGTTGGGCCCTGAGCGCGGCTACCCTGGAAGCAGCCCTCGAACGGGTGCCAAAGGCCGATCTGGTCATCTGCATCGATGCACCCTCGGAGACACCCGAAACGGATTTCGGAATGAGCCACGCCGCGGCGCCCGTCATCGCTCGCGCCGACGGCCTCTTGCATGAGCACGGGACGCCGGTGATCTCGCTCACCTTTCACGACGAGGCGACGCTCGGCAGCGCGCTGGACGCAGCCGTCGAGGAGGTCCTGGCGAGGCGCCCGGTTCGCGCCCCGATCGGCACATCCGCCGCGGCAGCGGCAGCCGACCGTGCAGCAGGGCGCCACGGTCCGGCTCATCCCGCTGTGCCGGTTCCGGGCGCGATCGTGGCAGCGGGGAGTGTCGCCGCTCCCCGGCGGGCCATTCCGCTCCCCAGCATGCGTGCGCTACTGCCCTATCTGATCGGGGCCCTTCTCGCCTTTCTCGTCGAGTTTCTCGCCGCCAGGGTCATCGGCGCCCATAGCTACGGCATCTATGCCTTCGCCTTCGCCTGCGCGAGCGTGGTCGCCTACAGCTC
>NZ_JBFRGS010000066.1:0-916 GCF_052115465.1 Allobosea sp. 2RAB26 | reverse complement strand
TTCCAGCGGTGCTGGCCGTCAGGACATTGGTGCCGGTGCTGGTGATCGTCGGTGCGCCGCTTGCTCGTGCCAGCGACACATCCGTGAACGTTCCGGTCGGAATGCCATTGGCATCGAAATTCGTGAACCGCGCGACCTCGATATTCACGAGCGTGTCGGTGCCTTCGTCGTCGATCAACGGGATCTTGATGCCATCTGCCCCGAGGACCGGCGCCACGACTGTGTCGACGACTGTTACCGTGCCATTGGCATTGCGCGTCAGCGTGAAGTCGGCGCGGCTGCCGTGGAAGACCGCCACGTCGGTATCGGTTGCCAGGGCGCCGTCGGAGATGATCTCGCGCACCGCTTCGAGCTGGCCCGGATTGATCTGTCCGGTTCGCATCAGGTCTGCGACCGATTTTCCGTCCCAATTGGCATTGCCGGTCCCCGAGATGAGGGTGGTCAAGCCATCGACCGTGAACAGCTGGGCGCTCGCCGGGTCCTTGGTGGCATGCACGGAGATCCGGACATTGAGCCAGCGGTCGCCGTCGATCAGATCGTTGCCGGCATTGCCGGTGATGGTGTCGCTGCCGGCACCGCCGAGCAGGATGTCGCCACCATTGCCGGGGTCGAAGACAGTGGTGTCGGGAGCGAGATCGCGGAAATGCGAGCCAGGGACCGCCATGGCCGCGACGGTCCCCGCCGATTGTCCGATGACCGCACCGGACGCCAGCTTGATGAAGTCCTCGAGCCCGCGGATCAGGTCGACGTTCTGGGACAGAAGCTTGCTGTCCGTCGCGGGCCCATTGACCGGGCCGGTTCCTGCACCGACAGCGCCGACCGGAAAGCTGGTCCCGATCAATGTATCGTTGTGCTTCCAGCCCGAGGCACCTTCCACCGAGTCGTTGCGGTCCCGCAATGTCAGCGCGAGCTGATT
>NZ_JBFRGS010000065.1:0-920 GCF_052115465.1 Allobosea sp. 2RAB26 | reverse complement strand
GCGAGCGCGCCATTGGCGTCGATGCCGGAGAGGTCGAGCTTATCGCCAGGCTCGAAGTCGAGGATGGTGTCGCCATCCGCCGCTTCCTTGCTCTCGAAGCGGAAGGTGTCGTTGCCCGCCCCGCCTTCCATCACGTTCACCGCCGCACTGGCCGTGATCGTGTCGTTGCCCGAGCCGGTCGCGACGTTCTCGATGCTCCAGAGCGTGTCGCTGCCGGTTTGCGTGCTGACCGCGCTGCCGCGTCCGAGCAGGCCGTTGCCGAGATCGACCGTCAGGTTCGCCGTGATCGCCGACATGTCGAGCGTGTCGATGCCCGTGCCGCCGTCGCTGTCATCGCCGAAATAGACGTCGTTGCCGTCGCCGGCCGCAGCCACGATCACGTCATTGCCCGCACCCGCCACCACCGTGTCGTCGCCGGCGCCGGCCGTGATCCGGTCGTCGCCCGTGCCACCGAAGATCCGGTCGTTGCCGGCCTCGCCATCGATCAGGTCGTTGCCGGCCCCACCAAGCAGCACGTCGTCGCCGGCTCCGCCGAAGACCACGTCACGGCCCTCCCCGGCATCGACGAAGTCGTTGCCGTCGCCGGCCGAGATCGTGTCGTCGCCGCCCGCACCGATCAGGACATCGTCGCCGCCCTGGCCGATCAGGTTGTCCGCACCCGCCGCCCCGATCAGGACATCGCTCAGCCCCGTTCCGACATGCGTTCCAGGAGGCGTGCCCGGACCGGGAGCCGGCGTGCCAGCCCCGTCGTCATCGTCGTCGTCATCGTCGCAGCCGCAATCGTCGTCGTCGTCATCGTCGCCGTTGCCGGCGCCGTCGTCATCGTCGTCATCATCGTCGTCGTCGCCATCTCCGGCGCCGTCGTCGTCATCATCATCATCGTCGCCATCTCCGGCGCCGTCGTCATCGTCGTCATCGTC
>NZ_JBFRGS010000064.1:0-929 GCF_052115465.1 Allobosea sp. 2RAB26 | reverse complement strand
TCATCGTCGTCATCGTCGCCGTCACCGTCACCCGTGCCGGTACCGTTGTCGCCGTCATCGCCAACGACGGTCTCGAAGATGTTCTCGGGAAGATTGGTCAGGCTGGTATTGCGGGCGATGATGTCCGCGAACTCCTGGCCGTCGATGAAGTTCTCGTAGAAGTCGAAGTTCTCGACACGGTCGAGATAGTAGAACCGGTCGGCCTCCTGCAGGCGGTCGAATTGTTCGTGCAGCACGACCCAGAAGGTCTGCCCGACCATGCCGCCATTGATATGCGTCTCGGCAAGGCCACCGACCCAGAGATCGACCCGGTCGATCCCCTTCACGATGCCGGTGCCGTCGGCCTGGATAGCCACGTTGATATTCGAATTGATCGCATGGAAGGCCGCGATCTCATTGGCGTCCAGGACGAGGTCCGGATAGGCCTGCCTGAACTGGGCGATCACGGCATCGCTCAGATTGTTACGCTGCTGGAAATCCTCCCACGAGGTATAGGGCGAGAGGTTTCCGGCATAGCCGACGGCCTCGGAGACATAGGGATCCTGCGAAGCGGCAAGATCCGAACGCACCTGGTTCAACGTGCCAAGCCCGACATCCCAGCCGCGGGCCACGTTGAAGGCGAACAGATCGGCATTGATCCGAACCAGATCGTTGCGCACTGCGTCGACGATGTTGAAGTCGACCTCCTCCGCCGGCTGCCTGATGATGCCGCCCAGGATCGATCCCACGCCAAGCTGCTCATAGCCGGGCTGCGGGACGTAGCCGGGGGGCAAGGGAGCAGTGAAGGCGCCGGCGTCGTTCGTCGGATTCAGGAAGGCGTCGAACAGCGCCACCTGCTTCGGCTGACCGTCGGCATCGAGCACGGTCATGGTCTGGCCGATCAGGGAGTGACCGACCCGGTACACGGCCGCCGCGAACTCATGCGAGAT
>NZ_JBFRGS010000063.1:0-929 GCF_052115465.1 Allobosea sp. 2RAB26 | reverse complement strand
GCCGTGTACCGGGTCGGTCACTCCCTGATCGGCCAGACCATGACCGTGCTCGATGCCGACGGTCAGCCGAAGCAGGTGGCGCTGTTCGACGCCTTCCTGAATCCGACGAACGACGCCGGCGCCTTCACCGCTCCCTTGCCTCCCGGCTACGTCCCGCAGCCCGGCTATGAGCAGCTTGGCGTCGGATCGATCCTGGGCGGCATCATCAGGCAGCCGGCGGAGGAGGTTGACTTCAACATTGTCGACGCGGTGCGCAACGATCTGGTGCGCATCAATGCCGACCTCTTCGCCTTCAATGTGGCCCGCGGCTGGGATGTCGGGCTTGGCACCTTGAACCAGGTGCGTTCGGATCTTGCCGCTTCGGAGGATCCCTATGTCTCCGAGGCCGTCGGATATGCCGGAAATCTCTCGCCCTATACCTCGTGGGAGGACTTCCAGCAGCGCAACAATCTGAGCGATACAGTGATCGCCCAGTTCAAGCAGGCCTATCCGGACCTCGTCCTGGACGCCAATGAGATAGCTGCCTTCCAGGCGATCAACTCGAATATCAGCGTGGCCATCCAGGCCGACGGCACCGGCATCGTGAAGGGGATCGACCGGGTCGATCTCTGGGTCGGTGGCCTTGCCGAGACGCATATCAATGGCGGCATGGTCGGGCAGACCTTCTGGGTCGTGCTGCATGAACAGTTTGACCGCCTGCAGGAGGCCGACCGGTTCTACTATCTCGACCGTGTCGAGAACTTCGACTTCTACGAGAATTTCATCGACGGCCAGGAGTTCGCGGACATCATCGCCCGCAATACCAGCCTGACCAATCTTCCCGAGAACATCTTCGAGACCGTCGTTGGCGATGACGGCGACAACGGTACCGGCACGGGTGACGGTGACGGCGACGATGACGACGATGACGGCGACGATGACGACGATGA
>NZ_JBFRGS010000062.1:0-1041 GCF_052115465.1 Allobosea sp. 2RAB26 | reverse complement strand
GTCGACGTGACGGCTCTCGAATCGGCCCACCACGTCGTGCTCAATACGGGCGGCGGCTCCGACCATCTGGTTGGCATGCGTGCCCAGGATGAAATGCACGTGACCGGACCAGCTGCAGCCGGCGGATCGACTGGCGGCGGTGGCAGTAACGGCGGTGGCTCCGGAAACGGGAGCGGGAACGGCGGCGGCATCACTGGCGCGTTCGACCTCACCGCCGGCGACGTTGCGGGGCTAAAGCACCTGGTCAACGGCCAGGACGTTCCTGGCGATGACGACACGGTGCCCGGCGTCCGCGATCTCAGCGGCCACGGCAACAATCTCGCCCATCCCGATTACGGTGCGGCGGACGAGCACTTCATCCGGCTGACCGAAGCCCGCTACGGCGACTACGACGCGGCGACCGGCAACAACCAGATCAACCCGATCTTCGAGGGGCTCGATCCGCGCAATATCAGCAATATCCTGGGCGTGCAGGAAGCAGACCTGCCGAAGAACAGCAACGACGCCAATATCTTCTTCATGGCCTTTGGCCAGTATTTCGACCACGGCCTCGATTTCCTGCCGAAGGGTGGCAATGGCGCGATCCAGATCGGCGCTCCCGGCAACGGCGCGCCCGGATCCGGCAACCCTGCCGATCTCACCCGGGGCACGGTCGACGAAATCGTCGATGGCGTTCCCCAGCATATCAACCGCACTTCGCCCTTCGCGGACCAGAACCAGGCCTATGGCTCGAACGGGCTCGTCGGCCAGTTCCTCCGCGAAGGCGACGGCGATGGCGGTCTCGGCTCGATGCTGCTGGCGGGAGGGCCGGATCCGTCTGACCCGAACTTCCGGTTGCTGCCGACGCTGCGCGAGCTGATCCTCGAGCATTGGGAGAACAACACCGTCTTCACCGGCCTGCCCGGCGGCCCGGTCGCGTTCCAGACCTATTTCGCCGGGCTGGTCAACGGCGGCGTGATCAACACCACGATGGCAGCGAGCATGGCGTCCAACTTCATGGGCACCGGACATGCGCTGCTGCTCGATGCCAATCCGTTCATC
>NZ_JBFRGS010000061.1:0-1139 GCF_052115465.1 Allobosea sp. 2RAB26 | reverse complement strand
GCGTTGGCTACGCGATTTCGGCACGTTGCCGATTGCGAAGTTGAACCGCCCGCATGCGGACGTCCGAGGGGGCGGGAATGGGCGACTTTTGACCGTCAGCGGCTCACCGCAAATGTCGGAGTTGGGTCGCGAACGGACGTCCCTTTCGCGGCATGCGAATGTCTGGTTCCGGGCCATGCGCCAATGTCTGCACCTGGCGTAGCGCGGCTGCCAGCTTTCCTTGCGGCGCTTGCAAGCCGGGCTGAACCCCGCTCTATCGTCGCCCATGACGAGGACGCCGAGCGGTGGGGCGATACTGTGACACAAGGCGACACTGCCTCCGCACCACTGTCCCTTGCGGCGCTGGGCTGGACGGATTTCTTTGCAGATCAATGCGGACCAGATGACGCCTGCCTCCGGCCTGCGCGCATCGGCTCGGTGCACCGCACCCGCATGAGCGCAATCACGCCCGATGGGCCGATCAGGCTCAAGCTGCCGGTCCATACCAATACAGGCGACTTCACGGTGGGTGACTGGGTTCTGGTGGAGCCCAGCACACATCTGCTACGGCGCCGGCTGGAGCGCGCGACGGTGTTGGCGCGGCGCACCGAGGGCAGCATGACGCCGCAGCTTGCCGGGGCCAACATCGACACACTGTTCATTGTCACCTCCTGCAATGCTGATTTCAACGTCGCGCGCCTGGAGCGCTATCTTGCGCTGGCCAATGAGAGCGGAGCCGAACCTGTCATCCTGCTGACCAAGGCCGATCTCGTGCCCGACGTGCAGCCCTATCTCGACCAGGCCGCCGCCCTGCAGCGCGGGCTGGCTGTTGCAACCGTTAATCCGCGCAGCTCTCACGCGGCGGCTGCGTTCGCGTCCTGGTGTGGCGAAGGCCGCACCCTCGCGCTGGTCGGTTCGTCCGGCGTCGGCAAATCGACTCTTGTGAACGCGCTTTCCGGCACCATCGATGGCGAACCGCAGCAGACCGGCGACATCCGCGACCACGACGCCAAGGGGCGCCACACCACGACGTCGCGCTCGCTGCATGCGATTGCCTGCGGCGGCTGGGTGATTGATACGCCGGGCATGCGCACGCTCCATGTCAGCGATGCGGCGTCTGGTCTCGAAACGCTGTTCGCCGAGATCACGGAACTAAGCCC
>NZ_JBFRGS010000060.1:0-1245 GCF_052115465.1 Allobosea sp. 2RAB26 | reverse complement strand
GCCGCTGCCGCCGATCACCGCCTCGATGCTGGAGAAGCTGTCCTCGCCGATCTCGACGCTGACCGCCTTGCCCTCGACCAGATTGATGTCGATGCATTGCGTCGCCTGGGAGTAATCCAGCGTGTCGCTGCCGTTGCCGCCATCATAGCAATCGGCCGCGGCATCGAGCGTGCCGATGATCACGTCGTTGCCGGCGCCGGCCTTGACGAGATCCTCRCCGGTACCGCCATCGAGCGTATCGTCGCCCGCATCTCCKGCGATCTGGTCGTTACCAGCTCCGCCCATGACCACGTCGTCGCCGTCATCGCCCTCGAGCCGGTCGTTGCCCGCYCCGCCATCGATGACATCGTCGCCCGCGTCGCCCTCGATCCGGTCGTCACCAGCCTCGCCGAAGAGCCGGTCRTTGCCGGCATTGCCCTCGACCCGGTCGTCGCCGGCGCCGGCGAAGACGATGTCGTCATCCGCGTCGCCCTCGATCCGGTCGCGCCCATCGCCGCCGAAGACGATGTCGTCACCGGTCCCGCCATGGATCTGGTCGTCACCGGCGCCGCCCGCGAGATGATCGTCGCCGGAACCGCCGTCGAGCACATCGTCACCGTCGTCGCCGGAGAGCGTGTCGTCGCCATCCTCGCCGAAGAGCCGGTCATCGCCGCCRCCGCCGGCCGCTGCATCGTCGCCCGCGCCGAGCTGGGCCGTGTCCTGGCCGGCGCCGAACTGGACGATGTCGACATGAGCGCCACCGGTSACAACATTGTTGCCGTTGCCGGTGCGGACGCTGTTGGTGCCATCGCCGGTGAAGATCGTGTTGTCGCCTTCGCCGCCGTCGATCCAGTCGTCGCCGGCGCCGCCGTCGAGGATGTCGTCGCCGTCCTCRCCATAGACCTGRTCATTGCCGGCCCCGCCCATGACGTGATCGTCGCCGGCATCGCCATGAACTTCATCATTCCCGGCGCCGCCATCCACCGTGTCGTCGCCCTCATCGCCATGGATGACGTCGTTGCCGGCATCCCCCGCGATCTGGTCGTTGCCCTCGCCGCCAGAGATCTGGTCGTTGCCGTCACCGCCGGAGAGYTGGTCGTTGCCCTTGCCGCCGATGATGATGTCATTGCCGGCCTCGCCATAGATGATGTCGTCGCCATCCTCGCCGAAGAGCTTGTCGTCGCCGTCGCCGCCATAGATCGTGTCGTTGCCCTCGCCGCCATAGACGATGTCGTTGCCGCGGCCGGCATAGATCAGGTCATGGCC
>NZ_JBFRGS010000059.1:0-1361 GCF_052115465.1 Allobosea sp. 2RAB26 | reverse complement strand
GGAAACGTATGGCCCGCCCCGTCTGCAAGCTGTTTGGCGATCTGATTTGAGCAGTCTGCATCAACGTATCCGGTCTCAGGATTGAACCTGGCCAAGATGGAGATCCGCGCGTCCCAGGCCTCATAAAGGGGCCGGCATCGAGTGCCATTTTCCGTCGTAGGCTGGTGGGACACCGGTTGACTGTCAGGCCATCTCGCTTTCACCACCCGCAGACCCTTCACGGCTGGCGGCGTCGGGTGATCGCCGCCAGCCGATCCCGTTTTATGCTGCGGCGCGTCCGCTGTCGGCGAACATGGTCTGGTTGCGCAAAAGTGCCCAGGCGATCCGGATGAGCTTGCTTGCCAGCGCGACGACAACGGTGTTGCCATGGGCCCGCGCCAGCAGGCCTCGAAGCCAGACACCGAGGGGCGTCGCGGTCTTGGCCAGCGTCGGCAACGCCGCTCGGGCACCTTGGATGACGAGCTTGCGCATGTATTTGCTGCCCCGCTTGGTAATCCCCAGTAGCTTCGGCTTGCCGCCTGTTGTCGCCTGCCTAGGCACCAGCCCGAGCCAGGCGGATAGGTCGCGACCGCGTTTAAATGTGGCCCCGTCACCGATAGCGGCCACCAACGCGGTCGCGTTCATCACGCCGATACCCGGTATGGTCGCCAGGCGGCGAGCGGCCGGGTCGTTGCGCGCCATCTCGGCAAACTCATCGTCGAGCCTCTTGATGCGCGCATCGAGAGCGCGCCACTGGTCGATCATGTCGTCGAGCAGAAGCCGAACGCGCGCGCCCAGCCCGCTCGCGTCCGGCTCTGATAACAGACCTGCCAGCACGTCCAGCAGACTTCGCCGGCCCTGAGGCACGACGATCCCACGTTCGAGCAGGATGCTGCGGATCTGGTTCATCAATGAGGTGCGCTGTCCGACAAGCCGGTCACGGACGCGATGCAGAACCTGTATGTCGAGTTGCGCCTCCGTCTTGAGTGCCACAAACCGCATCGTCGGCCGTGTCGCAGCCTCGGCGATCGCCTCGGCGTCGCGATCGTCGTTCTTCTGCGACTTGACGTAGGGCCGGACATACTCTGGCGACATCAGCCGCACCTCATGACCCTGGGCGACCAGAAGGCGCCCCAGATGATGCGCTCCGCAGCATGCCTCCATAGCGACCACGCAGCCAGGCAGCTTCGCCGCCAGAGCGATCACGCCCTCCCGCCGCGTCCGGCGGCGCAATAGAACCCGCCCAGCCTGATCCAGACCAACCACGCTGCAGCTGTTCTTGCCCAAATCGACACCAAGAATCTGAATGTCCTTCATGCCACCCTCCTGTTGCGACCCGATCAGCATGGAGGAGAGGGGCGGGCCATTCCATAAAGGGGGGC
>NZ_JBFRGS010000058.1:0-1368 GCF_052115465.1 Allobosea sp. 2RAB26 | reverse complement strand
CATTTGCCAATGCCGCGGTAGACATGCCCGGTGGTTTGGCCCGGGGGGTCGCGGGCCGGATCCCCTGTCGCGGGCCAGTGGCCCTGAATGATCTCGGCAGTCTGGCCGCTCTCGCGGAGCCTCTCGCACAATTCGCTGGCAAAGCTTGCTCTGCTGGCACCGGTGGCGCCGAAAAGATCAATGATCATAGGCCGATACCCTTGCATTGAGAGGCAGTGCCACTGCATTGGGGGCCGGGCGGCACTCCGGCGTGTTGACACTCTGCTCCCGTGATTGCCGTCGTTCGGCGGCGATGGCGGCTCCACCCTGACGAAGCAGGGAGACCGTGCAGCAGGCGACCCCGCAGGCCTCCCACGATCGGCGTCGGTTGTTCGTCGCGCATCGGATCAACCCTGTCTTCGGCGGCCGGCTGCGGGATTGACCTCAACCGGCTACGCCTGGGGCGCGGCCAGTTCATCCTTCGAATGAACGAAGCCGGCGTCGATTGCGCCATGGCGGCGCCTCGGCGCAGGGGCCGGAACGGGCGGCCGGACAGCCAGGAAATGCCGGGTCATCCTTCGTTCGGAGGATGCCGAGCGCCTGCCCGGCGCGTACCAGAGACAAGCTTGGCTCGCTCGGGCGCAGCTGACTTTTGAAACCGAAGCCCCGAGCGGGAGGAGTCCTCGTTTCTTGTGCGACCTGGGCGCCGACCGTGGGCGCCTCGGCTCCAGATCCTCGCATGCGTCTCGATGACCGGATGGTCGCATGAGGCGAGAGCTCGGGCTCAGCGGCAACCGAGCCTCGGTGGGTACGCAGGATGCCGGCTCGGGCGCCCCGCCTGCCCTGTTGTCAGGAGCGTTCCAACAGCTTCCGACGCCTCGAGCGGGTGACAAGCCCCCAAGCATCCGCAGGCGAGAAGCCATCGGCGATTCACCCTGGGAGATTGCGATGCCGGTCGTTCAAATGCGTCCATTCAGCTATGATATCTGTGATCACTCAACGGCCGCCGAGGTCGAGCGCATCAAATCCGCCTATGCGAAATATGCGGAGAGAGATCGCGGAAACCCGGACAGGGAGAGACGCCCCGGGCGCCTACGCATGGTGCGCGATCGCGATGTCGCCCTGTACAGGTTGCTCGATCGGGAGGCTGCCCCTCCCCTCAAGCAATATCGTGTCCTGGACCTGGGCTGCGGGACGGGGGATCTGGTCCGCCGTCTGCAGCGCTACGGTTTTCCCAACGACCGCCTGTTCGGGATCGACCTGCTTCCGGAAGCCCTCGCGACCGCCAGACGAAAATGCCCGGACGTGTCGTTCACGGAAGCCAATGCGGAGAATGTACCGTTTCCCGACCAGCATTTCGATTTCATCCTGGTCTTCACGGTGTTCTCC
>NZ_JBFRGS010000057.1:0-1406 GCF_052115465.1 Allobosea sp. 2RAB26 | reverse complement strand
GCTTCTGTAATGGGCCTTTGATCGTCAAGTCCCTCTGAACGATATCTCGTCGCCAGGATCATGCTTCTGTCCGTGGTCAGTACGAAGACCGCCACACCATGCCATCAGATCCAGAGCCGACAGGTCAATCTAGGGGTGCGTGATTTGCCGAGGCAATCACAGCCTTACACACGACCTTGCCAGGCTCTCGTCCCAGCGACGGGACCTCAGATGAAGCGGCGCCGATCCTGGTCCGCTTCGAAGATGTGAATCTCCCTCATGCCGCCAGAGTGGCCTTGTTCCAGCGGAACTCGGTGGCGTCGACCCACATGCGGTGGAGCACAACGCCCAGCTTGCGCGCGAGCGCCACCTTGGCGCGCTTCATGCCGCGGCGCTGCGCTACATCGAGCGCCCAACGCTTGAGGCTCGAGAAGCGGGTCGCCCGCGTCAGCATAATATGCGCCGCCTCGAAAAGCGCGGTTCGCACCATGGTGTCGCCGACTTTGCTGACGCCGCCGTCCCGGTTCGTCTCGCCTGACTGATACTTCTTGGGCGTCAGCCCGAAATAGGCGCCAACCGTGCTGGATTTCCCAAACCGCGCAGGATCATCCACCGCCGAGCGATAGGTCAGGGCGACCAGCGCGCCGACGCCCGGGGTGGACATCAACCGGTGGCAGACCTTGTCGGCGCGCGCGATCTTCAGCATCTCGCGATGAAGCTTCGTGAACTCGCTCCACAGCGCCGCGCGCGCCGCCAGCATCGCGCCGATCACCGTCTCCAAGACGACGTGGCCCGAGGTCAGTTCGCGGATGCGCGCCTCGAACCGGCCCCGGCTGACGTCGCCGACCTTCAACCCATACCCGCGCAGGATGCCACGGATGCTCAGTTCGACGTCGAGAAGCTTGCCTTGCAGAAGCTTGCGGCCAACCAGAAGCGCCCGGGTATCCTGGGAGTTCACCGATTTCGCGTGGACCGCGCGATACCAGCCCATCCGCAGCAGTTGCGCGATCCCGCGGGCGTCTTTCCGATCGGTCTTCACCGTCATCGCCGAAAGCGCCGCCTTCACGTGACGGGTCTCCAGTAAAACGACCTCACGGCCAGCAGCGACAAGAGCTGCGTGCAGCCACTGCGAGAGCGGCCCAGCCTCCAGGCCAATGCGAACGACGGGCAATTCCAGCTCGGCGAAAAACTCAACAAGCGCCTCGGGCTCGCTGGCGACCTTGATCTCGCGGGCGATCTTACCCGTCGCATCGACCACGCACACGCTGCTCTCTGTCAGAGAGACATCGATTCCAGCATAATGCTCCACGGCTGTTCCTCTCATGATGCTTGAGGCCGATCGCTCGGACCTCGTTTTCAACACCATCATTCTGAGGGACAGCCACCCAAAATGGCTATTCGAAGCGCCGGCCCATTACGGCATCTAG
>NZ_JBFRGS010000056.1:0-1445 GCF_052115465.1 Allobosea sp. 2RAB26 | reverse complement strand
ATGATCACTCCGTTCGGAGTCAGGACGCGATTGATCTCGCGCGCCACGTTTCTGGCCATGAGGGGGCTCAAAATCGAGGAGAACACCGTGAAGACCAGGATGAAATCGAAATGCTGGTCGGGAAACGGTACATTCTCCGCATTGGCTTCCGTGAACGACACGTCCGGGCATTTTCGTCTGGCGGTCGCGAGGGCTTCCGGAAGCAGGTCGACCCCGAACACGCGGTCGTTGGGAAAACCGTAGCGCTGCAGCCGGCGGACCAGATCCCCCGTCCCGCAGCCCAGGTCCAGGACACGATATTGCTTGAGGGGAGGGGCCGCTTCCCGATCGAGCAACCTGTACAGGGCGACATCGCGATCGCGCACCATGCGCAGGCGCCCGGGGCGCCTTTCCTTGTCCGGGTTTCCGCGATCTCTCTCCGCATATTTCGCATAGGCGGATTTGATACGCTCGACCTCGGCCGCCGTTGAGTGATCACAGATATCATAGCTGAATGGGCGCATTTGAACGACCGGCATCGCAATCTCCCAGGCTGAATCGCCGATGGCTTCTCGCCTGCGGATGCTTGGGGGCTTGTCACCCGCTCCAGGCGTCGCAAGCTGTTGGAACGCTGCTGACAACTGGGCAGGCGGGGCGCCCGAGCCGGCATCCCGCGTACCCACCGAGGCCCGGTTGCCGCTGAGCCCGAGCTCTCGCCTCATGCGACCATCCGGTCATCGAGACGCATGCAAGGGGCTGGAGCCGAGGCGCCCACGGTCGGCGTCCAGGTCGCATGAGAAACGAGGGCTCTTCCCGCTCGGGGCTTCGGTTTCAAAAGTCAGCCGCGCCCGAGCGAGCCAAGTTTGTCTCTGGTACGCGCCAGGCAGGCGCTCGGCATCCTCCGAACGAAGGATGACCCGGCATTTCCTGGCCGTCGGGGCCGCCCGTTCCGGCCCCTGCGCCGAGGCGCCGGCATGGCGCAATCGACGCCGGCTTCGTTCATTCGAAGGATGAACTGGTCGAGCCCCGGGCGTAGCCCGTTGAGGTCAATCCCGCAGCCGGCCGCCGAAGACAGGGTTGATCCGATGCGCGACGAAGAACCGACGCCGATCGTGGGAGGCCTGCGGGGTCGCCGCTGCACGGTCTCCCGGCTTCGTCAGGGTGGAGCTGCCATCGCCGCCGAACGACGGCAATCACGGGAGCAGAGTGTCAACACGCCGGAGTGCGCCCGGCCCCCCAATGCAGTGGCACTGCCTCTCAATGCAAGGGTATCGGCCTATGATCGTTGATCTTTTCGGCGCCCCCGGCGCAACCAGGGCAAGCTTTGCCAGCGAATTGTGCGAGAGGCTCCGCGAGAGCGGCCAGACTGCCGAGATCATTCAGGGCCACTGGCCCGCGACAGGGGATCCGGCCCGCGACCCCCCGGGCCAAACCACCGGGCATGTCTACCGCGGCATTGGCAAATG
>NZ_JBFRGS010000055.1:0-1704 GCF_052115465.1 Allobosea sp. 2RAB26 | reverse complement strand
TGTTCCAGGGCGCCTTCGACGTGATCCGCTCGCAGGTGCTGGTCCGGGTCGGGGCCMGGCTCGACAAGGATATCGCGCCGCTGGCGCACCGGGTGGCGATCGACATGCCGCGTTTCGGCTTCTCGAGCACCGAGGCGCTGGAGCGCGGGCGCGATGTCGACACSGTGCGCGGCTTCCTCGGCAGCCAGGGGCCGGGCGCGCTGTTCGACCTGCCCTGGATCCCGCTCTATCTCGCCTTCGCCTATTTCCTGCACCCCTGGCTCGGCGCGCTGACGCTGGCGGGCGCSGTGGTGCTGACCCTGCTGACGGTGGCSAGCGAGATCCTGACCCGCCGGCTCAACGGCACGACGCGCCAGGCGGCGATCACCCGCGGCGCGATCGCCGATTCCAATGCCCGCAATGCCGAGGTGCTGAAGGCGATGGGCTTTGCCGACCGGGCGGTYGAGCGCTTCAACCTKGCCAACCGYGAGCAYCTGGCGCTGCAGACCAAGGCCAATGACCTCGGCGGCAGCCTGGGCGCGGTCTCGCGCGTGCTGCGCATGATCCTGCAATCGGCGATCCTYGGGATGGGCGCCTATCTGACGATCAAGGGCGAGCTCTCGGCCGGGGCGATCATCGCCTCCTCGGTCGCCTCGTCGCGGGCGCTGGCGCCGGTCGATCTCGCGATCGCCAACTGGAAGTCCTTCGTCGCGGCACGCGCCGCCTTCCAGCGCCTGCGCGAGACGGTSGTGGCGCTGAGCCAGGCGGTGGTGCCGATGCAGCTGCCGGCGCCGGTCGGCGCGCTCAAGGTCGACAAGATCACGGTTGCCGCCCCGGTCTCGGGCCAGGTCCTGCTCAGCGAGGTCGGCTTCGACCTGAAGGCSGGCACGGCGCTYGGCCTGATCGGCCCGAGCGGCGGCGGCAAGACGACGCTGGTGCGGGCCCTGACCGGGATCTGGCCGTGCCTGCGCGGCTCGGTCCGGCTCGACGGSGCCGAGCTGGCGCAATGGCCGGAGGCCAGCCTCGGSCGCTTCATCGGCTATCTCCCGCAGGAGGTCAGCCTGCTCGATGCCAGCGTCGAGGAGAACATCTCGCGGCTCTCGGCTGAGAGCGACGCCGCCGGGGTSGTGGCGGCRGCGAAGGCGGCCGGCATCCACGAGATGRTCGTACGGCTGGCCGATGGCTACCAGACCCAGCTCGGGCCGCAAGGCGCGGCGCTCTCGGCCGGYCAGCGCCAGCGCATCGGCCTGGCGCGGGCGCTCTAYGGCAAYCCCTTCCTGGTCGTCATGGACGAGCCGAACTCGAAYCTCGACGGCGAGGGCGAGAGCGCGCTCAAGGCGGCGATCGAGACGGTCAAGGAGCGCGGCGGCATCGCGATCATCGTGGCGCACCGGCCRAGCGCGCTSGCCGCCGTCGACTTCGTCGGCGTCATCCAGAACGGCAAGCTCGCCGCCTTCGGGCCGCGCAACGAGATCCTGACCCCGGCGACGACGCAGGTCGCCCCGGCCAGCACGCCGGCAGCACCGCTGCGGATGCCGCAGGCCAGTCCYATCGCAGCTCCCTTCAAGCCTGCGCATGAACGGGTGTCGGCATGATCGAGATCARRACCCTCAAGGCCCCGGCGCCGGGCGCGCCSKCCGCGGAGCAGAGCTACCGCAAGATCACCGACGAGGACGCGGCGCCGTCGTCGCGCTGGCCGGCGCTGGTCGTGCTCGCGCTGACCGC
>NZ_JBFRGS010000054.1:0-1802 GCF_052115465.1 Allobosea sp. 2RAB26 | reverse complement strand
GTCGACGTGACGGCTCTCGAATCGGCCCACCACGTCGTGCTCAATACGGGCGGCGGCTCCGACCATCTGGTTGGCATGCGTGCCCAGGATGAAATGCACGTGACCGGACCAGCTGCAGCCGGCGGATCGACTGGCGGCGGTGGCAGTAATGGTGGTGGTTCCGGAAACGGGAGCGGCAGCGGCTCGGGCAATGAGACCGAGAACGGGGGCGGCAGCAGCTCCGGCAACGAATCCGAGAACGGCGGCGGCTCTGGCTCAGGTAACGAGACGGAGAATGGCGGCGGCTCCGGCTCCGGCAACGAGACGGAGAACGGCGGCGGCTCCGGCAACGAAACCGAGAACGGCGGCGGCGGCAATGGGACCGGGAACGGCGACGGCGGGAGTTGCGGTACCGGCACCGATACCGGCAATGGCGGCGGAACCGGCCAGACAACGCAGCCGGACGCCGGACTGGTTCTGGTCGGTATGCCCGAGGCGGACGTGTTGCTCGGGGCGTCTGGGGCGGACAACCTGATCGGCCAGGGCGGCGACGATGTCCTGATCGGAGCGGGCGGCAACGACACGATCTCGGCCGGCGACGGCAACGACTTCGTCGATGCCGGGGAGGGCCGTGACGTGGTCTTCGGCGGGGCCGGCGACGACGTGCTGCTTGGCGGGTCCGGCAACGACCTGATCGATGGCGAGGCCGGCAACGACCGGATCTTCGGTGGCACGGGCGACGACCGGATCACGGCCGGGGCCGGCGACGACACCGTGGTGGCGGGTGCGGGCAATGACGTGTTCGTGGCTGCGATCGGTGACGGCAACGACGTCTATTTCGGCGATGACAGCGACGGCGGCACGGGCATCGACACGCTCGATCTCTCGGCGATCATGGCGAACCTGACGGTCGATCTCGGCAACGGCCTGCTCGGACGCGGCAGCGCGGTCAGCACGGACAGCGGCAGCGACACGCTCTGGAGCATCGAGAACGTCGCGACCGGCGCGGGCAACGACACGATCACGGCCAGCGCGGCGGTGAACGTGATGGAGGGCGGGGCGGGCAACGACACCTTCCGCTTCGAGAGCAAGGAAGCGGCGGATGGCGACACCATCCTCGACTTCGAGCCCGGCGATAAGCTCGACCTGTCCGGCATCGACGCCAATGGCGCGCTCGCCGGCAACCAGAGCTTCACCCTGACCAGCGGCCCGGCCTTCACCGCCACGGCCCAGCTGGTGGTCTCCTACGAGACCCGGGCCGACGGCGACTACACCGTGGTCAAGGGCAATGTCGACGCCGACGGCGATGCCGACTTCCAGATCAACCTGAAGGGCAGTCACACCCTGACCGCCGGCAACTTCGCGCTCTAGAAGCCGTGTCCTCCCGGCCGGCGGACCCACTGTCCGCCGGCCGCCTTCCTGCCGACTGCTTCATTTGACGGTTTGCGATCATGGCACCTTCCAAGGCACAGACCTCCGCCCGCCGCCGCGATGCCGCCAGGCTGACGCTCGGCTTCCGCTCCGCCTTCCTCTTCCTGTTTGCGGTCTCGGGGCTGATCAATGTGCTGGCGCTGACCGGCTCATTCTACATGCTGCAGGTCTATGACCGGGCGCTGACCTCGGGCAGCGTCCAGACGCTGGCGGCGCTCTCGGCGCTGGCGATCGGGCTCTACCTGTTCCAGGGCGCCTTCGACGTGATCCGCTCGCAGGTGCTGGTCCGGGTCGGGGCCCGGCTCGACAAGGATATCGCGCCGCTGGCGCACCGGGTGGCGATCGACATGCCGCGTTTCGGCTTCTCGAGCACCGAGGCGCTGGAGCGCGGG
>NZ_JBFRGS010000053.1:0-1980 GCF_052115465.1 Allobosea sp. 2RAB26 | reverse complement strand
GACCTGATCTATGCCGGCCGCGGCAACGACATCGTCTATGGCGGCGAGGGCAACGACACGATCTATGGCGGCGACGGCGACGACAAGCTCTTCGGCGAGGATGGCGACGACATCATCTATGGCGAGGCCGGCAATGACATCATTATCGGCGGCAAGGGCAACGACCAGCTCTCCGGAGGAGCCGGGGACGACGTGATCCAGGGCGGAGAGGGCGACGATACGCTGGATGGCGGAGAGGGTGATGATACGCTCGAAGGCGGCGAGGGTAACGACGCGCTTGAAGGCGGCACGGGCGACGACTGGCTCGATGGCGGCGACGGCAACGACCAGCTTTCCGGCGGCGCCGGGAATGACCAGATCTATGGCGGTGGCGGCAACGACATCATCAACGGCGGGGCCGGCAACGACTGGATGGATGCCGGCGACGGCGACAACACTGTCTTCACCGGCGACGGCAACAACAGTGTCCGCACCGGCAACGGCAACAATGTCGTGACTGGTGGCGCCCATGTCGACCTCGTCCAGTTCGGTGCTGGCCAGGACACGGCCCGCCTCGGTGGGGGGGACGACGTCGCGGCCGGCGGCGGCGGCAACGACCGGCTCTTCGGCGAATCCGGCAACGATACGCTCTCCGGCGATGACGGCGACGATGTACTCGATGGCGGGGAGGGCGACGATCACCTCGCCGGCGGCAGCGGCAAGGACAGGCTCTTTGGTGGCAGCGGTAATGACTTGCTCGACGCCGGTGACGGCGATGACGAGGTGGAGGGCGGCGATGGCGACGACATCGTCTTCGGCGGAGACGGAGACGACAGGGTTGAGGGCAATGCCGGCCATGACCGGCTTTTCGGCGGAGCGGGCGACGACCGGATCGAGGGCAATGATGGCAATGACGTCATTGATGGCGGCACCGGCAATGACTGCCTGTTCGGTGGGACCGGCAATGACGTGATCCAGGGCGGTGCCGGCAACGACCGGATCGAGGGAGGTAGCGGCGCCGATACGCTCGATGGCGGTGGGGGCAGGGACCGGGTCGAGGCCGGGTCTGGCGACGACGCGATCATCGGTACGCTCGATGCTGCGGCCGATTGCTATGATGGCGGCAGCGGTTGCGACACGCTGGATTACTCTCGGGCAACGCAGAGCATCGACATCAACCTGGTCGAGGGCAAGGCGGTCAGCGTCGAGATCGGCGAGGACGGGTTCTCCAGCATCGAGGCGGTGATCGGCGGCAGCGGCAATGACCACTTCACCATCGGCACTGATGCGGTAACGCTGACCGGCGGGGCGGGCGACGACACCTTCTCCTTCGACGTGCCCTATGATGAGGACGATCGCGACCTGATCCATCAGATCCTCGATCTCGAGGCCGGTGACCGCATCCGCATCAAGCAGTACCAGATCCGCAAGCACGATGATGATGACGATGATGACGACGGCGGAAGCGGTTCCGACGACGATGCCTTCGATCGCACCTATGGCGACGAGGGCGACGATTCCGGTCGGCCATTCCGCTTCCGCATCGAGAAGATCGGTGACGACGACCGCACCTTCGTCGATGTCTATCTCGAGCAGAATGACGAGAAGGACTACTCGATCGAGATCCAGGGCAGTCACAGGCTTTACTATTACTGATCTCGGTGCGCGGCCGCAGGGCCTCGCATCCCGGTCGAGCGGACGGGAGAGACGGATATGACCAGGCGCAATGTCGCATTGCAGGCGGGCGGGGACGCCAGGGAAGGGCGCGAGCCGAATTTCGGGCTCGGCCGGCATATGCTCGCCGGTACCGCGCTCGCCCTGCTCCTGGTCGTCGGCTGCGGCGGCTGGGCCGCSAGCGCCCATCTCAACGGCGCCGTGATCGCCCAGGGCTCGATCAAGGTCGATCAGAACCTCAAGGAGGTGCAGCACCGCGACGGCGGCGTCGTCCAGGCGATCGGGGTGCGACAGGGCGACCGGGTCGAGGCAGGCCAGACCCAGACC
>NZ_JBFRGS010000052.1:0-2332 GCF_052115465.1 Allobosea sp. 2RAB26 | reverse complement strand
CTAGGCTCAGGACCTATTAATTAGGAATGATCTGTGATTCACCGTCTCTGATGAGGAGGCGGTGATGGATGATTTGTTCCTGCTGAGCGAGCCGCAGATGGCGCGGATTTCGCCGTACTTTCCGCTGTCGCACGGGGTCGCACGGGTCGACGACCGGCGCGTGGTAAGCGGGATCGTCTATGTGATCCGCAACGGCCTGCAATGGAAGGACGCGCCCAAAGGCTACGGCCCGCATAAGACGCTGTACAACCGCTTCATCCGCTGGAGCCGGCTCGGCGTGTTTGACCGGATATTCGCGGGCCTGGCCGGCGACGGACCGAAACCCGAGCGGATCATGATCGACGCCACGCATCTCAAGGCCCATCGCACGGCGGCGAGCCTGCTCAAAAAGGGGCTGTTCCCCGTCGTATCGGGCGCACCAAGGGCGGACTGAACTCCAAGCTCCACACCGTCTGCGACGGTGAAGGCCGCCCGATCATCCTGCTGCTCTCGGAAGGCCAGATGAGTGACCACAAGGGCGCAAGCCTCGTGCTCGACGCGCTGCCGCCCGCCAAGGCCCTGATTGCCGATCGCGGGTACGACAGCGCGACATTCCGCGAGGCGCTTCTCGCCAAGGGCATCGAGCCCTGSATCCCGTCGAGCCGGAGCCGCAAGATCCCCTTCGAATACGACAGGGTGCTCTACCGCCAGCGCCACAAGGTCGAGAACCTCTTCGCAAAGCTCAAGGACTGGCGGCGCATCGCAACCCGATACGATCGCTGCGCTCACACATTCTTCTCAGCCATCTGTATCGCGGCAGCCGTCATCTTCTGGATCTAAGCAATGAGATGCTGTAACGGGGCCTGCGTCGCGCGCTGCCCATTGCCACTTGCGTCTAGAAGGGCAAGCTGTCGCCGTTCCCGTACCGACCCTGAAGGTGGAGGATTACGGGATGAGGCTGTTCATCGGATTGGATGTGTCATTGGCGAAGACTGCGGTCTGCGCCATCACCGAGCACGGCAAGATCGTGAAGGAAGCGCAGGTCGCCAGTGACCCAGAGGCCGTGGCGGGATATGTGCTGGCGTTGGGCGGAACGGTTGCAACGATAGGGCTGGAGGCCGGCCCTTTGTCGCAGTGGCTGCATCGCGGGCTCACTGACGTCGGACTGGATGTGGTTTTGATGGAGACCCGCCAGGTGAAGGGCGCGCTCAAGGCAATGCCGATCAAAACCGATCGTCGTGACGCCGAGGGGATTGCTCGGCTGCTTCACCTCGGATGGTTCCGCCCGGTGCACTGCAAATCCATTTCGGCGCAGGAAGTCCGCGCCCTTCTGGGCGCCCGCAAGGCGATTCAGCAGGGGATGATCGCGCTGGAACTGTCGCTGCGGGGTCTGCTGAGGAACTTCGGCTTGAAGGTAGGCGCGATCTCCCGCGGTCGCTTCGACGTCCGCATTCGTGAACTTGCCGAAGGCAATGCCATGCTGGAGGCCGCAACAGCGCCCATGCTCCGGGGCGCGCCAGCTTGCGCCACGAACTCGCCGGGCTCGAGCGACAGGTCCGGCTCCTTGCGCAGGAAGACCCCATCTGCCGCCTCCTGATGACGATGCCCGGCATCGGCGCTGTCGTCGGCTTGACCTTCCGATCCGCGGTTGATGATCCGACGCGGTTCTCTTCATCGAAAAAAGTGGGACCCTGGCTCGGCCTGACGCCATCGCGCAACCAATCCGGCGAGCGCGACGTCTCGGGCGGCATCACCCGCGCCGGTGACGCAAATCTCCGAAGAGCACTTTGCCAGGCGGCCACCGTCATGATGAACCGTGGGCGCTCATCATGGCTGAGAAGCTGGGCGGCACAGGTGGCGAAGCGCAGGGGTACGAAGCGTGCAATGGTCGCGCTGGCGCGGCGGATAGGGTCTATTCTGCACCGGATGTGGAGTGATGGCACGGTGTTCCAATCCGACGTTCCCCCGGCCGCCATGTCGGCCTGACCGCCGTTCGCGTGGTCGCAAGCTGCCGTTGATGCCTGCCTGAGCGCAGGCCTTCGAGGTCCCCACCGGGACGCGGTTCCGATTGATGCCGTGGTCAGGACTGTCGCCGACCTCGGTCGAGCGCGCCTATGAGAYAGGCACATCGGACGCCGTATTGGACCAGCATCATGTTGGCAGCCGTCGCGCTGACCACGGACCGAAGCATGAACCCGGGGAGATCTCAGGGCGAGGCCGCGTAGCCAGCCAGGCTGGACGGTGTCGGCCAATGTGGATCGCCACGCGACCGCGCGATCAGAGCGGCCGAACGATGATCTGCGCCAAAATCCAGTTGACTGAGACGGCCCCGTTACCGAAGTCCTGAGCCTAG
>NZ_JBFRGS010000051.1:0-2941 GCF_052115465.1 Allobosea sp. 2RAB26 | reverse complement strand
TGAACGGGTGTCGGCATGATCGAGATCAGAACCCTCAAGGCCCCGGCGCCGGGCGCGCCCGCCGCGGAGCAGAGCTACCGCAAGATCACCGACGAGGACGCGGCGCCGTCGTCGCGCTGGCCGGCGCTGGTCGTGCTCGCGCTGACCGCGGTCGCGATCTACGTCAAGAGCCTCTTCCCCAGCCACGCCAAGTCCGATCTCGGTCCGCCCACYGAGMCCCCGGGCGAGGATGCGGCTGGGGGAGGCCCCTCGAGGCAGGCGCAGGCCGAGGAGGCCGACAAGGAGGCCGAGGACGAGACCGGGGCAATCAAGAAAGGGCCCGAGGACGACCCGGCGCTCGGCTCCGGCGGCCAGGCYGTCGGCACGGCCGGGCTTGCCGCCTTCCTCGGCATCGATTCCCCGCCGATCGACTATGAGCAGCTGCCGCTGCGCCGCTTCTCGCCGGCCAAGCTCGAGGATGTCTTCGGCGATCCGGCCAGCAAYGACAACCTGACGCTCRGCCATGGCGGCGGCCTCTCCGGCAGTGCCGGCKSTGGCGGTGGCCATGACTTCGAGGGGATCGCCTCGGCCGGCGGCGGCTCGGGTGGCCACCACCCCGGCCCGGGCRGCCATTCCGGCCCGGGCGGCGAGAACCCTGGCGGACCCGGTGGCGAGAATCCCGGCGGTCCGGGTGGCCCCGGGAGCCCGCGCAGCAACCGCGCCCCGCTGCTTGCCGGTGTGGTCAGCCTGCGCAGCATCGGGCGCTGCGAGACGTTGCTGATCACCGCGATCGGACTGCTCGCAGGGGCGCTGGATCCTGATGGCGATGTGCTGTCGATCCGCAATCTCACCGTCTCCAGCGGCACGCTGACCGCGGTCGAGGGTGGCTGGGAGTTCAGCCCGACGCCCGGCTATTTTGGCCCGGTGACGCTGAGCTATGAGGTCAGCGACGAGACCGTCGCGGTCGCCCAGACCGCGCTCTTCAGCGTCGTCGAGTTCACCGAGATCAACGGCACGGCCGGCGATGACAGCCTGACCGGGACGGAATGCGCCGACCTGATCGACGGGCGCGACGGCAATGACGTGATCGACGGCCGCGGCGGCTCGGACATCCTGCATGGCGGCGCCGGCAACGACTTCATCCGCGGCGGCGCCGGCCATGACCTGATCTATGCCGGCCGCGGCAACGACATCGTCTATGGCGGCGAGGGCAACGACACGATCTATGGCGGCGACGGCGACGACCAGCTCTTCGGCGAGGATGGCGACGACATCATCTTCGGCGAGGCTGGCGATGACATCATTGTCGGCGGCGCCGGCAACGACCAGCTCTCCGGCGGTGACGGCAATGACGTGATCCAGGGCGGCACCGGCGACGACCAGATCGCCGGGGATGCCGGCAACGACGTCGCCCATGGCGATGAGGGCGACGACACCGTGGATGGCGGCGCCGGGAATGATGAAGTTCATGGCGATGCCGGCGACGATCACGTCATGGGCGGGGCCGGCAATGACCAGGTCTATGGCGAGGACGGCGACGACATCCTCGACGGTGGCGACGGCGACGACTGGATCGACGGCGGAGAAGGCGACAACACGATCTTCACCGGCGACGGCAACGACACGGTCCGAACCGGCAACGGCAACAATGTCGTCACCGGTGGCGCTCATGTCGACCTCGTCCAGTTCGGCGCCGGCCAGGACACGGCCCAGCTCGGAGCCGGCGACGATGCAGCGGCCGGTGGCGGCGGCAACGACCGACTCTTCGGTGAGGCTGGCAACGACACGCTCTCCGGTGATGCCGGGGACGATGTGCTCGATGGCGGTTCCGGCGATGATCACCTCGCGGGCGGCGCCGGTGACGACCAGATCCATGGCGGGACCGGTAACGACATCGTCTTCGGCGGCGATGGGTGCGACCGGATCGAGGGCGACGCGGATGACGACATCGTCTTCGCCGGCGCCGGCGACGATAGGGTCGAGGGCAATGCCGGCAATGACCGGCTCTTCGGCGAGGCAGGCGACGACCGGATCGAGGGTGACGCGGGAGACGATATCGTCGATGGCGGGGCGGGCAACGACCGGCTCGAAGGCGGCAGCGGCGCGGATACGCTCGATGGTGGTGCGGGCACGGACCGGGTCGAAGCCGGGTCCGGCAACGACGTGATCATCGGCACGCTCGATGCCGCGGCCGATTGCTATGATGGCGGCAGCGGCTGCGACACGTTGGATTACTCCCAGGCGACGCAGTGCATCGACATCAACCTGGTCGAGGGCAAGGCGGTCGGCGTCGAAATCGGCGAGGACAGGTTCTCCAATATCGAGGCGGTGATCGGCGGCAGTGGCAACGACCACTTCACCATCGGCGCTGATGCGGTGACGCTGACCGGCGGTGCCGGCGACGACTGCTTCTCGTTCGACGTGCCCTATGACGCGGACGATCGCGACCTGATCCACCGGATCCTCGATCTCGAGGCCGGCGACCGCATCGTCGTCAAGCAGTACCAGTTCGGGACCGATGGCGCGCCCGCCGACAGTGCCGCCGCGGAGGGAGCAGATCCGTTCGCCAACGCCTATGGCGACGAGGCCGATGCTGCCGGCCGGCCCTTCCGCTTCCGCATCGAGAAGATCGGTGACAACGACTACACCTATGTCGATGTCTTTCTCGAGCAGCATGACGAGAAGGACTACTCGATCGAGATCCAGGGCAGCCACAGGCTTTACTATTACTGATCTCGGTGCGCGGCCGCAGGGCCTCGCATCCCGGTCGGGCGGACGGGAGAGACGGATATGACCGGGCGCAATGTCGCATTGCAGGCGGGCGGGGACGCCAGGGAAGGGCGCGAGCCGAATTTCGGGCTCGGCCGGCATATGCTCGCCGGTACCGCGCTCGCCCTGCTCCTGGTCGTCGGCTGCGGCGGCTGGGCCGCGAGCGCCCATCTCAACGGCGCCGTGATCGCCC
>NZ_JBFRGS010000050.1:0-3102 GCF_052115465.1 Allobosea sp. 2RAB26 | reverse complement strand
GGACATCATGAGCAAGGACCATGCCTGGGAGGCCGGTGCTCTCCACGCGTCAAAATACGGTGTTTCAGCGTTTCCTGAGGGAAAACGCCCCTAAAAGCCCCTCAAAACATCAGGGAAGCTCCAAACGCTGGAGCTGCCGCGACCACTCCGTCGCACCAGCTCCGTCGCGCCTGCGGCCTGTGGTGCGGCGCCCCGTCACCGGCGCCTGGCGACGACAACGAAGGTCTGGCACCGCCTCATCAGGGCCGGGAACCGCCGCCCCAGGGCCTCGACCCGGGCCATGCACAATGTGTTCAACCAATCGAACCGCCGGAAGACCGGTGGCCARAGCCCGTACCAATGCACCTCCTCGACCACGAAGCCGTGCGCCTCGAGCAGCGCAACCGCCTCGTCCTCGCGCATCAGCTTGTTGATCTCGCTCCCGGCGAGACGGTTGCGAACGGGATAGACGAGCCCGACCAGGCTTGCCGGATTGCCATGGAAATTGGCGACGAGGACGCCGTCCTTGACGAGGCATTTCCTCAGAACATCGAGCACCTCCGCACGAAGCGAGGGCTCGGCATTGAGGAAAAAGCGGAAGGCGGTGCAGACCTGCCGGTCGCTGACGGACTCGGTCGCACCGGTCTGGGTCAGGTCGGCCTCGACGAAGCGGATTTCAGGGTAGCGCCCGCGCGCGAAGGCGAGCATTTCCGGCGAAATATCGACGCCGACGATGTCGTCGAAGGCCTCTTCATGCAGTTCCAGGATGCGCCCGGTCCCGCAGGCGAAATCGAGGGACCTCGACGCGCCGCGGGCCGCCAGCCCCGCAAGGATCTCCCGGAGCAACGGCGCTTCGATCTCGCGCCAGTTGATGGCGTAATAGCCCTCGGCGAAGGTCCTGACATAGCGCCGGCCATAGCCTGCACCGGTCGAGCCCACCCGGTAGGATTCGGATTGCGGGACGTTCGGCCGGCCYAGGCCTCCGCCCCCGYGCGCTCCGCCTTGGGGYTCCCACTCCCAGGTCGCGCCAACGGCCGAAGCAYCGCTGTGTCCGTTCACCAGCTGCGATCTGGACCAATGCATCGGCACCGGAGGCACGGCCAGGGCCAGGCCGGGCCTGATCTGAAGGCGCAGACGCAGGAAGATGGCCAGCGCCAGGTTCAATGCGATCAATGTGGCAACCGATGCCACCGCGGCGCCGGTCAATCCCCAGAACCGGTTCGCCACAACCGTGGCCACGATGTTSGCCCCGGCGCCCACGATCAGCGTCGCGGCTGCAGCCCGCTCGTGCCCCGCCATCGTCATGAGCGACTGCTGSGAGCCGAAAGCGGCCGCTATAACCTGACCGATCAGGAGGATGCGAAGGACGGGRGCCGCGGATTCGAAATCCGGGCCGAGCCAATTCAGCAAGGGMTCGGTGAGCASGAGCAGCGGAACSGAGATCAGGACCGCCGCCATCAATGACAGCCTGGCGGAGTGGCTCAGCAGCGCCTGAAGTTGCGGTCGATCATCCCCGCCGCCGAAACGCGAGGCCAGAGGCAGGATCGATCGGCCAAAAGCCACCAGGGGGCGCGTCGTCAGCGTCGCCATGCTGAGGGCAATGCCGAAGATACCGGCCTTGGTAATGCAACCCTCGAGGCCGAGCACGATGACACCGGCCCGGTTCAGGACGATCTCGGCGGCGACGATCATCGTAAGGGGCGCGATGGAAGAGCGCCATTCGGTGGTGGCATAATTCGCCACGGCCATGCGGACCGCCTGTGGCCGGACCTCCCGCAGGGTCGGCACGAGCACCATCGCCGCCATCGCCGACCCGACGAGCGTGGAGCCCATGACGAGCGTCGCATCGCGTGGCCAGAGATGGTACCAGGCCGTCAGGAAGATCATGCCGAGAACGAGCCCGTTCAGGACGACACGTTCGATCGTGAGGACCGACAGGGCACCGCCGTAGCTGCGCGTCACGGAGCCGCTGATCAGGAGAAGCGTGAGCAGAGGTGTCGCGGCCAGCGCCATCAGACCGGTTGAGATGACCTCCTGCCGAAATGTCCCGGGATACATGGTGATGAAGGTCGCTCCGAGCACGGCGATCGCCACCGCGGTCGCCAGCGTCCTGCGGACGGCATACTGGATCACGCCCCGGGCGAGGCTGCTCTCCTGCCGCGCGAGATAGGCTGGCAGGAGGCGCATCAGCGAAATATTGAARCCCAGCGTSGAGCTGTAGGCGACCACGCTCGCGCAGGCGAAGGCGAAGGCATAGATGCCGTAGCTATGGGCGCCGATGACCCTGGCGGCGAGAAATTCGACGAGAAAGGCGAGAAAGGCCCCGATCAGATAGGGCAGCAGCGCACGCATGCTGGGGAGCGGAATGGCCCGCTGGGGAGCGGCGACACTCCCGGCTGCCACGATCGCGCCCCGAACCGGCACAGCGGGATGAGCCGGACCGGGGCGCGTTGCTGCACGGTCGGCTGCCGCTGCCGCGGCCGATGTGCCGATCGGGGCGCGAACCGGGCGCCTCGCCAGGACCTCCTCGACGGCTGCGTCCAGCGCGCTGCCGAGCGTCGCCTCGTCGTGAAAAGTGAGCGAGATCACCGGCGTCTCGTGCTCATGCAAGAGGCCGTCGGCGCGAGCGATGACGGGCGCCGCGGCGTGGCTCATTCCGAAATCCGTTTCGGGCGTCTCCGAGGGGGCATCGATGCAGATGATCAGATCGGCCTTTGGCACCTGTTCGAGGGCTGCTTCCAGGGTAGCCGCGCTCAGGGCCCAACTATGCGTGGCGAGCAGGCAGACGGTTTGAACGAAGCCTTGTTCGAAGATCACGATCTGGTCCGACCGGGCCGCCTCCGACCAGGCATGGCTCAGGCTCGCATTATAGTTGCGCAGGACGCCGAACCAGGCCGCATTGGCCGGCGGCAGCATGGCGAGGATATCGAAGCCGGGCCAGAAACCGAGCCTGCGACTGAGCGGGAGGACCGCTGCCGCGGCCCATTTGCCAATGCCGCGGTAGACATGCCCGGTGGTTTGGCCCGGGGGGTCGCGGGCCGGATCCCCTGTCGCGGGCCAGTGGCCCTGAATGATCTCGGCAGTCTGGCCGCTCTCGCGGAGCCTCTCGCACAATTCGCTGGC
>NZ_JBFRGS010000049.1:0-3817 GCF_052115465.1 Allobosea sp. 2RAB26 | reverse complement strand
GGGAACGACGACCACGTTGGGTGCGCTCACGGACATGATGCAGCCTCCTACCGAAGACCAAGGAATGAAAGAATGGCCAACACGACCACGATGAGGCCAACGATGTAGATGACGCCGTTCATGAGACTCTCCCGATGCACCGCCACATATGTGACGTCGGATGAACAGACGGCGGAGCCAAATAGTTCCAGGCGGGACTGACGAGCCCCGGGAACACTCCTGCTTGTCGTTGGTTCAAGCTCGACAAAACAGGAGGACAGACCATGGGCCGCGGCATACTTCTTTGGATGTTGGGAATTCCTCTGCCGATCATCATTTTGCTCGCCTTCTTTCGATAGCGTGCACGGCGACAGTGCTGCTGCATCAGCCCGATGGGTTTGCCCGGAGCGGAACGGAGAGCCCAATGACAGCAATCGATCGGCATGACCGGCCGCTTGACGCTGCTGAAACCAGGGGGGTCAACGGCGGTCAGCCGCCCTTCAATGAATATCCACCTCGCGTTCGAGGGGGTTCATTTGCCACAGTATTGTTTATAGTTGTCATCGCGTGGCTTATGCTCATGGGCTACGGAGCTTTGTGTCTCTACAATTGGTTCAGCCATTGAGAGCCTAAGCGTCGATGTCGCTAATTGGGAGCCAAGGTGATTGCGCCCGGCCGATTGGTTCCCTGGGCGAAGGTGCAACGACGCTGGAATGGACCCTGTCCTCGCCTCCGCCGTTCCACCAGTTCGAGACCCTGCCGCACATCGTCGGCTCGGACCTCTGTCCATATTTTCACGCACTCTGCAGTCCGCGCGAAGCAGCCCGCCCGGCGCGTGGAGGTCCACCTGCATGAGGCCTGCTGGACCGGTGCTAGCTCGACGAGGCGATAGCCAACCTATGATCCCGCCGCCACGGTAGCGTCCTCGGTCGGGGCGACGGAGAAATCCATATCCGGCAAAAGCTCTTTCACGAAGGGAAGCCGGTTGATTCTGTTGACGATCGCTTCGGCAGCACGAGAAGGCATCATGTCCCTCAAGATCGCAGGCCAGGTCGCGAACGCGCTTTCTACGGTTCTTTTGATTTCGTGGATGACCACGCCCGACGGGACTTCAAGAAGGCTCGCCGCGCGCTCGAAACGGCGGAGCGTGAGCGAATCGGGGTTACTCGTTCTCATGAACGACAAGGCGAGTTCGGCGTCGCCAAAGACGACGGTGGGCACGACGTCGTAGGTGGGGCTGAGCGCGATTCCACCGCCTTCGGGGTAGAGGAACGACCAGTTTTTAAGGTGCGCGTCGCCGTTCCCGATCAGCATGTTACATACGGAACGGCCGATGGCTTCCACGAGCTCCCCTCGACTGTCGGTGGCGAACCGACGGACGATGTTGAGGACTGTTTCTTCGTTTGCCCGCGTATATTTCTGATCTCCGAGAGCCCCGGTAATCTGGGCAAAGTCCTCCATCTGAACGCGGAGGCCGTTGGGCCCTCTGTCGAAGCGGGTCACTGCAAGACAGGTCGACCCGTGTTCCAGGTAATTCTCTGACAGACCTTCCACCGCGGAGGAGGGGACGAGGCGAGTCAGAGCCACGCGTCGCCCCGTGGCGGCGACCATTGTCATCGCGGCATGCTCCATCTCCGGCAGGTCGCGGTACTTCTTATGTGGTACTTTGAGGATAACGTCCCCAACCTCCTCACCGAACATCGGGAGCGTCAGGCGATCGTTTCGAGCCTTCATCGAGAATTTCAGTTGAACGCCGGCAAGCGAAAAGCGAAGGGACGGGCTCCTAGGCCAAGGGGAGTCTGTTGCAGGAGATTCGTCGTCTACGAAACCGCCTTGGGTGGCGCGGCGCACGGTGAGAGCGCCGGGAAGGTCCATTCCCAGGCGGGCAAGGACGTCGAAGTGATCAGTGCGGCCATGCCCGAGTTCCTTCTCTACGAGCTCCCGCAGCGCTCCTTCGGGCAGGAGATTGTCGAAGAAGGGCGGCAGGTAGCCATTCGTGCCGATCTTGTCCGCTCTCCTAGTCAGCCGCTGCATCGTGGCTTCCTCGGATTGCCCCGTCCATGACAACGATACGAGCGGGCGGACCGGTCCCATGGCGAGATATGCATCGTCGGGGAAGAACGATGTTATGCGCTGGCTCCGATCTCGAACGATTATGCCAATTTTTAGCTCTCGCCGTGTGTCGGGGCGCAGATAGACTTCCAGCGTGTCAGCGGGGGGCATGGCCAACATCGTCCTCGGGATCGTCATCACCCTCGATCAAAATCTCGTCGAGTAGGCTCGACGGCGTCGTGGGGACAGATGGTAATGCGGACGCCCGGTTCCCTGCCAAGCCGAGTGCCTCAGCTAAGCGTTCACGGGGTACGAATACGATTTCCAGCCCCAGCGCTTCTCCAAGGTCGACGAGGTTGTCGATGGATGGATTAGCCCTGCCGCTCTCGATTTCACTCAGGCGAGCAGGGTCGCGCCCGACGCGTTTCGAAAGTTCGCGAAGGGTCCACCCACGTTGGTCGCGATACCGTTCGATCTGGTCACCTAACCGGCGACGGGCCTCGTGGCTGCGTTGCGACATTCCGCAAATTCCCTCGACTTTTGCGATATAGCGCATGTCGGTTAGAAATCAATGGAAAATTGCGAAATAACGCAATTAGCGCGATTTTTGCGATATATAGCAACGCTTGAGAAAGCTAGCGCGATGGGGACCGAGGCGATTCAAAAGCCATTCGATCCGTGATGAAGAGGGCAGATCGGTTGATAGCGCCAGCGTGCCTGCTGCTATCATCCGGTCAAGAGCGGAGCCTTGGCTAACTCGTCTGGAGTCGGTCGTTGTTCGCTAATGATGTCTTGGCTCTCGCGAAAAGCTCCACATCGCGCGTCTGATAGACCTTGCCCTGATTTTCCATGGCGGCATGGCCGCGTCCTCATCCGCCGAAAGATCCCGCCGCTTTCGGAAACGCCGGCCGCCTGGGCAAACTCGGTTCGACGCTTCCCATACTCGTCACTGGTTAGCCCTGTGCGTCGTTTCCCGTGATGCTGTTTCGAAGCTCGATTGGGTTGGCGATGGTGCGGAGCGTCTTGAAGCCTTCGCCGGTGCCATGGATCGTCACGTTGCCATAGTCGAGCATGCGCCCCAAGATTGATTGATCAATCTGGACGCTTTCGACCTTGTCCATGTTCATCTCGGTGGTCTCCCGCTGGATGAGGCCCTTCTTGTAGATGACCCGTCGGTTGGTGACTGCGATCTCGGTGACCCACGAGTGGAACCATTGCTGAATCAGGAGGACCGCCGCAACGAGTGCGAGGGCGTATCCCGTATACCGCCAGACTCCCGGCATGAACTGCGTAGCGCTGAGCCAGAAAGCGACCGCCGCTAGGAGTGCAACCGCAATACCGGGCCAGTACACTATCCAATGAATGGACGAGATGTGCCGGACCTGTTCATTGGGCTGCAAGACGCGCTGAACGTAGCTCATGAAAATGGGTCTCCTTCAGCAGCATAGGCAACGCCACCCGATATTCCAACCAGGGTGGGGACCATTAGGGCAGGTGCAGAAGATTTTTCGATCAAGCCGCTACGGCACCATTGAAACTTGCCACGCGCCTTGCACGGCCTATTGGCTCTCCCGATTTTAGCAAGGCACTCAAGCGCCCGTGCTGAAACGGAGGAGACCACCTGCGCGGTGTCTGTCTGTTGCAACAGCTTTGAAATGTCTCAGGGTTTCGCAATTTAGAAATGTCACAGCCACGGTCTCGACGGAGCCTCTGTTGGGGCTGCGGAGACCTCACATATCGCAGCAGCCCCAGCAGAGGCGTGGGGAAGGGCGCCTTTGGCGGCGAT
>NZ_JBFRGS010000048.1:0-6977 GCF_052115465.1 Allobosea sp. 2RAB26 | reverse complement strand
GGCCTGACATAGGTCCAGCCTTTCTCCTGCAATTCCATGACGCGCACGACGCCGGATTTGACCAGCGTCGCCTCGGGGATCAGGCCGATCTCCTTGTTTTCCGTCTTGCTCATGTTCTCCTGGGTGTTGCCGCAGGCCTTGAATGAGATCGACGGCGTGCTCGCCGTGATCGCCTTGATCCGTGCCTTCACCGGCGAGGTATCCTCACGCAGCATGTGCAGGCCAGGACCGAACGTGACGATCTCGATCTCCACCTTCTCGCCGAGGTCCTTGTAGTATTGCGCCACGTTCGTCGCGTTGTTGAGCGCGAGATTCATCGTCGCCGGCTCGTTGGTGTTGACCTGCAGGATGAGCTGGTGCGGCTTCTTTTCCGCCGCGGGTTTTGCGGTCTGCGCCGTCACCTGCTTCTTTGGCTGCGCCAGCACCGGCGGCACCACGATCAGCAACGCTGCGAGGCCGGCCAGCGAGACCCTCATGGCCTTGGCATATCCAGTCATGATCTTCATCTCCCGTGGTTTGCGACGACGTGGGCAAAGGCTTGGGCGACGGCTCGGACGAGGACGACTTGAGCGCGGACGTTGGTCGCGGACGACTTAGGCAAGAAGGCTTGGGCAAGAAGGCCTGGGCAAGAAGGCTTGGCGAAGACTACGGGTTCCGCGGCCTGGCGATGGCGCCCGGCCAGTTGCAGGCTGCGGCGACCTTCTCCCGCACCCGCTTCAGCCCGCCGAGCGCAAAGGTGCCGTCATGGGCAGCGCCGACACGCGGGGCGAGACGAATGGCGAGGTCACCCTCATCGGGCAGCGCCAGCAGGAGCTGCGCGATATCGCCCTTGAAGGCGACGCCGGTGCCGAAGGACGGCGGCCCCGTCGCGAGCTGCACCGGCGGGCTGTCATTGACGCGGTAGGAGATGGTGTAGTCCGTGCCGCCCTTGGCGAGCGCCGGGCCTGTGACGACGAGCTCGGTGCGGCCGCCGCGGCAATGGATGGCGAGCTGGCTCAGCGCGCCGTCGGAACCGGCGCGGGCAGCCGCGGTGGCGGTGACGATCGGGCTATAGTTCACCGGCGAGGTGGTTTCGCTGAGGATCCAGTTGTCGCCGCCCGGCGCAGGTCGCTCCGCGGCCGGCTCCAGGCGCCGCGAGAGCTTGTCCAGGCATTCCAGCCGCTCGGCCGGGCCCATCAGGGAGCAGGAGCGCAGATGCGTCATCGGATCTTGCGCGGGAGCGGGCGTGGGACCGGGTATTCCTTGCGCCAGGGCGGCCCCGCTGGCGACCGCCATGGCGACGGAGAGCGCCAACGCCTTCATTGCAGCGCCCGCGGGGCGCGCGCCTGACGATCGAGCCATTGCTGCGCCGCCGAGAACCGCTCGAGCCCGGGCACGGTCGCGGCCAGGTTGATCGACTTCCATTTCGGGTCGAAGCCCGGCGCCTGGAGCTGGTCGATCCGGTTGAACAGCGTGTCGACGAAACGGGCGACGCGCTGATAGCGGTTGGTCTGGGGCTGCCAGTTGAAGGCGACGAGCGCAGTCGGCACCGAAATGGTCGGGACGCGCTCGCCAGCCTTGATCAGCCCGGGATACTCGCCCGCCTCCAGCACGGCCGGCAGATAATAATCCTCGAATTTGCTGTCATAGGGAACGGAGAGGAACTTGAATCCCGGCTCGAAACGGCCGCGCACGAAGGCATCGACCGGCTTGGAGGTGATGAAGACGACCGCCGCCATCTCGCCCTTGCGCATCTGTTCGAGCGCGATCGGGTGGGGGATGAAGGTCTTCTCGGCGTTGATGCCGAGGCGGCTGAAGATCAGCGGGCCGGAATAGGCGGCAGCCGTGCCCAGCGTGTTGAAATTCACCTTCTTGCCGGCGAGGTCCTGCAGGCTCTGGATCTCCGGCCGGACAAAGATGTGCAGCTCCGAGGGGAAGAGATTGAGCACATAGGTGATCTGCCGCCGGATCTGCGGCATCTGGTTCCTGTATTCGTCCAGCGCGTCGGAATTGATGATCGCGGTGTCGATCCCRCGCAGATAGAGCAGCGAATTCAGGTTCTCGGTGGGCCCCCTGGTCACGATCGGCAGGACATGCAGGTTCGGCCCGTCATCGACGACGCGCGCCATTTCGGCGGCGAAACGCAGCGGTGCCCCCTCGATCAGGCCGCCGGCGAGACCGACGGTCCAGGCATTCATCCGCTCCTTTTCCGCCTCATAGGTCGGCGCGCGCCGCGGCGCAGCCCCGCGCACGGCCTCCAGCCGTGTCGTCTGCGCCTGCAGATCGCCTGGCGGGAGCGCCGGGACAAACAGGGTCAAGGCGGCGACAAGGCACAGGCATCGTCCTGGAAACAGCKTCATTCCCGAACTCCCCTTTGGCATCCCCATTCGGCCATTCGGCCGTCTCCGCCCCCGCCCGGGCGTTTTACTGACGCAARCCGTTCAAGCGCTCCTTCGCCTCCTGGATGCCGCCGGCCTGCGCCTTCGCATAAAGCTCGCGCGCCCTCGCCGCCTCGCCCCGTGTGCCATAGGTCCGCCAGGTCGAGAGGATGGCGGGGTCGTCGAGAGGATGGCGGGGTCATAGGTTTCCGCGAGCATGAAGAACGCCCGGGCGCTGCCGGTTTCCGCGGCGCGCTCGAGCACGATCCGCGCCGAGGCGATATCGCCCTGCCCGATCAGGACGCTGGCGCGCGCAATCAGCCGCGTCGCTTCCGCACCGGCCTGCGCCTCGGTGGCGACCGGCGGCGGCGCAACCGGCTCAGGCACAGGTGTCGCCCTGGTGAGCTGGCTGGGGGCCGGGCTCGCCGGGGCGGGCTCGGGCGCCGCGCGCGCAACGGCCGTCCGCCGCGCCGCCTCTAGATCGCGCGCCATCGCAGCTGCCCTGCCGCGCTCGTCCTGGAGAGCCTGGCGCAGCTCTGTCGCAGTGGTCTCCGCCGCCTGCCTCAGCTGCCCCGCCTCCTCGCTCGCCTTGCGCAGCTCCGCGACCTGCACGCCGGCGTCGCGCTGTGCCTTCGCCAATTCGGCGGAGAGTGTTGCATTGCGGGCGCGCTCCGCGTCGAGCCCCTGGCGCTGCTGCGCGGCGCTCGTGGACAGGGCCTCGCGCGCCGCCGTGACCTGAAGCGCGAGAGCTGCCGCCCTCTCGTGCTCCTGCTTCAGTGCGTCCGCAGTCTTGGAGGCGTCTGCCGTCCTGGCGGCCTCTGCCTGCCTGAGCCCTGCAGCCTCCTCGTTCGCCTTGCGCAGCTCCGCCAACTGCAGTCCGGCTTCGCGCTGCACCTTCGCCAGTTCGGTCGCCAACGCGGCACTGCGGCCGCGCTCCTCCTCCAGCGCCTGGCGCTGCTGTGCCGTGCCCGTCGCCAGCGCCTCGCGCGCGGCTGAAACCTCGGCGGCGAGGGCCGCCGCCTGCCCGCGCTCCTGCCCCTGCGCATCCGCATTGGTTTCGGACTGTGCCTGCCTGAGCCCTGCGGCATCCGCGTTCGCCGTGCTCAGCTGCGCCGCCTGCGTTTCGATTTCGCGCTGCGCCTTCGCCAACTCGCCGGCGAGCGCGGCGCTGCGGGCGCGTTCCTCGTCGAGCGCCTGGCGCTGCTGCGCCGTGCCGGCCGTGAACTCCTGCCGCACCGAGGCAACCTCACCTGCGAGCGCGGCCGCCCGCTCGCGCTCCAGCTTCAGCTGCTCGGCCTCTTCGCCCGCCTTGCGCAGTTGTGCCGCCTGCATCTCCAGATCGCGCTGCGCCGACGCCAGCTGATCGGCCAAGGCGCTGCTGCGGGCATGTTCCGCCTCGAGCGCCTGGCGCTGCTGCTCGGTGTCCGCGCTCAGTGTCCCCCGCGCTGCGGCTACCTCGCGCGCCAGCGCAGCCGCCTGCTCGCGCTCCTGTCCAAGCGAGGCCGCGGCCCTTGCGACCTCCGCCTGCTTCAGTTGCGCGGCGTCTTCGCCGGCCTTGCGCATGTGCTCGGCCTGCATCCCGGCGTCGCGCTGCGCCTTCGCCAGTTCGCCCGCCAGTGCAGCGCTGCGGGCCCGTTCGCCTTCGAGGGCCTGGCGATATTGCGCCGTGCTGTCAGTGAGCTCCTGCCGCGCAGCAGTTCGCGGCACTGGAGGCGGGCTCTTCCCGTTCCGGTCCGGCGACGGGGCGCGCGTCGCGACTTGCGGCCCGGCCTTGCCGCCATCGTCACGCTGAACCAGGCCGCCGATCCAATAGAAAAACAGCAGCGCCGCAGCGACGAGCGCGGCGGCGGAGATCGGCAGAGAGCGGCGTCGCCTCGAGCGGCGCTCCGTGGCGCGATCATCCGGTCCTTCGCCCTCGAGAAGGAAGTAATTGTCATGAGCCAGCGGGTGCCAATGCGTCGGCGTAATCGTGATCGGCTCATCGTTCTTGCCGATCCACTGGCCTGTCGCCGCCAACCAGTGAGCAACGTCATAGATGCCACTCGAATCATCCTCGAGGATGACGGCTGTCCCGTCCTTCGGTGCGGTTTCGATCGCGTTGCGCATTTAATAGACGCCTGTTCAGGCGGTCTTAGCGGACCATGACGTCTCCACTTCACCTGCAAGGAAACGCCAATCCACCCCGTGCATGAAGGTTACACAATATTGTGGAGCTAGGCCACAAGATGCCGGCACTGGGGGCAATCCGACTCAACGAGAGATCCGCTACTCATCTCGCGCCCACCATCGAGACGGCCGATCTGAGCGCCCCCTGGGACATCTGCGTCATCGACGAGATCCAGATGCTCGACGACGCCCAGCGCGGGTGGGCCTGGACGGCCGCTGCCATCGGCGTCAATGCCGAGCATGTCGTCATGACCGGCTCGCCGTACGCTTCCACTGACCGGCGAGCCGCTCGAGATTGTGCGCCTCAAGCGCAAGGGCGAACTCAAACCCTGGATGGCCGTCTCACCCTGGACGACGTCACCACCAGCGACGCGGTCATCGCCATCAGTCGCCGCGAGGTGCTCGAGTATCGAGAGCGCCTCATTCGCGCTGGTCACAGCGTCGCCGACGACATGATGAACGCCATTAGATAGACGTTCACAAGGCCAACCGCCTCTCCTGGAATGCGGCGACGGTCGCGTCTGGGCTCATGCCTTCGAACTCGCCTGTGCCCAATCCGGCATCGAGCATCGCATCACCAAGCCGAAGCATCCCTGCACAAATGGTCAGGTCGAACGGATAAACCGCACGATCAAGGACGCCACCGTCAAGCGCTACCACTGCGATAACCACGAGCAGCCCGAACGACACCTCGCGGACTTCGTCAACGCCTACAACTTTGGCCGGCGGCTCAAGACCCTCAAAGGCCTCACGCCCTACGAGTTATCTGCGAACGGGGGACGATCGAGCCCGAAAAGAAGCTCATGTTTCCCGGGATTTGGTGGTGCAATCTCGACACAGGAATCGAGGGACGCGCTATGGGGCAGGTTCTTCATGGAAGCGCCACGACGACTGAGGCAGTCCGTCGAGCGATACGGGATAGTCAAGAGAGCCTGAGAGCGCTGTCCGATTGGTCCTTCGTTACGAGGACGGCTCGGCTCAAGACCTCCACCAACTGACCAATGCCTTCAGGCGACTGATCGTGCGGTCCCGAAACCGCCCTCCGCTTGCGCCCCTGACCTGGAGCGGCTCCGTTCCGAGTGAAACGAAATTGGAAACCCGGCGGCTCAAACCGGCGGGGCGTCTTCACTGCAATCGGCCTGGGCTTCAGGCTTGAGCAAGTCCGGCAGAGAGGACTAATCTATGGGACCTCGTCCCGAGCGGCAGGAGGGCGGCATGCAGAAGTCTGGCATCGCTGTGACCACCGTCATCGGCTCCGCGCGATCATTCGCGATCGACCTCCCGCTCGAACCGTTCACGCTAAACGAACGCTTGTTCGAGATCGGGCTTTGGTTGATTGAACGCGAAATCCCCCATCAAGCTCGCATTGCCATGGAGCCGGAGCACCGGCGAATCCGCGTGAGTTTTCCCGATGCTGAAGACGCAACCGCTTTCAGGGAGCGGTTCGGCCCCCGCTTCAGCTAGAGGGCGTTCGCTATCCTGCCGCCGAAGAAGTGAAAAACTGGCCAAAGCCGCCAATGTTGAGCCGAATAAACAGCGTTGGGGTGCCACAATGAGCGCCACATCTGAAATCGACATGTCTAGCCGGCCTGTAACCCGCCGGAGATTCGCGGCGGCCAGGCGCGCTCCTCGCGTTGTCTGGTCCCATCTCTTCGGTCGAGAGGTTCTCTCCGAATTCCGGGGAGTGGCGGCACGAATGCGAGGTCGAATATCTGCTCCCCCTCCCAGAGGCGAAGCGCGCCGAAATCCTCGACGGCGTCCCGGGCGCCGTGGACCGCGAAAGCCAAGGCATCAGGGGCATTCGCGGCGAGGGCGTGGTTGCTGCGCTCAAAGTTCAGATCGAGCGACTGCGGCTCATCAAAATGAAGGGCTGAATGTGGGCCTCGCCGCTCCGGGGGTGGGGTAGCGAGGCCCGGCCGTGCCCCCGCGTCGGCGTCTCAGGATTTCCTTCCTCTAATAAGCGCCTCCGACTCCAAGGAGGCCGCCAACTCCTCGTATTCCATGATCCGCTCGGCACGTTCTGACGCTTCCGACCGGGTCCAGAAATCGAGCCCTATCCACGCCAGCTCATTGGCCTCACAGATATCGAGAAAGATCTCATCAGACGTCTGTTCGAAGCCGGCACGCAAACCAGGCAGCCGCAGCATAAGACGTGTCAGTCCACATTTCTGGATCGGCGTCATGGCGCAAATTCAAGTGCGCGTTCCGAGTTGGCCATCCTCCCACCAAGGTATCGGATCCTCTATTGTACTTGAGGGCGATGCCAGGAGAGGAAATAGGGCCCCGCCCTAGCGCAAATCGCAGAGGGTAGGTCGTGTGGCCTTTGAGGGGAACAGCACGCCGTCCAAACGAATGGTACCGTAGTCAGTTCCAGTAGCCGGCTTTATTCCGGCTTGAGGTTCTCGGCACAGGTTTTTCCCGAGCGTTGGTCGGGAACGAGCTCGTAAGCGATTT
>NZ_JBFRGS010000047.1:0-5765 GCF_052115465.1 Allobosea sp. 2RAB26 | reverse complement strand
CCCGACACAACCGACGCCAGCACCTCAGCACGCCGAAGCTCTCGTTCGCTCATCTCCACCCAGCCCATGCCAGACCCCCAAACCCATCAGCCCGGGGAGTGTGACATTCCTAGTTTGCCACGGTGGGACATTTTAGCTTTGCGCCTACAGGTTTGATTCGCATAAGAGTTCTTATGGAACTAAAACGGAAACGGTTTTGATTATATCCGCCTCGTTCTTGGGCGGCGTTACCGGCCTGGGAGACTGGCTCGATCGTTCCGGGACGGCGTGATTATGTCGCCCCAAAAGACGATAGCACGTTGATATCCTTATAATTCAAAGCGCAATAAACGAGGCATCGAAAATCGCGAACCATGAGCGACGAGGCGTCATTGCGGTGCTCCAGCCAGCGAGATTGAAGTGCAATTATTAAGGCGTAGAAATTCACGTTCACTGGCGCATCGCTGGCGCATTGAGGCGAATTAATTCCGAAAAATTCGAGGCGTGAAAATTTCGACTTCGGTCCGAAATGGGCTGCTTGCGAGGAATCGATATTCGAAAAATTCGAGGCAGGGAAAATCCGAATAGGCGGTTGACGCCGGAACCCGGATGAGCGCTCCGCTGGTCAGAAAAGCGAGGCGAAATAAATCGAATTTTCGAGGCACAAAAAATACGGCTACGCCTTGCGGGCCACCAGTCGGCTCAGCTAAAATGAGCATCGAATTCGGCTGCCCGGCTTTGCCTGGGCGAGCTTCAGGATCGACAATGGCAGTTTATGATTATTGGTGGGGCACCGAGCGGCCCCATCTGCAGGAGGCGCGGTATCAGCGCATGGCCGATGTTTTCGGCCAGACTGCGCGCGCGCGTCTCCAGGCGGAGTTTGACGCTGGGATGGCGGAGGTCGATCGCATCACTGCGGCGTCGAACCAGCGTGTCGGATTGATTAGGATGTCGCTGGTCGGCGGCCGCTATAATCGCGAGGTGGCGAACGCCGTCGCGGCGCAGCACGGTCTTCTGGGATTAGGGGATCCGGTGAAGCGCGGTCGTGGTCGGCCACGCAAATACGGGCCCGACGATACTCGCCCTGCGCGTCCATCGCGGGCGAAGACTGATGCCGGTCGTTTGCGTGCAGTAGGTAAGCAATTTCCCAAACGTGGGCGGCGCAATGTCGATGCGCGGGTTCAGAGCGGGACCGTCTCCCCCGTCACCGCCTCCCCTGCCCGTTCTGTTGCGCCGAAGGCAGCAGCCGAGATCGGTCGCGAATTGCTGAGCGGGACGATCGCGGCACAGCAGGATGTCGTCGCTCCGATCGAGGTCGACGTGGTCGTCGCGGAGGGCGCGCTGGTTGCGGAACCAGTGGCGAAGCCTCCGTCCTTCGACCTGGCTGCGATCGCGGCTCGTCAGCAGAGCAGCATGGAATTGGCGCTGCGGGAATTGTCGTCCGAGGACGATTTGTCCGAGGATGCTATCCTGCTGCGCAGCATGTTCCTGAAGAGCCACAAAGCGCAGACGCAGCTTCATCGCACGCGGCTACGTGGCGAGGCTGGCGTTGCTCGTCTTGATTATGACTTTACGGACGCCATGGATGAAACCAAGGCGCCGCCCGAGGTGCGCGAGCGCTTTACGGGTTTCGGCCTGGTGACGGACCCGCCGTCCGGGGAATTTTCGGAGGAAGAGCTTCAGCTTTGGATGAAGCGAGCGATCTTCAACGGCGTCGATTTTCCCGCGAAGGATTTTGATCGGTATCTGCGGGATTATAAGGGCGCCAAGCAGTTCTATACGTCGTTGAAGTATCACGTCGACCCTGTGATCGACCGCGAGCGGATGCGCGTCCTTGTCTGGCCGTCGATCGAACGTCGCCTGCATTTTGTCGAGCAAACCCATGGAGCGCTTGCGCGGGGAAAGATCGACCTCGACACGGCGATGGTCCGTGTGGCGAACTTCGATTTCCTTGAGCTCGATACCATTCGGTACGGGGCGCATAAGATTTATCGTGAGATTGTCGATGCCATGCGCTGGTTCGAGGGTTTCTCGCGCTTGGATATCGCGGAATGGTCGGGGCATAATCCCTCGAAGGTGCCGTCGAGCCGGTCGATTTATGGGTTTCCGGGGTGGACGTTCCCGGAGCGGCTTCATGCCGAGATCGGCAACGGGAATATGCTCTGGGAGGATGTCGATGCGGATTATGTCGTTCCGGGCATGAAGGAATTGGTCGAGTTTGCTTCGGTCGATAAGGAGGTCATGGTTGCGAACTTCCGGGTTCGCACGGACCTGGATTATGCAGATATCGACCTCTGAGGGTTTGACGGATTGCGCATGAAAAAGGCGGCTGCCGTGAGGCGAGCCGCCCTTCCCTATTTGCTGGCAATCCAGAGGCTGCCGTCTCGCTCTATGAGGCGTTTGTGGACGCGATCGGTGAGGACCTTATACCCGTGGTCCCAGTTCGCGATGGCGTACTGGTTCCGGCGCACGATCATCTCGTAGAGGTCTGTTTCGGTTCGTTAGCTGTGCGGTGGCGTCCTGGTGCAGATGTGATCCGCCAGACGTTCAAGGTCTCTGTCGACCTTGGTCCGCTTTTTGGTCCAGGCCGGATTGGGCTTGCCGAAGGCTTTCGGGTCGAACGCGGTCTGCCTATCATGGCGAACGTCCTTTCTCTGGGGTTTCGACCCTCTTGGGTTCGCCCAAATTTCGATTTGGATCGAAATGCGAGATCGGATTGATCGACCTCGCATTGGGCCACTCCAGAACGGACGTCAGCGTCAGTTGGCGGCGTCAGCCGGCTCCGGGTTCTGGGTCCAGGTCTTTTTGGCGCCATCCCACTGATAGGTGGATTCCTCGCCTTCCTTGTAGAAGTCGAGGGCACCGGCGGCACCGCCGCCATAGCCGGCCTTGTTCATCGCCTCTGCGATGGTGGTGCCGGAGACTGTCTCGGTTTCTCCGGAGAGCCAGTACAGGCGTAGCCAAGGCTGCGGCGCTCGGGCCGGGTTGCCTCAAGCATCCCGTAGGGAAGCATGGCCCGTTTCGTGGGCCCCTTGTGGAGGAGTCCTTTGCGAATGTGACTTCCATCACATTCGCACCGCGGATCGTCGAGTATCACGCCTGACAACGCTGTCGAGGGCAGTTCGCTAAGGCCCCGAGGTCAATCGGTCATCGCGCCATCTCCGAACATCTCACCGCGTTTTACCGCGACGCCGGCCGACTGCAACCGTTCATCGCGTCAACCGAGGTACCAGCCATGCGCAAGACCCCGATCCTTCTCTATGGCCTGATCTCATACGCGTTCTTCTTCCTGACCTTTCTATATGCGATCGGTTTCGTCGGCGGGTTTCTTGTGCCGAAGGGTATCGACGACGGGCCGGCAACTCCGGTGGCGCAGGCCCTCCTGGTCAACTTCTCATTGCTGTCGCTCTTTGCAGTGCAGCATAGCGTCATGGCCCGTCCAGGGTTCAAGCGCTGGTGGCTCGGCTGGATCGATCCGGCTCTGGAGCGGCCAACCTATGTGCTGCTCGCAACGGCGGCCCTTGCGCTCTTGTTGTGGCAATGGCGGCCCTTGCCGGAGAGCGTCTGGAGCGTGACCAATCCGACGCTGGCGGCGACTCTGATCGGGCTCTCCCAGTTCGGATGGCTGTTCGTCCTGCTCTCGACCTTCATGTTCAGTCATTTCGAGCTTTTTGGGCTGAAGCAGGTATTCGTGCGTTTCGCCGGCCGTAGGATGCCGGAAGCCGAATTCAGGACGCCGGGTCTGTACAAGCTTGTTCGGCATCCGATCTATCTCGGCTTCATTATCGCCTTCTGGGCTACTCCCGTCATGAGCCAGGGCCATTTGCTCTTCGCCGCAGCGACGACCGCCTACATTTTGGTTGGCATCATGCTGGAAGAGCGCGACCTGATCGCGCTGTTCGGCGACGACTACAGACGCTACCGCGAGCGCGTCGCGATGCTCCTGCCGCTTTGGCGCAGAGTCACTCCGGCGCAACACAATCTCGCATCGGCCCCCACAAATGACGCGAGGCGCGAATGGCCACGCTGACCCCCACGCTCGCTTCCTAACACTGGGGTTTTCCGCAGCGACAAATAGGAAGTCGGCGATTTCAGCTGGCTTCTTTCGACTTCTGCCTCGCAATCGCGCGCAAGGCCCAAGATTAGGGCTCCTGCCAGCGGTCCCTCGCAGCCTATCCCCAATGCGTCGGACGAAGTCTCGGAGCCTGGGCGAACGCAGAGGGCTTCTACTCCCTCTGTAGGCGCAAAGCTAAAATGTCCCACCGTGGCAAACTAGGAATGTCACACTCCCCGGGCTGATGGGTTTGGGGGTCTGGCATGGGCTGGGTGGAGATGAGCGAACGAGAGCTTCGGCGTGCTGAGGTGCTGGCGTCGGTTGTGTCGGGCCAGCTGACGATGACGGCGGCGGCCGGTTTGATGGACGTGTCGCGACGCCAGGCGCATCGTCTGGCGCTTCTGTTTGCAGATGGCGGCGCGGCGGGCCTGCGCCATCGCGCCCGAGGACGTCCGTCGAACCGCTTGCTTGGGCCACATGTGCGCGACCTTGCCCTGGCTTATGTAGCCGAGAGCTACCGAGATTTCGGGCCGACCTTTGCGAGCCAGATGCTCTTGGAGCGGCATGGATTGAGCGTCTCCCGGGAGACGCTGCGCAAATGGATGAGCGAGGACGGACTTTGGCTGTCGCGCAAGCAGCGACGCCGGTTTCACCAGCCGCGCATCCGACGCGACCATTTTGGCGAACTGGTCCAGATTGATGGCAGCGAGCACGCCTGGTTCGAGGATCGCGGCGGGCGCTGCACGCTGATCGTGTTTATCGACGATGCGACGAGCCGGCTGGTGGCGCTTCGCTTTGTGCCCTCGGAGAGCGCCTTTGCTTATTTCGAGACACTGAAGGGGTATTTGACGAGCTATGGCCGGCCCCTAGCCTTCTATTCCGACAAACACTCGATCTTCCGGGTGTCGAAGCCCCAGGCTCGCGGAGGCCAAGGCATGACCCAATTCGGACGGGCGCTATCGGAGCTGAGCATTGAGATCCTGTGCGCCCATTCGAGCCAGGCCAAGGGCCGGGTTGAGAGGGTGAACCGCACCCTGCAGGACCGTCTGGTGAAGGAGTTGCGGCTCGAAAACATCTCGACGCTCGAGGCCGCGAACGCCTATCTGCCGGGCTTTGTCGCGCGTTTCAATGAGCGTTTCGCGACGGCTCCGGCCCGGCCGGAGGACCTGCATCGTCCCCTGGAGAGCACGCCAGATGGGCTCGACTCGATCCTGGCATGGCGTGAACAGCGCTATATCACCCAGCAATTGGCCCTCTCCTACGAAGGCAAGCGAGTTATCCTTGACGAGACACCTGTGACGGCTGGCCTGGCGGGCAAGTACGTCGAGACCTACGAGTTTCCCGATGGCCGGCTCGAGATCCGCTGGAAGGGCGTTTGCCTGCCCTATCGGATCTTCGACAAGAAGCAGCGTGTGACCCATGCCGCGATCGTCGAGAACAAGCGATTGTCGGAGGTTCTGGCCTGGGTGAAGGCCCGCCAGGACGAACTGCGGCCTGGTCCTGTCAAGACCGCCAGCGAAGCCGGTGGGTATATCCCGCGACCGAAAGGCCGCCGGGGCCGCATCTCTTTCGTCGATCTGCACATCGCCGCCAAAGGCGCCCTTCCCCACGCCTCTGCTGGGGCTGCTGCGATATGTGAGGTCTCCGCAGCCCCAACAGAGGCTCCGTCGAGACCGTGGCTGTGACATTTCTAAATTGCGAAACCCTGAGACATTTCAAAGCTGTTGCAACA
>NZ_JBFRGS010000046.1:0-7674 GCF_052115465.1 Allobosea sp. 2RAB26 | reverse complement strand
CTCATGAACGGCGTCATCTACATCGTTGGCCTCATCGTGGTCGTGTTGGCCATTCTTTCATTCCTTGGTCTTCGGTAGGAGGCTGCATCATGTCCGTGAGCGCACCCAACGTGGTCGTCGTTCCCCCTCCCGCCCTAAGGGGTGCCTCCGCCGGCTCCTATCTTGAATGGAGCGCCATCTTTGGCGGTGCAGTGCTGTCCGCAGCCATCACTACGGTCATGGCAGCTTTTGGCTCTGCCATTGGCCTGTCCTTGGTGTCCGCGGACACCGCGCGCTCTTCGGGCCTGACAGCTTTGACCATCGCCGCAGGTCTGTGGGCCATCTGGATCACAGTCTCGGCCTGCAGCGCGGGCGGATATCTTGCCGGGCGTATGCGTCGGCCGGTGACCGACGCCAGCGACCACGAGCGCCACGTTCGCGACGGCGCTCATGGCCTGGTCGTCTGGGCTGCCGGAGCGTTGATCGTAGCGATGGTCGCCAGTTCGTCACTGGTGGGCGCTGCCAAAACAGCAGCGACCGGTGCGGCGGCCGCAACTGGCGGGGCGGCCGCTCTGATCAGTCAGCAGGCGGATCCGCTGGGTTCGGCCTTGGACTCTGTCATGAGGTCAACCGGCACCACGCCGCCGGCTGCCAGTGAACGCGAGGAGGCGTCCCGGATCTTCATGACAGGCATCAGTTCGGGAAAACTGGATCAAGCTGACCGCGATTATATTGTGACGCGCGTTGCTGCCCGAATGAACATCCCTCAGCCCGAGGCTCAGAAGAAGGTCGATGACGCCTTCGCGAAACTGCAGCAGGCGAAGGAAACCGCAAAGCAAGCCGCTGAGCGCGCTCGCAAGGCTGCAGTGATAACCGCATTCATGACCGCAGCAGTGCTTTTGTTGGGGGCGGCGGCAGCTTGGATGGCAGCCCAACTTGGCGGCAAGCACCGCGACGAGGAAATGGATCTCGGATCGTTGTTCGGGCGGCGATGAAGGAAATTGGAGGGGCTCGCACGGGCCCCTCCACACCTCCCGATACGCGAAGAAGCAAAGACGACGTCTTTCAGTCTCCGCTGCTCCGTCGCGAACTGGAACTTGGCCGAGGGCGGGGCCGTTAAGCCGGCATGGCCCAATACTTTTTCGCCATCGGGATCAACACCGAGCTGGTCGTCGACGGCGAAGGCATCGACCTCGAGGACCACGCYGCCGCCCGCCTTTCCGCCCTTTCAAGCCTCGGCGACATCATCTCAGAGCGTGTCCAGTCCAGCGACGATCTCAGCATCGACGTGAGAGTACGCTACGCCGATGGCACTCCGATCTTTGCGGCGACGCTCATGTTGAACAGCCGGTGGCTCACGCCAGCGCCCCCGATCCCGATCCGGAACCCTGTCCCCGGCAAATCTGAAGAAGCAATGTCGGAGGCACGGGCCCGACACAAATAAGGCCCGCGCACCATTCGGAGTCAGCGGGCCAGGTCATGTGAGGTCCTGGTTCAACCCCCCAGCACGCTAGGTTCCCGCGCCGGCCGGGTCCGGTCACTTTGCGAAGCGGCCCTCGTACTTGAACTGCGGCGCCGCCTTGAGCTGTTCCTTGGTCGCGTTGATCCGCGCATTCCATTTCTTGTCGGTCTGATTCCAGGTGACGGCGAGCGCACTCGGGCTGACCGCAACATAGTGAATGCCCAGACCGAGAAAACCGCCGACGGATAAAATGTAGGACGCCAACGAATTGCCGGCGATGACCACATCCTCGATCTCGCCGACAGTCTCATCGCCGGCATTCTTGACGTCGAGACCCTTCAGGCTGCCGACGAGAGCGGACGCCTCGTCAACCGACACGAAGACGGGCGGCTGGGCGGGGGCTGGGACGGGTGCTGTCTGTGCTAACGCCGCACTGGAAAGCACGGTCGCTGCAAGAGCAAAAATGATGGTGCGCATGTTCGGATGACCTCCCTTATAGGGCCGCAGGCAGGGACCGCTGCGGCAGGATGGAAAGGTAATTCCGAGCATTCTGATCTGTTCCTCATGCGCATTCGCGGAGCTCCGTATTCGAACGATTCCCGCGCGGAACAAGGACGATACTCTGGGGTTTTGAAAGCGGCCGGGGAGGACACTCATGATGGAGGACGTCCATGACCTACCGAATTCTCACCACGTTGTTTGCTGCTGCACTTGCGAGTTCGGCCGTGCTGGCACAGACCACCACAACTACGACGATCACCACGGAACAATCAGGCAAGATCAAATCCTACTTCATGAAAGAGAAGCCCAAATCCGTGAAGGTTCAGGAAACTGTGGCGGTCGGCGCCACGCTTCCGGCAACGGTCGAACTGCACACATTCCCTTCGGATGTTGGTGTGACGCAGTATCGTTATACGATGGTCAATGACCGCGCTGTGCTGGTCGAGCCCAGCTCGCGCAAGATCATCCAGATCATCGAGTAAGCGCCCACCGCCGCCCTGGCGATGTTGCGTTAGGGCGGCGCTGGCTAGCCGCTCGCCACGGCGAATGCACTCCGAGAACCCTGATCCCGTTCCCGATGATCATGACGGCCATTTAAGACTTCTGCGCGGGACCGCGGTCACGTGGATCTCAAGAGTGGCCGCGGCCCAGGCCATCACACGAAGCGGACGCGCCCAAATCTCGTCCTCAAGCCTTTCCTGAAATTCCCCCACTCGCTCAAATGCAGCCGCTGCCTCCGATCGGTATCGACGCCGACCGTCTTCTGAAAGGGCCTCAGCGCGCTGTGACATCTCCATGAAGCCGGTGGAGGAAGGCGCGGTGGCGATGAATCATTCCCCGGCGCTGGATCCCGTCCAACTCCGGTAGTCGAGCCGATGTTCCGCTATTGGGCGCTCCTTCTTGGCCCTCCGGTTCCGTTCACGCCGCCGGGATTGGGAAAGGAACCAAAGCGGTGCGGCGCCGTTTTCTTGGGCACTGCGGCACCGCCGCTTCCCTTGGGAGAGCCACCATGAAAAAGCTCATCATAGTTTCCCTGATCGCCACCACGACCTCCTTTGGGGCCATGGCGCAAACCTCGACCACATCCCCCGCCCCGGCTCCCGCTCCTGCCGACGCGAACGCCCCGCTGCCGGGCGCCAACAGCTTCACTGAAGGCCAGGCCAAGAGCCGTCTCGAAGCCAACGGCTACACAAACGTCACCGGCCTGAAAAAGGACGACAACGGCGTCTGGAAGGGCACGGCGACGAACGCCGGCGCTCAAGTGAATGTTTCGGTCGATTATCGCGGCAACATCACTCGCAACTGATCAATACCACTCGCACCCCGACTTCTGGAGGCAACCATGACCCGTACGATCACTCGTTCATACGACACCTACGATCAGGCCGCTGCGGCGGTTGAGAAGCTTGAACAGGCCGGCATCACGTCGTCGGAGATCAGTGTCATCGGCCGCGATGAGCGCGCCAAGGACAGTAACGCCGCCGAGGGGGCTGGCATCGGCGCAGGCATCGGGGGGGCGGCCGGCCTTCTCGCCGGGGTGGGCCTTCTAGCAATCCCGGGCATTGGTCCTGTCGTCGCCGCTGGCTGGCTGGCGTCGACCGCGGCGGGCGCTGTCGCGGGAGCAGCGGCGGGTGGCCTCGTCGGATCGTTCACCAGTGCAGGTGTCGATGAGGACGAGGCCCATTATTATGCGGAGACGGTTCGTCGCGGCGGCACGGTTGTTTCCGTCAGGGCGGTCGACGAGCAGGCCGCTACGGTCGAGGCCATCCTGGATGGTGCGACCCCGATCGATCGCGAGAGCCGTGTGGCCCAGTACCGTCGCGAAGGCTGGACCCGCTTCGACGAAACAGCGGATCCGTATGTGCGCGGCCAGGCCGGCATCTGACGCCACGCGCCGCTGCCGTGGGGCTCGCCGCGCGGCAGCGGCGCGTTGGTGATGCAAGGCCGTCCCAAGATGGTCGCCACTGGCGTCGCGGTGGACGAACACCATTTGGGAATAAAGAGAGGTGTTCCATGGCAAGTGGTTGGGCTCCCGACGGAGCCGTTCAGGACCAGATCGACGACTCGATAACCGATGCCGTCCGGCTTGCGCGGTCACGGCTTCCGACCGGACCTGGCGAGATTTATTGCCAGGTGTGCGGAGAGGAAATCGCGGAGACGCGGCGTCGCGCGATGCCTGGCGCCCGTACCTGCGTGGATTGCCAGTCAGGCCTCGACCGTCCCAGAGCGATGTCCGGCATCAACCGCCGGGGCAGCAAGGACAGCCAATTGAAATGACCGCATGCGGTTGCTCCGATCGCGATTAGACTGTCATCTTCACCTGTGAGCGCCGCCGCCTCCTGCTGCCCCCGGAACACCCCGCGCCGGTCTCTCCCCGCACGATCTGACGCCGCACAACTGCATCAACTACCGCCAGACGGGCTCCGGTGGCCTTTATTGCCTGGGAATTCGAGAAGGAGGGGCAGGATCTGTCCATGCGCGTGGCGGGCTCGCTTGTGTTCAGCGATGCCGACCTCATTCTACAGGCAGCTAGTAGGCCGGACGCGACATGGTCCTCGGCTTGCGTTTCAAAGGTCGTGGCCAGCCGATGTCCATCGAGCGCGGCAGATTGGTGGAGTTTCTCCCTAAATGCGCGCCTACTGCCAGGCTGCCTTCATCTTAGCCTGGTCAGATATTTTCGCGGTGTGAGGCGCCGATGTTCACCGGGAAAGGTGTGTTGGTTGATAAGGCTGGAATGCGCTTGATGGTAACCTATCAGTATGTCGCCATCGGAGAGTGTGGGCGCGCCGGCCGCCTCTATAGCGAACCGATCGAAGCAGGCCCTTTTGTCTTTGACCAAACCTTCGATCTCGAATGCGAGGACGGGGTTGCGATGATCGTTGTTGTCACGCAAGTTTCGGGGCGCCGATGGGTGTTTTTTGGCCGGGAACCGGGCAAGAATCCTCCGCCGGCCTCGTCCAATTGAGCGTCGAACAGCAGACCGGGTGTCCTGGGGAAACGGCGGAACAGTTAGAGCCGAATCCACCGGCGGGCGCGGCGCTCGAGGAGCCAAATACGGGGATTAGCGGGCACAACTCGTCAAGGCGAAGGACGTTGTCAGCATCGGAGATGTCGCGTAGCCCCTTGTAAGACACGTGCCGCAGTTTTTCGGTCCGTGATCCAGCCGCGGAATTCGATCTCAGCCACCAGTGACGGCGTCACCCAGCGCGTCCCTTTTCTTGTCAGTTTCAGCGCGGGCTTATCGATCAGGAGCGCGGCGAGCTGCTTTCGCAGCGCGGTAGCCGAGCGATCGGTGAACCCGGTCCCTACGCCGCCGACATAGGTCAGCCGGTTGTTCTTCCACGCCGCGAGCGGCCCGATACCGCCCAATGCCGCCGTCGACGGCTCATAGCCGATGATGAAGAACCCTTCCGATTGGATGCACTTGATCTTGAGCCATTCGCCGCCCCGGCCGGATCGATAGGGCGCATGGCGCCGCTTCGCGATGATGCCCTCGATGCCCATCTTGCAGGCGAGCGCCAGGAAGGCGTCGACGTCCGCGCTGAACAGGATCGAGGTATGGGGCTTTATGATGCCGGCGAGCATCTCGCGCCGCTCCTCACACGCCAGCGGACGAAGATCGTGACCATTGAGATTGAGCAGATCGAAAGCGTACAGGAGCGCTCCGGCGGCAGATCGCTTGCCGCCCCGGCCACCGAGAGCTTGCTGCAAGGCGCCGAAGTCGGAAGCACCGCGTTCGTCGAGCACGACGGCCTCGCCGTCGAGGATGGCGCTATCCGGCCCGAGATCCAGAGCATCACCGGCGATCGTCGGGAACGGTTCGTCCAGTCATGACCGCCGCGGCTCAGGATTCGCACTGTGCGATTATCAATGTGGATGGCGAGACGGTAGCCGTCCCATTTCACTTCATAAGACCAATCGTCGCCGGGGGCTTGGAGGTCAGCAGCGCCAGGCAGGGCTGGACCCGATCGGGCATCGGATCAAAGTGGAGCTTCCGCTGGCGCGCATCGCGCGCCTTGCTGACAGGGCCACGGACTGTCTCGGCCGCCTCAGGACCGGACCGTAGAGCGCGACGCGCGCACACAACTGATACTCCAACGCACGCACGAGGTTCGCCCCGCCGATCCGGGGGGAATAGCGGCGGGGCTCCCCAGGCCGTGACGGCGCCGGATGTGAACAACGCCACCACGCAGTTAGCGAACCCCTGTCGAAACCAGCAGTTCCGGGCGGCGACTACTATTTCACTCTCTCAAGATTCTCCCGGTCCTTTCGACGCGGTCTCATCGAAACGTTGGACAGCGAGTAGTGCCAAATCGACGCTTGGGTCCGCCCTCCACAACTCGGCGATGATTGAGGCCAGACGCTCGCGTTGGGCGGGCTCGCTGGGCGGGTCGACCCTTGCTGCAATCTCGCTCCAAGCTTCATCAAAAGCCGCGGCGATCCGAGCGAGTTCCTCTGGCGTGGCGACGATGGAACGGAACGGCATCGCAATCCCCCTGCGATGCTCACAGTTTATAATCCATCAAAAGAACGCAAGGATGAATTGGCCAGCCGGAGGCCCCGCCGTATGGCAGCGGCGGGGCCCGAGGCCGTGCGGGCGGTGGAGAGTGGTGGCCAGCACCCAGAGAAAACAAACCTGCCCCTCGGCTGTTCCGTCGACGAGAGCATGGGAACATAAAAAGGACCCGCAGCGTCCTCACACAGCGGGCCAGTTCACCCCTCTTGGGCTGAGGTATGAAACGCGCAGCGGCCCCTGCGGGTTCCGGGCGCGAGCGAAATTGTTTCGTCGGCGCGGAACCGGCGATCGGCTCCATGAGTTGAGTGCAGGCAGGATGCCGTGCCTGCGTCGATGAACGCATTGCGATCGACCAGTCTGGGGGCAACCCTGGAGATGCACCGTGCCAGGCTCCTCACCTCGCGTCGTCTGGTCCCGTCTCGTCGGTCGAGAGGTTCTCTCCGATTCCGGGGAGTGGCGGCACGAATGCGAGGTCGAATATCTGCTCTCCCTCCCAGAGGCGAAGCGCGCCGAATCGTCGACGGCGTCCGCGGCGCCGTGGACCGCAAAAGCCAAGATATCAGGGGCATTCGCGGCGAGGGCGTAGTTGCTGCGCTCAAAGTTCAGATCGAGCGACGCGGCTCATCAAAATGAAGGACTGAGTGTGGCCCGCTAATCGGGCGGGAGCAGCGAGGCCCCAGGCTGCGCCCGCGCGCCGGCGTCTCAGGATTTCCTTCCTCTAATAAGCGCCTCCGACTCCAAAGAGGCCGCCAACTCTTCGTATTCCATAATCCGCTCGGCACGTTCTGACGCTTCCGACCGGGTCCAGAAATCGAGCCCTATCCACGCCAGCTCATAGGCCTCACTGATATCGAGAAAGATCTCTTCAGACGTCTCAAAGCCGGCACGCAAACCAGGCAGCCGCAGCATAAGACGTGTCAGTCCACATTTCTGGATCGGCGTCATGGCGCAGATTTAAGTGCGCGTGCCGAAGTGGCCATCCTCCCACCAAGGTATCGGATCCTCTATTGGACTTGAGGGCGATGCCAGGAGAGGAAATAGGGCCCCGCCCTAGGGCAAATCGCAGCGGGTAGGTCGTGTGGCCTTTGAGGGGAACAGCACGCCGTCCAAACGAATGGTACCGTAGTCAGTTCCAGTAGCCGGCTTTATTCCGGCTTGAGGTTCTCGGCACAGGTTTTTCCCGAGCGTTGGTCGGGAACGAGCTCGTAAGCGATTT
>NZ_JBFRGS010000045.1:0-10807 GCF_052115465.1 Allobosea sp. 2RAB26 | reverse complement strand
GTCAGCCATCTCTCCCCGGCGACCACCCGCGACCCCACCACCGGCGCCAATTTCTACACCGGCGAGATCCAGATCGACGGCGATCTCGTCGCCGCCCTCGGCGACCGCAAGCTCCAGCCCGGAATGCCGGTCGAGGTCTTCATCACCACGGAGGAACGCACCGCGCTCTCGTTCCTGACAAAGCCCTTCGCAGACCACGCCAACAGGATCTTCAAGGAGAGATGAGGTGAACATGTTCGATTTGCGCCAGGGAACGGCAATTACCGAAGGGGAGGAGATCTGTCAGGCGACCAGCGTTGGTCCAACATGGAGCGCCTACCCGATCGCAAAGGGTTTTGCCCTCACGACCATCTCATTCGACCTAGGACGGTAACGTAGAGGGGAAAAGTCATGCAGGATCGTTCGGTCGCAATCGTTGATGAGCACCCCGTGCTAAGGGAGGGGATCGCCGCGCTGCTGGAACGATGCGGCGGTTTCACGCTCGCCGCGACCGGAAATGTCGCGGACGATATGGTGTCGATCACCAGCAGCCATCGGCCCGATGACATGATCGTCGATCTCGGTATGGCGGGGGATGTCTATAGGGCGATTGCAGACGCGATGAGGATCGCGCCCACGATGAAGATTATCGTGTTCACGGCCTCGGTCAGCACGGATGATGCAATCAGAGCACTGGGTGCCGGGGCGAAGGGCTATGTCCTAAAGAGCAGCCCGGCAGAGGACCTCATTCATGCCCTTCAGTCCGCGCAGCGCAACGACGTCTATGTCAGTCCCTCATTCGCGAATAAGCTCATATGCGCCTTGAAGGACAAGACACTCGAACGAAATAAGCCGGCCTGTAACAGGCTCAGCGTCCGGGAGGAGCAGATTGTCAGACTGCTGCTTTGCGGGAAGATGAACAGCGAGATCGCGCGCGAGCTTTCGCTTAGCACCAAGACCATCAAGGGCCACATGACTGCTCTGATGGCCAAACTGAATGCCCGTAATCGCCTGGAGGTCGTCATCGCCGCGCAAAGCCTGGCTGCCACGGCGAACATCCCGGCGACCACAAGGTTCCGCCCCTGAAGGAAGAGCGATCCTGTCTGCCTTTAGTAAAGGGACCGATCAGTACCATTCACAAATCGGTCTAAATCCGCATGCGTGAAGAGCGACGAGACCGCAGACGGAACCGCGCGCTATCTCATATAAGTCGGCGCTCGATGGTGTTGAGTTCGGAGGCATTACATTCGCGCCTGCTCTCGGGCTCGCGACCCCCACGTTGCCGCCCGTCATCCAATGGCCGAAATGGAGTTTGAGAATTTGGCGCTCGCCATTTTGACCTGGGAACTCAAGAACGGCGCGCCAAACGTTGCGTAGTTGTGACAGAAGGTGCCCGAAGGAGGGCAAAGTCGCAACAGCCTACGTCCTTGCCAATGCGGACCGCTTCGGGCCGACCAACATCCTGCACCAGTGCACGGCATCCACACGAGGAAAGGCATCAACACTTGCAAGGAGTGCGAGCTGAAAGCACCCCCTTGGTATCATGACGGCGGCGCGAAGGCCTGCGCGCTGGCCACTCTCCATCACGTTCTCCAATATGATCGATCCAGCCATCCGGTCGAGAATGCGGCGCACGATGGCGAGGCCGAGGCCGGAACCATCTCCATGGACTTGAAGGCCGCGATAGAATGGCTCGAAGATCCGCCCGAGCTCCGCTTGCGTAATCCCCGGGCCTGTATCCTCGACGATAAATCGAGCGCGCTCGCCGTCCTGTGTGACGCTCAAATCAATCCGGCCGCCAGCGTTGGAGTGCCGTAATGCGTTGTCGATCAGGTTGCGGAGCACGATCGCAAGCATCGTCACATCGACGCGAACCGTAACGGGCTCGATATGTTCGAAGCCGAGGTCAATGGCACGGGCTCGCGCCAGCGGCAGGAGGTCGGCGACGGTTTGCTTCGCCACGTCATCCAACCGGGTTTCGGGAGCCGCGACGGTTGAGCCTGCGGCGTCGTAACGCGCGAGAGTAAGCAGTTGCTCCAACAGGCGTCCTGTCCTCTGAATGCCCGTTCTCAGCGTGGCAAGCCGCTCTTGGCCCTCCGCCGGCAGGCCGGTCCGGGCTAGATTCTCAGCCTGAAGGCTGAGTGCGGTGATCGGCGTGCGCAACTCATGCACCGCATCTGCGATGAACCGGTTCTGCTGCTCAAACACCGTTCGGATGCGTTCGAGCAGCCGGTTGATAGAAGCGATGAACGGTACAAGCTCGGCCGGTATACCATCGGGAGACAGGCTTGCGAGATGGTCGGAGGTCTTGGCGTCGAGCTTGGCAGCGAGCCGCGCGACCGGCCGGAAGGTCTGGCGGATCACGATGCCGGTTAGCAGCATCAGGCAGGGGATCAAAGCCAGAAGCGGCAGAATCGTGCGCGGGGCGCTATCCCGGGCGATCTCGTCTCGGCTCGCGGTCGGCTGGGCAACGGCAATGCGGCTGCCATCGGATCGGGTGCGCAGGAGCATCCGCCAAGCCTGATCGGTGCGTATGATAGTGTGAAGACCGTCGGGCAGATGGGCCGCAGGGTTTCGGCCCGACATGTCGATCGAAGCAGGATCGAACTCCTCGACCAGCACCTGGTCCTCGGCATTGACTTCACTGGGCGGCGCCGCGGCCTGCAGGCGGTTCCCGATCGCAAGCGCGCCGATCTGAAGCAGCACGGAATCCTGAAGCTCGATCGCCTCGTTGAAGGCCCAACGAATGGCAAGCCCGCCCGCCGCCAGTCCGGTCATGAGGACGAGCAGGGCAATGCCAGCGATAAGACGTGCTCGAAGCGAAGCCATCATGTCTGCTTGTCCACCATCCAGCCGACGCCCCTGACATTGCGGATCGCGGAGGCGCCGATCTTCCGGCGGATCGCATGGATCAGGAATTCGACCGCGTTGCTCTCGACCTCTTCGTTCCAGCCATAGATTCGCCTTTCAAGCTCGTCGCGCGAAAGGATTGCGCCAGGGCGCATCAGCAAGGCTTGCAAGAGCGAGAACTCGCGCGCCGTCAACCGGCTGATTCCGCCGGCGTGAGTCGCCTCAAAAGTCGCTGGATCAAGGTTAATCGTGCCGTCGCTAAGAATTGGCGCGGCGCCGCTGCGCTGACGACGCAGGATTGCCCGCATGCGTGCAAGCAGCTCGCGAATCTCGAACGGCTTGACCAGATAGTCGTCGGCCCCAAGATCGAGGCCGCTGATCCGATCGTCCACTCCATCGCGCGCTGTCACGACGATAACCGGCAGCGGCCGGGGCAAGCGGCGGAAATTGCCAAGAACGTCGAGACCATCGGCCTTAGGTAGGCCGAGATCGAGCAGGGCCATATCATAGGCCTCGAGTTCGGCAGCCTCTATAGCGGCGTTGGCGTCCACCACCCAGTCAACAGCGTAGGCAGCGTCCTTCAAGGCCTGCGCCATCGCCGCCCCGATCATCCGATCGTCCTCGACTAACAAAATGCGCATGATCCAGCCCGTCTTCGCCTGGCTTGGAGGGAGGGGATTCTCTGTTCTGCTCGGGCGCGTCATCGCGGGTCGATCGGCCTGCATCGGAACTGTGCCGTGGTGCTTGCCATCCCCTTCTCGGTATCGACCTTGACGTCGAAAACTCTCGCGCCTGCGCCGACCTCTCCGTCATACACCCATTGCCCGCGCTTCTGCTTCTCGAAGTCGGCGCGACCGGCCTTGCCCTGCATGCGCTTCGTGGCAGCCGCCACCGCCGTGCACAGAGAAGCGGTGGCGGTCGTGATCGGCGAATTCTGCCGCGCACGCCAGAAGCGCCACGGCGCAGATCAGGTCACAGTTGGGCAATGGTTGTTTTCTCCAGCTTTCCGGACGCCTTCGTCCCGTTCTTTCAGCTGCCCCTTAGATGAGCCTTAGGAGCGAACCCGGCCGGCATCGCGTCAAGCCGGCCACGACCAGGTTCCTAAGTCGCCGCTAAGCCGCAACGGCAAGGATCGACACGGGCTCCGACCGCGCCTGCGGCTGTTGGAGCCCGGCTTGCACAACAGGAGATCTGACGTGAGCGACCCGTCACGCGCACCGGCCACGGCCATGATCAACAAAGTTCCCGAAGTGACGCTCGCCTTCTGGGTGATCAAGATCATGTCGACTACGGTCGGCGAGACAGGCGCGGATTACCTCGCCGTTCATGTCGGGCTCGGAACCGCTCCGACGGGCGGAATCATGATGGCGCTCTTTTTATCCGCACTCGTCGCGCAGATGCGGATGCGACGCTATGTGCCGTGGTTATATTGGCTCACGGTGTTGCTCGTCAGCATCGTCGGCACCCAGATCACCGATGCGCTGACGGATCGTCTCGAAGTCAGCCTCTATGTCAGCACGGCTGGCTTTGCCGTGGCCTTAGCTGCGACCTTCGCGATCTGGTATGCGGTCGAACGCACGCTTTCGATCCGGACCATCATCACCAGTCGCCGTGAGGCGTTCTACTGGCTGGCTATCCTGTTCACGTTCGCGCTCGGCACTGCCTCGGGCGATCTCGCGACAGAGGCGCTCGGATTAGGCTTCGATGTCGGCGTAATCGTCTTCAGCGTCCTGATCGCGGTCGTCGCCCTCACCTACCGTTTGGGCGCTAATGCGGTACTCACCTTCTGGCTCGCCTACATCCTGACGCGCCCGCTCGGGGCCTCGCTGGGCGACCTGATGTCCCAGGCGCAGACTTATGGCGGATTGGGACTCGGCACGATCTATACCAGCCTCGGATTCCTCACAGTCATTGTCGTGCTCGTGGCCTTTCTAAGCATCGGCGCCAACCGTTCCCGACCTGGAATACTTCTGAACGAGGAAGTTTAATTTCTCACGAGAACATCGAGCTTCAGGCAAGGCCTAATTTCGGCGAACAAACGTCGCACATTTTGAAAGAGGAGAAGACAAATGCCAACAGATAGACGTCGCTTCCTTGCTATCGCGCTCTTGCCGCTGGCATCTGTGCCCTTGGTTGGCACCGGGATGACGCTTATGAATTCCATCTTTGTCGGCTCGGCCCAAGCGGCAGCCTCGAAACTTGGCGACATGTCAGCTTTCACCGCGATTGTCGTCGACACCAAGACATTGGCCGATAAGGGGGATCTCGCTGGCGCCAAGGCCCGCATCAAGAACCTGGAGACCACGTGGGACGATGCGGAGGCGGGCCTGAAGCCACGCGCAGCCGCCGATTGGCATGTGATCGACAAGGCGATCGACCGGGCACTCGATGCACTGCGCGCCAGTGCGCCCGATGCTGCCCAATGCCAGGCAGCATTGGCCGATCTACTCGCGGTGCTGGACCGCATGAGCGGGAAAACCTGACTCCGCAACATCCCTGCATGCGCAAGGCAAACCCGCTCGCGCAGGCAGACACGGCAAAGTGAGTACCGCGGCGCTGAAAGTCTGGTGAAAGGTTCGGGGTCTAACGCTTACGGCGTCACGGTTCAGCCAATCCTCCGCGAAAGGAGGAAGGAAGCGTGGCAGGAAACCAAAACCAAGGAGCCGGCCCATGCGTGCCCGCATTCTAACATCGTCGATTGCTTTCGCCGCACTTCTGGCTGCAGCCGGATCGGCGCTGGCTGCCGACAAGGTCACCATCATGGTGGGCGGCTATGAGAAGCAGATCTACCTGCCCGCGAAGCTCGCGGAGAGCCTGGGCTATTTCAAGGACGAGGGGCTCGATGTCGAGCTGCTGAACGAGGCCGCCGGCGTCGACGCCGAGAACGAGATGCTGGCCGGCGCGGTTCAGGGGGTCGTCGGCTTCTACGACCATAGCGTCGACCTGCAGGCCAAGGGCAAATATGTGATGTCCGTGGTGCAGTTCAGCCAGGCACCGGGCGAAGTCGAGCTCGTCTCGTCCAAGTATCCCGACGTGAAGTCGATGGCCGACCTGAAGGGCAAGACCCTCGGCGTGACCGGGCTCGGCTCCTCGACCAATTTTCTGACGCAGTACCTGATGATGAAGTCCGGCGTGAAGCTCGGCGACTTCACCTCGCTTCCGGTCGGCGCCGGCACGACCTTCATCGCGGCCATGCAGCAGGACAAGATGCAGGCCGGCATGACGACGGAGCCGACGATCTCGCGCCTGCTCGCCACCGGCGAGGCCCGGGTCCTGGTCGATATGCGCACGGTCGAGAAGACCAAGGAAGCGCTCGGCGGCACCTATCCGGCCGCCTCGCTCTACATGCAGACGGCCTGGATCGAGAAGAACAAGCCGATCGTCCAGAAGCTCGCCAACGCCTTCGTCAAGACACTGCGCTACATCAATACCCATGATGCCGCCGACATCGCCGACAAGATGCCGAAGGACTATTACGCCGGCAACAAGGAGGCCTACGTCAAGGCGCTGTCCGACGGGAAGGCCATGTTCACGCTCGACGGCGTGATGCCGCAAGGCGGCCCCGAGACGGTTCTCGCCGTGCTCTCCGGCTTCTCGAAGAACATCCAGGGCAAGCAGATCGACCTGTCGAAGACCTACACGACCGAGTTCGTGAAGAACGTCAAATAGGTCCGACACTCCCGGGCGATGGCGTGAGGCCATCGCCCGTATTGCCTGCCTTTCGCCTCTTGCGATCCGCGAACGCCGGCCGGCCGGCGAAGGAGAAGCCATGTCCGCGAGCGCTCCCGAAGAGAGCCCGGCGATCGAACTGATCAATGTCAGCCGCCGCTTCCTGACGCCCGACGGCCGGTCGATGACCGCGATCCGCGACTTCAACATGAGTGTGGCGCGCGGTGAGTTCGTCGCCGTGGTCGGCCCGACCGGCTGCGGCAAGTCGACCACGCTGAACCTGGTGACTGGCCTCGCCCGCCCCTCGAGCGGCGAAGTCCGCCTGTTCGGCGAACCCGTCGACGGTATCGATCCGCGCATCGGCTTCGCCTTCCAGACCGATGCGCTGTTTCCCTGGCGCAACGTGATCGACAATGTCGTGGCCGGCCCGCTCTTCCGGGGGACACCGCGCGAGGCGGCCTATGCGAAGGCCAGGCAATGGCTGGCGCGCGTCCACCTGACAGGACATGAGACGAAATACCCGCACCAGCTCTCCGGCGGCATGCGCAAGCGCGTCTCGCTGGCGCAGACCTTCATCAACGAGCCCCAGATCCTGCTGATGGACGAGCCCTTCTCGGCCCTCGACGTTCAAACGCGCGTGCTGATGCACGACGTACTGCTCGACCTCTGGTCGGAGGCGAAGGCCTCGGTCGTCTTCGTGACGCATGACCTGGAAGAGGCGATTGCGCTGGCCGACAAGGTCTATGTGCTGACCTCGGGCCCCGCGACGGTGAAATCGGTCTATCCCGTCGATCTGCCGCGCCCGCGGGTGGTCAGCGAAATCCGCTACGAGCAGGACTTCATCGCCCTGTCCAAGACGATCTGGGACGACCTGCGCGACGAAGTGCAGCGCGGCGCCGCCCGCGACGAAGCCCGCGCAGCCTAGGGAGCATCAACATGGCCGATATCGCAATCGCCTCCGGGCCGGTCTATCGCGCCGGGACGTCCAACGCCGAGATCGAGGCCGCCGCCGCCAAGGCCGCGCGGCGCCGCACGCAGCTCGTCCTGTTCTGGCGCTGGGCCATCCTGCTCGCCTTCCTCGGCGGCTGGGAGATCGGCGCGCGCACCGGCATCATCGACGAGTTCTTCTTCTCGAGCCCGAGCGCGATATGGTCGCGCCTGGTCGAATGGATCTTCGAGGGCACGTCGGAAGGGCCCCTCTGGTTCCATCTCTGGGTGACGATGGAGGAATCGCTGATCGGCTTCGCGACCGGTTCCGTCGCCGGGATCGTCGTCGGTATCGCGCTCGGCCGCAACCGCATGCTGGCCGACATCTTCTCGATCTATATCAAGGTGATCAACTCGATTCCTCGCGTGGTGCTGGCCCCGATCTTCATCATGGTCTTCGGGCTCGGCCTCGCCTCCAAGGTCGCCCTGTCCTTCGTCATGGTGTTCTTCGTGGTCTTCGCCAACGCCTTCCAGGGCGTGCGCGAGGCGGACCGCAACCTGATCGCCAATGCCCAGATCCTCGGTGCGCGCGGCTGGCAGCTGACGCGCTCGGTGGTGATCCCCTCGGCGATGAGCTGGATCTTCGCCTCGCTGCATGTGAGCTTCGGCTTCGCCATCATCGGCGCGATCGTCGGGGAGTTCGTCGGTGCGCGCTACGGCATCGGGCTCCTGATCAACATCGCCAAGGGCTCCTTCGACTCAGCTGGAATGTATGCCGCGATCGTCGTGATCATGGTTGTCGCCCTGCTGGCCGAATACCTGATGACCCGACTGGAGCGCGGCCTGGCGACATGGCGGCCCGCCCCCTTGCAGGACACGCAGTAAGACACGGGCAACGACAGAAAAGGCCTCGCCCGGTCGGCCGACCGGGCGAGGCTCGTTTGTGATTGGCGATGCCCGGTTCAGCCTTGGTCGGTCAGCTCTGGCCCGGCGTCGCTGCCGGCAGCGACGGAAGCATGACCTCGGCTTGCAGGCCCGGCCCGGCGGAGCGATTGGCGAGCGTGACTGTGCCGCCATGCGCTGCGGCGATCTCGCGCACGATCGACAGCCCCAGGCCTGTGCCGTCCGGCCCGGCGCCCGGCAGGCGGTAGAAGCGCTCGAAGACCTTCTCCCGCTCCTCTTCGGGGATGCCTGGCCCGGTATCCTCGACGACAAGGCGGATCTGTCGCTGCGCCTGCGACAGGGCGACGGAGACGGCTCCGCCCTTCGGCGTGTAGCGCAGCGCATTCTCGACGAGGTTGACGACGATCTCGCGCAACAGCGTCTCGTGCCCCTGCAGCATGGCCGCTCCGCCCGTTAGTTCGAAGGCAAGGTCGATCTCGCGCTCGAAGGCAATCGGCGCCAGGCCCTCCAGGGCCTCGCGCGTCACCGTGGCGAAGTCGACGGGGACCTTGCGCAGGGCCGCACCGCCCGGCTCGGCACGCGCCAAGGTCAACAACTGGTTGACCAGCCGGGCCAGGGCATCGAGCCCCCGGTCGATGGCGTGGAGAGTTTCGTCCTTGGAGGCGATCTCGGTTTCGAGCAAACCGACGGTCGACTGGGTCTTCAGAACGGCAAGCGGCGTCCGCATCTGATGGGACGCATTGGCGACGAAGCGCCTCTGCAGGGCCACATAGCGCTCGATGCGCCCGAAGGCGTGATTGAGCGCGCCGATCAGCGGCCTCAACTCACTCTGCAGATGCGCCGTCTCGACAGGCTGGAGCGAGCCGGGCTGGCGCTCCGCCAGTTCCTTGCGCAGCCCGAGCAGCGGTCCGAGGCCGCGCCGCAGACCGAAGAGCGCCAGGAGCGCGGCGAGCCCCACCAGCAACGCCTGATCACGCACCGAATTCAGCCAGAGATCGGTCACCAGCCGGTCGCGGCCGCGCAAGGTGGTGCCGACGATGACGATGGCATTGCCGCCGGCCGTCTTCGACACGACGGGCTGGGCCAGGGCGACCGCTCGGATGTCGTCAACGCGAAAGCGCGCCGAGAAGAACACGGGTTGCAGGTCGCTCGGTGGCGTCGGTGGCCCTGCGACATCGGGAAAGCCCGCGATCAGCTCGCCCGAGGGCGCGATCACCTGGTAGATCACCCGGTCGCGATCCGAGGTGGCGAACATCTCGATCGCCGAGGGCGGAATCAGCGCCTCGACGCTGCCGTCGCTTTCCTTGACCTGCTCCGCGATCACCCGCGCCGAAGCCAGCAGCATGCGATCGGTGACGAGGTTGGCCGTGGAAACCGCACTCCCATGCGCCGTCCAGGCGTTGAATGCGACGATACCGGCGAGCGGAACCAGCAGCCAGCCGAGAAGCTCGCCTCGCAGGCTCCTAGCCATCCTGCTTCCTCAGCGCATAGCCCAGCCCGCGCAACGTCCCGATGGAAACGCCGGTGCCTTCCAGCTTCTTGCGGACACGATGGACATAGATCTCGATCGCGTTGGAGGTCGCGTCGTCGTCGAGGCCGAATACGGTATCGGTCAGCGTCGCCTTTGAGACGACGCGTCCCGCCGCCAGCACAAGGGTCTCGAGAACCGCGTGTTCGCGCTGGGTCAGCGGCAGGGGCAAGCCTCCCACCGAGAACTGCCGCGTGGTCGTCTCCAGCACGATCGCACCGAAGGCGACCGTCACCAGCCTATCGCTCTGCTTGCGTCGCAGCTGCGCCCGGATCCGTGCCTCGAGCTCGAGCGGGTCGAACGGCTTGACCAGATAGTCGTCGGCGCCGCTGTCCAACCCCGCGATACGGCTGGAGATCGCATCATTGGCGGTGAGGATGATGACCGGCGTCAAACCCTTGCGAGCCCTGAAGCGCTTGAGGATCTCGATCCCGCCCATGCCAGGCAAGGCCATGTCGAGAATGACGAGATCATAGACCTGGGTCGAAAGCGCAGCGTCGGCGTCGCTCCCGTCACGCACGCAGTCGACGACATAACGGCTCTTGCGCAGCAGGCGAGCCAGCCAATCGGACAGCTCCTGGTTATCCTCGACGAGCAGTATTCGCATTGGATACGCGTTCTCGCAGGCCAATCGGCGGCACGAACCCTTCCGAGCTTCCTTCCTAAACGGTTGGGCCGGGCACTGTGAAGGAAAAGCCGAAGCTTGAGAAATCGCTGCTACCGTCGTTGAGCGATCGCTGCTCGAATGCAGCATTGGGCGGGTGGAAAGACGGACATTGCGTCCCTGCCTCCGGGTTGGCAAGGACATCATGAGCAAGGACCATGCCTGGGAGGCCGGTGCTCTCCACGCGTCAAAATACGGTGTTTCAGCGTTTCCTGAGGGAAAACGCCCCTAAAAGCCCCTCAAAACATCAGGGAAGCTCCAAACGCTGGAGCTGCCGCGACCACTCC
>NZ_JBFRGS010000044.1:0-13441 GCF_052115465.1 Allobosea sp. 2RAB26 | reverse complement strand
GTTCGCGAGGATCTAGCCGCGGTGGGCAGGAGGCTCATCGAGCGTTTCCATTGCCCGAAACAGAGCCACGACGTGACCGGGTTCGTTCGCAAGACGGCGGATGCGGCAAGGCTCAGCGCGATTGGCGCGATGACAGGCGGGAAGACGCCGAGCGCATACAAGTGGATTGCGTAGATATCGAGGGAGCGCGCGCCGATGTACGAGAGCGCCTGGGCAACCCACCGAGGAGCCCTATTGGCGACGACCCTAGCGAAATCGACGAAGGCGAACGTTCCCGCAAAGCCAACCAGATATTGATACGCGGTGATCAAATTGTCCGGGTACGTGACGGCCGGCAGAACCTCAACCAGGGGCGATAGATTCGACCGATGCCAGAAGGGCACGGCGAGAGCGAACGCGAGGTAGGGAGCCCATCGGATTGCCGCCGGCAACCCCTTAGGGCGCCATATGTGGGACAAAACACCCGCCAGGAAATAAATCAGATAGATCTTGGTCAGGTGAAGGCCTGACTCGTTCGGGGTGGCCAGGAAGAGCTTGCGGGTTGGGTAGGCCACAAGCAGAAGCAGGGCTACAACGTAAACGGGCCGGATAGCCTCCAGATTGATCGGCCGATAGCGCCGAAGCGCTGCGAAACTGGCGCTGATCAGTGCCAAAACGATCTGACACTGGAACAAGACCCATAGGAACCACAGGCCGTTGTCCGGGTTCGAGACGACCAACAGCATCCACTGCGAGAGGACAGCAGTCGATGATTGCAGCAGGTAGAAAGAGACCAGTGCCCAAGTGAAGAAGGGCAGCAGTAGACGCACCGAGCTCTTCCCTAGACCGACGATGAAGCTACCCGGGGGCACATCTGCGAAGATTTTCTTCTTGAACCCAATCGACGCGACCATGCCGGACACGAAGATGAACATCGGCATGTGGAACGAGTAGACGACCTTGAACGGCATGTAGTCGTCAAACCGAGGGCCGACGCCCTGGAATGTGTGCCCCAAGACAACGGTGATGATCGCCAGCCCCTTGAGGCAATCTAGGAACACGTCGCGGCCACGAGCGTCAGGCATCGGACCGATGTCGCCGAGGCTGTTCATCCGCCGAAATGCCCAGCAGGCCAGCCTGAAGTCAACCACCCCAGGGTCGCCCTAACCGGCGGCCCATTTTCTTTGGAGCACTGAGATGACGCGTCGCATCAGCGATGAAGGCCTTGCGCTGATCAAGCGTTGGGAAGGATGCCGGCTCACCGCTTATCGGGATGTCGCTGGGTTGCTGACGATCGGCTACGGCTCGACGGGCGCGCATGTCCGGCCGGGGCTGAAGATCACCCAGGTTGACGCAGATCGGCTGCTGCTGCGCGATCTCTCCCGGTTCGAGCGCGCGGTCGCGACCTTGGTCAAGGTGCCGCTCAATGACGGCCAGTTCGCAGCGCTCGTCTCCTTCGCCTTCAATGTCGGGGAGGGCGCTCTGGTCAAATCCACGCTCCTCAAGAAGCTCAACGCCGGCAACTATGCCGCCGTGCCCGCCGAGCTGATGAAGTGGGTGAATGCCGGGGGGCGGAAGGTCGAGGGCCTCGTCAACCGCCGCGCGGCTGAGGGCGGCCTTTGGGCGCGCGGCTCGCATGTCTCCAGCAACACCGTGCCGGCGGCGCCCGCGAAGCCTCCGGTCGTGACCATCGACAACGCGGTCAAGGTTGCAACGCCCCTGACGGCGCTCCTGCAGGCGTTCACGAGCGGGCCGGCGCAGATTGTTCTTGCGGTCGCGTTCGCCCTTGGTGGGGCCTTCCTGCTCTGGCGTTGGCATCGTTCGCAGCAGGAAGCGGCGGCATGACCTTTCTCGCAGCACTCTGGGGTCGGTTCGCCGGCTCCATCGCCGCGCTTGGCGCTCTGCTCGCAATCCTGATCGGAGCCTACGCGAAGGGCCGCAGCGAGGGGAAAGCAACCCTTCAGGCCAGGCAGGAGCGCGCTCGCCGCGAATCCATCACCGACAAAAGGAAGCGTGACGATGAGATCGACAGCCTTGGTCCTGCTGCTCTTGAGCAGCGCCTTCAGCGCTGGCTGCGCCGGGATGGAGGGTGATTTCTGCGACAGCGCACGGCCTTTCCGGCCTTCCGCCCACGCGGCTGCCGCGATGAGCCCCCGCGCCAAGGCGGAGATCGTGAAGCATAACGAGCATGGCGAAAGGCAATGCGGATGGACACCGTGAAACCCCGTCTCGATCTCGGCCTCGGCAACATCCTCTCGATCGGGATGACGGTCGTCTCGCTGGTCGCGGTCATCGTCACCGTCAGCCTGTCCTATGGCCAGTTGCGGGCCAAGGACGATGTCCATGACATGCGGATCGCCATCGTCGAGGCGCAGCTCGCCAAGCGCGAGAGCGCGGAGCAGGCGGCGAATAACCGCCTCTCGACCATCGAGGGCGATATCCGCGTCATCCGCCAGATCCTCGAAGGGGTGCGCCCGCCACCGCGATAGGCGGAGCGCAGCCCTGTCTCAGCCTCCCTCCACTTTGCCCGCCGGTCCCGTCATGGGGCCGGCGGGCGCATTTTGCGTTTGGCGCCTGACGGCGCATCGGCCGGCAAGGGCAGGGGCGCTGGCCGAGAGTATCGGCCCGAACCGCGGATTGCGGTTTTGGGAGGAAGCCGATGCAAACACAGGAGGTCAGGCCATCGGACTGGATAGGATATCCGGTCTAGCGCTGCGCCTTCCGGGCAAGGAACAGCCCGATCCGCTTCTCGGCCTCGAGCACGCCGTTCCCGCGCGCGAAGGCGGCCTCGATCGCTTCGCGAAACTGGGCGAGCTCTGCCTCGCTGGCCCTGTCTCCCGGCGGATAGGAGGTCAGCGCCAGGAAGACGTCTTCCGGCTCGGTCACCCGCAGCTGCGCCGGATGCTGGGCAAAGCTCACAGTGCCGAACTGCGCCCGCATCAGAGCGCCGGCCGCCTCGTAGCCGAAGGCCACGCCTGATGGGTCGACAGGGGCGCTGCCGAAGACCGTGGTGAGTTCGTAGAGCGCCCGCAGATTGTCGATGTCGTTGGTCGTGACCGCGAGACAGCCGCCCGGTTTCAGCACACGTTCCATCTCGGCGATCGCCGCGGCGGGATCGGGCAGGTGGTAGAGCATATGCATCGCGATGACCGCATCGAACGTTGCGTCCGCAAAGGGCAGCGCGGTCGCGTCGGCTGCCTCGCCCCGGACCGCTCCGAGCGCCAGGGCCTGGCAGCGCCCGAGCGCTTCCTCGACCATGCCGGGCGACAGGTCGACGAGCGTCACGTCGATCGGGCGCGGCAACTCGTCCGCCGCGCCCGCCCAGAACCAGCCGGGGCCGCAGCCGATATCGAGCACATGGTCGCCGGGGCGCAGCGGCAACTGGCTCGCCACCCATGGAAACCAGCCCGTCTCGGCGATCGAGTACTGGCTGTGAAGCCTGGCCCGTGCCGCAAGCTTGCGGCTGTCGCCATATTGCCCGGCATTGTCGGTGACGATGGCTGTCATGCGGCGGTCCCGATCCTCGCGTGATCTGCGTATCCGGCGCGAGCATAGGCAGCGCCGGCAACGGCCGCTACGGGGCGAAGACCCTCCGGTTTCGTGCGCAGCAGGATTGGATCTGCCTCCCGCCGCTCTGGTCTCAGGGCGTGATCGCCACCTTCAGCACGCCGTCGCGCTGGTGGCCGAAGAGATCGCAGGCGGTTTCGATCTCGTCGAGTTCTACCAGCTCACCTTGATCCCGAGCCGGCCATCATAGGCATGGGAGCGGCCGTCAAACCCGATCGAGTAGCCAGCGGTGGCGTAGAGCGCGGTATTGCGGGTGATCTGCGCATCGATGCCGGCCTTGAGCTCGGCCCAGGCGCCGCCGAGATCGGAGCGGAAGGGGATGAAGCCGGTGGCGGAGGAGAACGAGGTTTTGGGATTGCCCAGGAACTCGTTCCAGAGGCTGGCTTTCAACCAGGCCGTCATCAGGCGCGGCCTCGCGCCGGGCGTCGCCTCTTCCAGCGTCCAGCTTTTGGCAAGGCGCGCGCCGATGCGCCCGGCCAGCGACTCGGCATCGGAGAAGCGCACCAGCGCTGCCCCGCCGGAAGCCGAACCATTCGTCAGGCTCTGGTAGACCAGCTGCGCCTGCGGCTCCAGGATGAAGCCCGAGCCGAGCTGCAAGGGATAGCCGCCCTCGAGCGAGGCGGCGAAGCCGAACGTGTCCCGGTTGAGCACGAACCCGCGCCTGGAATCAGCCTTGGCATCGTACCAGGTGCCCTGGACGACGCCGTCGAGATACCAGCCGGACGGCCCGAAATGCGTCCAGTAGGCGCCGAGCGAATAGGCGTCGCTGGTGTTCCGCCCGGCCTTGATGCCGTTGAAATGGCTGACGTCGCCCTCGATCCGGCCGACCGCGCCATAGATCCCGGCATGGTCTCTGCTGCCGTCGGCGCTCAGGCGTCGGTAGAGGTCGAGCCCGGCCTGGAAGGCGTAGAGGTCGTAGTCGTAATTCGGGCCGTTGCGGAAAATGCCGCCTGGCCCGCCATCATGGTTGCCATGCTGGCCGATGATCCTGGCCCAGCCGGCCGAGGCATAGGAGCGGCCGGGCGCAGCGGCGCTGGCGGGGAGTTGCACGACGGTCGTGCAGCGAAAATTCTTCTCCGGGTTCTTGCACCAGATCGTGCGCTCCTCCGTGACCGCCGGCGCGTCCAGCGGCCGCAGCTCGCCGACACGCTCGTGCAGGCTGTCGAGCAGGGTCCGGCCATAGATCAGCTGCATCGCGGGCAGGGCGGCATAGAGCGAGGTCTCCTGCCGGAAATTCGGCACCGGATCGCCGGGCGTCGTGTTGATATGCGAGCGCAGGTACCAGTTGTCCGGTCCCGAGGCATCGACGCTGCTGCGGAAGAGGAGGTATTCATAGGGGCCGGCAACCACTGCGCGCCCCAGGGTGAAGGCGCCGCCAGCCGTCGTGCCGCCATTGATCGCATCGACCACGAGGATGCCGTTGGCGACGGTCAGATCGCCGAGTCCGGTCGTGTTGGCGATCAGCAGCGGCGACGAGCCCGTGGCGCGCCCGCCATCGATGATCAGCCGATCGGAGGGGGCGCTGTCATTGCCGAGGAAGGTGTTCAGGCCGAGCTGTCCGCCTTCGCCGAGATAGTTCACCACGGTCAGCGTCTTGTAGCTCGCGAGCAGCGTCGGATCGCCCGATGGCGGCGTGTACTGGATCAAGCTTGGATCATTGACCAGGTTCGTGATGTTCGAGTTGCCGGTCATGATCCAGGTGCTGTCGATCAGCGTGAGGTTGGAGACGCTGCCCGGCGCCGTGAAGGCCGAGCCGATCACGGTCGAGTTGGTCAGGACGATATTGGCGAGGCCCGGTACGACCGGCAGGGCCGGCGGCGCTCCAAGCGGCGGAAGCGCCGTAGGCGGCGGGACATCGGGGTCGGGATCGGGCAGGTCCGGCACGCCCGTCAGCGGAGGAAGCTGGGTCAGCGGCGGAAACTCGGTGCTGACGCCGACGCGCAGCCACTGCCCGCTGCCGCTCGCAATCGAGCGCGTCAGCGAAACATTGCCGTTGCCCGCCACGCCGATCGTCGGGCCGCTGACATTGCTGAGCGTACTGTCGGTGAACCGCGCGTTCGAGACGGCCGTCGGGTCGCCGATGACGAAGAGCGCGGCCGAGAGTGAGCCGGTCGCCGCGACCGTCGCCTGATTGCCGACGATCAGGCCGCCGGCCTCGGCGACGGAGCCATGCGCGGTCACGCCCGTCGCCAGCACCGAGGTCTGGTTCATCGTCACCGAGGTCGGATTGTCGCGCGAGAGCGCGCCATGCGAGCCTTCGCCGACCGTGAGCACGGTCGTGCGGTTGGCGATCACCGCCGCTTCGCCGCGCCCGATGATCGGCCGCGTGCCGTAATCGCCGAGCACGGCGCGCAGGCCAACCGCGTTGTTGCCTCTGGTGGTGATCGCCGCATCGTTCACGGTGGCGGTTGCCTTCGGCGCGGAGATATCGTTGCGCGACTGCGCGGTGACGCCATGGGCCAGGTTGCCGGAGGTCTCCAGGACAAGGTTGCTTGCGGTCAGGTTTGCGACGAATTCCGCCCCGGTCTGCTCGGTGACCGAGAACAGGCCGATGCCGCTGACGCCGCTGGTCGTAATCCGGTTGTTGGAGATCGTCACGGTGCCGCCGTCATCGGCGACGACGCCCATGGCAATGAAGCCCGATGTCGTCACGCTGGTCCCGGTCGCGGTCAGCACGCCGCCCGGGTTGCGTCCGACAAGGCCATGCGGGCGTGCGCCTGCCCTGACCTCGCCGCCGGTCGTCTCGACGCTGCCGCCATTCAGGGTGATCGAGCCGTTGAGATCGGCGATCACACCCATGGCATTGTCGTTGCCCGAGGTCCGGACGGCGACATTGGTTGCCGTCACCGTGCCGCCCCCGGCCGCCGTGATGCCGGGGCTGTCGCGTCCGTTCGTCGAGGAGGAGCCGCCGGTCATGGTCGCGGTCGCGCCATTGATCACCCGCAGCCCGTAGCTGATCACGGCGGCGCCGCCCGTGCCCTGGATCTGCGTGTTGGTCAGCGTGATGGCAGAGCCGGCATCCTGGACCAGCACGGCGTTCGGGCCGGCGGAACTCAGCGAACTGTTGCTGAAACTGCCGGTGCCGCCGGTGAAGAGGAAAATCGCGTTGGCGCGGGTTCCTGCCGCCGTGACGGTCGTGCCGGAGACGGTGGCCTGCGATCCCGCGCCCTCGACCGAGATGCCGGTGCCGCGCTGGCCTGTCGTGGTGATCGTGCTGTTCACCACCTGGGCCGAGCCTCCGGAGAGTACGCGTATGGCTGACGCGGGATCAGTGTCTGCGCTGGAGGTGCCGCTCGTGGTGAGCGTGCTGCCGGCGAGCGAAATCGAGCCGCCGATCTCGGCCCGGGCGGCGCTCGCAAATGCGCCGGTCGTGGACAGCGTAATACCGGTCCCGATGATCGTGCTCCCCGCGCCGGTGGAGAGCAGGGCATGACTGCCGATGTTTCCGGCAACGATCTGAGCGCCGGTGGTGGTGACCTGGGTCGTGTCGGCCAGGACATGCCGCCGCCCTGCGCGAGCACGCCGAACGAGCCCCGGGAGGCCGTGCTGACGGTGCCGCCAACGAGGTCGATCCGGCTGCCGGTGCCTGTGGCAACCACCGCGTGGTTGGAACTGCCGTTGCCTCCGCCAAGCGTTGCAAAATTGGCGGCGAGCGCAAAGACAGTTCCGCCGCCGCTGGCAAGGATCGCGAGATTGTCGGTGACCGCGACCGCCCCGGTGCCGAGCGTTATGTTCGCGCCGTTCGCAGAGATATGGCTTCCCGCGCCGGATGAGACGAGCCCGCGCTGGCCGGTGGCGGCCTGTACGGTCGCCAGGGTGCTGCCATCGAAGTTGATCACGCCGCCATCGACGGCTTCGGCGCCGATATAGTTTCTCGGGGCCGCACCCGGTCCGAGATTGATCGTCACGCTGTTTGCACTGATCTGCCCACCGGGATTTGTCGCCCGCAGTCCTGGCGTCGCGGCCGAAATCACCGTGATCGTCGAGCCCAATGGCACGACACAACTCGTGCCGTTCACCGCGACCGGCCCAGGCGGGCAGGCTTGTGCCTGGGCCGCGCCAGCCCCGAGCAAGGGCAGCCCGCAGCTACCGAGGAGCAGGCGCACGCCCCAGGGCCAGGATTGGGAAAGCCTCGCTTTGCGTGCCGCCATCGCCCCCTCCCGTCACCGCGGCCGTTCGACGGCCGCCTCATGGCGCCCGGTTTCGTGCGCGGCAGGACTCAGATCAGTGGTCGAATCGGTTCGGGCCTGGAGAAGGCCGTGAAGGCCCGCAGCCATGCCGCAATGCCGCTTTGCGTCCCGAGACGCGGTATCAGCTGCCGCCTCGCGGCAGGAGGCCATCGCAGTCGTCGTCGCCATCCACACCCTCCGCCAGGGACCGTGAATACAGACGTCAGGCGCTGCTTGGCGCCACCGCGTCATAATTCGCCCGATTCGATGTTCCTGTCGAGGTTCTGTGGCTAAGTTTCTGAATTCGATGACGATCGTGTCTAAAAAATTACAAGCAAAGCGCTCAAAATTTACCCGATGACTTCACGCAAATCTGCCGATACTGGCTGAAGCGCTCCACTTCCAAGATGTCGAAGCCGGCCGCTTCCGGGATCTTTGCCGCAGCACGCACGCGCGCCGCGCTGGCATGGATTGCGTGCGTTCTGCTGGCGCGCGAGCCTCCGACGCGGCATTGCTTCTCCCAAGACGGCCTCTCCGAAACGGCCCTTCACCTGAGGACCCTGATGACCATCGCTCAGACATTCGACCAGTGGATCGACCGCCGCGGCACGCATTGCGCGAAATGGGACACGATGGAGACCCATTACGGGGTTTCGCCCTCCGGTGGGCTGGCGATGTGGGTGGCCGACATGGATTTCCGGCCGCCGGCCTGCGTGCAGGCTGCGGTCGAGGACATGGCGGCGCACGGCATCTACGGCTATTTCGGCGATGAGCGGGCGAGCAACGACGCCATCCGCTGGTGGATGAAGAACCGTCATGGCTGGGAAGTCGATGAGAAGGCGATCTTCACCACGCATGGGCTGGTGAACGGCACGGCGCTCTGCGTCGATGCCTATACCAAGCCGGGCGAGGGCGTCATCGTGATGACCCCGGTCTACCACGCGTTTGCCCGCATCATTAAGGCGGCGGGCCGGCAGGTCGTGGAATGCAAGCTCGTGAACGAGGGCGGTCGCTGCCTCCTCGATATCGCCGGCTGGGATGCGCAGATGACCGGCAACGAGCGCATGCTGCTGCTCTGCTCGCCGCATAATCCCGGCGGGCGGGTCTGGACCCGCGACGAACTCCGCGAGATCGCGCAGTTCTGCGTGCGTCACGACCTGATCCTGGTCTCCGACGAGATCCACCATGATCTCGTCATGCCCGGCCACAAGCACATCGCCATGCCCGTGGCGGCGCCGGAGATCATCGACCGCCTGGTGATGATGACGGCGACGACCAAGACCTTCAACATCGCCGGCTGCCATTCCGGCAATGTCATCATCCCCGATGAGGCGCTGCGGGCTCCGTTCCGGGCGCGGATGAACGCGCTCGGCATCTCGCCGAACTCGTTTGGCATGGCGATGGCGACCGCCGCCTACAGCCCCGAGGGCGCGGCCTGGGTCGACGAACTCGTCGCTTATCTCGACGGCAATCGCCGGCTCTTCGACGAAGGCGTCGACAGCATTCCCGGCCTGCGCTCGATGCCGCTGGAGGCGACCTATCTCGCCTGGGTCGATTTCTCCGGCACCGGCATGGAGTCGAAGGAGTTCATCGCAAGGGTCGAGAAACAGGCGAAGATCGCAGCCAGCCATGGCGCGACGTTCGGCTCCGGCGGCGACAATTTCCTGCGCTTCAACCTGGCGACGCAGCGCGCCAATGTCGCCGAGGCCGTGTCGCGCCTGAAGGATGCCTTCGCCGACATGCAGTAGTCGCGGCCAAGGCATCGGCCCGAAAAGTGGATCTCGGTTTTCGGGGCAAAGCCGATGCGAAGACACAGGAATAGGTCATCGGACCGGTTACGAGATCCGGTCCGATGAATGACGTCGCGATGCCCGGGCCGGTCATCGCGACGCAGCCGTGCTGGTCGTCCTGCGGGCCGGGGCGGTGGGGTTGCGCTAGCCGCGCTTTGAATGCCGCAACGTCCGGTCCATGGTCCGCCTCGCGCTGGGGAATGTCCGGGCGCACATTCCCATTCCGGGGCGGAGGAATAATCGATGAAGCAATGTTCTTTGGCGGGGCTGGTGGTGTCCATCGGCCTGGCGCTGGCCGGGTGCCAGTCGACCACTGACGCCGTTCAGAACAAGGAAGACATGCTGTCGGCGGCGGGCTTCGTTCCCCAGCCCGCCAATACGCCGGAACGCCAGGCGACCTTGCGCAAGTTCCCGCCCAACAAGTTCGTCCAGCAGGTCAAGAACAACCAGATGGTCTATGTCTATGCCGACCCGATCGTCTGCCAATGCGTCTATTTCGGCGACCAGACGGCCTATGCCCAGTTCCGGCAGATGGTGTTCGCCAAGAAGCTGGCCGACGAACGCCAAATGACGGCGGCGATGGCGCAGGATGCGTTCGATTTCGGGCCCTGGGGCGGCCCGGGCTTCATGTTCTGAGCCAAGCATCGGCCCGAAAACTGGATTGCGGTTTTCGGGCAAGCCGATGCAAACACAGATGCTTAGCTCATCGTCCCGAAAACTGGATTACGGTTTTCGGGCAAGCCGATGCAAACACAGATGCTTAGCTCATCGTCCCGAAAACTGGATTACGGTTTTCGGGACGGTCCGATGAGCTGAGGGCGAGGGCGCCGATCTCCGTGCCACCCAGTCGCTGACCGAAATCGTGGCGCGGGCTCGCCCCGCGCTGCAATAAGGCGCTGCTGCCCCTGCGGGAAAGGGCAGGCTCCGGGATGCTGGCCCCTCCGTCCGATCCCGCCCCGCGGCCCGCGCCATGCTGGGACGTGCTGCAGCGACCGCTCCGGCGGGGGCGCATCGCGACGGCCGCGCTCGGTTATGCGGCCCTGATGATGCGCAAGCGCGGAAGAGTTTTTTACGCGCAATACGTGCGGATACTGTCGGATTTCCCCCAGTGCCGGGACGTTGTGGCCTAGCTCCACAATAATGTGTAACCTTTGCGCAACCTGCCGGGGTGGATTGGCGTTCCCTTGCAGGTGAAGTGGAGACGTAATGGTCCGCTAAGACCGCCTGAACAGGCGTCTATTAAATGCGCAACGAGATCGAAACCGCACCGAAGGACGGGACATTCGTCATCCTCGAGGATGATTCGAGTGGCATCTATGACGTTGCTCACTGGATGGCGGCGACAGGCCAGTGGATCGGCAAGAACGATGAGCCGATCACGATCACGCCGACGCATTGGCACCCATTGGCTCATGACAATTACTTCCTTCTCGAGGGCGAAGGACCGGATGATCGCGCCACGGAGCGCCGCTCGAGGCGACGCCTCTATCTGCCGATCGCCGCCGCCGCGCTCGTCGCTGCGGCGCTGCTGTTTTTCTATTGGATCGGCGGCCTGGTTCAGCGCGACGATGGCGGCAAGGCCGGGCCGCAGGTCGCGATGCGCGCCCCGTCGCCGGACCGGAACGCGAAGAGCCCGCCTCCAGCGCCGCGAACGGGCGAATCCAGCCGGGCCAACGCGCCTGCGGACATCCGGCAGCTGACCACGGCGCCGGCGCCCGACGCGCAGAAATCCCCGAATTCCGGGCAGCCCGAAACCCGGGTGGAAGATCCGGTCGAGGCCGGGCGCGCCCTCGAACAGCTGGACGTGCTGCAATTGCGGGCGCAGGCCGCGAAATCCGCGGAAGCGCTCCGACGGGAGCGCGAACAGGCTGCAAATCTGACGCAACAGGTCGCTGCTGCGCGGCAGGAGCTCACTGACAGCATTGCGCAATATCGCCAGGCCCTCGAAGGCGAACGGGCCCGCAGCGCCGCACTGGCTGGCGAACTGGCGAAGGCGCAGCGCGACGCCGGGATGCAGGCGGAGCAAATGCGCAAGGCCGGGGAAGACGCCGCGCAACTGAAGCAGGCGGAGGTCGCAAGGGCCGCGGCCTCGCTTGGACAGGAGCGCGAGCAGGCGGCTGCGCTGGCGCGCGAGGTTGCCGCAGCGCGGGAGGCACTGAGCGCGGACACCGAGCAGCAGCGCCAGGCGCTCGAGGCGGAACATGCCCGCAGCAGCGCCTTGGCCAACGAACTGGCGTCGGCGCAGCGCGATCTGGAGATGCAGGCGGCACAACTGCGCAAGGCGGGCGAAGAGGCCGAGCAGCTGAAGCTGGAGCGCGAACGGGCGGCCGCGCTCGCAGGTGAAGTTGCCTCGGTGCGGCAGGAGTTCGCTGCCGGCACGGCGCAGCAGCGCCAGGCGCTCGACGAGGAGCGCGCCCGCAGCGCGGCGCTCGGGGGCGAATTGGCGAAGGCGCAGCGCGAGAGGCAGCTGCAGATCGCAGAGCTGAGCAAGGCGAGCGACGAGGCGGCGAGGCTCAGGCAGGCAGAGGTCGCCGGGACCGCAGACGCCGCCAAGGCTGCGGACGCGTTGAAGCAGGAGCGTGAGCAGGCCGCCGCTCTCGTACAGCAGGTGGCGGCGGCGCGGCAGGAGCTTTCTGCCGGCACGGCGCAGCAGCGCCAGGCGCTCGACGAGGAACGCGCCCGCAGCGCCGCGCTCGCCGGCGATCTGGCGAAGGCGCAGCGCGAAATCGAAACGCAGGCGGCGCAGCTGAGCAAGGCGAATGCGGATGCCGCAGGGCTCAGGCAGGCACAGTCCGAAACCAATGCGGATGCGCAGGGGCAGGAGCGCGGGCAGGCGGCGGCCCTTGCCGCCGAGGTTTCAGCCGCGCGCGAGGCGCTGGCGACGGGCACGGCGCAGCAGCGCCAGGCGCTCGAGGAGGAGCGCTCCCGCAGCGCGGCACTCGCCGGCGAACTGGCGAAGGCGCAACGCGAAGCCGGATTGCAGCTGGCGGAACTGCGCAAGGCGAACGAGGAGGCCGCAGGGCTCAGGCAGGCGGAGGCCGCCAGGACGGCAGACGCCTCCAAGACTGCGGACGCGCTGAGGCAGGAGCACGAAAGGGCGGCAGCGCTCGCGCTTCAGGTCACGGCGGCGCGCGAGACATTGGCCGCGAGCACGGCGCAGCAGCGTCAGGCGCTCAACGATGAGCGCGCCCATAGCGTTGCGCTCGCCGCCGAGCTGGCGAAGGTGCAGCGTGAAGCGGGGACGCAAGCTGCAGCGTTGCGCAAGGCGAGCGAGGATACGACGCAGCTGAAGCAGGGGGAACTGGCGAAGACCGCAGACGCGCTCAGGCAGGAGCAGGAGAAAGCCGCCGGGCTGGCGCGGGAGATTGCAGCAGCGCGCGAGGCCCAGGCCACGAGCGCGGCGCAACAGCGCCAGGGGCTCGAGGAGGAGCGCGCCCGCGGCGCCGCACTCGCGGACGAATTGGCGAAGGCGCGGCGCGACGCCGGAATGCAGGTCTCGGACCTGCGCAAGGCGGGCGAGGAGGCGGGAAAGCTCAGGCAGGCGGCGGAGAGCACCGCGGCGGAACTGCGCCAGGCTCTGCAGGACGAGCGCGGCAAGGCGGCTGCGCTGGCGCGGGAACTCGAGGCGGCGCGGCGCACGGCGGTGGCGCGCGCCACGCCCGAGCCTGCGCCGGCCAACCAGGCCTCCAGCCAGGCCGCGATCCAGGTCACCAGGCCGGCCGCGTTGGCCGAGCCCGTTGCACCGCCAGCGCCGCCGCAGTCACCGCCGGTCGCCAGCGAGGCAGAGGCGACGCGGCTGATTGCGCGCGCCAGCGTCCTGATCGGGCAGGGCGATATCGCCTCGGCGCGGATCGTGCTCGAGCGCGCCGCGGAAACCGGCAGCGCCCGGGCGTTCTTCATGCTCGCGGAAACCTATGACCCCGCCATCCTCTCGAC
>NZ_JBFRGS010000043.1:0-16300 GCF_052115465.1 Allobosea sp. 2RAB26 | reverse complement strand
CGACCCGTGCGACCCCGTGCGACAGCGGAAAGTACGGCGAAATCCGCGCCATCTGCGGCTCGCTCAGCAGGAACAAATCATCCATCACCGCCTCCTCATCAGAGACGGTGAATCACAGATCATTCCTAATTAATAGGTCCTGAGCCTAGGTTCTCGATCTCCGGGCGGACGCTCGCCCGGCGACATCGCGCTGGCATGGAGATGGCGACAGAGCGCTTTGTCTGCTGGTCTTAGTTGCGCCAAGACCCGATGTCAGAAGCGCCCGATGGCACCGGCTGCACGGATTGGGGGCTGACCACAGGTGGCGAACGGATCTGACCGGCGCGAGCCGCTTGTCGACGCGCTGGCGACGGACGCGCATGAGCTGGATTTTCGCCCCTCCTCCGAGGATCGGGAGGGTGAGACCACGGCGCGCGGGCCGGCCGCTCAGGTCAGCGCTGATGCGTCCAGCCAGCCCGGAAAGGCCCGGCGCGCGGGCGGCGACTCGGTCCTGAGAAAGCTGGCTTATGCCGGGCTCGGGCTCTGCCTGGGCGGCGTCATCCTCTTGGGCGGCGGCGTCGCCTACTACGCCGCGCAGCTGCCTCCGCTCAGCCAGCTCACGGTGCCGAAAAGGCCCCCGAACATCGCCATCCTGGCGAGCGACGGCTCGCCTCTCGCCAATCGCGGCGAGACGGGCGGCCGCGAGGTCTCGCTGGGGGAGCTGCCGCCCTCCCTGCCCAAGGCTTTCGTCGCCATCGAGGACCGGCGCTTCTACGACCATTGGGGCATCGACCTGATGGGCCTTCTCCGCGCAGCCTACCGCAATCTGGCCCATGACGGAGGCCTCCAGGGCGGCTCGACGCTGACCCAGCAGCTCGCCAAGAACCTGTTCCTGACCCAGGAGCGCACGGTCTCGCGCAAGATCCAGGAAGCGATCCTGTCGCTCTGGCTGGAGCGCAGCTACAGCAAGGAGCAGATTCTCGAACTCTATCTCAACCGGGTCTATTTCGGCGCCGGTGCCTATGGTGTCGAGGCCGCGGCGCAGCGCTATTTCGGCAAGTCGGCCCGCAACCTGTCGCTGTCGGAAGCCGCCCTGCTGGCCGGCCTCGTCCAGTCCCCCTCGCGCCTGGCCCCCAGCCGCAACCGGGAAGCCGCACAGGCCCGCGCCGAACGCGTCATCGCGGCGATGAAGGAGCTCGGCTTCATCACCCCCGACATGGCCAGCACGGCTCTTGGCGCACCGGCGCAGATCGTGCGTCCCAAGGCGGCCGGCTCCGCCAATTATGCCGCCGACTACGTGATGGAAGCGCTCGACGACACCGTCGGCGCCATCGATTCCGACATCGTGGTCTCGACCACCCTCGAGCCAGCCCTGCAGGCGGCGGCCGAGCGGGTGCTCGTGGACGAACTCGACGCCAAGGGCCAGAAATTCAATGTGAGCCAGGGCGCCTTCGTGGCGATGCGGCCGGACGGGGCCGTGACAGCGCTGGTGGGTGGCCGCAACTACGAGACGAGCCAGTTCAACCGGGCGACCTCCGCCCGCCGCCAGCCGGGCTCGGCCTTCAAGCCCTTCGTCTATCTGACGGCGCTCGAGCGGGGGCTTCGCCCCGACACCGTGCGCTCGGATTCGCCGGTCAACATCAACGGCTGGAAGCCCGAGAACTATGACCGCGGCTATCGCGGGCCGATCACGCTGCGCAATGCTCTCGCCCTCTCCCTCAACACGGTGGCGGTGAAGCTCACCATGGAGGTCGGTCCTCAGGCTGTCGTGCAAACGGCGCAGCGCCTGGGCATCGCCTCGCCGCTCCAGGCCGACCCCACGATCGCGCTCGGAACCTCCGAAGTCACGCCGCTCGAGCTCGTCGGCGCCTATGCCAGCTTCGCCAACGGGGGCGTCGGGGTCGTGCCCTACGTGATCACCGAGGTGAAGGCTGCGGATGGCAGGCCAATCTTCAACCGCCCCGCGCCGGACGATGCGGGCCGGATCATCGATCCCGCCACCGATGCGATGATGAACGCGATGCTGCACAACGTCTTCGTCATCGGTACGGCCCAAAGGGCGCGGATGCCCGGCTGGCCCATGGCCGGCAAGAGCGGCACCACCAACGACTACAAGGACGCCTGGTTCGTGGGCTTCACCGGCAATCTGGTTGCCGGCGTCTGGCTCGGCAACGACGACAGCACACCCACCAAGGGCGTATCCGGCGGCAACCTCCCGACCGATATCTGGCACAATTTCATGAAGATCGCCCTCAAGGACCAGAAGCCGGTCGGCCTGGCGGGCGTGGCCGGCGCCGGACAGGATCCGCGCTACGCCAATGAAAGCGGCAAGGGCCAGCCCCGGCAACGCATCAGGCGCCAGAAGAATTTCTTCGAGAGGCTGTTCGGGCTCTGAGGTTCGGTCGTTCGGCCCAGAGCTGAGCCCGTAGTTGTCACAGAGCCGCTCCGAGGCTGGGCCAGGAGCAGACTCTGGCTGGTGGCCTGGAAGCAGAGATTGCCAATCGTCTCGCCTGAATTCCGTTCGCGACCCATCTGGGACTGCGGGGAGGTACGCTTCCTGTCGGGCCGATTGACCCGAAAGGAGAGGCCGAGATTGGACCGTCCGCTTGCCGGCGGATCTCCCGAAAGGCGGGATGATCTTCGGAGCGGCTGTTGCCAGTTGTGTTACTTCGTCGGCTGAGAGCGCGCGGTGAGCTTGTTTCCGTCCGGATCGCGAAGGTAGGCGACGAAGGCTCCGTTCGGGCGCTCGCTGGGTGGGCTCTCGATCGCCGTCCCACCATGCGTGGTGCCGGCCTTATGCCACGCGAGAACATGGTTACGGCTCGCAGCGGCGATACCGACAGTCCCACCGTTGGCCGCGGTCGCTGGATTGCCGTCGATCGGCTTCGTGATCATCAGCCGACCGCCCTTGTGGGCATAGATCAGCCTGCCTCTGGCATCTATCTCGCCAGGCTCGCCTCCCAACGCGGCGAATGTGGCGTCGTAGAAATCTCTGGCCCGCTCCAGGTCGTTGCTGCCGATCATGACGTGAGTGAACATAGTCTTATCTCCAAAGAGGGCCTGCGCGAGATAGTCGAGCGCGGTCCGCAAGCGCCCCCCAGAATGCCGTCGCGGCACAGGCGATTGTGGGGCTTGGGACGCTCGGTGAGCGAGCGCGAGCTCGCGGCCATGGCCCGACCATTCGTCGGCCGGGCCATGGCCCTCCATTCGTCAGAACATGTGGAAAGGTGGCTTGGCGTCGTCTGGCAGGAGCGCCTTATAGGGCGTCCGGACCAGGCGCTCCTCGAAGTCGGCCTTGGCCTTTTCCAGCAATCCCGGTTCGACGAGCACGTCCGCGGCTACGCCCGCCATGACCTTCGCAACGTGAACCATGCCCTTGTGCGCCAGCGGCGATTGACCATGGGCCGTCAACTGCCAGGAATGCCCCGGCGTGCCGATCGTATATGTCGCGCCCCGCGCCTGTACCGTCGGCACGGCCCAGGAGACATCACCGACATCGGTCGAGCCCATCATACGCGGCCCCGGCACCTCCTTGGGTGCGATCGCGTTGCACAGGGGAAAATCCGTCACCGGCAATCCCGAGCGGCGAAATGCGCTTTCGATATGCGCGGGCGTCACGCTCTTCTGCATGCGCCTGGCGAAGGCGACGTCGTCTGCATCGAACGGAGGCGGGCCAAGCCGATCGAAATTGCGCTGCATGGCATCCTCCAGGGGCGTGTTCGCCAGCAAGCTGCTCATCGCGCTGACGACTTCGCTGGTGACCGTGGTCTCCGTCATCAGTGCCGCTCCTTCGGCGATTTTCCGGACCCGGGCGAGGAGTTCATGGACCTGGGAGACCATCGTCGCCCGCACGACATATCGGAGCTTGGCCTTGGCTTGGACAACGTTCGGCGCGATGCCGCCTGCTTCGAGATACGCGTAGTGGATGCGCGCATCGCTCGGCATGTGCTCGCGCATGTAGTTGACGCCGACATTCATCAACTCGGCGGCGTCGAGCGCTGAACGGCCGAGATGCGGAGAAGCGGCGGCATGGCTGGCGCGCCCGGAAAACTCGAAGTCGATCGTCGTGTTGGCCAGGGATATGGCTGCCGTCACCGCCGCAAAATCCGCGGGATGCCAGGAAATCGCGATGTCGACGTCCTTGAAGGCGCCCTCCTTGACCATGAACGCCTTGCCTGCCCCACCTTCTTCCGCCGGGCAGCCATAGTAGCGGACGCGGCCCTTGAGCCCACGCTCCGCGAGGAAATCCTTGACCGCCGCGGCCGCCAGCATGGCGCCGGCCCCCAGCAGGTTATGGCCGCAGCCATGGCCGGCCGGCTGGTTCGGAAGCGGTTGATGCTCGGACATGCCGGGGGCTTGCGAGAGCTCAGGCAGCGCGTCGTACTCGCCGAGGATGGCGATCACCGGGCCGTCCTCTCCCGCCTCGCCCATGACGGCGGTCGGCAATCCGGCGATGCTCGTCTCCACGCGAAATCCCTCGCGCCGAAGCTGCTCGGCGTGGGCCGCAGCCGACTTGACCTCGCGGTAGTTGAGTTCGGGCATTTCAAAGACGCGGTCGCTCAACTCGATGTAGTCCGCCTGCTTTGAATCGACGATCGTCCAAATCTTATCGGTATTCTGCACAGCCTTCTCCCGAGATTGCATTCGCGCCATAGAGGCTGCCGAAGGCCGCCGTCATCCGCAATCGCCGGATATCGACAGCCCCAGCCTTCGAGAGGCTACTACAAGGCGAACGGCAGAATGGCCGAATTTTACTCAGAAGAATCGGCAATTGTTGCAGACTGATCGACGTTTGCTTGTGCGCTCCGAAATTCGCGATGCTTGCCTTTGTCCGTTCCCGCTTTCGGCGCTTCTCTTCAGCCGGCGAGCCAGATGGCCCGGAATGTTAGGTTGTTGAGAGGCGCAAACGGCCCAGTGCCTGCCGCAGGCTGCGGATCGTCTCCAAACCCTTACGCCCCCCTCGGGGATAATCCTGTCGGGCGCAGAGACCGCCGGTGCTTGCCGGACGCAAGTGCAGGAGCCAATCATTTTCCGATCTCGCTTCTGATGCTAGGCACGCAAACATGCTCCGGTCGATCCAACAGCTTCGGGACAGCTCCGCGGTGGGCGCGCTGCTTGCCGATGGCGAAGAGCAATTGACGCTGATGGGCGGCGGCTCCGATTACCGCATGCCGTGGCATTGGCACGACTGCCTGATGATCTTCCTGCCGCATATCGGAGCGGTCGATTTCCGCGACGAGACCAGGCAATCCGGCGCCTGGCTGAGCGAGGACCGTTTCGCGGTGGTTCCACAGGGTCTCGCGCACCAGACCTCGGCAGCCCGACCGATCCATCGCCATGTGGCGATCTATGCCGCAGATGGACAACTGGCGAAGATCGAGGCCGGCATCGGCTCATTGCATCGTGTGCGCAGCAAGCTCGGACGAACAGGCTTTTTCGCGATGACGTCCGAGATCCGGTCGCTTCGCGGGCTATGCCAGAGTGGACACGCCGACGACCGAGTTGCGCAGGTCACGCGCAGCCACCTCGCTGCGGCATTGCTGATCCATTGCCTCGCGCAGATCGAGCGAAGCGATGAACTGTCCGGGGCGCGCCCGGAGGGGCATGGCGAAACGCTCGTTGCGGAGATCAGGTCGTTCATCAGCCAGAACGCCAGCAAGGACCTGCCGCTCGACCTCATCGCCGACAGGTTCGGCTTGTCCAGACGCCATGCAACCCGCTTGTTCCGCGACAAGACAGGCTTCTCGATTGCCGCCTTCCAGGACCATGTGCGGATCAGGCAGGCGCAGGAGCTGTTGGTCGCGACGACGCTTCCGATTGGCGAGATCGCCTGGCGCGTCGGCTTCGAATCCGGCTCCGCCCTCGCGCGGGCGATGAAGCGCCTGACCGGCCTGACGCCGACGACCGCGCGGCGGGACTTGGCCCGATCCGACAAATCTTGAGGCCCGCTCGGTCGCGCAAGGGGCCGCCCCGCCCCTTATCCTGGTGGGATGCTTCAAGAGCCAGGCGAGGACATGCGATGCAGGGCGCTCAACCAAATGGCTTCGTCATCCGTTCGGATCTGACGAGGACGATGCCGATCGGCTTCGGGACTGCCGCCGTCGGCGCCGTCGCGCCGTCCATGACGCGATCGGGGCTGCAACGATGAACGACATCAGGCTTGTCAACGTCTTCACCCATAGGGGAAGCGGCGGGAATCCTTGCCCGATCGCGATCGATGCGTCGGGATGGCCGGACGAAAGAATGCAGGCGGAGGCCCAGCGCTTCGGCCACGAATCCGGCTTCGTCCTGCCGGGGTCCAGTGCCGATTTCGATTATGCCTTCCGCTTCTGGGTGCCGCGCCACGAGATGGAAATGTGCGGGCACGCCACGATCGGCGCGCTGTGGTGCCTGGCCATGGCTGGCAAGCTCGGTGCCGATCAGCTGCGCATCGAGACGCGCAGCGGGCCGGTGACCGGCTATGTCGATCTGACGGATCCCGATGACCCGTCGGTCGAGATCAGCCAGCCCGCCGGCAAGGTCGTCGACCTCACTGCGGCCGAGGAAGAGGAGGTTCTGTCGACCCTCAACCTCTCGCGCCGTGATCTCCTCGACCTTCCCATCCAGAATGCGGTGACGTCGCGCATCAAGACGCTCATTCCGATGAAGAGCACCGCGCTTCTGAATGGCCTGTCGTCGAACATGCGGCGGACGGAAGAGTGCTGCGGGCGCATCGGCTCCACGGGCCTGTATCCCTACGCGATCGACGATCGCGGCGCGCAGCGTTTCGAGGCGAGGCAATTCCCGAAATCCTCAGGCTATCCCGAGGATGCAGCAACCGGCATCGCGGCTGCGGCCCTGGCCTTCGGCTTGCTCAGGAACGGGCTGGTGGGTCGCGACAGCCAGCGCATCACCATTCTCCAGGGAAGGGCCATGGGTTCCCTGTCCGAGATCGGCGTGCGCCTGGGATTTGCCGATGACAGGCCGGTCGGCTGTCTTCTTGGAGGCTCCGTCAAGCCAGCGGAACCGCACGAATGGCATCAGGGCAGCGAGCGCTTTGCCGTCTAGGGGTTTCGCGCTGACGCTTCTCCTGGTCGAGCCCCCTATCGCGCCTGATCGCGGCCTTGCCGTGGCTCGACTGCGGCGATAGAGGCGTCGCGCGAGGGGCCGGGCTGGTCGCGGCAGAGCTCGACCAGCCCTGCCCGGTCGCCGGCCTCGAACGCTGCGATCATCGCCCCCTGCCCGGCGCAGGCCTGCGCCAGATGGGCCGGTTTGCTGCCGTGTTCGATCGGTCGCGATTGGCGCGAAATGGCAAGACGGGCAGGCTGTCCACGCACGAAATGCCCGCCGCGGGACTCGCGGGCCGATTCGTCCGCGATTGCGTGCTGCAGCGAGCCGGAGCGCTCACGCAGGAGCCGGCACGGCGGGGGACAAGCAGCAATGTCAGGCGCAACGGCGCGCGATCTCGCCTTTCCGCAGTCTGCCGACACAGTCTCCTGCGCGACGGTTCTCAGGATCGACAGCAGGTGGCCCCCGCGCCAGGCCAGGGGGGCAAGCCCTATGCCGGATTGCGCCGCGAAGGCCGCAGCCCTATCCCGGCAGTATCGGGGCGTCCCTCCCTTGCAAGGCGTTCAGAACGTTCTCCGTGCCGGACAATTGTCTGGCTTGGACGGACTGGTGTCGTCGACTTCCACGCGAGACTGAGACCATGGCTGCTGTTTCAACGACCGACGAGCTCGAGGTTGCATCCGGGATGCTCCATCGGTTCTCCACGCTGATCGAGGACGGTCTGACGAGGAGGCTGTCGGGCTGGCTCTCGTCCGGCGGTGCGTGGCACGATTTCGTCCAAGTTCTGGAGGCCGCCGGCTATCGTCCCGCGCTGCTGGCTCTCGGCATTGCAGCGGTTTGCCTGATTGCCGCTGTCGCAACGGCAGCTTTTGCCAGCGCGATCATCGGCAAAGTGAAGGCCCGGCCGCTTCTGTTCGGGGCCGCCTGGTTTGCGGCCGCCTTGCTCGCGGTGCTGGCGGCCTGGGTCCTGCTCCTCAGTCTCATCTCCGATACGGTGCTCCGCCGCGCCTTGCTCAACTGCGTCGTGATCTCGGCCGTGGCGACAATGATCTGTTTCCCGCTGGCCACCGGTCGCCGGTCGATCTTCTGGCCTTGGCGACGCGATCTCGCGGTCGCCATCGGCATCGCGGCCGGCGGCCTGGTGGTCCTTGCCTGTCTGCGCATATGGAATGCGGCCGATCCGCTACGCGATCTCTTCGCAACATTCGCGGTGTCCTTGCCGTTCACCATTCTGGTCGCAGCCGCGTATCTTCGTCATCGCGGGCAGGTGACGAGGGTCCTGTCCTTCGGCAGCAGCGCAGGATCGCTCCGCCGGAAGCTGGCTGCACTCTGGCCCGGGCTCGTGGTGGCGGTCGTCATCGCCGCCTTCCTCTTCATCCAGCTGGACCTGACGATTGGAAGGCCGACACGGGGCGGATTGTTGCTGCTTTCGCTTCTTCTGGTTCTCGCCGGTCCTCATCTCGACGTCGCCATCGAAAGACGCGGCTGGCAGGCGGTTCGCTCGCAGGGCGGAGAACTGACGGGCGCGCTGTGGCGCACCTTCCGCATCGTGGTCGCCGCATCGATTCTCGCGGTCTTGGCCACGCTCTGGCTCCTGCCGATCCTGGATGTCGTCGGTATTCCGCGGGGCACCGTCCTGCTGAAAGCCGGCGAGATCCTGATGCTCGTGCTGGTCATTGCCTTCTGCTGGAACTGGGTGGCCATCATGGCCGCCCGCATCAGACCTCAAACGCCGGGCGATCCGCAGGTCCCCGCCGCCATGATCGGCACGCGGCTGACCACTGTCGGCCCATTGCTCGTGGGCCTCACCAAGGCCGCGCTTCTGACGCTGGGGGCTCTGACCGTCCTGGTGATGCTCGGCATCAATGTCTGGCCGCTGATCACCGGCCTCTCGATCTTCGGCCTGGCGATCGGGCTGGGCTCCCAGACCCTGGTCAAGGATGTGGTGGCCGGTCTGTTCTTCCTCGTCGATGATGCCTTCCGCCTGGGCGAATATATCGAGACCTCAGGAGCCAAGGGCACTGTCGAGAGAATTTCGTTGCGATCGGTCTCCCTGAGGCACCCGCGTGGTCCGGTTGCGACCATTCCTTTCGGGCAGATCGGGAAGATCCAGAATTTCAGCCGCGAATGGGTCATCGAGAAGATGATGTTCCGAGTTGCCTTGGACACCGATGTCGAAGCCGTGCGGAAACTGTTCAAGAAGATCGGGCAGGAGATCGAAGCGGATCCGGAGCTGAACGCCGATCTGCTTGAGCCGTTCAAGAGCCAGGGCATTGCAGCCCTCGAGGAAGGCACTCTGGTAATCCGCGCCAAATACAAGGCCCGGGCCGGGCGTCAATTCCAGATCCGCAAGGCGATCCTGTCCAAGGTGCGGATCGTGCTGGCGGAGAACGGCATCAAACTGGTGCCCAAGCCGCTTCATGTCCCCGAGATGGGTGGGTGAGCCTGGCTGTTCGCCTTCGTTTACCGGGCATCGGGGCCTTGCGGCCACAAGAACCGGTCCAGGCATAAGAACGGGTCCAAGCCGAAGCATCGGCCGCTCATCTGCGACGGGGCGCGAGGGCGACCCAGCAGGTCAACGAATAGACAACCGATCCCATGGCGACCATCGCGATCTCAGCCATATCGCGCTCCATCGATCCTCCGGCCGTCAGGCAACCAGACACCGGGCGAATCTCGGGCGGGGCTTTGACCTGTCGGCACGGCCTGACAGTCGAAGCCTTCATCCGATCGATCGCTGTCCGATCAGCAGACGAAACCTGTCGAGATCATTTCGCGCATTGCCCGGTCGCCGGGTCTTGCCATTTGGCGCCAATCGCGTCGGCAATCGTTCGATCCCGTCAGGGAAGACGCCCCGGCCGAGCACGGCGATATCTGCGAGATCGCCCGCTTCTTCCGCGTCACGGCGGAGATCGCCATGGTGCGTGAGGCTCATCCGCCGCAGGTGGACGTGGTCTATCCCTGATCCCTGAGGAGACGCTCGACGCAGGTCGCCAGCGAGCCGCGCCATGCGGGAAGCGTAACGCCGTGCCGCGCGGCGAGCTTGCCGCAGTCGAGCCGTGAATTGGCCGGCCTCCGCGCTGGCGTCGGGTAATCCGTCGTGGCGATGCGCTTGACCGCGACCGGCTTGCCGCCGAGCCGCTCCCGGTCTGCGAAGATCGCCTCGGCGACATCGGCCCAGACCGCTTCCCCCGCAGCACTCATGTGAAAGATGCCGCGCAGTGTCTCGTCCTGGGGGCGGGCGACCAGATTGCGCGCCACCGCCAGGACGGCGTCGGCGATGTCGAGCGCGCTGGTCGGGCAGCCATGCTGGTCCGCGACCACGCCGACCTCGTCGCTTTCGGCCAGGCGCAGCATGGTCTTGACGAAATTCTTGCCGAAGGGGCTGTAGATCCAGGCCGTACGCAGGATCGCGTGGTTGTCCGAGGCGGCCGCGACCGCCCGCTCGCCGGCCAGCTTGCTGGCACCATAGGCTGAGATCGGCCCGGTCGCATCGTCCTCGCGATAGGGCCGGTCGAGCGCCCCGTCGAAGACGTAGTCGGTCGAAATCTGGATGACGGGAACGCCAAGTGCGGCAGCCGCGCGCGCCGCTTCACCGGCCGCCTCGCCGTTGACGCGCATGGCGAGGTCGGGCTCGCTCTCAGCCTGGTCCACCGCCGTATAGGCCGCCGCATTGACGATGACATGGGGCCTGGCCGCGCGCAGCGCTGGCGCGATCATTTTGGGGATGGCGAGATCCAGTTCCGGGCGGCGGAGCGCGACGACTTCAACACCGGTCGGCACGCGCTCCAGCATGGCGCGGACGACCTGGCCGGTCCAACCGGTGACGACGATGCGCAGACCCATCAGTCGAAAAACCGCAGCATCTCGGCGAGCCGCGGATGCTTGCGATCCTTGTCGGAGAGGGTCAGCGAGGTCAGGGGCAGAGCCCCGGCGATGCCGAGGGCCGGATCATCGAAGGCGAGCCCATGATCGTTCTCCGGCGCGTAGGGCGCGGTAGCCTTGTAGAGCACTTCGGTGTCCGGCTCGTGTGTGACGAAGGGCATTGTCATGTCTGGCACGATATGGCCGCTGGCCCTGATGTTGTCCGCTTGAACCGATCCCCTACGTAGATCGACGAATTTTCGCGGCTCGTCCATGGACGCGAGGGGGACCCGAATCCGCAACCCCTCCCGGCTCATGATCATAGCGACCTCCAGTGCTGAAGATCAGCCTCGTCTTCGCCAAACTGAATGGCCGAAAAGCGGACGTACCCAACGTCAGAAAAGGCAGCTCCGGACATTGTCACCCGCCCCCCGGCCAAAACCGCCCTATCGCGCCTGATCGCGGCCCTGCCTCTGCTCCACGGCGGCGATATAGGCGTCGCGCGAGGGGCCGAGATGGTCGCGGCAGAGCTGGACCAGCCTCGCCCGGTCGCCGGCCTCGAGCGCGGCGATCATCGCCCAATGCTCGGCGCAGGCCAGCGCCAGATGCGAGGGGCTGGCCGCCGTGATCGAACGGGCGCCATGAACCTTCTGCGCCATCATCTGGATCAGCTCGACCAGATGCGGATTGCCGCATGCGGCAAAGAGCGCCTCGTGAAACGCCATATTGGCGCGGAAGGCCGCGCGCGCGTCGGCGTCAGTGACCGCGGCCGCATGGACCTCCTGAATGGCTTTCAGCCGTGAGACGATCTCGGAGCCCGCCGGCAGCGGAATCTGCTCAGCCGCCAAGGTCTCCAGCGCCTCGCGCACCGAATAGATCTGGTGCACCTCCTGCGGCTCCAGCAGCCTGACGGCTGCGCCCTTGTTCGGCACGCGCTCGACCAGCCCGACCCGCTCCAGCTCGGCCAGGGCCTCGCGCACGACATGGCGCTTCACCTCGAGCCGAGCGGCGATGTCCTCCTCGATCAGGCGCTCGCGCGGCAGCAGCCAGCCAAGCACGATCTCCTCCTCGAGGGCATCGGCCACCATGCGGGTGCGGTCGGCGGTGGCGGGCTTCAACGAGAGGACGGACATTCGGCTTATTCCAGTTCCAACATAATTGTTGACAATCATGTCAACGGCAACGCCTCATCATGTCATGACGAGCACCAATGACAAGACGGCCCCCGCCAAACCGGCCCCGCGCGGCATGCGCCGCAATCTCGCCAGCTATGGCGATCCCGGTTTTTCGCTGTTCCTGCGGAAGGCGTTCATCAAGGCGGCCGGTTTTTCCGACGATGCGCTGGACCGGCCGATCATCGGCATCACCAACACCTTCAGCGACTTCAACCCCTGCCACGGCAATGTGCCGCGCCTGATCGAGGCGGTGAAGCGCGGCGTCATGCTCGCCGGCGGCCTGCCGATGGAGTTCCCGACCGTCTCGATCCACGAGTCGTTCTCGAACCCGACATCGATGTTCCTGCGCAACCTGATGGCGATCGACACCGAGGAGATGATCCGCGCCCAGCCGATGGATTCGGTCGTGCTGATCGGCGGCTGCGACAAGACCGTGCCGGCGCAGCTGATGGGCGCGGTCTCGGCCGATATCCCCGCGATCCAGCTCATCACCGGCCCGATGCTGGTCGGCCACCACAAGGGCGAGATCCTCGGCGCCTGCACGGATTGCCGCAGGCTCTGGGGCCAGCACCGGGCCGGCACGATCGACGAGGCCGAGATCGAGGTCTTGAGCGGCAGGCTCGCACCGACGCAAGGCACCTGCATGGTCATGGGCACGGCCAGCACCATGGGCTGCCTCGTCGAGGCGCTCGGCATCGCGCTGCCCGGCACCGGCACGATTCCGGCAACCCATGCCGACCGCATCCGCGCCGCCGAAGCCAGCGGCAAACAGGCTGTCGCTCTGGCCAAGGGCGGAGCAAGGCCGAGCGAATTGCTGACCGAGACCGCCTTCCGCAACGCCATGGTGGTGCTGCAGGCGATCGGCGGCTCGACCAACGGGCTCGTCCATCTCGCGGCCATCGCGCGGCGCGCAGGCTTGAGCATCGATCTCGAGGAGTTCGACGCGATCGGCCGCGCCGTGCCGGTGCTGATCGATCTGAAGCCGTCGGGCGATCATTACATGGAGCATTTCCACTGGGCCGGCGGCGTGCCGAAGCTGATGAAGGAGCTGCGCGCGCATCTGGCGCTCGACGCCATCACCATCAGCGGCCAGACCATCGGCGAGATCGCGGAGGCCGCCGAGGAGGTGCCGAACCAGACGATCATCCGCAGCGCCGCAAACCCGCTCAAGCAGACCGGCGGCATGGCCGTGCTGCGCGGCAACCTGGCGCCGGGCGGCGCGGTGATCAAGCATTCGGCCGCGTCCCCCGCCCTGCTCCAGCACACCGGCCGGGCCGTGGTCTTCGACTCCGTCGAGGACATGGTGACGCGCATGGACGATCCCGCGCTCGACGTGACCGCCGATGACGTGCTCGTGCTGCGCAATGCCGGGCCCAAGGGCGCGCCCGGCATGCCCGAGGCCGGCTATCTGCCGATCCCGAAGAAGCTCGCCCAGGCCGGCGTCAAGGACATGGTCAGGATTTCGGACGCCCGCATGAGCGGCACCGCCTTCGGCACGATCGTCCTGCACATCACGCCTGAATCGGCGGTGGGCGGCCCGCTCGGGCTGGTCCGCGATGGCGACCTGATCAGGCTCGACGTGCCCGCCCGCCAGATCGAATTGCTGGTCGAGGCGGCCGAGCTCGACCGCCGCAGGGGTGAATGGCAGGCGCCCGCCCATCTCAGGGAGCCCTCGCGCGGCTATCGCGGGCTTTATCTGAAAAGCGTCCTCCAGGCCGACGAAGGCTGCGATTTCGACTTCTGCTGACCGGCCGCAGCGCGGCTCAAGACACGTGATGCAGGGCCGGACGAACCGGCCCGCAGCCCAACCCGGAGGACAATGCCCGATGCTGAAACGCGCCTTTCTCGGCGGCACGCTCGCCGCTCTCTCGCTTGCCGGTCTGTCACTTGCCCTTGCCGCCCCCGCAGGCGCGCAGGCCTATCCGCAAAGGCCGGTCACGCTGCTCGTGCCCTATGCGCCGGGCGGGGCGACCGACATCATCGGCCGCGTCATCGCCGAGGAACTCTCGCAGAGCATCGGCCAACGCGTCATCGTCGAGAACCGCGCCGGCGCGGCCGGCAGCGTCGGCGCGGCTGCCGTCGCCCGCTCCCAGCCCGATGGCTATCTGCTGCTGATGGGCGCGCTCACCAGCCACTCGATCAATATGGGGCTGCAGGCCAAGCCCGGCTTCGACCTGAAGAAGGATTTCGCGCCCGTCACCCTCGCCGGCACGGTCGGCCTGGCGCTCGTCGTCCACCCCTCGGTGCAGGCCAAGACGATCCCCGAGCTGATCGCGCTCGCCAAGGCCAAGCCCGAGGACTTCAACTACGCCTCCTCCGGCAATGGCTCGCCGCAGCATCTGGCCGGCGAGATGTTCAACGCCCGCGCCGGGACGAAGCTCGGCCATGTGCCCTATCGCGGCAGCGGCCCGGCCATGACCGACATGATCGGCGGCCAGGTCAAGGTGATGTTCGACACCATTCCCTCCGTGCTGCAGCATGTGAATGCGGGCTCGCTGAAGGCGATCGCGACCACCGGCCGCGAGCCCTCCCCCTTCATGCCGGATTATCCCACCGCGATCTCGCAGGGGCTGCCCGATTTCGAGATCGGCTCCTGGTTCGGGGTGCTCGCCCCGGCCGGTACGCCGCAGCCGATCATCGACAAGCTCAACGCCGAGATCGTCAAGGCGCTGAAAAGCCCCAAGGCGCTGGAAGCGATGAAGCTGCAAGGCGTGACGCCAAAGCCCGGCACGCCGGCCGAGGCGGCCGCGCTGATCGACAGCGAGATGACGAAATGGAGCGACCTGATCAAGGCGACCGGGCTGAAGCCGGAGTGATGGAATTTGGCTCTGCGCTGCGCTAGGCCCGGAGCGGTGGCACCGGTGAGATCCTGCGCTCATCGACGCCAGCCCTTGGGAGCGCGAGCATCATGACAAACCCCATCGAGCGCATCGCCATTGTCGGCGCCGGCATGATCGGCGCGAGCTGGGCGGCCCTCGCCTGCGCCCATGGCGTCGCTGTCGCGGCTTACGACCCCTCGCCCGCTGCCGAGGAGAAATTCTTCACTTACGTCGCGCGGGCGCGGGCGCAGCTCGCCGAACTGGGGCTTGACGGGGCGGGGGCGCTCAGCTTTTCGACCAGGCTCGGCGCGGTGCTTGAAGGCGCGCAGTTCATCCAGGAGAACGGCCCGGAGAACGAGGCCGTGAAACGGCAGTTGCTGAGCCAGATCGACGCCCAGACGGCGCCGGATGCGATCATCGCCAGCAGCACCTCGGCCCTGCTGCGCAGCGCCATCGTCGCCGAGTGCCTCCGGCCCGAGCGCATCATCGTCGCCCATCCGTTCAACCCGCCGCATCTCGTGCCCCTGGTCGAGATCATCGGCGCGGATGAGGCCGTCATTGCCCGCGCCAGCGCCTTGTATCGCGCGCTGGGGCGCAGGCCCGTGGTGCTGAACCGGGAAATGCCGGGCCATATCGCCAACCGGCTGGCGTCGGCGCTCTATCGCGAGGCGGTCCATCTGGTCGAGCAGGGCGTGGCCAGCGTCGCCGATATCGATGCCGCCCTGTGCCACGGGCCGGGTCTGCGCTGGGCTCTGATGGGCCCGCATATGACCTATCATCTCGGCGGCGGCGATGGCGGCATCAAGGGCTATCTCGCCCATCTCGGGCCGAGCCAGCTCAGGCGCTGGGAATCGCTCGGCCAACCCTCCCTCAGCGAAGAAGTGCAGCGCCGGATCGTCGAGGGGGTGGCAGAAGAGAGCGCCGGCCGCTCGATCGCAGAGCTGGAAGCGCGCCGCGACGAGGGCCTGCTGGCGCTGCTGAAATCGCGCAAGCTGGTGAGCGAGTAGGCGGGGTCACAGGCCTGAGTTGGCGCGCAGCAAATCCCGCGCGCCGTCCTTTCGCGGAGCAGGCGGCGGCACGCCCCTCAGCCCTGACAGGTGCCCTACAAATCGGTGATCGGCCCCGTGCCCTTGCGGAAGGTTCTCTCCTGCCCCCTCGTCCGCGACGCGTCCCGGCGCTCGATCTGGACGGAGAGGCTGAAGTCAAGCGCGCCGGAGCAGCGGCCACTCAGGGTGATCCTCGTTTCCCCCTGGTCGTGGCTGAAGCTGCAGGTGAGGGATTGGCTGAACCCGGGGCGTTGATCCTGCGCCCAGGCTGGCGATGTCGCGGCCAGGACCAGGGCCACCGCAAATGCCTTGTCGGTCAGGGTGTGTCGCATCGGTCTGTCCTCCCGTCGGCCAAACGTGGGAGTGCGCC
>NZ_JBFRGS010000042.1:0-20219 GCF_052115465.1 Allobosea sp. 2RAB26 | reverse complement strand
GGGAACGACGACCACGTTGGGTGCGCTCACGGACATGATGCAGCCTCCTACCGAAGACCAAGGAATGAAAGAATGGCCAACACGACCACGATGAGGCCAACGATGTAGATGACGCCGTTCATGAGACTCTCCCGATGCACCGCCACATAGGTGACCGCGGATGAACCGACGGCGGAGCCAAATAGTTCCAGGCGGGACTGACGAGCCCGGGAACACTCCTGCTTGTCGTTGGTTCAAGCTCGACAAACAGGAGGACAGACCATGGGCCGCGGCATACTTCTTTGGATGTTGGGAATTCCTCTGCCGATCATCATTTTGCTCGCCTTCTTTCGATAGCGTGCACGGCCCGGAGTTCCCCAGCGAAGGACTCTCTGAGGTGATCGGAGTTTGTCCGGAGCGGAACGGAGAGCCCCAATGACAGCAATCGACCACCGGCAGCTTGTCACTATTGAGACCGAAACGACCGACGGCAGTCAGGCGTCCGTCAATGACTATTCTCCTCGCGTTTGAGGGGGCTCATTCGCCTCGGTAGTGTTTGTGGTCATTGTCGCGTGGCTTATGCTCCTGGGTTACGGAGCTTTGTGGCTGTACAACTGGTTCAGCCACTGAGATGAGGCCGCCGGTCACGCGTGTTTCTCCCGGTACCGACGTCCGCCCGCTTCATTGGAATCGCAGCGTACCGGCGATGCCGCAATTGGCGACGGAGGCGGTGAGCTAACCCGCTCGCGGCGGCGGGCGGCTGACGTGGCGCCGCTATCGGTGCCCTTGCATGGCGTGATCGGCACACCCGTCGGCCTGGCGACGATGCCGAGCAACTGCATATTTCAGCGGAAGAGCGCCCGGGGCTTCACCGGGCATGCCCGCAACGCAACCAAATTGAATGTCGGTAATGTCCTGCCTGTCGGTATAAGCAGTATCACCGACGGGCGGGATCTCTTCGCCTCGAGCCGCTCGCCGCCAGAATTCCAGTTGGTACCCGGAGATCCTTCAGCGTCTTCGGAGGATTCGACGAACGCCGTCAGCCTCTGGGCCGAAGCAGCGCTCGGCAAAGCCAAGGGGCGCGAGATGATCAGTGCGACACGGCGCCGGACCACGCGCCGGATCCACGGGAGGCCAATGCCAACCTCCCCGCGAACGCTTCGCCACGTAAGGCCGCCGGGGCGAACCCCGGCGGCCTGTTGCAGACCAGTTGATATCAGATGCCGGTCTGGCCGCGCACGTACGGATCGGCCGTCTCGTCGAAGCGAGTCCAGCCTTCCCGGCGGTACTCAGCGAGGCGGCTCTCGCGATCGATCGGGGTCGCACCGTCCAGAATGGCCTCGACCGTGGCGGCGTGCTCCGCGGCGGCCCTCACAGAGACGACGGTGCCGCCACGACGAACTGTCTCGGCATAGTAGTGAGCCTCCTCTTCGTCGACACCGGCGCTAGTGAACGATCCGACGAGACCACCAGCGGCCGCGCCTGCGATAGCGCCGGCCGCGGTCGACGCGAGCCAGCCAGCGGCAACGACGGGACCAATTCCCGGGATTGCCAGCAACCCGACACCGGCGAGAAGGCCAGCCGCCCCGCCGATGCCAGCGCCAATGCCAGCGCCCTCGGCGGCGTTGCTGTCCTTGGCGCGCTCATCGCGGCCGACGACGCTGATGTCGGACGACGAGATGCCCGCCTGTTCGAGCTTCTCGACCGCTGCGGCGGCCTGGTCATAGGTGTCGTAGGAACGAGTGATTGTACGGGTCATGTTTGTCTCCCGAGGTCTGAGTGCGAAGGACATCGATCAGTTGCGGGTGATGTTGTCGCGGTAACCGAGACGTTCACCTGAGCGCCGGCGTTCGTGGCCGAGCCCTTCCAGACAGCGTTGTCGTCCTTCTTCAGGCCCGTGACGTTGGTGCGATCATCGGATAGCTGAGATGGAGTATTACCAGCAACGGCAACGCTACTACCGGCGCGACCGTTACGACGACGGGTACGGGAACGGTCATCGCCGAGGCGGACCACCGCCTTGGGCGCCCGCCCACGGGTACCGGACGACACCATTCCGCACGCTGGTGATCTCGATGGCTGGCTAAGCTGGCCGCCCTGCCCCGCCGCTTGGTGGGGCAGACTCTTTTCAATGGTCCAGCTCGCAGCACGGAGCCCCCCGGCACGGTCAGCCCTTGCTGTCTAATGAGAGCGCCAAAATCCGAAGAGATTCAACGCCGTCTTTCGGGGCACCTATCAACCGAAAGGATGATCCAATACTGCTCCTTGGGTCGGCAGATTGGTGCAGCGCCAGGTCCGTCGGGAGGGCGTCTGCGCGAGATCGCCCCACCAATCTTAGGTGCGGGGGCATCCGGCTGCTTGCTTATTCGGGGAATTTCCGAGTGGCGGTGCCGGCTGCGATAGCGGTGCCGCTGGCATCAAGGGCCGTAACCGTCCACTCGTAGTCGTGGACTTGCGGAGGCGGAGGGGACGGCCCGTTGTAGCAGCCCGTTAGGGCGCCGCATGGGATCGAGGCGCTGGCCTTGCCGAAGAAGGCGACTTCGCCGCCCCCGTGCTGATAGTTCGGGGCCTGACGATCGACCATCTTGAAGCGCAGCGTCTTCGTAATCGCGGCGATGGCGACCAGCAGCAGAGCGATGATGCGATAGAGCGACTCAGACCGCAGTTTCGTGGCCCAGCCCGCACCGAACCAAGCTCCGAGAAGGCTGCCTGCCAGTAGATTGAGGATAACGGGCCAATGTGCCGCGACCTCTGTTGCGGGAACCGTGCCGGCCCGAAAGGGCAGAGCGGATGCAACCACCACCAGGCTCATTGCCTTGTTGAGGATGACCGCTTCGAGCGCGCCAAATCGGAATGCGCCAATAAGCAAGGGAAGCCGAAACTCCGCGCCGCCGAGTCCGATCAGTCCGCCTAGCGTTCCGATGAGAGCGCCGCCAGCGAATGCTCCGGCGCGCGAACGGGGCGCTGTCGCGGCTGCGGATGCGTCGGTCATAGGAGCCTGTCAGAAACGCTGTAGTGCAATGAATATAGCGCTGGGAGACGCGGCGCCAAACGCGCTGACGGCGTTTGAGCGGCGAGCGGCGTGAACGCGTGACGAGATCGGGTTCAGGCGCGGATCGCTTCCATCAGCGACTTGGCACCGATGATGGCGATGACGCGCTTGAGGTTATAGGCGAGGACGTGGAGACCGATTTCGGTCCTCACGTTGGACCGCCGCCTCGTCAGGAAGTGCGTTGCCCCCATCCAGGCTTTGATCGTGCCGAAGGGGTGTTCGACGAGCCGCCTTCGCAGGCGCATGACGCCTGGCGTCAGGTACATCCGCCGCTGAAGGGCGTCGATGAGTGCCTCGTGCTCCCAGCGGGTCACCCGCCGCTCGACGCTGGGTGTGCACTGAGCCTTGAGGGCGCCTCGCCTTCCTGGCGGTCGGCCGTGTCGAGGTCCCGTAGGTAGCCGGCGATGTGCTCGGCGACCTGCTCCAGGCGCCTTCTTCAGCTTGTAGGCCGTGAAGTTCTTGTCGCGGTGCGCCAATGTCCGCAAATGGCGCGGATCGGCAGCAACTGAGCGTGCTGCCGAACTTCCGCTCGCGACCAGACAAAGACATTCGAGAGCCGGTCTCGACCCCGCTTGTCGTAGAGGCACGGCGGTTGCCCGCCGTGCCTCGCGTCACAGGTCCGTCTGTTCGGATAGGATGAGAGCGTCGTCGACCTCAATGCCGAGGTACCGCACCGTGCTTTCGAGTTTCGTATGACCAAGGAGAAGCTGAAATGCCCGCAGATTCCCCGTGCGCTTGTAGATGAGGTAAACCTTGGTACGCCGGAGGCTGTGCGTGCCATAGAGAACGGGGTCAAGACCGATCAATGATACCCAGTCATCAAGAAGGCGTCCGTACTAGCGTGTCGTGACATGATCGCAAGGTCGGCTACGGCTCGGAAAAACCAGTCGCAGTCCCGAGCGCCTCTCGTTCTAAGCCAAGCAACAAGCGCCTCGCGGGTTGAACCGGTCAGTTCGAATGGAACTGGACGCCCTGTCTTCTGCTACACGATGCGGTCCGTAGCCGCACCGGGCCCCCGAGCACGACATCGGCCGCGCGAAGGCGAACGAGATTGCACCCGCGCAGTTTGCTATCGATCGCGAGATTGAACATCGCCACATCGCGAATCCGGCCGTCATGCTGGAGTCGGGTGCGAATGGCCCAAATGTGTTTCGGCTTCAACGGCGGCTCGGGTCCAATAATGCGACCGGCGTTCCAAGCCTGCCGCTGCGGTTGGCTTTGAGCTTCGACATGCATGGCAATTCCCCCTTTGGGGCGCCGCATCCTCAACTATCCTATCAACGAGATTGCTGTGTTGCCTCAAGCCATTCAGTCCTGCGCCAGGAGCGCCAGGCGCTGAAGTTGGCATCCTGCCGCGAAGCGGACTTTATGAGATCGTCGTCGGCATGGCGGGTGGCGTCCCCAAAGCGCATTCTCACGATTGAGTGCCAGGAGATGCTGCCGAAACGGTCAATGCCACGGCTGGTCGACTATCGCTCTTGGACTGACGCGCCAATGCTGCGACCCAATCGCCTTTGCGGATGCATCATCGATGGTCAGTCGGGCGTTCCGATCGCAGTTCGTCGAGCAGTGCTCGCCCCTCCAGAAGATCAGGCGTATCGAAGCCCTCGCTAATCGAGGCGTAAGGAGATGCCAGGGCGTCGTACGCTTCGGCGCATTTACCCTCGGCACGCAGATGCCGCGCGAGCCGGATGGCCGCCCGGAGCATGAGGGATAGAGCCCCTTGCGCTGTCGCGATCTCCACGGCACGCCGAAAGCAGGCCGCCGCCGGTCGATATGTGGCGAGCGATAGTTCTCCCTCGAGGAGACGCAGCCGCGCATTGACCCAGGATTCCCCGTGGCGCTCGACGACGGCGTCGGCCTCGGCGAGGGTGGCACCCGCCTCCTCCAGCCGCTGCGCCTTGACGTAGAGCCCGGCGAGGATCGCAAGATAGTGCGGCAACCTCAGTCCGGCGCCGGTCGCGCGCAGATCTCGCAGACCATCGCGCAGGCGTACGATACCCCGATCGAGGTCGCCCTCCTCGGCGGACGCCCAGCCATCCATGATCGTGGCCCAGGCAAGATAATAGCTGAACCCATACTCGGCACAGACTGCGTAAGCGGCGTCGGCATGCACGCGCACCATCGCCGGTTCGCGGCGAAACTGGTGCAGCATTGCGGCGTAGGCGAGCGCGACGGCGAGGCTGAACGGGTGGTCGAGTCGTCTGGCCAGCTCGATCGCTTCGCCGATGGCCAGAAGTGCACGATCCGCAAATCCGAGATGCCAGTTGACATGAGAGGCATAGGCGCGGCCATGGACGTGGATGTTGACGCCAGCCGCGAACGCCTGGGCGGGTTCACCGGCACGCTCGATCTTGCTACGGGCCGCCTCCAAATGGGTCAGGGCCAAGCCATGCTGGCCCAGGTGGAACAGGTTGAATCCCAGCGCATGATGGGCGTCAGCTTGGCGCACGAGGTCGTCGCCCCGTTCAACCAGTTCGAGCAGTTCAGCGCCGAGCTCGCGCGTGCGGGTCAAATGACCCCGTACGTGATGGACGTGGCACAAACCGCGCAGCGCGCGTGCGCGATAGCTGTCGTGCCCTTGTTGGCGGGCGAGCTCCTCGGCTCTGGCGTAGGCCGTCTCGACCTGGCGTGCACCGAAGCCCTCGGTTGCGATCAGCGGCGGTCCCAAAGCCACCTGGACCTCGAGCTCCTGGCGCTCGCGCGCCTCGCTCGGCGGCGCGTCCTTGAGCACGGCGAGCGCTCTCGTCAGATGACCGATCGCTTCCTTGTTGGCTGAGCGCTGCCGTGCCAATCGGCCGGCGCGCAGCCACCAATCCACGGCGAGGTGGTGAATTCCGGCCCCCGAGAGATGACGGGCCAGGAGTTCGGGATGGCGCTCGACGAGGGCGGGGAACTGCGCTTCGAGCGCTGCAGCGATACGCGCATGAAGCTCCACTCGCCGGCTTTTGAGAAGGGTCGCGTAGGCCACATCCTGGATCAGCGCGTGCTTGAAGGCGTAGGTCGCGTTGGGCGGCTGCCCGCGCCGGAAGACCAGATCGGAGCCGACGAGCCTGACGAGCGCTTCGCTGAATGTCGGCTCTTGCAGCGGCGACACCGCGGCCAGAAGATCGTGATCGAACTCGCGGCCGATGCAGGCGCCGATCTGCGCCAGTTCCTTGGCCGGTGCCAGCCGATCCAGCCGGGCCATGAGCGAGTCCTGTAAGGTCGAGGGAATGGCGAGCGCCGCCGGCACGTCGATGAGTTCGAGGTGGTCCCCGAGGTCTCGTAGCAGGCCGGATTCGAGAACCGTTCTGGTCAGCTCCTCGACAAAGAGCGGGATACCGTCCGTCTTGCTGGTGATCTGGGCCAGAACCTCCGCTGGCAAGGCCTTTCCGCCGACGACGCGGCCGACGATCATCGCCACGTCGCTACGGACGAGCCGGGAGAGCGAAAAGGAGGTGACATGAGCATGGCCGGTCCAGGGAGGGCTGAACTCGGGCCGGAAGGTGATCACCGTGAGCGCCCTCAGGCCCTGCACGCGTTCGGTCAGAAGATCCAGCAGCTCCATCGACGAAGGATCGATCCAGTGCACATCCTCGAAGACGGCCAGGACCGGCTGCTGGCCGCACAGGGCTTCGAACTGCTGAAGCAAGACCTCGAAGGTGCGCTGCTTCTGGCGCTCGGGCGTCAGATCCAGGGCCGCCTGGCCGCTCTCGACCGGCAGCGACAACAGGGCGGCCATGAGCGCCCTGGCATCTTCATCGAGGTGCTCGGCATGAGGGTTGAGGAATGTTTCCAGCTTGCCGAGCTTCTCTTCCGGCCCGTCCTCGCGAGCAAAGCCGGCGGCCCTCTCGATCTGCCCGAGCACCGGAAAGAGCGCGCTGTTCATGTGGTAGGGCGAGCAGAAATAGTTCAGCCCGGCGACCGGTTCCTTGGCGAGCGCCTCGCGCAGCGCCAGGACGATCCGCGACTTGCCGATTCCGGGCTCGCCGGAAAGCAGCACCACCTGGCCCTCCCCGGTCTTGGCCCGTCGCCAGCGCTCGAGAAGAAGCGCCAGCTCCGCGTCACGCCCGACGATCGGCGCCAACTCCCTGACATGGAGCGCCTCGAAGCGGCTGGCTGCACGACCGGGCCCAAGTACGCGGAACGCGCGAACCGGCAACGCCAGTCCCTTGAGCGGCTGGACCCCGAGATCCTCGACTTCGAACAACGCGCCCAGAAGCTCTCGTGTACCCTCGCCGATCACCACCTCGTTGGGCCGCGCGAGCGTCTGCAGGCGGGCGGCAAGATTCGGCGTTTCGCCGACGACCACCTCCTCTTGGGCCGCGCCCTCCCCGATAAGGTCGCCCACGACGACCACGCCCGTGGCGATGCCGACCCGAGCTGCGAGCGGCTCGCCGGTCGGGCTCGCCAGGCACCCGACTGCCTCAACGGCCGCGAGGCCGGCCCGCACGGCGCGCTCGGCCTCATCCTCATGCGCCCTCGGCCACCCGAAATAGGCAAGCACCCCGTCGCCCATCAACTTGGCGACATGGCCTTCGAAACGAACGAAGCCACCTGTCACCGCGTACCGGTAGGCGCTGAGAAGATTGCTCATGTCCTCGGGATCGAGCCGGGCCGAGAGTGCCGTCGAGCCGACAAGATCGGCGAACAAGACCGTAAGCTGCCGCCGCTCAGCCCCGGCTCGCGCCGGTTCCGCAGACAGCGGGATCGCCGGCTGCGGCTCGGCTGTCACGCCACCTGCCAAGCCGTGGCCGCGCAAGGCCGCGATTGCTGCCAGCAGCTTGCGGCGGTGGCCGATCGAGATGACGCCGAGCCCGATCAGGTCGTCCGCCGTCAGATCGGGCAGAATATCGGCGCCTATATCATTTTCGCGGAACGCCTGCTCGTAGTCCGAGAGCTGCAAGCTGCGCAGCCAAGTCCCGATGTCCACATCCACTCCTCCTCCAGTCGCCGGAGCGAGGTCACGACAGGCAAGAGCGCTTCGCCTGGCTCTAACGGCAAGCGGCCAAGGGTCCCGGCTCTGAACACTCCGGCGGGCACGTCACCGCCTAGCACCAACGGCAACCTTACGCTGGTCGGCCGTTCTGGTTCATGCGGAACAGGTTGGTCGGATCATAGCGGCGATCGGGACCTCCGCCAATCGGCGAAAATCGCGCCATGAGCATGCGTAATCAGGCGGCCCCGCGAGGGTGCAAACTCCCATTAGGATCTCGGCAGATCCAAGAGGGAGGGAGTCGCGATGTTCTACGCTGCGCTGGATGTGTCGCTGCGCTCGGTGGCGATCTGCATCATCGACCATGACGGGAAGATTTGTTTCGAGCGCTCCGTGCGCTCAGACGTGCCCGATGTCCTTCTTTGCCTCGCGGGATTTGGTCAACCGATCCATCAGGTCGGGTTTGAGGCCCGCGCGCTGACACAGCCCATCTCCTACGGACTGACGGAGGCTGGCTACGACGTCGTCTGCATGGAAGCGCGTCAGGTCGCGGCTGCGCTTTCGGCCATGCGCAACAAGACGGACAAGCATGACGCTCGCGGCATCGCCCAGATCCTCAGATCGGGATGGTACAGCCGGGTGCACGTGAAGAGCATCGAGAGAGACGAGCCGCAAGGTGATGCAGCGCAAGTGCATCGACCTCGGCAACGAGATCCGCGGCCTGTTGCGGATCTTCGGCGTCGTTCTGCCTTTGCGGCTTGCCGCGGTGCGCGAGACGATCGAGACCGACCCTGCGCTCAGCCATGCGCTCCTACCGATGCTGGAGGCACGGGCGATGCTCTTGGAGACCTTCACCGAACTCGATCGGCGGGTGAAGTGGGCCGCGCGCGAAGACACGATCTGTCGGCGCTTCATGACCGTGCCGGGCGTTGGAGCGCTCGGACGGTCGGTGCCCATTTCGGCCTGACGCCGCGGCGCTTCCAATCTGGCGAGACGGACAACCCGGGCCGGATCTCGCTCGCAGGTGACGCAGACGTCCGGGCGACGCTCTACGCCGCCGCAAACGCCATGCTGATGCGCTCGATCACCTGGTCGAGCTTGAAGGCCTGGGGCGTTCGGCTGAGGAAGACGAAAGGCCGACGGCGCGCCATCGTGGCGGTCGCCCGCAAGATTGCGGTCGTGCTCCATCGCATGTGGGCCGACGGTACCGACTTCCACCTGGGATCGGAGACTGCAGCATGACCTGACCACAGCTTTCCAGCGATCCTGGCCGGGATCGTCCCACGCGGACGACGGGATGGATGAAGCCGCAAACTTCTGCTGCGCTTCAAAGCGCGTCCATTAGCGAGGCTCTCCAGACCCAATCCGATGCATGCGTGCAGCGGCTTCGCTCGATAGAAGCCACCAGACTGCGAAGAGAAGCGTGAACCGCGTGAACGAAACCCCGGCACAAAGGTGCAATCCGAGCTTGACCCATCTGCCCGATTAGAGAAGCGGAAGTTGGCATAGCGCCCGGACGCGGACCTAACTGAACTGGCGAGGCTGGCCCCGCTGACGACCCCTTGCAGAGGTTGGCTCAACTCGCCATTGCCGCACCCGATGTCACGTCGTTAGCCCCCACTCCGCCTCGCCGCGGCTGATTACCAAGGCGATCGGCCAGGGTCTCCTTGGTTTGCGCAAAAATCATCGCGACTGTCGTGATGATATTGTTCAGAAGACGAACATCCTCTTCGATCGAGACGCCTTCAATCGTTACGTTCTTAGCGTCGTTCAGAAGCTGCTGCTCGAGAGCATTGAGACGCTCTGGCCCGCTCAGAGCTGACCAGGTTCGGCCTTCACCCTGATCCCACGCGCGATCATCGTGCCGATCATCCGGAGGCGATGGTTCCGGACCTCATAATCTCTGATGGCAACCCTAAGAGCCGCCAGTTCGAGGTCCTTGGCCGGATTGGGCTTAGCATCCTCGATCTCGCCAACGCGCTGAAGAGCGCAGCGATAATCCTCATGGCAGGTGAGGCAGATTGTCGGTGCTTTCAATGTGAGTTCGTGAACCGCGGTCATCGGATTTCTCCTTCCGGGGCCAACAAAGAATTTCGCGTGGTGGCAACGAACTGCCTTGGGATTTGTTCCAACGACGGCTGGTCTGGTCGGCTTCCTGCGACGCCTTCAGATGGCGTTGAATTGCTCGAACGACTCGAGGAGCTGGCGAGAGGCCGATGATTGAGAGGTCTGTCCCTCGGATACATTGCCGGGATACCGGGAGCCTTTCGCTGCGTGCCTTAAGAGCGTTGGCTGTCGAAGATCAACCGCGTCCCCGTATACGCCCGCACCAGCTTCATCGGAAGTTCGGCCTTAGCGAGATCGGTGAATGGTTCGCCGGTGCAGTGAAGCGGAATGACATAGGTCGGATCAACCTCCTTCAGAGCGGCAATGGTCTGACGCAGGTAGTCCGGCTGATAGGGGGCCAGATGGAAGCCGCCGATCACCGCATAGACCTTGTCCACACCGGATACCGCTTGAGCCTGCTTGATCGCATTGATTACGCCGCGATGGCTGCATGAGGTGAGCACGACAAGCCCCCGCCCCTTAAGGTTAAAGGCCGTGGCAAGCTCATGACGGAACTGGTCGGGCACCTGCCCCGGCTTTCTGTCCTCCTCCGCAAGCCGCTCCGGGGAGCAGCCCAGACCATTATCCATCCCGATCTTCATGGCACTGGGGGACAGTAACGTTTCGAAGCTGCTCTGGCTGATTTGACCAGAAGTGAAACCATGATCTCCGACGAGCGAAGCGCCGATCGAGTCCGTCACCACGAGATCAGCCTTTTCGAGCACCCTGCGATCGAGGACCCCGAAATCGCCCCGCGCGGGTGGACCGGTCCATTCACGGGCACAGAAACAATCCTCGCCACCCACATAAAGCGGTAGTTTGGGCTTCAGCTTGCCGCTGGTGCGCTGAAGGAAGCCCACGAGCCCGCCGAAATGGTCGTAATGGCCATGGCTGAGCACCAATGCATCCAGGGCGCCGGGATTGAGACCGACGAGTTCGATATTGTTGTTGAGAGCTTCGGGCGTGAAACCGAAATCAATCAGAGTGTTTCGGGTCTCGGAGCCACGCTGGGTCTCGACATGCATCGAAAGACCAAATTCGCTAACCAGTGTCCTGGCGGGCGGATGATTACCGATGCCCCACCCGAAATGCTGTATGTCCAGACCGTCGACCTTTCTGCTGGGGGCGACGGCGAACTGATAGCTGTCGATCAGGATGCGAACGGCAACCCGGTCCAATTCCGGGACCTCGCCAGTGAGCCTCTCGGCGCTGGCCGGTCTGGTCTCGCCCAGCAACCCGGCCAGCAATCCGGCGAAGAGGGAAGCGCCCCCGCCACAGATGAGTTCTCGTCGGTCCACAGCGTCACACACAAGCCGCCGTGGTTCAGCATTGCAGCGACAAAAAAATGCATTGGAGCGACCAACACGCATGGCGACCTCCTGAACCGGTTTCGACCGATGGTCATCAGAGGCGCGGGACGAAGCGAAATGCTCGCTCGTCGGGCATTGTGAGAAAGCAAGGATACACCTGCCAGCCCCGCCCTCCAACCGTATCGAAGCGGCATTCGGCGCCGGCCCCACCGAACTGGCGGGACGGCGGTTCGATCGTCGACGTTGAAAATATGCCAGGAGGCTGCGGAGACGGCACACATTGCGGCCAAGCGCAGCAGCCACGACAACTCCATTAGGCGCTAGGCATCTGCCGATGCTTCAACCAAGGCCACGCATGCCAAAGGCCCAGAAGCACCGTCGCCGTAACAACTCCGAAGGCCGCCGATAAGCGACCATGGCCTGCGATCATTGATGCCACCAGATATGCGTCACCCGAAATGCCCAGCGCGAGAAACACAGTCGCCAGTAAAATCAGTCTACTCGCGACTTGCTGGAAATCGGGATCGTCCCGTCCGCCGTAGACAATCCGGTGATATGCCGCCGGCGCGATCAATAGGGCCGTGGCGACCGCCATAAGGGCCAGAGAGGAGCCATGGACAAGCTTCAGGTCGGAAGTCAGTTCCGCAAATTCCTTTGTCAGAACAATTGCGAATTGAAAGCCAAGAATAGCCTGGGCGCCGGGGAGCACGACACGCGCCTCAGTGAGCACATAGTCAATTTTCGCAGCGGTCGGTGCCTTTTCATCCGATATCGGCATGGCTAACTCCTGAGCGCGAACCAGGCAGGGACCAAACCAGATCGCAATGCTCGCAACGAAACCGCAGAACGCCGCAAAGGCCCCCCAAGCGGCACCGGCGATGCGCGCGCCAGCCAGCCCCAGATCGGTTCCCATTGCGACCGCGAACAGCACAAGCGTGGCGACCGTCACGCGGTCTATCAAGGCGATAAGCCTGCCGCTCGCCTCACCGGCAAGTGCGATGCGATGATACGAACTCGGCATGATCAGGAGGCCGATTACGCCAATGATCAGAGCGAGAACGCCGAGCTCGAGCGCTTTCTCGGCGGGCGATAAGGAAGAGAAGGCGTTTTGAAACGGTGCGTGAAACTGGAAGCCCAGCAAAATTTGGGCTCCCAGCATCAGCATGCGCGATTCATCAAGCGCCGTTTTCGTCTTGGCGACCAGCGACATGGGGTCAGCTTTCACCTCGCTCGAGCGAGTTCACCAGATGTTCGACCCCTACTCCCAGAGCGCCTCCTGCCACTACGTCGCTGGGCCAATGGGCCAGTAATGCAACCCTCGTAAGGGCAATCAACGTTGCGCCGCTCCAGGACCAGACCGAATATCGCGGCCAGATACGCGCGAGGGCAGCCGCCAAGGCGCCCATCTGAACCGCATGCCCTGATGGAAATGAGTCGAGTGCCTTTCCGGAGCGAGGAATCCCGCGGCGCCGTCTGCGGACTTCGATCCGATCAGGTCGCTCTTGTGCAAAACAGCGCTTCAAAATGTGAGGTACTACCGAGCTCAGCAGGACACTGAGGAGGACGTGCCTTGCCGCCGAGCGCTGCCGTCGCGGTCCGCTCTGGGCCGGGACCCATATTCCGATAGCCAGGACGAGCAAGAGCCGCTCGTCAGCCAGAAGAGTTGCTAATCGCAAAGGGCGCTCCACGGCAGGCGCAGTTTGATGCGCGATTCCGCGGGCGATAACCCGATCGAAGGGGAAAACTGGTACTCGCCATCGCCGCATGATGTGAAGTGCCCGCTCCAGCTAGCCCTCAGAACGAGCCAGCGAGGGATTTGTTCGGCTCTCCGCTGAGGCTCTTTCGGCCCCGGGGCAGGATTTGCTCCTGACCAATCAGGATAGAATCGGCTCGATCTGAATTCTCCGGCGGAACACCGGGCTCCCGGGATGAGTTCCTCGAAACATCCTCGAGTTGGAGCCAGGACGATGAGACCAATGGAGCCTATCGAAACGGGCCGCGAACTCGCTCTCAGAATGGGCGCCCGCTTCCCACGGGAAGACTGGATCGCCACCCTAGCCGAACGATCCGGGGAGAGCCGGGAATCGGTCGAATGGCACTTGCAGGAAGACAGCGAACCACCGCCGCGAATCCTCGCGGTCGCTGCTGAAATGCTGGCGTCCCCAGAAATGGGAAGCGAGGAAGGGTCAGTAAGCAGAAGCAGCCTCCTGACCAAGGATGATCTGCCATTCTCCGGTCTCCCCGGAAACCTTGGGAAGTTGAAAAAGGACTAGACGGTGAATGGATGCGCCGAGCTGGGCAAGGAGGAAGTGACGAGCGAGTCAAATACTACAGGGACTCATCCAATGTTGCGCACGCGTGACGGCGGCCGGGTCGGCGGATCAGTGGTCGAACACCTGACGCCAAGCCCCCAGGATCTCTTCGGTGTCTGCGATCGCCAGTTGGTGCGCGAACCGGCACTCGAACATCCTGATGAGAGCATCGTGACCTTCATCTGACGAACTGCAAACGGCGTCGCGCGCAACTACCACATAGAAACCAAGATCGATCGCCGCCAGGATGGTCGATAAGACGCAGACATCTGTCTCGGCCCCTGAGAACACGAGAGTGTCGGCCCGCCATTCCCTGAGCATGGTCGCGAGCTTATGCCCGGCAAACGCCGAGTATACCGGTTTGTCGTAGATAAGGGCGGGGGGAGCGAAACCTTCTAGCGGGGGCACGAGATCCACCAGGCGGGGATCCAATCGGTCGAGGGTCGTGTTCCGCCAGTGCCGATAGTAACCGCGCCAGGCGCCAGGCGCGATCTCCGGCGTTTGCGGAGGGACGAACCGAGTAAAGATCGTCCTGTCGTGACTAAGCGCGGCCAGCTCGGCACATTTTGGAAGAACCCGGTCCATCCAAGGGGTCGGCCAAGGGCCGTCGGCGGAAAACAACCGCTGCATATCGATACAGATATGGACGGATCTCGACGATAAGCGCAGCCGCTCGGCACTCGACATGGGCCCTCCGGATCAGACGCGGGTCCTTTAGTTCTCGGTCTCGGGAAGCGCCGTAACGGCTGGTCCGTTCAGCACATTTCCATCTGGTGCAAAATGGGAGCCGTGGCAGGGGCAATCCCAACATCGCTCAAAGCTGTTCCACTGTAGATGGCAGCCCAGATGCGTACAGACCGCTGACCGCTGATATATTCTGCCGTTCTCGTCGCGATACGCGGCGATCTTGGTCAGACCACTTCGAATGATTGCACCTTGTCCGGGATAAAGGTCCTCAACCGAAGCAACCTCGCCGGGCGCCAGATACGAAGCGGCGTTCGAGAGGGCCGTGATGTTCTCGGACATGAATCTGCCCGCCGCTTTGAGCGGTTTGCGCGCTGGATCATACACGGAGGCATAGGGGCTTTCGTCACCAGCGATCATCGCCGGGATCATCAAACTGGCAACAACGCCATGGGTGATACCCTGGCCCGAATCCCCGGTTACGACGTAGATTCGCTTATAATCGGGATCGAGCCCAATGAACCCACTATAATCGAGCGTGTCCATGACTTGACCGGACCAGCGATGGGTTTCCGCTCCAAGGGTGGGCACCAGCATTCGGATCCACGCATCAAGAGCAACGAAACGTGCGGCCGCATTGTCGGCTTCTCCAGACTTGTGGTCCTCGCCCCCCACGATAAGTCGGTCACGCCCCTTGGGCCCGGCCGTAACGCGCACATAGTGATAGGGGTCGAGCGTGTCCCAGTAGAGCTTGTCCTCAACCTCCCCGTTTTTGACGTCAAAGGCCATCGCATAGGTGCGATACGGCGCCTGCTTGGTGTGAAAGCCCGTGGTCCTATGGATCGGCGAATTGGTGGCGACCACCGCAGTTGACGCCGCGACCTGATGGCCATTCGCCAACCTCGCCCGCACCCCGGCCCCCTGCTCCTGGATCTCGTCAACGGCGGTGTTGGGATGGAGAAATCCGCCCTTCGCTTCGATCGCGCCGCAAAGGCCTTGCAGGTATTTTAGGGGATGGAACGTCGCCTGATTGGGGTATCGAAGGTAGGGGGTGTCTTCGAGGCCGACGAGCGGAAGCCCTTTTCCGCGTTTGACCGTGACCGCCAATTTTGCGGCGGCTTTGAATTCGTCATCCAGGATGTTCTTGTCACTTGTCGGGTCCAAAAACAGGATGCCGTCCAGGCGGCGAAACTCGCAGTCGATTCCTTCCCTGAATTGAATTTCCTCGATTCGGTCGACCGCGGCGCTTTGGCTGTCCTGAAATCCTCGGGAAAGCTCGGCCCCTCTCATCGACAACAGTTCAGCCAGCGTGTCATCACAGATCGGGGCTAAATGCGCTGTGGTTCGCGCCGTCATTCCGCCGGCAATCGTACCGCGATCCAGAACGGCAACAGACAGCCCTCGCTGCAATAGCTCGTAAGCGATCGACAAACCGGCAATGCCGGCGCCAATCACGACCACATCAATCGCGAGATCCTTCTCGAGCGGGCGGGCATGGCTTGCAACCTTCACGTCCATCCAGACCGACCGGCTGTGTTCGTCCATCGCATTCATCGGAAAACCTCCACCCTACGAGGAGGAACGCGAACTCCCGTTTTTGGTTCGCCCACAACAGAGGAATGACGGCGCTCCGAAAGTTGGGCCGGGTCCTCGGACGACTGATCAACGCGCCGTCCCAGTTTCAACAGCGGATCTCCGCTGTGAACTTTTCGCCCACTGGCGATTGGAGAACGGCTGTAGATTTCAGCCGCGCATAAGGCCCAGGGTCCTTCGAGACATTGGCCTTAGCTTTTTGTAATACCATGGAAATTGCGACGCTCCGGCAGCTCGGAGACCGGCCGGAGTGAGCGATCGACGCCTGGCCGCCGCTCCCCCCGGAACAATTTGGTTACTGCGGTGTTCGTGGTGCTTTCCGAACTCTTCACCTGGGAGAGAGCCCATGGCCGCCGAGGCAAAAACCCTCAACGACATGTTCATCGACACCCTCAAAGACGTCTATTATGCCGAGAAGCAGATCCTGCGCGCCTTGCCAAAAATGGCGAAAGCAGCGAAGTCCCAAGAACTCAAGGCAGCCTTCGAAAAGCACCGCGACGAAACGGAAGGGCATGTTGAGCGCCTCGCTCAGGTGTTCGAGATCGCCGGTAAAGCGGCGCGCGGCAAGACCTGCGATGCAATTCTCGGCATCATCGAGGAAGGCAAGGCGGTGATGGAAGACTATGCCAACAGCCCGGCCATTGATGCAGGACTGCTCGCGGCCGCGCAGGCCGTCGAACATTACGAGATTGCACGGTACGGCACGCTGAAGGCGTGGGCCGCGCAACTTGGCCTCAAGGACGCGGCGACGCTGCTTGATCAGACGCTCAACGAAGAATCGCAAACCGACGAGGCACTTTCGAAGCTCGCAGCGAGTTCGGTCAACAAATCCGCCATGGCGAAGGCCGCTTAGCCATAGGCCAGGGAGCTCCGGGGCGAAGCCGAGGCTCCCTTCTTGACCTATCAATGTGAGCCGCGTGCGATGTCGAACTATCAGGAATCAGTGAGCGACCTCGGAAGCGATGCGTCGCTGTTCACCCGGCTTTCGCAGACCACCGCCCGGTGGGCAGGGAAGCCACAAACCTTCTTTCTGGCGCTCGCCATCATCGCCATTTGGGCCCTGTCAGGGCCGTTCTTCGGCTTCAACGACACCTGGCAATTGGTGATCAATACCTCGACGACGATCGTCACCTTCTTGATGGTCTTCATCATCCAGAACAGCCAAAACCGCGATACCTGCGCGATGCAGATCAAGCTGGATGAATTGATCGTCCGGCTAGAGGGAGCGCGTGAAGAGCTTCTCGACCTTGAGGAACTCGACGAGGAGAAACTCGAGGCGCTTCGCACCGAATTCGAGCGGCGCGCCAAGCGAGCCCGGGAGGGACAAGCTCCGGCAGCCGACGCCATTGAAGGACGCCGTGGCTTCTGAAGAACTCGAGAGGGTCACTCACCAGGTGACCCCTCCGCCTTTGTACTCTTTGGCTCGGTGCCCCGACAATAAGGGCGGCCAGGGCCGCGAGAGCGACCTGCCTCTTTGACCCTTTTGGATGAACCTCTCGAACGGCGCGATAAAGTGCGGCAGGACTGGTATAGTCGCCAGCCACGCGGTTCACCATGTCGGCCATTTTCCGGACCAGCTTGGCTTTCCCAGGCATGACAATCGTCCTCCCAATGCGTGCCCTCCCGAGCAATATCTGTGGGGTAGACTGGGCACATCCCACCCCACCGGTCCCGGTCTGGCCCCTTTTGCCCGGCGACGGAACACGCCACGCAGAGTTAAAATTTTACGTGAGTCGAATCCCTTCATGCTTCGGCGCCTGTTCGGCCTGACCGCGGCCGAGACCCGCCGCTCTTCAATTGGCGCGCGGTGACCAGCCCGCCCGAAAGTCGGAGGTGAGCCTCACTACCATTCGCAGCCAGCTCGGCACGGTGTTCGGGAAAACCAATACCAGGCGTCAGGCGGAGCTGGTGACGTTGCTTACTCGGCTGGCGATCCTGCCTTGAGAGGGCCGGCCCGGTCCGGGGGAGCCCGGGGCCATGGCCACCCGAGATGCGCCGAGTGGGCACACGCTCAGTGCAGGCCCGGCAAAGCGGCCATTGCCATCTCTTTCTCCACGGCGATGAAGGCGTGCGCGAAGTCCTCGGTCGGGAACCGGATCAACAGGGCTGTATCACCGGCATGGAGTGGCACCACCTCATAGGGGATTTCCCACTCGCTCAGCCAATCCTCCATCGCCTGGAGCCGAGACAGAAATCGCAACGCGGTCAGCGGCATGACAACGTGATAAATCCACGCGTTTGAGGCTTGGCCTTTGTCCATCCGCCTGATCCGAAGCGATATGAAGGCCCCGCCGCTTCGCAACGGCAGGGCCCCAGGCTGCGAGGGTTGCGGCCGTGAAGTTGTCAATCGCTCCACGCCCTCACGCCACTAAAACGGACGGTGGCCCAGCGTGTTCCTAAGGACAGCACAAGAAACAAAAAGCCCGCGGCGTCGTCCCGCTGCGGGCCAGATGCAAGGGCAAAGGAGCTTCGCCGTGCGGGGGATTGCAGGCGGGCTCCGACCCGGTGGTGGCGGCCGGAGAATCTGATCGCGGCGTCAACACCAATCGTGAACGCCCGGCGAGGCTTTCAGTTCCGCGGCCGTCCAGTTCCCTTGGGATGGCCGGCGTTAATCGTCATTCAGGGGAAGAACGTTCGCGGCATCAGAGACGTCGCGCAGCCCCTTGTACGACGCGTGCCGCAGCTTCTGGTCCGTGGTCCAGGCGCGGAATTCGATCTCAGCCACCAGTGATGGCGTCACCCAGCGCGTCCCCTTTCTCGTCAGTTTCAGCGCGGCTTCTCGATCAGGAGTGCGTCGAGCTGCTTCCGCAGCGCGGTCGCGGAGCGATCGGTGAACCCGGTCCCAACGCCGCCGACATAGGTCAGCCGGTTGCTCTTCCAGGCCGCGAGCAGCAGCCGGCCGATACCGCCCAACGCCGCCGACGAAGGCTCATAGCCAACGATGAAGAACCCTTCCGACTGGATGCACTTGATCTTGAGCCATTCGCCGCCCCGGCCGGATCGAGACGGCGCATCTCGGCGTTTCGCGATGATGCCCTCGAGGCCAAGCTTGCAGGCCAGGATCAGGAACGCGTCACCATCGGCATCAACCTCCTCGCTGAGCATGATGCCAGGAGCGGCGCCCGTTACCGGCGATGACGATGATGAGCGTCGTTGTCATGAACCTCGATGGCGAGAAGCGTGTGCTCATGGGTATTCTTAACCGGCCGACCAGGGTCGAGTGCGCTCGGCGAGGTGGAGGGTTTTGGCTCGCCCTTTGCTGGCGAAGTGACGCTCCCATCCGCCGCGGGAGTTGCCCGATCGTCCGTCGGTATGCCTGTTCCCGGCCGTGGGACGCTATCGCTAGTCCTCCCGGGCTGTCCGACCTCCGTTGTGGTCCAGCTTGCGGTAAGTTCCATCCTCGCCCGGTAAATCACGCCCTCATCTTCCCGGCGGACGCTAACGGTGAACAACCGGCAGTCGCCATTTGGCATCACCGCGCGCGCCATATCGGGCAAGGCGTCCAAAGCCGATAGCCGCGCCTCGCCGTCGCTGGAAAGTTCTATGCCGTCCTCGTCGATATCAACGAAGTCGCCATCCGAACTGTCGAAGAAATAACGGGTCATGTTCGTTCCCCGCTAACGGGAATCGGGTCCGGCTCTCACTACAGAACGTGTCTGGAGAGCGCCCGTTCCAAGGCGGAACGACAAAGGCAGCCGCCTCGTGATGCTCGCGCGACCGATGACGGTCGACGCGAATGCCGCCATGGCTCGCCACACGGTGGATGGCGTGAGCGGCTTCAGCTGGTCCGACAATGGGCTCGGCTACAGCCTCGTCGGAGCCAGGCCGGCAGAGGCGCTGCACCCGCTCGCCGATGCCGCGCGCCGACAGATCCGCGACAATGCCTGATTGTCACGCAATCCAGGGAAAGCTCCAATCAAACCTCGCGTCTCCCCTGGCCTCCCGCGGTTCGATGGTGGCCCCCGGCTCCCGGACCAAAGCATCGGCCCGAAAAGTGGATTGCGATCTTCGGGGCAAGGCCGATGCAAGCACAAGAGTAGATCATGGGACCGGATACGATGTCCGGTCCGATGATCTGGCGGCCAGGACGACGGCAGCCTTCATCGCATGCGCTACGGCCTGACATAGGTCCAGCCTTTCTCCTGCAATTCCATGACGCGCACGACGCCGGATTTGACCAGCGTCGCCTCGGGGATCAGGCCGATCTCCTTGTTTTCCGTCTTGCTCATGTTCTCCTGGGTGTTGCCGCAGGCCTTGAATGAGAT
>NZ_JBFRGS010000041.1:0-18921 GCF_052115465.1 Allobosea sp. 2RAB26 | reverse complement strand
AGAGGAATATCACCATGTTCGTCACCATGATTGCCGCCAAAATCCGCGCCTTCCTGCGCTATCGCGAGACGGTTCGCGAGCTGTCGCGTCTGACCAACCGTGAGCTCGACGATCTTGGGCTGTCACGCTCGGAGATCCCCTTCATCGCCCGCTCGCACGCTGCGGCCTGAAGTCACTGAATAGAACCGCCGCGTCACCGGGCGCAGCGCGTTCCAGGTAGTTTCTCCCGGGGCTCATGATTCCCTCCCCTTGAGCTTCGGTCGAAGAGCGAATGCCCGCCTCACGGCGGGCATTTTGCATTTCAGGGCTGTTTTCACTTGACCCGAAATCCGGCTGAGAACTCATCCGAGCCGTGAAAGCCCGAGATCAACCCGTCCTTGTCATCGGAGGCAGCCTCGCCGCCACGAAACCTGATTGGGTAAAACTTCCGCGCCAAGTCCGCGAGCTTGGCCTCTCGCGAGTCGACCGACCCAAGAGCGGACGCTCCAAACGCCGGGAATGGGTCGTTTCGGACGTGTCACCGTCGCTGGCTTCAGCTCTGCTTTCGGGCCGGAAGCCAGAGCCCGCTCATGGCGCCGAGCGGCTCGGCCTGAATGTCGACGTGCAGACGATGGACTGGGGCACCGTGCGCCTGGGCCTCGTCGGTGCTGGCCAGCCATTGCGCCGTCAGCGTCTCCATCTCCGGGCAAAAGCTGCTGGACGATGTCCAGCGCAGCGCTTGACCAGGCTGCCTATCGTCAGCACCATGCGGCATTGCACGACCTTGCCATGACAATCTTCGGCGGCAGGAGGTGGGGGTAGCGGATAGGCCGGCACTAATCCAAGGCTCCCCGGCACCCCTCCCCTGGGTGACACTGCCGGGTGCAGGAGACCCCGTAGCGCCAGGGCTCTCCCAAACTGGTGTCTACGGGGTTTTTCGCCAGAGGTTTCGAGTGAAAACCGACTGACCGAACGAAATCGCCGCTGCGGTGCTTCCCGCCCGCTATCGGCGCACGCTCGCACTTGGCTGTCTTGCCCCGCACACACGGAAAGTTGCCCCCCGCGGCTAGCGGCGATCATGTTCCTGGGAATGTGCGCCGAGGCCCGTGTCCTATTGAAACCGCTCGCCGCGTGGCCGGAGCGGCGCTGAAGGGTTCCTTGGGAGCGGAGGCGCACCGACTGGCTCATCCGATGTGATGTCGACAATCTCCCTCGTGCCTGCCTTCACCAGTACGACAATTCGCCCATCGACGATCACCATGCCAAAAGGCAAGGATCGAGCCTCGCCGTCGAGGCCCACGACCCGGATCGAACGAGGAACCACGTCGCCAAGCCGAGGGACCCACTTGGAGCCGTTTTCGGTTGATCCGAATTCGGCAGCCGCCAGAGCTAGGGGAAAGGATGTGAAAACGGCGATTCCACGCAGCAGCATCGGATTTCGCCTCATTTCTGGGTGCGGGAAACCATGACAATGACGGCCGGTAAAGCGCGCGGGTTGTCGCCGCCACCGGGGCGAAGCTGAAACCTCAGGAGCTGATGCCCAGGCTCATCCCGATGGACCCCAACGTTCCGAGCGCAAAAAACTCCAGTCGAACAGATGGTCCGCAGTCTTCGGATTGGCTTCATAAAATAACCGACCTCGAAACTAAAACACCTCGAGATACAATCTAAATCCATGTCACGAGACGCAAGGAACAGAGAAGTAGAAATACCGCAGAATGAGGCCAAGCAACCACTCGGCAACATGTGAAGCATGCCCGGAGCCATGAGAGACATGTCACCGACAAGCGAGCCGACGGCAACAAAGGCAGGGATGAGAGACATGATCGAGACACTGACGTCTCGCGTGTTGTCCTGATGCGCGAACGCGGTCCTGAAGGCCATCGGTCTGGTCCTTCCGATAATCCGATACCGAGAGTTATCGCCCTTCCCGCTTCTGGCTTAAATGCGCTTGATCACATTGGCGGACCAACACGCGGCGAGACGAACCTCGGGTTCGCTCGCAGAGCATGTCTCGCGCCGACAGTGCTCGGCGATTCTCCGATCGCCGCGCACGCCTTCCGGCACGATGCGGCTCTTCTCTACTGCCGAGGACCGCGCGGGGTCTCGACGGGATGGCCGCGGAATTCATGCAAGGGCCACCCACGCCACGTCGGCCGGGTGCGCCGCCGCCGAGACATAGGCGCCCATCTCCGCCTCAGCGGCAGTGAGACGAGCACCATCCGAAGCATCGCGGTCCTGGCCCGTCGATGCCGCATCAAACGGTAGCTACCTCGCGGAGCGGATTTCGACCGTGGCGGTTCGGCCCGACACGAGAAGCGTGCCGGGTGGGACTTCGTCGAGTGCAATGCGCACCGGCACGCGCTGCGCCAGCCGCACCCAGTTGAAGGTCGGATTGACGTCGGCGAGCAGATTGCTGCCCGCCCCGCGGTCGCGATCGTAGATGCCGGCCGCGATGCTTTCGACGCGACCGGTCAGGCGGGTGCCGTCGCCCATCAGGAGGATCGAAGCCGGATCGCCGACATGGATGCGCGAGAGCCTCGTCTCCTCGAAATAGCCCTCTACGCGCAACGTATCGGTATCGACCAGCGCCATGACGCCCTTGCCGGTGCTGACGAAACTGCCCGGACGCAGGTCCATATTGGTGATGACGCCGTTGACGGAGGCGCGTACCTCGCTGCGGTCGAGATTGAGCTGGGCGACACCGAGATCGGCCACGGCCTGTTCATGGGCCGCCTTGGCCACGAGCTGTGTCGCCCGCACCTCCTCCTGCCGCTGCCGGGACACAGCGTCGGCGCTCAACGTGTGATAGCGGTCGAAGTCGAGGTTCGCCTGTTCCAGCGACGCCTTCCGGCCGGCGACAACGGCTTCGGCCTGTTGCCGCGCCAGCTCGAACCGCGCGCGGTCGATCCGAAACAGCGGGTCGCCGCGTTTGACCGGCTGGTTGTCGCGGACGAGAACCTCGGTCACGAAACCCGATACGTCGGGCGCCACCACCACGATATCGGCTCGGACACGACCATCCCGCGTCCAGGGGGCGTCCATGTAGTAGCCCCAGAGCCAGTGTCCGACCACGATGGCAGCGAGTACGGCGATGCCCGTGATCGCGTAGCGGCCGTATGACGCAAGCAGGTCTTTCACGCCAGAATCCCCGAAGAGAGAAAGACGACCATGCCAAGGAGGCAGGCGAAGACGGCCAGATCGAACAACGCCCGATGCCAGACGTGTTGATAGAGGCCGATCCGGCGGAACAACCGCGAGAGCAGCGCCGACAGGACATACGCGATCACGAACCCCAGCAGCAGCGAGGGAACATAGACGCCGAAGATGTCGAGGTCCGTTCTCATGCGAGTTGCATCGCGATCACCGGGGACTGAGGCATATAGGGCGGTGCTTGCGGGAACAATCCGCGCCTGATGCCGACAAGCCCGATCAGGGCGTCTTCCTTGGCCCCGGCACCGGGATCGTCGACGACTGCGGTCAATGTGGTGTCGATATCGGCGAGCAGGCTCTCGGGCATCGCCCCTCCCGGATAGGCGCGGAACGTGGCGGCCAGCCTGTCGAGCAAGCCGTCGATCGCCCGGACGGTGTTCTCCGAGAGCTGATGACGCGCGCGGCGCAGGTCGATGATGTTGAGACCGACCCGCAATTGGCCGAGGTTCTCGACGTCGCGTCGCTCGATTTCAGGAATGGCGGCGAGCCGCTGCACGAGCTGGTCGAGGCGGGCGAGCATGGCGCCGACGAAATTGGCCCGGTCGCGCTTACCGCGATGTTCCGCCGCCAGGGCGAGCGCGACCCAGCCCTTCCGCAGGAGGCGAGCCACGATCCATTCCGTGCGGATCGAGCGCAGCGTCCGCATCACCGCAATGGCGGCGGATATGCCCAACACGAAGGCGATCGCCGAATTGACGAACGCCGCGAAGTCCGCCTGATAGGTGGATTGCAGCGCCAGCATCGTCGCGAAGTTGACGGCGAGCGCGGTGCCTATCGCCGTCGTCGAGGGCCGCGCGATCAGATAACCGAACAAGACGAGCGTCGGCGCCAGGGCCACGACGACCACCTCGATGTCCGAGATCCGCGGGAGCAACGCGAACAGGTAAATTCCGGCGACGATGATGGCGACGACCGCCCATCCCCCGAAACTGCGCATGCCGATCGCCGGGTCGTCCCGGGAGGCGAAGATCGAGCATGCCACCGCAGCCATCATCGGGGCGGAGGCGCCATCGTGCCAACCGGTGCCGATCCAGAATGCGCAGCAAAGCAGGATTGCTATGGCCGTGGCGGCTGCCGACCAGATGGCGAGCATGGGATCGCGATGCCGGGCGACCTCGGCCCCTGCCTCCGGATCGAACCGAAGGGTGACACGGGAGGGATCCCGGCCTTCGTCGATCGCGGAGCGGAGCAAGCGGCAGTCCTGCAAGAGATCGGCGAGTTCCAGCAGGCGGATCAGCAGACTGACGATCAGGACCTGGTCCCAGCTCGAGTCGGTGGAGAGCCCAAGGCGACGGGCCTCGATCTCCAACGACAGTTCGAGCGTCGGTTGCGTGACGGAGCCGTCGTCGGCGATCCATGCAGACAGGCGCTCGAAGAGCCGGGCGAGATCGGGTTCATCGTCGCGCAACCGGGGACCGAGTGCCGCGATCCGGTCGTTGATCGAGGCAAGGATCGGCACGAGCATCAGCATGTGCCGCCGGAGAATGCGCAATCCACGCGCGGCCTCGATGTCGGTCAGCCGGTCATGATCGAGGTGGCTCTCCATGGCTTCGATCTCGACTGCTTCCCTCAGGAGCCGCTGCAAATGCTGCTCCTGGCCGACCCCGCTGCCGGCGAGGGCCTCCCGCGACAGCTTGGCCGCGGTCGCGAGCCAGTAATCGAGCCGCTCGGAGATGACCGTGCCGCTGCTCTGCGGGAATACCGTCCCGGAGATGACCGCAGCGCAGATGATGCCCAGCGAGATTTCCTGAACGCGCGCGATCGCGGTGTCGAAGATGCTGCCGGGATCCGAGACGGACGGAAAGGCGATGATCGCAGCCGTATAGCCCGACAGAAGGAAAGCGTAACTGCGTGCCGTCCCGTCCAGCAGCGCAAGGCAAAGGCAGAGGCCGACCCATAACGCGATCGCCAGACACAGCAGTTCCGGTACGTTGACGAGGCTCGGCACCATGGCCATGGCGGCGACAGCGCCGATCACAGTCCCGAGCAGGCGGTAGATCGCCTTCGCGCTCGTCCCTCCGGCGAGGGGCTGCGAGGTGATGTAGACGGTGGCCATGGCCCAGGATGGGCGCGGGAGATCGATCCACAGCGCGATGACGAAGGCGAGTATGGCGGCGCCGAAGGTCTTGAGCGCGAAGATCAGGTCCGCGTGTCTGACCAGGAAGGGCCTGTCCGGGGGCATGTTCCGGTCTCTGAGGGCGTCGCGTTGGCATGGTTGCCCAATGATCGACGGACCGCAAGTCGAGCTGCGCATTCAGGATCCGGCCGCTCGGCGCGGATGTCGACGTGCAGACCTTGGACTTGGACACCGTCGTCCAGCGCCGCACCTCCAGGGAACCGGTTGAGCGCGGCGGCTGGAGCATTTTTCACACGAACTGGCCCGGTTCCTCCATCACCAATCGGGCGCGCCGAGATCGCCATGGAAGGCTTCGGCAAACCCGTCGGACAGCTGGTGACGCCGGATATCTTCGGGCTCGATCGCAATCTGCCAATCACCAAGCCCAATGCCGCACGCGCGAAACAGCTCCTCGAAGAGACAGATTAACAACTCAACCTTCCCTAGAGGGCGTTAATACAAAAACACCAAAGGAGCCAAAAACAGGACGTAGTTCGTGATCATATTCTCTTGATTTCGATTTAGACATTTGATAGCGAGCCGAAATTACTACGATTACTATCGACAGTGTAGGAAATTCGAATATGACAATCCCACCAAGTGATGCGGAGGTGACGTTTCGACGGGTCACGTCTGCAAATGTCTCTGAAATTTGTGAACTGAGCGAGACCCTGCCCGAAGAACAGAGGGATTTTGTCGCGGACAACGGGTCGTCGATTGCAGAAGGATTCTGTTCGGAATCGGCTTGGTTCCGTGGAGTTTATGCGGGTGATGTCTTGATCGGTTTCGTGATGGTGCACGAAGGATCGGATTGGGACGATGGGATCGACTGCCCTGGCCCTTACTTGTGGCGTTTCATGATCGCCAGGCCTTTTCAGAACCGCGGCTTTGGAAAGCAGGCAATCTCCAAGATCGCTGCGCGCCTCCGATCGCGGGGTATCAGAGAACTTTACACGAGCTTTGGCCTTGGGCCGGGCAGCCCGCAGGCATTCTATGAAAAGCTCGGCTTTTCTCCCACCGGCGGAATGTTCGACGAGGAGATCGAAGTCGTCCTTTCGCTCGTGGATCGGTGAACGGGCACCCCAGGACATCCTGACGGCGTCCTCCCCGCTGTTCTGGAACGTCCGCCGGGGCTGACGCCCTGCCCTGTCGATGGGGACGAGCGATCGCGCTCGGAGCCTGACAGCAAACCCGCCGGAGCGATCCGGCGGGCTTTTGCGTCACGTCCGCTTCGGCAGCCCGAGGCAGCCGTACACGGGCAGCGACCATAAACTCATGTGGCCATCCCACCAGTGTTGGCTCTTGGAAGGGGACAGTGTGAACCTCGGCCTGGCCGGAGGCGTTCCTGCAGGGCAGCAAACTCGATCTCGACCTCGAGGAATGCCGCGGCTGACATAGCCAGCGAAGCTTCCGCAACGAGATGCGGGCGTCATCGCAGGGGACGCTCCCTCCTCCGCGGGACGACGGTGCCGCGAGGACTGGCTCGGAGCCCCGCACCGGACAGATCGTGCCACGCGTCGCGTGCTCCACCCCCGCTGAGTTGGTCCCCCCTGAAGGATGTCTTGTGTCAGACAGGAGGACCGCCATGCCGAAGAAGCGTCACAAGCCGGAAGAGATCAGCGACTACCGGATCACCAGAACAGGGATTGTCGTCCTCGCCAGAACCTCTGATGTCTGGCTGCCGAGCAAGACCTTCTGCACACCACGCCGGCCATGAGAGGACATGACGATAAGATCACAGCCATTGAGCTTGGCCGATCGGACGATTGCCTCGGCAGGCGAATCATCAATTTCGTGCTCCAGATCCACCGTAACGCCGTGTTTGGACGCGTGTTGTTCGATGGACGCAAATCGTTCCTTCATCAGCGCATCAATCTGGTGGTCGTAGCCCCCGATGGGATCACCGACGCCGCTAAGTCGGGCTGCGCGTGCCATGTCCGGGCTCAGGGGCTCCGACACGGTCAGAACGGTGACTTTCGCCCCGAGCGGCTTGGCGAGGGCCAGGCCATGTTCAAGTCCCTTGCGAGCAAGTTCGGAGCCGTCTGTTGCGATGAGAATGTGTTTGTACATTTGTCTCTCCGTCAGCAATCGCAATCGCATTGGCATTCTGGATGACAGTGATCCGAAGACAAGCATACGCTGCCGAGCGTCGTGACGATCGCGCTGATGTGCCTAAGCAGATCCCGCAGGCCGCCAGCGGCCTCGGCCTGTGCGCGACGCCGGTTGCGCCAGGCCGGCCAACAGGCGTTGTGGTTCCAGACCTTACCGGGTGCGCACGCGATGGCGCAGCACGTCGCCGCGCGAACGGCCGACGTGGTCCGGCGAATGTCAGCTCCCCGCCCCTCTCGGTCGTTGTGCTCGCATGGCAGCCGCCCGGCAACTCGCGCCATTCAGGCCGATGCCATTTCGAATTCACGCGCGAGGAGCCCTGGAGCAACGGGCCTGACCTTCGAGCCGGAAGCTCGTCGGCGACAGCAGCCTGAACGCCGAGGAGACTGTCATCGGTCAAGCCCGGTGTTCATGGTGTTCGCGAAGGATTAAAGTGCCCCTGCGGGGCTGTTGATCCAATGGGACGAAGCAGGCCTGGTCTCCGCTGGTTCGCTCCCGAGGAAAGCCAGGGAGGATCACGCAATGAACCGAAGGATCCGTTTGCATCCGCGCGCCGCGCTTTTGAGGTCCGCGCTCGGCCTTCTCGCCGCGATGGCCGTGACAGGTGTTGCGGCGCCTGTCGCCTCGGCGGAGGACGACGCCCGGAGCATCGTGAAGGGGATGGCGGACTATCTCAGCCGCCAGGAGAACCTGTCCGTGAAGTTCGATGCCGACGTCGAGGTGGTGACGCCTGCCGTTGAGAAGATCCAGTTCAGCGCCTCGGGTGAGGTCACCATGAGCCGCCCGAACAAATTTCGCATCAGCCGGACCGGCGGCTATGCCGATGTCGAACTGATCTCAGACGGTTCAAACGTGACGGTCTTTGACCGCGGCGGCAACCGGTTCGCACAGGTTCCCGCCGTCGGTTCCTTCGACACCGTGGTCGACAAGCTCCGAAACGAAACCCTGCTCGAAATTCCAGGGGCGGACCTTCTTCTGTCGAAGCCCTACGACGCGCTGATGGCCGGGGTGCTGGAGGCCAAGCATCTCGGCCGCGGCATCGTCGGGGGCGTCGAATGCGAACATCTCGCCTTCCGCAATCTGGACACCGACTGGCAGCTCTGGGTCGAGGTCGGTGACCGGCCGCTGCCGTGCAAATACGTCATCACGAGCAAGGCCGTTGGTGCCGCGCCCCAGTACACGCTGCGGCTCAGGGATTGGAAGACCGGCGTCAGCCCGGCACCGGATGCGTTCGCTTTCAAGCCGCCGGAAGGCGCCAGCGGCGTTGCGATCACCTTGCTCAAGGACATTGACGAAATTCCAGCCGGCGTCGTTCCCGGAGGTCAGAAATGAACAAGTCAGCCTTGAAATTCATGTCCCGCGCCGCGCTCGCAGTGCTGGCCGGCGGCGCTGCCCTGCTCTGGAGCGCAGACATCTCCGCTCCATCGGCCGCGTTCACCAGTCAGGCGGAGGCGAGGGTCGGGCGACCGTTGACGCCGATGAGTTACGCCGGCGTGGCCCGCCGGACCACCCGCAGGAGCGCCGCCTACGGGGCCGCCGGAGCCGCGGCGGCTGGGGCCTATTATTACGCCCCAGGCTGCCAGCAGGTCGTGAACTCCTACGGCCAGATCGTCTACCAATGTCCGTAGTCGGCCTGCTCTCCGGAGGCGTATCGATCGCGGCTTCCACCAGGGCGGCGGCTTAGTGATGGCTCGCTTGCTTTCGGTCAATGTGGGCCTGCCACGCGACATTCCGTGGCAGGGCAAGACCGTCCACACCGCCGTTTGGAAAAGTCCGGTTCAGGGCCCGCGCGCGGTACGTCGGCTCAACATCGATGGGGATGGGCAAGGAGACCTTGCCGGGCACGGCGGCGAGCACCGGGCTGTTTTGGTCTACCAATTGGACTCCTATCGCTTTTGGCAAGCTGAGCTGGGCCGGGACGACTTCTCCTATGGACAGTTCGGAGAAAATTTCACGGTCGATGGCTTGCCGGATGGTGAGGTCTGCATTGGCGACCGTTACAGGATCGGCAGCGCCCTGTTCGAAGTGACGCAGCCGCGCGTCACTTGCTACCGGGTCGGTCTTCGCATGAACGAGCCGCAATTGGCCGCGCTGCTGGTGGCGCGTGGCAGGCCCGGTTTCTATCTGCGTGTTCTGGAGGAAGGCCAGGTCGAAGCGGGCGATGAGATCGTCCAGGTCGGAATCGGCGCCGAGCGGATCACCGTCGCCGAGATCGATGCGCTGCTCTATAGGCCCGGTCACCCCAGCAGCCTGATCGAGCGGGCGCTGCGCATCCCCGCACTGAGCGCAGGCTGGCGCGCATCCTTCCAGGCGCTGCTCGCGCAAGAGCAGAGCAGCAGCGCGACGACGGGAAATGCCGGGCTCGCTCCGGTGTCCGGGCCGCCGCCAGCATGGGCGGGTTTCCGCCCGCTGCGGGTGTCGCGCAAGATTCGCGAGAGCGGCGGCGTGATCTCTCTGGCGCTTGAGCCCGTAGATGAACAGCCCCTGACGGCTGCTCTTCCCGGTCAGTTTGTCGTGCTGCGCCTGAGGCCGGCCCCGGTCGCGCCGGCGCTGATGCGCAGCTACTCCTTGTCGGGCGAACCCAGCGACCGCAACTATCGCGTCAGCGTAAAGCGGGAACCGCACGGCGTGGCGGGCACCTATATCGACGAAGCGGTGCAGATTGGCGACGTGCTGGACGTGAGCGCGCCACGAGGCAACTTCACGCTTCGGTTGGACGATAGCCCCGTTGTCCTCCTGAGTGCGGGGGTGGGGGCGACTCCCGTCCTGTCGATGCTCCACGCATTGGCGGCCGAAGCATCGCCACGGGACGTCTGGTGGCTGCACGGGGCCCGCCGCGGCCGTGAGCACCCTTTTGCTCAGGAGACCCGAACCCTGCTCGAAGCCCTGGCCCACGGCCACCGCCACATACGCTACAGCGCGCCCGATCCCGAGGACCGGCCGGGCGTGGATTTCGATGCTTATGGACGTTTGGACATCGGGGTGCTTCGGGATCTGGACGTCCCGCGCAATGCCGACTTCTTTATCTGCGGGCCGTCGGCCTTCATGAGCAACCTGACCGCAGGCCTTGCAGCCTGGGGCATCGCTGAAGACCGTATCCATACTGAGCGGTTCGGCGCAGGTCCGTCGAATAACCCGGGAATCGTCGCCTCGCCGCAGCGGCCGCCGCACTTGCCGCCGCACCTGCCTCCTGGGCCTTCCGCTGCGGGGCCGATGGTTTCGTTCGCCCGGAGCGGCTTGAGCGTCCCTTGGGGGCCGGCGTTTCAGAGCCTTCTGGAGCTTGCCGAAGCCTGCGACATCCCCACGCGGTGGTCTTGCCGAACGGGGGTCTGCCACTCCTGTGAAACCGGGCTTGTGGCTGGGAAAGTGGCCTACCGGCCCGAGCCGATCGATCCACCAGCCGGCGTCAATGTGCTGATCTGCTGTTCCCAGCCTCTGGGCGATGTCGTCATCGATCTGTGACGGAACTGAGTATCCGCTTTCCGATCCTGGCCGGACGGCAAAGATTGGGTGTTCGCAACCAGGGCAACCGGCAGTCGGCAGTCGGCAGTCGGGACGAACGGGATTTCCCGGGCCGCGCGCAATCAGGGCGCGCGGCGCGACGACCATGCTGGATCATCTGTGATTGCATGCTTTGCCCCGAAAACCGCAATCCACTTTTCGGGCCGATGCTTCAGGCAGCCTGGCTTGTGCTCAAACTGGCCATCTCGATGGTGTCTTTGACGATCTGTCTGATCTCGTCGCCGGAGAGCGTGTCCTGCTCCCGGAAACGCGCGGAGAGTGCATCCAGGGCAGGCTCATGGGCGCGCAGCAGCGTGAGAGCCGCCGCGTAGCATTCGCGCAGCAGTTCTTCGACTTCGTCATCGACGCGCTGCTTTGAATTCTCCGAGATCGGTCGGGCCGAAAACGCGCTGCCGCCGTCGACACGGCTGGCCATCGTCGAGCCCATGCCAAAGCGGGTGATCATATCACGGGCTATCTTGGTCGCCTCGTGGATGTCCGCGGCAGCCCCGCTCGTGATGGCGTCATCGCCAAACTTGATTTCCTCGGCAGCCCGGCCCGCCATCGTGACGATCAGTTCGGCCTTCAGCTTCGACTTGCGGAGCAGCACACGGTCCTTCAGCGGCAGCATGGCGATATGCCCAAGCGAGCGTCCGCGGGGAGCCACGGTGCCTTTGTGGATCGGGTCGCATTCCGGCTGCAGGACGTTGGCCAATGCGTGCCCTGCTTCATGCACGATGATCGTTTCCATCTCGCCCGGATCGATCATCAGGCCGTGGCGCTGGTCGCCGCCGAGCAGTTTGGCGTCACGCGCGTCCTCGAAATCCGCCATCCTGACCTGATGGTCGCCGCGCTTGCCGGCACGCAATGCAGCCTCATTCACCAGGGTCGCCAGATCGGCTCCCGAGAAACCGGGTGTTCCGCGTGCGACCGTCGCGAAATCGACGTCTGCGGCGATCTCGACGTCGCGCGCCGAAACCAAAAGGATCCGCTCACGGGCCATCTGGTCGGGTGCCGGCACAGTGATGTGCAGATCAAAGCGCCCGGCCCTCACCAGCGCCGGGTCAAGGACATCAATGCGGTTGGTCGCGCCAATGATGACGATGCCCGCGGAGGACCCGAGCCCGTCAAGCTGGGTCAGCAGCTCGTTGAGCGTGTTGGCGGAATCGTTTTCCACCGAGCTCGAGCCATCGGAGCGCCGCTTTCCCACCGAGTCGATCTCGTCGATGAAGAGAATGCAGGGAGCGCGTTTGCGCAGCTGTTTGAAGATCGAGCGCACGCGTGCGGCGCCCACACCGGCAAACATCTCCTGGAAAGCAGAGCCGGAGACCGAAAGAAAGGGAACGCCAGCCTCGCCCGCCACCGCCTTGGCCAGCAGAGTCTTGCCGTTACCTGGATCACCTTCGAGCAGAACCCCGCTCCTTGCCCGAGCACCAACGGCTTCGAACTTCGACGGGTCCTTCAGATAAGCCACGATGTCCCGGAGAGCCTGCTTGCCCTCGTCAGCGCCAGCGACGTGATCGAACCGGGTGAACGATTTTGGGTCGCCAGGCTTGATGAACTCACCGATCTTCGACTTGCTGCGGACAGTGCGGAGCAACCAGACGGCCATTCCGACGATCAGGGCCAGCACCAGGACTTGTGCCACCAGCCCGAAAATTCCCAATGACAGGCTGAGCGCGCTGACCTCGGGACTGCCGAACTCCACGTCCGTGCCGCTCTTTGCCAGGTCTATCGCCCAGGCCTGAGACACCGGCGTCCGAATGACGGCCGAGCGCCCATCCATCGTCGTTACCCGCGCCTGGCGATCATCGAGGAGCCGGACGCTCTTCAGCTGACCGGCCTCGGCGAGCTTCAGCGTCTCGGCAAACGAGATCTCGGCTGGTCGATGTTCGGGGGCCGCCGATGCGAGCACCGGCGTGCCCAGCACGAGCGCGAGGGTGAGGACGCGGAGAAGATGAAGCATGTGAGCCCGGACTTTGAATCGACCCTGACGAGCGTCGCACGCCTCGGGAAAGAGTAAACAACTCGTTAATTTTATCCTTAAGATTGGGGCTCGGAGATGGCCGAGCCTCTCCCCGAGCTTCGGACAGTGCCTGAAGCGACGCGTCCGCGTCAGCGCAATGCCGCAAATGGACCAGGCGCCTGCGACTTCGGTCGGGGTCGGGCTGGCAATTCGGTGGGCAGGCCTGGGCTGGCCCTTTGCCGGCATCCAGGGAGTTTACTTTCGGGCAGTCTGGCTGGCGCGCTCGGCAATAGGCAAAGGAGGCCCTTAGCTGACGTCCACAACGTCAGCCAAGGGCGTCTCGGTTATGAGCCAATCCACGTCGCAATGGTCAGCCTCTTACGTCGTGTCAGCCACTGAGCTCAATCTCAACCGGACTCTCAGGCGGCCGAGGCGCCTTCGTCAGCGAAAGACGTTCGGGGGCAGCGGCGGCTCCGCACTGAGCAGCGTGATCGTCACCCGTTGGTTCGGCGCGATGTAGGGATTGTCGGGGAAGACCGGCTCGGTGTCGGCGCGTCCCACCACGGAAGCGAAGCGGTCGTTGGGGAGCCCGGCACCCGACAAGATCCCGCGCACGGCGAGCGCGCGCCCGGCGGAGAGGCTCCAGGAATCGACGGCCCGCACCGAGCCCGGGCGCGCGGCGGCCGTGTGGCCCGTGACAGACAGTTGGTTGGGCAGTCCGCGCAGGGTGGGCGCGAGCGCCACCAGCACGCGACGGGTGCGCTCGTGGGGGTCGACCGAGCCCTCGGGGAACATGGACCGGCCGAGCTCGTCCGCGAGGGAAACGTTCAAGCCCTCCTTGGTCGGCTCGATAACGATGTTGCGCGACAGCTCGGCTATTTCGGGCATGTTCTGGAGCGCCTGCCGGAGGCTGGCTACGGCGCTGTGCTGGGCCTGCGCGCCGGCGGCCGGGCGGCTGACTTCGCGGTCGCTGGCGCGGCCCGAGCTGGTCCGGCGCGCTCCGTCCTCCTGCTCCGTGATGCCCCTCGCCGCGTCGCGGGGCGCCGACGACCTGTTGCCCGACTTGTCCAGGGCGGTACCCATCAGGACGCCGCCAGCGCCACTGGTGCTCGCACTCACAGCCCCCGGCGTGAAGTATTCCGCCAGGCCGATCTTCTGCTCCTGCGTCGTCATGCTGATCAGCCACATCAGCAGAAAGAACGCCATCATGGCGGTCACGAAGTCCGCATAGGCGATCTTCCAGGCCCCGCCATGGTGCGCATGAGCGGCCTTCTTGACCTTCTTGATGATAATCGGCTGGGCGGGCTTGGCCATCGAGTCCCTACTGGAGATTGGGTCAGATGTTGGCGGGCAGATCGGCGGTTGCCGCTTCCACTTCGCTGAAGGTCGGGCGGACGTCGCTCATCAGAGCCTTGCGAGCAAATTCTACCGCCATCACCGGCGGCTGGCCGCTGATATGGGCGAGGAGGCCCGCCTTGAGTGAAAGGTAGTACTTGGATTCCGCCTCGAAGATGCTCCTGAGCGACTGCGCCATGGGCCCGAAGAAGCCGTAGGCGACGAAGACGCCGAAGAAGGTGCCTACGAGCGCGCCGCCGATCAGATGTCCCAGCACCTCCGGCGGCTCGGTGATCGACCCCATCGTCTTGATCACGCCGAGAACGGCGGCGACGATGCCGAGCGCTGGTGTCCCGTCGGCGATCGACTGCATGGCCGCAACGATGCGCTCCTGCTCCTGGTGGTGCGTTTCCAGTTCCTCGTCCATGAGAGCGTCCATCTCGTGGACGTTGTCGGCACCCATCGTCAACATGCGCATGTAGTCGCAGACGAACTCGACCGCATGATGGTTCGCTGCAAAAGTCGGGAAGGCGTTGAACAGCGTCGACTCGCTCGGATCTTCAATGTGCTGCTCGACCGCGAGCAGGCCCTTCTGCTTCGCAAGCTTGTACAAGGAATACTGCATCGCCAGCAGTTCGACATAGGCTTCCGGCTTGTACTTGGAGCCCTTCATGAGCGTGCCGAACATGGCGGGCACGGCCTTGAGCACCGGCGCGGTGTTGCCGATGATGAAGGCACCGACCGCTGCACCGAGGATGATAACAAATTCGAACGGCTGCCAAAGGACGAGGAGTTTGCCGCCCATCGCCGCATAGCCGCCGAAGACGCAGACAAGGACGATGATTGTGCCGACGATCAGCCGCATAGATCTGCTACCCTGCGCCGCAGCAGGTGCAGCCCGCGCGAATTCACTACTAGTCCAGCGAAATGACCGATCGAGGTTAAGGGCGAGTTTACAGCCATTCGCCCGCAGGTTTGTAAGCGTCGTCCTCCGGCCACGGCTTGAGGCTGGGGGCGGCAGGGTAGGCCCAGGGGAGAAAATCGGGCTGCAATGAGTCTCCGCCAATCCTGGTGATCGGCGTCCAAAAGGGGACCGTTTCCCGGGATCATCTACGCTACGCCGCTTTGCTGTGGCGCGGCGAGGCTGAGGATGACGCGCGTGGCCTCGACGAACTAGCCGGACTGGTCCAGCTCAGCCGCTTCCATCTCTGCCTCGTTCTCACTGGCGACCGGCATGACCCCGCATGAATGGCTGACGACGCTGAGGATGCGCTGCGCTTGCGAGTTGCTGGAACGGGCCGATAGGCCGGTGATCACCAGAGCGGGCGCGAAGAAAAGTCATAGGCCTCCGCGACAGCAGGCGGCTCCCGGCCGTGGAAGCCGATCATCGTCTCGCTGAACAGCGGGGCCTCGTCCGGATGCCGGCCGAGATAGTCGAAGACCGGCACGCCCTGCGCCTTCTCGAACGCCGTCCTGCCGCTCTGCAAGGAATAGGCTATGTCGTCGAAGGCCCCCGCGAACCAGGGGCTGCCGGTGGTGAGGATGGTAGCCCGCGCCGAACCGGGCGCGCCCGTCTTCAGCGCCTCCCCCAGCGTCCGGACCGACCCCGCACGGAATGACCACCAGCCGGGTTCCGAGACGTCGCGTCTGGCAGCATTTGTCGCTGGTCATCCCCTGGTCGCACAAGCGGCACGTCGTGGCGATTATGCGACGCCCACCATCGCCCTCGCGGTCCGACGCGTTTGGAACGGACCATGTGGAATCTCCGGCGGAGCAAAACTGTCGGAACTGGCGCGATCCCAGCGGCTGTACCAATCGGCGAGCTCCGGAAACTCTTTTCCGCCCAGCAGAAATCCCTCCGGCAAATAGGGGAAGGCCTCGTTGCCATCGAGGAACTCGTTGTCCTTCTGTCTGAACATGAAGTGATAGGGCATGAAGTCGCTGGGATGGCTGAGGCCCGCCGCACCCGCGATTTCGCCGAGCGCGTGCATGGTGTTGCGATGAAAGCGCGCGACGCGGTCGCTCTTGTCACCGACATCTATCGCGCTCTGGCGGCGCTGGTCCTGTGTCGCGATACCGACTGGGCAGCGATTGGTGTGGCAAGACTGGGCCTGGATGCAGCCGATCGCGAACATGAAGCCGCGCGCCGCGTTGCACCAGTCCGCCCCGAGCGCGAGCGTGCGGGCGATGTCGAAGGCTGACACGATCTTGCCAGCCGCCCCGATCCTGACCTGATCGCGGATGCCGGCGCCCCGCAGCGTGTTGTGGACGAAGGTCAGCCCTTCCAGCATCGGCATGCCGACGCGGTTGGCGAATTCGACGGGAGCGGCGCCAGTGCCACCCTCCGCGCCGTCCACGACAATGAAATCGGGTACGATGCCGGTGTTGAGCATGGCCTTGACCATACTCATGAATTCGCGGCGATGGCCGATGCAAAGCTTGAGGCCGACCGGCTTGCCGCCGGAAAGCTCGCGCAGTTCACCGACGAATTGCATCAGCCCCGTCGGGGTGGAAAAGGTGCTGTGGGCCACAGGCGATATGCAGTCTACGCCCATCGCAATGCCTCGCGCCTCGGCGATCTCGGGTGAGATCTTGGAAGCTGGCAGCATGCCGCCATGACCCGGTTTGGCGCCTTGGCTGAGTTTGATTTCGATCATCTTGATCTGCGGATCAGCAGCCAGTTCCGCAAAACGTTCGGGAGAGAAGCTGCCATCTTCGTTGCGGCAGCCGAAATAGCCCGACGCCACTTGGAAAATCAGGTCCCCGCCGCCTTGCCGATGATAGCGGCTGATGCTGCCTTCGCCGGTGTCATGTGCGAAGCCGCCCTTCCTCGCGCCAGTGTTGAGCGCCAGAATGGCGTTGGCAGAGAGCGAGCCGAAACTCATGGCCGAGATGTTGTAAATGCTGGCCTCGTAGGGATGCCTGCAGGCAGGTCCGCCGATCCGGACGCGAAAATCGGTGTCGACAATGGCCGTCGGCGCGGCCGAATGGGTCAACCACGCATAGCCGGAACCGTAGACGTTCTCAGAGGTGCCAAAAGGCAGCTTGTCCTCGTCGCCCTTGGCGCGCCGGTAGACCAGGGCGCGGTCCTGCCGGCTGAACGGAACTTCGTCATGGTCGCTTTCGATGATGTATTGCCGGATTTCCGGCCGGATGCTTTCCATCAGAAAGCGCAGATGCCCGATCACTGGATAGTTGCGCAGAATCGAATGCTTGTGCTGGCGCATATCATGAACGCCCAGAAGGACCAGCGCGCCCGCAATCACCGCCGGGACAAGCAGCCACCCGCTATAGGCGAGCCCCCCGGCAAGCGAGGCGGCAAGAGCGAGCATGGCAAGGACAAATACCGCATAGCGTTGATTCAGCAGAGCATTTTTTAGCATGATGTCCTGACGCAATGCGTGGTCGGTGTACGTTGAACGCGGGAAATTCGGGGTTTCCTGAAGAGACGGCGGCAAACGGCGCCGTCCTCTTCTTCGAGACCGAATCTGGACGATCTCATCCCCAATATAGCCCTCCTGATCGACCGCGCGCCACACAGCTTGGCTCTGCCACGCGGGCAAGATTCGGCAGGTCTGTGAACAGCGTCCCGAGAGTTTCGCTGCGAAGCTCAAGAACACCCTCCGCCTGGTTCAGTTGGCGTAGAGTTTGACGAAGCGTACTGCGTGCCGACGGGCCGAGCGCGTGTTGGGATGCCGCGAGGCGTGACGATGCGCCACGGACGTCAGCTTCCTGGCAAGGCCCCAACGTCCGGACCTGGCGCAGCGCGGCTGCCAGCTTTCCTTGCGGCGCTTGCAAGCCGGGCTGAACCCCGCTCTATCGTCGCCCATTACGAGGACGCCGAGCGGTGGGGCGATACTGTGACACAAGGCGACACTGCCTCCGCACCACCGTCACTTGCGGCGCTGGGCTGGACGGATTTCTTTGCAGATCAATGCGAACCAGATGACGCCTGCCTCCGGCCTGCGCGCATCGACACTGTGCACCGTGCCCGCATGAGCGCAATCACGCCCGATGGGCCGATCAGGCTCAAGCTGCCGGTCCATACCAATACAGGCGACTTCACGGTGGGTGACTGGGTTCTGGCGGAGCCCGGCACACATCTGCTGCGGCGCCGGCTCGAGCGCGCGACGGTGTTGGCGCGGCGCACCGAGGGCAGCATGACGCCGCAGCTTGCCGGGGCCAACATCGACACACTGTTCATTGTCACCTCCTGCAATGCTGATTTCAATGTCGCGCGCCTGGAGCGCTATCTTGCGCTGGCCAATGAGAGCGGAGCCGAACCTGTCATCCTGCTGACCAAGGCCGATCTCGTGCCCGACGTGCAGCCCTATCTCGACCAGGCCGCCGCCCTGCAGCGCGGGCTGGCTGTTGCAACCGTCAATCCGCGCAGCTCTCACGCGGCGGCTGCGTTCGCGTCCTGGTGTGGCGAAGGCCGCACCCTCGCGCTGGTCGGTTCGTCCGGCGTCGGCAAATCGACTCTTGTGAACGCGCTTGCCGGCACCATCGATGGCGAACCGCAGCAGACCGGCGACATCCGCGACCACGACGCTAAGGGGCGCCACACCACGACGTCGCGCTCGCTGCATGCGATTGCCTGCGGCGGCTGGGTGATTGATACGCCGGGCATGCGCACGCTCCATGTCAGCGATGCGGCGTCTGGTCTCGAAACGCTGTTCGCCGAGATCACGGAACTAAGCCC
>NZ_JBFRGS010000040.1:0-19016 GCF_052115465.1 Allobosea sp. 2RAB26 | reverse complement strand
GCCGCGGCCACGGTCGGCGTCGGCGCGCTCGCCGCCGGCGCGGTCGGCGCGGGCATCGGCGCCGCCGGCGGCCACATCATCGAAAACAGCTGAGCCGCAAGGCTGATCGAGGGGGCTGCGTTCCGACGGCGTGCGGAACGCTGCCCCTTCCCCTTCCCCATCCGGCCGCGCCGTCGCCGCGACGGCGGCCGCACGATCCCTCGTTCCGAGACGATGCGACATGACCGCGGCCCTGTACCGCAAAGAAGCGCTCGACAATCTCGCGGGCCCCGACCGGCTCGACGAAATGGTGCGCGTCACCTCTCCGCATGGCTGGGCGGCGCTGGGCACGGCGCTGGTGATCGTGACCGGCTGCCTCGGCTGGTCGATCCTCGGCAGCTATCGCACCACCGTCAGCGGCAAGGGCCTGCTCGTCCCGGCGGGAGGCGCTTTCGTCAGCGTCTATGCTCCCAAGGCAGGCTGGCTCGACAGCTATCGTCAGCGCGGCGACAAGGTGAAGAAGGGCGATCTGATCGCCCGGCTCAGCGCGCCCGAGGACGCCGCCCGCCTCGTCGATGTCGATAGCCGCGTCACCCAGCTCACGGCGCAGCGCGCAGCGCTCGCTGCGCAGATCGAGGACCGCATCCTCAAGGAGACGATCGCGGGCCAGCGCAAGCGCGAGGCCCTGCAGGAGACGATCGATCTCGGAGCATCCCGGGTGGACGCGCTCAACACCTTGCTCGGTCAGCGCGAATCCCTCTTGTCCAAGGGGTTGATGCCCTCCGACCGGATCATCGAAACCCGCGAGAGGCTGTTCGCCGCGCGCGAATCGATCTCCCGGGCGCGAACGGAGCTGTTATCGCTCGACGCCTCGCTCCAGACCCTGCGCCACCAGACCGACCAGGAGCGCGCGGCGCTCGATCGCCAGTTGCGCGACGCCGAGGGGCAGCGCGCCCAGAGCCATCTCAGCGAGAACCTGGCGACCACCATCGTGGCCCGTTCCGACGGCACCATCACCACCAACGAGGCCGGCGACCATGCACTGGTCAGCGCCGGCCAGAAGCTGATGGTGATCGAACAGGGCGGCCCCCGGCTCGACGCCCTGCTCTACGTGCCGGCCGACAGCGGCAAGGAGGTCAAGCTCGGCATGGAGGTGCGCCTTTCGCCCTCCACCGCCAAGAAGGAGGAATACGGCTCGCTGATCGGCACGGTCATCCAGGTCGACGACAGCCCGGAGAACGAGGCGGCGCTGACCCATCGCCTCGGCAACCCCGATCTCGCCCGCCTCTTCACCAAGGCCGGGCCACCGCTCCAGCTCGTCGTGCGGATCAATCCCGGTTCCGGCGGCCCTGACAGCTACGCCTGGACCTCCAAGCGCAGCGAGCAGATCGAACTCGCCTCGACCACTCTTGTGGAAGGCCAGGTGACCGTGAAGTCGGGCCGGCCGATCAGCCTGTTCATTCCGGCGCTGCGCCGGTTCGTCGGCCTATGAGCAAGGTGCCTCCCGTGCGCTTCCCGCAGACCGGCCGCAAGCGGGTCCCGACCATCTTGCAGATGGAGGCCGTCGAATGCGGCGCCGCCTGTCTCGCCATGGTCCTGGCCCATCACGGCAAATGGGTCCCGCTCGAGGAGCTGCGCGTCGCCTGCGGCGTCTCGCGCGACGGCAGCAAGGCGAAGAACCTGGTGCAGGCGGCGCGGCGCTACGGCCTGGTGGCCGAGGGCTGGCGCACCGAGCCGGACAAGCTCGCCGGCAAGCCGCTGCCGGCGATCCTGTTCTGGGAGTTCAACCATTTCGTCGTGCTGGAGGGGGTGGGCCGCAAGGTCGTCTATCTCAACGATCCCGCCAGTGGCCCGCGCACGGTCACGCATGAGGAATTCGACCGCGCCTTCACCGGCGTGATGCTGACGATGGCGCCGGGGCCCGATTTCAAGCCCTCAGGCGCGCGGACGAATGTCTGGGGCGCGGTGCGCGAGCAGCTCGCGCCCTCGCGCGGCGCCGTCGTCTTCCTGGTTCTGGCCGGCATCGCCGCCCTCCTGCCCGGCATCTTCGTTCCGGCGGCGACGAAGGTCTTCGTCGACGACATCCTCGTCCGCCATCTGACGGACTGGATGCGGCCGCTGCTGCTCGGCCTCGCCTGTGCGGCCCTTCTCGGCGGGCTGCTGAGCTGGCTGCAAGGCTATTTCCTCGCGCGCCTGCAATGGAAGCTCGGCGTGTCGCTGGGCCTGAAGTTGACATGGCACCTGCTGCGGCTCTCGCCGAGCTTCTTCGCCCAGCGCTATGCCGGCGACATCGCGAGCCGGCTCGCGACGACGGAGCGGGCCTGCGACCTGATCGGCAGCCAGGTTTCGGCCATGCTGGTGACCGGGCTCGCGGCCCTGTTCTACGGCGCCCTCATGGCGGTCTATGATCCGGTGCTGGCCGGCATCGGGTTGGCGCTCGCTCTCTTCAACGCGGTGTTTGCCCGTCTCGTCGCGCGGCGACAGGAGGATGCCGCCCGCACCGTCATGCGCGAGCACGCGGCGCTCGGCAGCCTTTCCATCAGCGGCATCCAGTCAATCGAGACTTTAAAGGCGACGGCCTCCGAGGACGATTTCCTGAATCGCTGGGCCAATGCGCAGGCGCGCACCATGAATGCGGTGCACCGCTCACAATTGCCGCTCCAGCTCCTCGATCTGATCCCGCGCGCGCTCGGCGCGCTGACGATGGCCGCGATCCTCGGCGTCGGCGGCTGGCGCGTCATGGAGGGGCTGATCACGATCGGGACGCTCGCGGCGTTCCAGACCGTGCTGTCGAGCTTCCTGTCGCAGGTGAGCGGGCTCGTCGGCGTCGCCTCGGGCATGCGCGAACTGCGGGTGGCGATGGAGCGCGTCGACGACGTACTGCGCTATCCGCTCGACCGCCGCCTGGATCCGAAATTTGCCGAAGCGGCCGAGACTGCGCCGCACCGCCTCTCGGGCGCGGTCGAGATCACCGATCTCGCCTATGGCTACAACCCGCTCGATCCGCCGCTGGTCGAGGGCTTTTCGCTAAAGGTCGCGCCGGGTGCGCGCATCGCCCTGGTCGGCCCCTCCGGCAGCGGCAAATCCACGATCGCGCGGCTGATAGTCGGGCTGGCCGATCCCTGGGCGGGCGCCATCGCCTTCGACGGGCAGCCGGCCGACCGGATTCTGCCGGGCGCCCGCGCCGCCTCGATCGCCTATGTCGAGCAATCCGTCGTCCTGATGGAGGGCACCGTTCGCGAGAACCTGACGCTCTGGGACCCGCGGGTGAGCGAGCGGACGATCGTCGAGGCCGCCCGCGATGCCGGGCTGCACGACACCATCGCGGCGCGCCCCGGCGGCTACGATGCCCCGGTCAGCGAGGGCGGCAGCAACTGGTCGGGCGGCCAGGCCCAGCGCCTGGAGATCGCCCGGGCGCTGGTGGGGGAACCGAGCATCCTCGTGCTCGACGAGGCGACCTCCGCCCTCGATGCCGCGACCGAAGCGGCGATCCTCGACAATCTGCGACGCCGCGGCTGCACCATCATCCTGGTCACCCACCGCCTCAGCGCCATCCGCGATTGCGACGAGATTCTCGTGCTCGACCGCGGCCGCATCGTCCAGCGCGGATCGCATGAGGCGCTCTACCACCAGCCGGGCACCTATGGGGAACTGATCCGTGCTGCATGAAGCTCCTCACCTGATCGCCGCCTCCGGCACGACGGCCGTCGATCATAGCGGAGCCGTGCCCCTCTCGGTCGCCGGCCTGCGGGTCGATGCCGGCTCGGCCGATCTCTATCTCGACTGGCCCGGCCGGGCGGGACGGCGCCGGCGCCTGGCGACTCTCGGTCCCCACGACATCGCCCTGCCGCTTTCCCTGACAGCAGCCGTATCGCCGATTCCGGCGGAAGCGCGGCTCCTTGCCTTCCCCGCGCCGGGGTCGCGGCTGTCGGCCTTCCCGATCGAGCCCTTCCTGGCCAGCCTCGATGCCGGCGAGGCCGCCGCGATCGAAGCGGCAGAGAGCTGGGTCGAGCGCACGGCCCGCGCTGCAGGCGAGCCCTTGACGGGGACCCCCGTCCTCCTCGTCGATGGAGAAGGCAGGCTCGAACCGGGTTGCGTCGCGCGGCCGGCGCAGGGGCTGCTCTGGGCCGCAGCCAGCGACGCAGCCCTTCTGACCGATCTGCGGGGCGCCGGCCCGGTTCTCCCCGGAATGCCCGCGGTCCCGGTGACATCGGGTGGAATCGTCGCTGAACGCAGCACCGCGATCGGCTGCCGCACGAGCGCGGCCTTGGCCGCGGAAGGCGGCCTCGCGCGCGCCCTGCTCGGACATCACGAGCGGATAACCCGCGCGCTCGCCTTCGCGGAAGCGAACCGGGACGACGACGAGGTCGCCCGCATCGCCGGCAAGGTTGTCCGCGACCGCGCCGTCCTGGCCGCGAGCGTCGCGCCGCTTCTGGCTCCTGCCGCCGGCGGCGTGCTGCACGACGCTTCGCTCGCGTCGGCTTTCCGCACCGTCGCCGAGGCCGCGGCGGTCAGCATGCCCTCCACGCCGTCGCCCGAGGCAGGCGAGGATGACGGCCTGCCGATCGAGCGGCAGATCGCCGACCTCGCCGCCTGGGCCGGCGTGCGGACACGCCGCATCCGACTGGAGCCAGGCTGGTGGCGCCGGGGCGGGCAATCGATCGTCGGGTTCCGGCGCGAGGACGGCAGCCCGGTCGCGCTGATCGCCGGAACGGGTTGGCGCGGCGGCTACCGCATCCGCGAGGCGGGCCGGGACCGGCCCGTCGATGCGGGGACGGCGGCTGCCGTCGCCGACTACGGCTACGTGCTCCAGCGCCGCCTCCCCGACACGGCGATCGACGGAAGCGGGCTGCTGCGCTTCGCCGCGCCGCTCGCCTGGCCCGCCCTGATGGCCATCCTGATCATCGGGCTGGCCGGGAGTCTGCTCGGCCTCGTGACGCCGATGGCGACCGAGATCCTGTTCGAGACGGTGATTCCGGCGGCCTCGTATCCCGAACTGCTCCAACTCACGGCCGGCATCGCGGCGCTCGGGCTCGGCGGCATCGCCTTTGAGCTCGTGCGCGGCTTTCTGGTGCTGCGGCTCGCCACGCTCCTCAACACCGATCTCGAAGGAGCGGTGTGGGACCGGCTCCTGCGCTTGCCGGCCGGTTTCTTCCGGCACCACGCCGCGGGCGATCTCGCCTTGCGGGCCGCGGCGATCAACCAGATGCGCGACGCGGTGAGCGGGACGGCGGTCAGCTCCCTGCTCTCGGCGGTCTTCTCGGTCTCCAGCCTCGCCCTGATTCTCTATTACGAATGGCGCCTCGCCCTCGTCGCGATCGGCCTCGTCATCGTCCAGCTCGTCGTGATGGTGGGGGTCAATCTGCGGATGCTCGCCTGGAAGCAGCGGGCTCTTGAAACCGAAGGCCGGCTGCAGGCCCTGGCGCTGCAACTGATCCAGGGCATCGCGAAGCTGAAGGTCGCGGGCGCCGAGGCGCGGGCCTTCGCCCGCTGGTCGCCGCTCTTCATCGCGCGGCGGGCCCTCGGCTTCCGCCAGGGCGCGCTTTCATCCGGCTTCTCCGCTTTCGGAACGGCTTTCGGCATCGCCTCGGCTGCCCTGCTGATCGGGATCGTCGGCCTCGGCGGGATCGAGATCGGCATCGGCCGCTTCGTCGCCTTCAACGCCGCCTATGGCCAGTTCATGGCGGCGACCCTGTCGCTGGGAAGCGCGCTGCCCGCCCTGTTGTCCCTGAAGCCGCTCTATGGCCGTGCCGCGCCGCTGCTCGCGGCCTCGCCCGAAAACATGGGCCGGCGCGGCGCCCTGCACGATCTGCGCGGCGGGATCGAGGTCAACGATGTGGTGTTTCGCTACCGCGCCGACGGCCCCGCCGTTCTCGACGGCGTGTCGATCAGGGTCAGGCCCGGCGAATTCGTCGGCATCGTCGGCGCCTCCGGTTCCGGCAAGTCGACGCTGCTACGCATCCTGCTCGGTTTCGAGACGCCGGAGAGCGGCTCGGTGTTCTTCGACGACCAGGAGTTGAGCAGCCTCGATCTGCGTGCGCTGCGCCGGCAGATGGGCGTCGTGCTCCAGTCCAGCCGCGCCACGAGCGGCACCATCCTGGACAACATCCTCAACGGCGCCGCGCTGAAAGAGGCGGATGCCTGGGAGGCGGCGCGCCTCGCAGGGCTGGACGCCGACATCCGGGCCATGCCGATGCGCATGCACACCTTCGTTGGCGAAGACGCCACGCTGCTCTCGGGCGGCCAGCGGCAGCGCCTGCTGATCGCCCGCGCGGTGGTGCGCCGGCCGCGGATCCTGCTCTTCGACGAAGCGACCAGCGCGCTGGACAACCGGACCCAGCAGATTGTCTCCCAAGGGCTGGAATGGCTCGACGCCACCCGCGTCGTCATCGCGCACCGCCTGTCGACCATCCAGCACGCCGACCGCATCTATGTGCTGCAGGGAGGGCGGGTCGCCGAGGAAGGAAGCTATCGCGAGCTTCTGGAGCGGGGCGGACTGTTCGCCCAACTGGCGCTCAGGCAGGTCGCGTGAACCAGACATCCGCCGAACATGACTATGGAATGTTCAGAACCATCGCCAACGATCCGAGCGCAGAGGGACCCAGCATGAACAGCAAGATCGACAGCAGCAACCGCAAGCTCGACGAGGCCGAGCTCGACGACGTGCATGGCGCAGGAACCGGTGGGCATTGGGACCATAGCGGCAAGGCTTCCATGTGGGTGACGACCGTGCCCGGAGACGCCCATGGCTTCTTCAAGCCGACCGAAAACAGAAGCTCCGTCCGCCCGGACGGCAATGGCGGCTATATCCGCTGGGATCGTGCCGGCAATTGCGAAGCCCCGGCCATCCGCAGAACCTGAACCCTATCAATAATTTGGAGCCTGATCCGATCAGATTGAATCAACCTGATCAGATCAGGCCGCGCGGATAGCCCGCTGCAGGATGCCCGCGTTCCGGCCTGGCTCGGCGCCGTGATTTGAAGCCTCCGCGTCATGACCGTGCGGGAGCTGCTGCGGTGTCTGGCACATCCCACCCCACGTGGCTCAAGGCAGCCACAGCTCGACGGAGAAGACAATGGGCAACGAAAAGCTTGAAACCGGCGAAGATCGCAGAGACATGAAACTCTCCGATGACGAATTGGAGACTGTCACGGGAGCAGAGAAAATGAATCTATCAATTCTGCATCCGATCGACAGCTGGGGAAAGGTGTTCGGAAAACTCTTTGAACCGTTCAAGGCCACGCTGGATTCGCTCCAAGAAAGATCAAATAAGCACAAGTGATCCTGGGAACACGCGGCGTAAGCAGACCTCGATACGCCTTTCTCAACGCAATGACGGGCCCGGCCCGAGAAGGAGCAGACCGATGAGCACAGAGCCCAATAACGCTCCGCTGAACGATGCCTCGCTGGAAGACGTCAACGGCGGCTACAACGTGGTGGATGGCTTGGCGCGGCTTGGGCACTCGATCGAGAGCAGTGCTCTGGCTGGCCACAAATTCGGAACGGACGCCGACAATCATATGGCTGCCGCTGGCGGCGCCTTTCTTGGTATCATCTATGGTACCTTGAACGGCCTCAAGAACGAGGTCGGCACCGGCGTCAACGAAGCCATCGGTGGTATCAGGAACCTGATGAAGTAGACGATCATTGCCTGGCAGCAGGTGCGCCCTTGTCGGGACGTATCGGCCGCAGAGGGGCCGAAGCACGCGAGAAGGATGCCCCCGAGGGCCGGCCCCACGCTGCGCACAGGATTGAACCCGACGGATGTCAGCGTAACGGCCGCGGCGAGATCCTTTCGATCGGCGATATCGCCCACCCTGCGCGGGGCCGAAGGTAAACCGGCCCCCCGTTATGGAGCGGGGGCGAGCCGATCATAGGCATCATATCCGGCAGGCAGCCAAGCCTGCCGCGGGACCTTGAGCTGTAAACTGAAACTGCTCAAACACTGCAGCAGCAGTGGAACGCACGGATTTGGCAACCAAGTCTCAATCGTCGTCAGGGATGGTGCCGCCAAATTGCTGCATCGCCGCATCCAGGCGGCCCCGACCGGGACTGATCACAAGCCATGGACCTCAGGAATCCGCTGACGCCTCCGATGAGGCGGACAGTCGTCATTGCGGCTGCAGTGCTTGTCGCGGGGTTGGCGGCAACCTTCGTGGCCCGGACAGCGGCAGAGCGCCTGATCGCCACCGAGATGCAGCGACGCTTCACGACCGACGCGGCCGAGACAACCAGCGCGATCGGCGAGCGCTTGCGCGCCCACGCCGAAGTGCTGGTCAGCATGCAGGGCCTCTATGCCTCGGTTGGACGCGTCGACCGCGCTCAGTTTCGCCGTTATGTCGATGTTCTTGATCTGAAGCGACGCTATCCGGGCTTCCAGGGACTGCAGGCGTTGCGCCATGTCACCCCGGCGGAACTGGACCTTTTCGTCGCCGAGGTGAGATCGGACACAAGCCTCGATCCGCGCGGGCAGCCGGACTTCGCCGTGCATCCCGAGGGCCATCGCCCGACTTACAATGTGGTCGAAGCCGTCGAGCCTCCGCAAGGCAACGAGACTTCCCTCGGCTTCGACGCCGGCGCCAACCCTATACAACTCGATTCGCTGCGCCGCGCTGCCGAAAGCGGGCGTATCGTTGCAACGCCTCCCGTCGTGCTGGTTCAGGACACCTCCGGAGGACAGGGCTTTATCCTGCGCGCGCCGATCTACCGCATCGGCGAACCCGTGCAGACGGTCGCCCAGCGTCGTGCGGCGCTGCGCGGCTTCGCCGCCGCCGTCTATCGCGTGAACGATCTGATGCGTGGGGTGCTCGACCTGAGGAGCCTGCAGCAGATGCATATCCGTGTCGTCGACCGCGGCTATGCCAAGGCGACGCCCGACGGCGTCATCACCGACGAGCCGGAGGATCCGTCCAACGCCGCGACGCTGATGTATGACAGCCTGGAACCCAATCTCAGGCTGGTCACACCGGTCGCAACGACTGCACCGGGGATTTCCGCGGAACGTTCGCTCGTGGTTGGCGAGAGGGTCTGGCTGGTGCAGTTCGCCGCCCGGCCGGGCTCGAGCTACGAGGCCGATCGGATCGTTCCCAATCTCGTGCTGGCGAGCGGATCGATTATCAGCCTGCTGGCCGCGCTGCTGGCCTTGATCGTGATGCGGTCGCGCCGCCTCTCGGGCAATCTCACCGAACTGGACGCCGAGCAGCGCGCCCTCGTCGAGAATCCGCTGGCCGGCATCCTGTTCACCGATGGTCGCAAGGTCCTCCGCGGCAATCGCCGGATCGCCGAACTCTGCGGGCTGTCAGCCGAGAATCTGAGCGGCCTCGACATCGGGGCCCTCGTCGCCGGATCGGACAGCGCGGCAGCGTTCGATGTGGCGCTCGCCAAGATTCGCAGCAACGGCGCAGCCGGTGTGGAATTGCACCTGCGTCGCGCCGACGGCACGACCTTCCTCGTCGATGCCTATGGCAGGCCTCTCATTGCAGGCGTGCGCAACAGCCCAAGCGGAATTCTGTGGGTCATTCAGGACAAGACCGACGCCCTGCTCGTCGAAGAGGAACGCCGCAGCCACGCCCGCGAGCTGCAGATCGCCAATGAACGCCTGACCGCGTCGCTCCACGCTGCCGAAGCGCGCACCGAGGAAATCGAGCTGCTCACGGAGCTCAGCGGCATCCTGCAATCCTGCCAGAAGTCGGACGAGGTCTTCGCGGCGGTGCAGAGCTATGCCAGCCGCCTTTTCCCGGCCGAGGCCGGCGCGCTCTACGTGATCAACGAAACACGCGATCTGGTCACCCGCGGCGCGCGTTGGGGCGATCTCAAGGCTGATGCAGCATCGTTCCATCCGGACGAGTGCTGGGCCCTGCGACGGGGACAGACCTTTCCGCTCTCGGAAGCAAGCCGCGGCCTGAGCTGCGGCCATGTCGCCGCCTGCTGCTCGGCACCGCCATCGAACGTCGTTTGCCAGCCGCTCATCGCCCAGAACAACCTGCTCGGTCTGCTCTATCGCGAGACCGGCCAGGCCGAAGTCGACAGCTCGGCCCAGCAGCTCGCGACGATGCTCGCCGAACAGGTCTCGCTGGCCATCGCCAATATCGAGCTGCGCGAGCAGTTGCGCAGCCAGGCGCTCCGCGATCCGCTTACTGGCCTGCATAATCGACGTTTTCTCGAAGACGCTCTCTCACGGGAGATCGCCCGCAGCGCCCGCAGCGGCAAGCCGCTCTCCCTGGCCATCCTCGACCTCGACCATTTCAAGCGCATCAACGACACCTATAGCCACGAAGCCGGCGATGCCGTCCTGCGCGACATCGGCGAGATCCTGCGCAAGACGACCCGCAAGAGCGACATTGTCGGCCGCTTTGGCGGTGAGGAGTTTCTGCTCTTGCTCCCCGAGGCGGGGCTGGACATGGCCACCAAGCGCATGGGCGAAGTGCTCGATGCGGTTCGCGGCATGCGCGTGACCTGGTCCGGCGAGCCGTTGAGCGGCATCACCGCCTCGATCGGTCTCGCGGTACTGCCCGTGCACGACAGCCAGGGCGACGGCCTGGTCGCCGCGGCCGACGCGGCGCTTTATCAGGCAAAGGGACAGGGGCGCGACCGCGTTGTCGTCAGCGACCGCATCACGGCGCCGCTCGATGATGCCGGTCAGATCCCCCCAGAGCCGCTCCGCATGGCATGAGAGGGCCTTGCCGCCTGTCGTTCACGGCGCTGTCGCTCGCCGTTGGCCTGGCCAAGGGATGGCGGGTCGGCTTCAAAACCCTGCCGCCCCTCGCGAAAGCGCTCGTCGGCCCGGCCCCCTATCGACGCTTGAGCGCGTCCATGAGGGCGGCCCCCAGAGAACCCTGGCTTTCCTTCTGCGGTGTCCGCGTCGGCCCTCCCCGGCCCGGGTTACCCTTGCCGTCGCGAGCCTCTTTTCCCCCGCGAGCATCCTGGCCGCCGCGCGCATCCTGGCGCGCGGTCTCACGCGGCCCCTTCGAGCTGTCGCCGCCTGCGTCGCTGCGCATGGACAGCGAGATGCGCTTGCGCTTGATGTCGATCTCCAAGACACGCACCTTCACGACGTCGCCGACCTTCACCACCTCATGCGCATCCTTCACGAAGCGCTCGGCAAGCTGCGAGACATGGACGAGCCCGTCCTGATGCACGCCGATGTCGACGAAGGCGCCGAAGGCGGCAACATTCGTCACGGTGCCCTCCAGCGTCATCCCGACTTCGAGGTCCTTCATGTCGTCGATGCCATCAGCGAAGGCCGCGGTCTTGAAGGCAGGACGTGGGTCGCGGCCCGGCTTGTCGAGCTCGGCGATGATGTCGCGCACGGTCGGCAAGCCGAAGCGATCGTCGACGAAGCTGCGAGGATCGAGCCCGGACAGCACAGCGCTGTCACCCATCAGGGAGCGCAGGTCGCGCCCGCAGGCGGCGACGATCTTGCGGGCGACGCCATAGGCTTCCGGATGCACCGATGAGGCGTCGAGCGGTTCAGATCCGTCCCGGATGCGCAGGAACCCGGCGCATTGCTCGAAGGTCCGAGGTCCGAGCCTGGCAACGGAGAGCAACTGGCGGCGCGTACCGAACGGTCCGTTGACATCGCGATGCGCGACGATCGCTTCGGCCAGCGCAGCGCCGAGCCCCGATACCCGCGCCAGCAGCGAGGCCGAGGCGGTGTTGAGGTCGACCCCGACCGCGTTCACGGCATCCTCGACCATGGCGTCGAGCGCGCGGGCGAGATGATACTGATCGACATCGTGCTGGTACTGGCCGACGCCGATCGATTTCGGATCGATCTTGACGAGCTCCGCCAACGGGTCCTGCAGGCGCCTTGCGATGGAAACCGCGCCGCGCAGCGTGACGTCGAGGCCCGGAAACTCGGCGGCGGCCTGTTCCGAGGCGGAATAGACCGAGGCGCCGGCCTCCGAGACGACCACCTTGATCGGCTTGGGCGGCGGCAGATCGCCGAGCAGCTCCGCGACCAGCTTCTCGGTCTCGCGACTGCCGGTCCCGTTGCCGATGGAGACGAGTTCCACGCCATGCCTGCGGATGAGGCTCGCAAGCTCGGCCTGCGTGCCGCAAACATCGTTCCTCGGCGGGAATGGGTAGACGGTCGTGGTGGCCAGGAGCTTGCCGGTGCCGTCGACCACCGCCACCTTCACGCCGGTCCGGATGCCGGGATCGAGACCCATCGTCGCCCGCGATCCGGCCGGTGCGGCCAGAAGCAGGTTCTTGAGGTTGCGGGCGAAGACATTGATCGCCTCGGCTTCGGCCTTCATCCGCAGATCGGTCATCAGGTCCACCGAGAGGTGAAGCGACAGCTTCGCCCGCCAGGTCCAGCCGACGACCTCCATCAGCCAGGCATCGCCCGGCAACCTGTCGCCGATCGCGTAGGTCTCGGCGATCATGCGCATCACCGGCTTGAGCGGGCGCGGATCATCCCTGTCCGCTTCGATATCGAGCGTCAGAATGTCCTCGTTACGGCCCCGCAGCATGGCCAGCGCACGATGGCTCGGCACGTTGGCCCAGCGCTCGACGTGATCGAAATAGTCGGAGAATTTGGCGCCCGCCTCCTCCTTCCCTGCGATCACGCGCGCACGCAACTCGGCCCTCTGATGGAGATAGCCGCGCAAACGACCGAGCAGCTCGGCATTCTGGGCGAACTGCTCCGAGAGAATGTCCCGGGCACCGTCGAGCGCGCTCTTGGTGTCAGCCACGTCGTCGGTGAGATAGGCCCCCGCCAGCTCGGCCGGGACAGCCCGGCGATTGGCAAGGATCGCCTCGGCGAGTGGTCCCAGGCCGCGCTCACGCGCAATCTCTGCCTTGTTGCGGCGCTTGGGCTTGAAGGGAAGATAGATATCCTCCAGCTCGGCCTTGGTCGTGGCGGCAGAGATCGAGGCCTCGAGTTCAGGCGTGAGCTTGTCCTGCTGGCGAATGGCCCCGAGAATGGCGCCGCGTCGGCCTTCGAGTTCGCGCAGATAGATCAGCCGTTCTCCGAGCAGGCGCAGCTGGGTGTCGTCCAGCCCCCCGGTCGCCTCCTTGCGATAGCGCGCGATGAAGGGAATGGTCGCCCCCTCGTCGATCAGTGCAATGGCGGCGGCGGCCTGCGGCAGGCGCGCGCCGATCTCGGCGGCGATGCGGGATGCGATTGCGGCGTTGTCGGACATTCAGGACACTGGAACCGTTGCTGGAACAGAGATGATGGTTGGCGGTCATTCACATGCCTGAGGCGATGCGGCTTGAGCGCATCCGCACCGGGCATGCCCCATTCATAGCACCGCTCTCGATCACCTCCACCCCGCACCGACGGCCCCGCCCGAAACCGGCAACGTCCGCCGAAGGCCAGCCGGCGCTCGTCACCCGACAAGGACATTACTGAGAGCCGGTCTCGCCCCCGGAACCGGGATGCGCAGAAGCCGGCCTTTGCCCTAGGACGCTCCGCCCTCCTCCGGCTGAAAGCGCGGGCTGCCATAGGGATAGTAGTCCTTCAGCGTCAGGTTCTCGTAGGGCAGAGCTTCGAGATGCACCGTGCCCATGAACGGCTCCGGCGGCTCGACCAGGAGAATCGTCGGCGCGAAACCGCTATCGTCAAAGCCCCGGCGGAAATGCACGCGGGACTTGATCGCGATGATATCGAATGCCTCGGGCTTGAGACCGAGTTCCCAGAGTTCCGATGGCTCGATGATCTGGACCAGATAGGGGCTCAAGACCAGCACATTGCCGTTGCCGAAGCTGACGCAGACGGACTCGTTGCCCATGCCGCGTCGGTTCGTGGCCGTCCGGATATCGCGGATGGTGCCGGTGATACGCACGGGCTCTCCGGCCGATTCATCGAAGAGGCCGCCGATCTTAGCGTCGAACGCATCGCCAGGGCGGGCTCCGGCCGCGAGCACGGCACGAATGGCCTCGGGCGAGGCGATGGTGGCGATCAGCGTGCGCTCGCAACTCTGCGCGACGATCTCCTGCAGCAGCCAGGTGGCATAGCCCGAGCGATCGCTGTAATCGGCGAGCACGACCGGCGCCCTGCCCGCCGTCACGGCCTCGCGGGCGAGAGCGACGCCCTGCTCCATCCTGTGGATTTTCACGGTCTCGAGCAGCGCCTCGCGCCGTCGCCAGGTCCAGTCGGCCATATCGCGGAGCACGCGCTCGGCGAGATCGGGATCGTCATTGGTCAGGACCTGAAGGCCCATCCCGGCATCGGGAACGTCCGACCAGGGAAAACCGAAGAAGACATTGACGAAGACATCCGGCTCGCGCGCCTCCCAGATCAGCGCCCGCTGGATCAGGTCGGACCAGGGCGAGGCGCCGGTCCACATCACGACCGTGGGTGCGATGATCGGGATCCTCAGCGACCGGTGCACCGGCGTGAAGCTGCCGCGGATCGCCCTGACCAGCATGCGCGCCGCGCGCTCGCCCTGCAGGTGCATGTCGTAATGGGGGAAGTATTTGACGCAGAAGGCCATGTCGGCCTGCTCTAGAAAAGCCTCGTCCTCATTGCCATGGGGATCGAATGTCGCGGAGATGAAGGCCTCCGGGCCCACGACCTCGCGGACGCGCCTTGCGATATCGGCCTCGGGACGCGGCACGCCGCGCACGGCCAGCGCGCCGTGAAGCGCGAGATAGACGCCGTCCAGCTTCGGTTGCGCCCGCAATTCCGCGATCATGATGCCGAGGAAATGCTCGTAGGCATCCTGCGTGACCCAACCCGAGCCCGTGCCGGTGCGTGGCCAGAGCGGCGAGGTGATGCCGATCAGCTCGACATCGTCATATTCGCGCGCGACCTGAACGAAACCGCCCATATAGCCCTTCGGGTCGGTCGCAAGCAGCGCCTCGCCGCCGGCCGGCGAGCCGGGATAGATGAAATCCTCGCGAGTGGTGTCGTTGGGGAGGAAGGTGACCGTCTCATGGGCGAACTGGAGAACGGCGATACGGATCGGCTTGGACATCATGCTCGTTTCACGTCGTAGAATTGCGCGAAGCCAATACGCATCCCGGCCAATCCGCGATAGGCCGTTTTCTCGTAATAGGCGCCGAGCGGGATATAGGGCACCTCGGTGAAGAACTGCTTCTGAATTTCGGCGCAGATCGACTTTTGAGCGGCGATATCCTTGGCCGCGAACCAATCGAGGCGCAGCTCTTCCAGGCGCGGCGATTTCGGCCAGCCGAACCAGGCCTGATCGGCATTGCCGCGGATGCCGAGCTGGCTTGCCGGATCGAAATTGTTGGTGCCGTTCAGATAGGTGAAGAAGATGTTCCAGCCGCCCTTGTCGATGGGTTGCTTGCTCGCGCGGCGTTGAACGACGGTGCCCCAATCGGTCGAGACCATGTCCACGTTCATCCCGGATTTCTGCAGCGCGTCCGCCGCCACCATCGCCAGCGCATGGGTCGAGGGGTAATCGGTCGGATCGAGCAGCACGACGCGCTCGCCGTTATAGCCGGCCGCCGCCAGCGCGCGCTTGACCGCCGCGAAATCCCGCTTGCCGACCAGAACCTCCGTTCCGGCCGTGGTCGCGAGCGGCGTGTCGGGGCTGAACACGCCGACATGGTCCTTCCACATCGAGCGTTCGTCTCCGGCGACCGCGGTCATGAACTCGCTCTGGTCGATGGCGCCGAGCAGGGCGTGCCGGATCGCGGGATTGTCGAACGGAGGGTGGAGACTGTTGAAGCGCAGGCAGCCGATGCCGCCGGCCGGATCGAGACCTTCGACCTTCACGCCGGCCTTGGCTCGCAGCGTCCCCAGCAGATCCGGTGTCGGGTTCTGCCACCAGTCGATCTCGCCGGTGCTGAGCGCGTTGGCCGCCGTCGAAGGGTCGGGCATGATGCGCCATTCGACCCGGTCGAAGAACACGGTCTTGGGGCCGGCGGTGAAGCTGGCAGAGCCATCCGGCCGCGGCACATAGCCCGCAAATTTCTCATAGACCGCCAATGCGCCCGGCACCCGCTCGTCGGCCTTGAAGCGGTAGGGGCCGCTGCCGACCATCTCGGTCACCTGCTTGTTGGGATCGGTCAGCGCCAGCCGCTCCGGCATGATGCAGGGCATCGACGTCCCGGTCTTGCCAAGGGCTGCCGGAAGCAGCGGAAACGGCCGCTTCAGGCGGAATTTCACGACGCGGTCGGATTCCGCCGACAGCTCGTCCGTCACATCCATCAAGGCCCGGCCGAAGGCATCACGCGCCGAAAAGCGACGGATGCTCGGCACCACGTCCTGCGCCCGCACCGGTTCGCCGTCATGAAAACGCAGGCCCTCGCGCAATGTCAGCCGCCAGGTCTTGCCGTCATCCTCGATCGTATGGCCCGCCACCATCTGGGGCTCGAAACCATAATCGGCGTTCTGCCCATAGAGCGTATCGAAGACGAGATAGCCGTGATTGCGCGTCACCGTCGCCGTCGTCCAGACCGGATCGACGATCGCGACATCCGCCTCGGGAACGAATTTAAGGAGTTTTGCCGGCTGCGCGAGGCTGGGCCTTGCGATCGCCGATACGGCGGCGCCAGCGGCAGCGCCCAGAAATGTCCGACGCTTCATGCTTGAGACCTTCCGTATCCGGCATCGCCGCGATGTCGGCGGACCGATCCTAGAGCGCCGGAAAGAACGCGTGCAAGGCGCGCAGCGCAGAGCGGCCCTCGTGAACCCGCCATAGTTTGTGCAACTGCTCGTTCGATAGACCGAGCCCGAGCCTCTCGCACTCAGGATGGCGTCCTTGTCGGGGCTGCCGTGCCGGCGGCAGCACGATGACTTTCGCCCAGCCGACCGCGTTCTGCTCCACCAGCGCCCGCACGGCAGGACGCAGCGTCACTTAAGATAAGAACTATACAACTTTTCCGCGCCATCTACGGCAAGTTTCGTATTGTTGCGAGAGTGCCGCTGCCCTAACTCTCACGGTCGGCATGCATTGCGGCGGCGACTCGATCCTGTCCGCGGCGCCGGGGGGCTGGATGAGGCGAGTGCATAGGGCGGCCGGCGTGAGGCGCGGAGCGCGAGCGCCGCTCGCCATCCTGCGACTGATCGACGATGGGGCTCGTGGCCGGCAACAAGCCGGCCTGCAGGCGCGCGGACACACGCGGCCGGGCCGCCGCGCTGCGTCCTTCCCGGCGACCACGGCGCTGTCTCTCGTCACCTGGCTCGCCGGCCTGCCGCTGGGAGCTGCCGCGCAAACGCCGTCCGTGACGGTGACGGGCGATGTTTCGCCTGTTCCATCGCCCAATCCGCTGCCGCATTGGACGCCGGGCGGCTTCCTCAACATTGGTCAAACAGGCACTGGCGCGCTGACCATTGCGGGCGGCGGTACCGTCAGCGTGGGCTCCGAAATTGTCCGCATCGGCGTAGCCGTCGGCGGTAACGGCTCAGTCAGCGTGACGGGGACTGGATCATCCCTCAGCGGCAGTGGACAACTCGATGTTGGACACTCTGGCACTGGCTCGCTGCTCATAGAAGCAGGAGGGACTGTCTCGTTTGATTCCGTTGTCATAGGCAACGCCGCCGGCCCCTCCCATCGTGCCGCGGGCTCGGTGACGGTCACAGGGGCCGGATCGTCCCTGAGCATCTCGTCCATGTATGTCGGCGGTTTCGGCGACGGGACGCTCACCATTCAGGCCGGAGGCACCGTTTCCGTTGAAGGTGGCGGGGGCATCCTTGGAGTCGCCTCCAATGGCACTTATGGCGGTACAGGCACATTGAACATTGGTGCCGCGTCCGGCCAACCGGCGGCGGCGGTCGGGAGCCTTCTCGCGGCCGAAGTCGCATTCGGCGCAGCCACGGGACGCATTGTCTTCAACCATACCTCTACGGCCTACACGTTCGCGCCCAAGATCACAGGCGCCGGCGCGCTTCTTATCGAGGCCGGGGTCACCATCCTGACAGGGACGAATACCTATAGCGGCGGGACGAACATCAACGGAGGCGTTCTGTCCATAAGCCGCGACGCCAATCTCGGTGCGGTCTCAGGGGGGCTGACCCTCAACGGTGGCACACTCAAAACCACCGGCAGCTTCACCTCGGCACGGGATGTGACGTTGGGCGCAGCCGGCGGCACGATCGACGCCAGCGGCGTGTTGACCCTTTCGGGTCAGATTTCCGGCCCGGGCTCTCTCTTTGTGAACGGCCCCGGCACCCTGTCGCTGACCGGAGCGCACAATGTCATCGGGGGCGCGCTCACCCTCGGCGGCAGCGCGAGCCCGACGCTCGAGATCAAGGGCGGTTCGCTCACGGTCGGCGATCCGGCCGGCTGGGCAATGGGCTGGAACGAAGTGTCGAGCGGCCTGCTCCGGGTCAGCAATGGCGGAACGCTGAAGCTGGTGGACCCGATGGGGTATCTGGCGATCAAATCCGCCATGGAGATTTCGGGGGCAAATTCCAGCGTCACCAATGAGGGCTACACGGATGTCGGCGGTCCTGCTGCCGCGACCCTGACCATCAGCGGCGGCGGCGTGATGAACAGCAAGGCGGGCGCGCTCATCGAGGGGCATGGGACCTCGGCGACCGTCAGCGTGACCGGCGCCGGCTCGGTCTGGAATGTCGAGCAGCACATGTTCATCGGCTCCAAATGGTCCAATGGAACCGGCGCGCTTGTCGTTTCCGACGGTGGCATCGTCAATCTGAACGGCAACCTCTATTACGATTCCGATGCCGGGCTGGGCCTCGCCAGCGCCACTGTGACGGTCACGGGCGCAGGCTCCCAGCTCAACGTGGTCGACGGCCTCTTCGTCGGTTATGGCTGCGGCTGCGGTGCCACCACCGCCATGCTCACCGCTGCCGATGGCGGCACGGTCAAGGCCGGCTGGGTGGAGATCAGCGATACCTCCGTGCTCAATCTCGGCACCGGCGGGCGCGCGGGCGCGATCGACACGCCCGAGATCCTGAATGATGGCGCCATCGTCGCGGATTTTGTCGATACCGCCACGCTCACCGCGAACATCTCGGGCACGGGGACGCTGACCAAGCAGGGTTCCGGCCGGCTCATTCTGACGGGGAACAGCAGCTATACCGGGGCGACCTCGGTGCTGTCGGGCCTGCTCACGGTCAACGGCTCGCTGACGGGCTCCGCCATCATGCTGGCCGG
>NZ_JBFRGS010000039.1:0-21152 GCF_052115465.1 Allobosea sp. 2RAB26 | reverse complement strand
CCCGTAGCCATGGCTGTCCTCCTGAGCCCAAAAAAGGGCCCGCGGTGTCCTCCCACAGCGGGCCCAGTCAGGGGTCATGGGTAATGTCGGCTGAACGCGCATGGAAACGGAGGGTTCCGCCAAAACGCAAAAAGGCTCGCCACCCTTTTGAGCGGGGGGCCAACTCGATCGAAGGCCGCGCCAGCCGTGGAGCATTCGAAAACGCCTACGCGTTTTTGCGTCGCTTTGACAGGTTTCGGCTCAGGGCGCCTAATGCCGAGCAACAGGCGTGGTAGGCCTGCGGCCTTGCTGGGACCGTAAGCGCTACGATCGGGTCGCATGCCCGCTCGAACTTGCCGTACGTTTCTGCATCAGTCCAAAATTGGCTCAGTACGGATCAATCCCATGACCAACGCCAAACGCCGCCCGGCGACACTGTCTGCGACCATCACCAATCGTAATGATTATCACCTAGCGCTCGCACGCATTGGCGAACTGGAGGACCTCAGCGAATGCGAGGGGCCCGAACTGAACGCGCTGAGAAGAGCGGTCGAGGACTATCAGTCGCTGTCCAGCCCCGACGGCAACTCAAGGATGCCTGCGGTGGCAGAGTCTTCGCGAAGGCCCTTGTAGGACGGGTGCCGCAGTTTCGGGTCCTTGATCCCGCCGCGAAATGGGATTTCTGCGGCGATATCGGGTTTACCCAGCGCGTGGCGGCGCGTTTGAGCGGTAACGCAGACTTGGCGATCGAGAGCGCATCGGGGGCCTTGCGAAATTCGGCAGCTGAGAGCTCCGTGAACCCCGACCAATACCGCCCGCTTATGAGACTCTGCGCAGCGAGAACGATGCCCGCCCAGTGAGGACGCAGGCGCTTCTCAGCCGACGATGGCGAATGTCTCCGACTGGCGCGCCAGCGCCTCGACCCACCAGCCAGAACAGGCTCCAAAACCGCCATAAACGAACTGAGCGCTGGATAAAAAATTGGGGGGCGACGTCAGCTGACAGTCTTCTCCCTGCGGGGCAGCGAACCCCTTTGAATCGGCCGGCGCTTTTATGGCCGACCGAGCAGAGCATATTCTGATGCCAGAAACTCAAGCAGGGCTCGGACCGAAGGTAGCATCCCTCGCCGCGACGGCAGCGCCGCATGGATGATGCCGGCTCTCGGCACCCAGTCGGGAAGTAGCTCGACCAAGCTCCCTGCTTGGAGATCTTCGCGAACTACCATCAGTTGGATCTGGCAAATCCCCACACCTTCCCCGTCTGATCCCCGCTATCACCTCGAAAGCCAAATTCGCGAGTGTTACGGCCGCTGCGCCTATACCCATAAGATCCACGAGAAGATGGCGGAGCGGCTCGCGACAAGGCAGTGGCTCGGAAAGTGGGCGAATAGCATCCTCTCCGCCCTGATCACTGGGGGGTCGGTCACGACACTTTTCAAGGCGGAGACTGGGCTTTTCCAGTACGCCGATAACGCGACGGCGATTCTCTCAATTCTCAGCCTGATCTTCAACGCCTACCTGAAGGACCTCGACCCCGGAGCTCTCGCCCAGCGACACCGCGAAACCGCTTCCGATATGTGGAACGTCCGGGAATCGGACCAAAGCCTGATCGCGGACGCGCTCGATACCGAAATGCCCATCCAGTCGCTGCGCGACCGAAGGGACGGCCTGCAGGCGGCGTTGAACAAGCTTTACCTTGCCGCGCCGTTCACCGACGACAAGGCCTACGCCAAGGCGAAGACTGCGCTGAAGGACAAAGAAGACCTGATGTTCTCCGAGAAGGAGATCGACGATATGCTTCCGCACACAATGCGGCGGGCGTACAGGAGGGCAGCGCATTCCTGATGCAACGTGAGATGCCCGAGATGGGCCGCGAGCCGACGAACCGCCTAGGCTACGACTTATCACCAGCTTCTCAGCGCGCTGACGCCGCATCAGCATCCATATAGCCAAGCGTGGTCTCGCTTCCGAGGGCACCGAAAACGACCGCGTCCTGCCGCGCCTCTCGCGGGCTCCCGGCCGAACATGCTCTGCGTCCCAGACGCTGTGCATGGCGTCTCACGCGAGGGAATCAGATCTGTTTCGCGATCCCATGGGGAGCTCTCCACGGAGAGGGCCAATGAAGGGCAAGCCTGTCAGAACCGTCGCCTCGTTGGGTGGCGACGTTTGCGCACGCTGACGGAGATATCGATTCGGAATGGACGCCTGGTCCGCTGCATCTCCCGACTTTCGTCCCTTCACACCCGCAAACCGCGGGTCCATAGTGACACGCTACGTGCGGGCGGCCGTTCCAATGTGGTGAGGCGGGCATGTACCTATCGCGCGAGACCACCGGTGTCCGGCTGAAAGAAGCCGCGCATTCTCAGGAGAACCGGCGCGAGATCGGCAGGGCTCTTACGCTGGGGCAAATCACCAAACGCGATCTGCTGCGCTGGGGCTATTTCAGCGCAGGCGGCCTGCTGATGGCGAAGAACGGGTTCGGCCCCTTCGTCGGCAGCGCCTACGCCGACAGCCTGCCGCGCAGCCCGACCTTCGGTGCGGTCAAGTTCCAGACGCCGATGCAGCGGGCCGATCTGCAACGCCCCATCCCGCTGTTGCGTCTGCCCAATGGCGACACGGCGTGGCAAACCACCGGGGGCAGCGCGGAGCTGCCGGCTCGGAACGTCTCCTACCACACCGATTTCACCAATTCCGGCGGCGCGCTCTTCCGCAATCCGGTCACGGGAGCCGGTCCGTTCGGAGGTCGCCCGCCCGGGGAGTTTTTCGCGCACCAGCGCTGGGAGGAGCTCTACCCCAAGCGGGGCTATCTGTTGTCGCTCGGCCAGATCGCCGGACACCGGACCCGGCCAGGGACTGCCGCAGCAGAACGCGAATTCCGTGTGGAGATTTGGGGCCCGGCAGCCCGGGCAGCCAGGCAGTGCCACGGGACTGCGCACGGGTTCGGGGAGCCCTGTTCTGTTCAAGCTGCGCTATGGCGAACCTGTCGTGACGCGAATCTACAACGACCTGCCGGTCGACCGGGCCATCAACGGCGGCTTTGGACGGAACGAGAGCTCGGTCCACTTCCACAACGCCCATAACGGCGCCGAGAGCGACGGTGCCTGCAACGCGTTTAATTTCCCTGGAACCTTCTATGACTACCACTGGGGGATGGCCCTGGCCCGGCGCGACCTGCCGAGCGTCTGGCCGACAGGCGACCGCGACTTTGCGCGCAAAGCCTCCGGTCCCGACGACGGCAATGGCCTGGTTCAGGTCCCGGGTGATTTCCGCGAGATCCAGGGCAGCCTCTGGATCCACGACCACCGCTTCTTCTTCACCGCGCCGAACATCTACAAAGGCATGTTTGGGGTCTGCAACCTCTACAGCGGCCCCGACAGGGGGCGCGAGGATTTCGATGACGGCATCAATCTGCGCCTCCCGAGCGGCTCACAGCTCGGCTGGGGCAATCTCGATTTCGACGTCAATCTGGTCGTCTCGAACCCAGTCTTTGACGCAGCCGGGCAGCTCCGCTTCGACATCTTCGAAACCGATGGCTTCCTCGGCGATATTCTATTGGTCAACAGCACCTTTTACCCGCATTTCGAAGTGTTGCCGCGGCGCTATCGTTTCCGCATCCTGAACGTCTCCGTGGCGCGCTTCCTCAAGCTCGCCCTCGGCGTCAGCCGGAGCGCCAGGTTTTCGCAAGGCACCAAGGTGCCGCTCCACTTCATCGCCAATGACGGAAACCTGGTCGTCAACCCGATCGCCCTGACCGAGCTCGACGAGCAGGGCACCGCCGAGCGCTACGATATCGTCGTCGATTTCTCCGCCTTCGCCCCGGGCGACAGCATCTTCCTGGTCAACCTGTTGGAACAGGACGACGGGCGCAGGCCCAAAGCGTCGACAATCCCGGCAAGGTCTACAACGCCAGCAATCCGCTCGACCGGGATCGCAGCGCCAATTTCTCCGATCCGGAATGGCGCTCCGGCGCCAAGATCCTGACCACCCAGATCCCGGTCGTCGCGCCCGTGCGCGAGCGCACCCTCAGGTTCGGCCGCTCCGGAGAGGGGGATGCCCGCGATGCGGCGAACGGACAGTGCATTCCCGACTGCGCCCCCTTCGAGTCGTTCCCCTGGACCATCGAGGTCGATGGTGGCAGGGCGCATTCGCTCAATGCCAACCGCATCGCCCTCCTCGTCCCGAAGCCCGGGGAGGTGGAGCATTGGACCCTCGTCAATGGCGGCGGCGGCTGGGACCATCCGGTTCACCTCCATTTCGAGGAAGGCGTCACCATCGACCGGGGTGGTGCAGCCATTCCCGCCACCGAGCGGCTGGTGCGCAAGGATGTCTGGCGCCTGCGGCGCGACGGGAGAGTAAAATTCCAGGTCCGGTTCGGGGAGTTCGGCGGCGCCTATGTGACCCACTGCCACAATGCCACGCATGAGGACTTCGCGATGCTGATGCGCATCCAGCTCCTCACGCCTCCGCCGGGCGATCCGGGCTTCAAGGGCCAGCCGCAATACGTGGTGACACAGACGCCGATGCCGACGCCGAACGGCGTCATCTTCAAGCAACCCGAAATCCTGCCGGAAGGCGATCCGCGTTCGCCAAGGATTGCAGCATCCCAGCGCTCAAGCTCCTGACGGGCTCGAGCGATATCCTTGGATTGGCGGTAGATCGGCGTTTGGCGAACCGATCAAAGGCGAAGTGGTCGATAGCCTCGCGGCCAGAAACTCGCGGAATTCCGCCTCCTCGAGCGCCGGTGAGTAAAGAAATCCTTGCGCTTCCTCACATCCCTCCGACCGGAGGAAGGCCGCTTGCGATGCTGTCTCGACACCCTCGGCTATAACTTCAAGCTTGAGGTTGTGCGCCATGGCGATGATCGATCGCACCATCGCGGTATCATCGCGCGTGGCAGCTTCCGGCATGCCAATCACAAAGCTCTTGTCGATCTTGAGTCGGTCCAGCGGGTATCTCGCCAAATAGCTCAGCGAGGCATATCCCGTGCCGAAGTCGTCGACCGTCAGACTGACACCTGAGGGCTGTCGCACGCGCTGGGGCTCGGCCAGTCGCACTTCAGAATGTGTTAACATCTGAAGAAAGCAGGTTCTCGGATGCACTCCATGTCGACCCGCCAGAGCTCTGTCTCGTACGGCTGCATACCGCTTCTCAGGCGGGCGAACTTATCTCGTTGACCATGGCTAGAACGGTGGCGTTGGCCGCTTCCCGAAAGCTCCGATAGGCGACACACTCCCCGCGGAGATGCGAACAATTATACTGGTCGGCGCACTACTGGTCGCCGAACAGGCTTCTGCTTCTAATTTTGGGATGACGGTTGAAAAATTCGTGGCCAGCGTTGTCGCGCGGCCCGAGCTCGGCCTTCGGAACCGTGGTTGCAATCTTGAATATTGCTCCATGTCTGATGGGTCGGAAAAGCGTTGGCTATACATCAAGTGAGACCGCAAGAATGAGGTCGCCCAAGTCCTGTTCGAACTTCCACTTCCTGCAAGCACGTGGGCGAATGGCGCTGAAATCCTTGACCTGGTCCAGTTCAGTCTCTTGATCCCGCCTCTTGGCAGGATTGCCGGCGCCGAAACCACCAGGACCGCCAAAAGCCTTTCCGGCGCTGGAATATCCATTCGCGGCCCAGCCATCGTCTGCTCGGCGATGGTGCAGAAAAATAAGCCGGAGATCATACTGGGCGCTTGCAGCCCGAACTAATCGAAGGCGCACGCAGCCGAGATACAGCCGCTCAGACAGTGCGCCGGATGAATTATGCGAAGAGCGGGTGGTATTATAGCGCTCTTCGCGGGGGTGTGTGGCCTATCCACGGGCTTCGTGATGCTCGGGCTGAACGGCTTTGCCGCAAGCCTCGAGGCCCCCTACGCTCACGCGATATTCATGAACGAATGGGGCAGACTGCTCTGCTCGTATGCCTTTCTAGTGTTGGGCGCCCTGTGCATGAAAGCGACCTCTCGGCTTTCCGGGAGCGTCCTCCTGGCGACCGCGCTGTGCGGAGTTTTTCTCGGCAGTCGGCACGTATCAGCGTTCATGGTCTTGGCGGTTCTCGGTGGGCTTCTCGCTATTGCGGAAGCCGAAGCCATGCGCCGCTGAGAAACCGCTACTCGATGTTTGCGCCTTTCAAGCTTTCACTCTGGGCGCGAGATCTTTGGCTGGGTGCGCTGCAATCCGCCTATCGTCCGCCGCGGTTTTCCATCGCCAGTGCGTTCGAGCGCGTCGACGCGCTGGAAGAGTGGCTCGCAGCCAGTCCCTAGCGGGAATAAACGGCAGAGGTAAGCGCTTCTTCGACATCCTGCTCGATTTCGAGGGCCAGAGCGCGATAGCCGCGCCGGATCGAGGGGCGATGCGCGTCAGCAGTGCTGCGAACTCACCCTCGATCACATTGCGACGGATTGACTTGCCGTAGCTTGCGCAGCTTCGCGTGTGGCAGAGATAGTAGGGATGATGGCCGGAATTACCTCTGGACCAGCAAGCGGTTAAGGGGTTCCCGCAATCATCGCACATGACAAAACCTCGCAAGGGAAAATCCTCATTGAGGTTTCGGCGCTTGGGCGCGCGGTTGATGCCGTTTAGCCTGTCTTGAACGTGTTGATACGTTTCTATCGATACGAGGGCCTCATGATGACCCATGCGAAACGGGATTCCCCAAGCGCCTGATCCAACGAGCCCTGCGTAGGACGGATTCCTCAGAAATTGCCCAATGCGCTGGTGTGTAATTTTACCCGCACGACTTTTCGGAAAAAGCGGCTGCTCCTGACAGAACCGAAGCACATCGGCCACCGTTTCGAAGCGACCAGAGGCATAGCCTTCGAGGGATTCGACTACGACCGAGGCAGAGGGCTCATTACGGACAAGCACACGGCCACTGTGGCCCTGCACCTTGCCGTAAACATATCCGACAGGCGCAGCGAATACGGCATAGCCGTTTGTAAGGCGTGACCGCATCCGCGAGTTTGTCTGTTCCGTGTTGTGAACCCGCTGATAGTCCGACACGACAACGCTCATGTTTTCGACAAGGCGCGAAGTCGAGTCGTTACCGTAGATCATGTGCGGCGACTCAAGGATGCCGCCCAGATCGTTCACAATCCGGCGGAGATCGCCGTGAAGATAAAGGTCGCGGCTAAACCGGTTGATATGGTCAAAGATGATCCGATACCGCTTGTCCGGATTGGACTGCATGTGGGTGAACACAGCGTCCAAGCCAGCACGGTTTCGCGCGCTGCCGCTTAAGTCATCGGTATGTATGCCTTCGACCTCATATCCCTTAGCCTGCGCATACGCCATACACGCGGTGAGTTGTGAGTTGAGCCCATCGCCCGCTACGACCTGCTTTTTGCTTGATACCCGCGCGTAGATTAGCGCGAATTTCGTATCCTCCTGGACCACTGCCCCGTTGGTTCTCGTTGGTTTCATGTGGGCTCTCCTTGCGTGGGAAAATTCTCCGTTTCTTTCGCGGGCTCTGTCTCATTCGCAGATGGGCTGAGTAGTGCTTCAAAAATCGGTCCACATGTGCCGATCGGCAGGTCCATTTCGACCCACGTACGCATGAGGCCCCAAACAACGAGCATCAAATCGGACTTCTGACGTTCCGTCACATCGAGCCCATCAAGGTGATGCGCATAACTTCGTTCCTCAAGGTTAGCTATCGTATGCGCGGGTAAGTGACGTTCGCCCGAGCAAACCGAAAAGAGGGGGGCGTGTTCATTTGTAGTCATATCCGTCCTCCCTTCCTTGAGTCCGGCTAGGATGGTAGACCGTACTTCATACTACGGCATAAAACAATAATTATAGCTTATGTGTTGCTTTCTGACGAATCGACATGAATTTGAAGTCGATATGATCAGGGATAAATACCACAGCGTATGTGGTTATAATGGCGTATTATGCATGATGTTGAATTAATTAAGCGCCGGTGAAAGAAATTATATTTACGTGTTATGGATATACGCAAATTCACTATTCGTCCTGATTTACTGAATTGGGGATTTTGAAAATAAGACGTTTATATCCGTCAATTTTCGGAGATATGAATATCTGCGCGGGACAAAAATCGCATATTATCAAAAATTAATAGGTATTTATTCTACGAATGTTGCGATATAAATCAATGTGATGGCCTTGAAATAGAATCTCTCAAGGCTTTTAATCACATTTGAAAACCGCCCGGCCGAATGACCCAGCGGGAATATTGAAAATGAAATCTGTCACCACGATGAGGCTTCAATTCTCACATCAAAGGCCGCTGCGATCGATCTGAACAAATCGCCGATGTGACAAAAAAATGAAAACGCGATTGGAAAATGCCCCGAAATCCTACCGGCATTCCACGCGGTGAATTGCTTGTTCGAAATTGCGGCGGGGAGAGGAGGCCGTGGGGGGCGGCCTTAAGGTTTAAGGTATCGGATGTGCAGTTGGCCTCTTATGAGGCAACGGATCGCTCAGTCCGCTGGCGCGAGCGCACCGTCGTTCAAGATGATGTGCCTGTACTGATGTGGTCAGCGGTCCCGGGAGACAATCGAATCCGGCCAACCGGGCTACACGCTTCCCGAAGGCTGTGCTTGTAATCGTAGGCCGTTGTCAGTGCGGGAGCTAATTTTCTCGGCGGACGTGAGGATCGTCGCTGCGGTCTCGTCGCTCTTGTGAGTCCTAAATTATCGAGAAAAATGCGCGCCCACGCTGGCCACCGAATTCGCTCAGGTTCTTGGCTCAGGCGTCTCCGCCGGCTTGGCGTGCTCGGTCACGAGTTCGCTGACGGACGCGTCTAGGGCCTGCGCAATTTGCCAAAGGCTCACTGCAGTGGGATTACGCAAGCCCTTTTCGAGGGCGCTAACGTGCGCTCGATCTACGCCGAGCCGTTCGGCAACCTGTGCTTGCGTCAAGCCCTTTGACAGCCGCAATGCTCGGGCGTTGGCCGCTATGATCAAGCGAATATCCATATAGTGCTGTTACGGCGGACGTGCCGTTTAGCGCGACGCGGTTTAATGCGTTGCGCTTTACCGCACATTGTGAGTTATTCTGAGCGGTGAGGACCAGCTAGAGCCGCCGTGGACGGCAGGAAATTAGGGCCACCAACTGTGAACGGTCAACCAAACACGCTCAGAGGCTTTCCCGGTCTGAAATTTAAGTTCCTGCTAGAGCGCGTACAGCGGACCGAAACAAACTTCGAATTGCTCATAAGCGCGGCCGGACCGCGCGATGATCGCGAGAGATGGCTTCGGGCGTTCCAATGTTGGTGCGATTTCCATGACCTGAGTCCCGAAATTATTCATGGCAATTCACGAACCCATAGGACTGCCACCAGGACGCTTGTTGCATGCTGGCCGTCGATACCCGCATTTCTCTTCCGATTGATTGGAGAGGACTGGGCTCGATATTCTCACCAAGATGGAAACGCAGCGTCAGCGGTCGAAGAATGGCAAATAACAGCCCTCCGACAACAAATTAGCAAACTTGAGAAGGGCATTCGACAGGTCGACAGCAGGGTGTGGAAGGACACCACGATTGGTTTTCGACGACCTCGACGAGCCTACAGCACTCGTTTGACCGCGTTCGCGAGATCCGGAGATGGAGCCAGATGACCCATGGTACCAACCTGTCGCCACCTGAAGATGAATGCCGATAATGCGCGCGCCATGCAACCTTGAGGAGTGGCGACGCATACGCCCTCCGAGCCTCGGAGAGTTTTTGCGGGTCGCCGATCGTTGGCGACTGTCGGAGGATGATCAGGTTCGGATTCTGCGGTGCGGATCCGTTGAGCAGTTGAGACGCTGGATCGCGATCAAACAGACCAATGAGGCGTTGGTCACGAGCAGCGATACAGGGGAACGCATTGCTGCCGTCGTCGGAGCGGCCGAGGCTGCAGGATATCTTTACACCTCCGAGGACGAACCACTCTGGCTCCGTGGTTCAATCACGGGACAACCGTATCAAGGCCAGACGCCCTTGAGCCTCATGAAGGAGGGCAGCGTCGAGGACATCATGAACGTCCGTCGGTATCTCATGGGCCTCACTCAGGGCGGCCCTGGTCCAAATGACGTCGATCGCGATTTCACTCCCTACACCGACGATGACTTGAAGTGGGAGTGACGGGTCCTGATGTCGGAAATCCGGGCAATCTGTTTCGATGCGTTCGGGACGCTTGTGAAAATGGTAGATAAACGCCGTCCATTCCGAAGGCTGATGAACGAAAAGGGGACGGATCACCGTGCGGTCGACGTTCTGACCCGCCCGTTGAGCCTTAGAGAGGTTGCCAAAGAACTTGCCATCGTCATCGGCGAGGCGCGTTTGCGGGAACTGGAACTCGATCTTGCCGAGCGGGCTTCTATCCAGCTGCGCCCCGGAATGGCGGTGCTTTGGGCAGCGCTCCGACGGGCTGACTTGCGCATCGGAGTCTGCTCGAATCTGGCTCAGCCTTATGCTGAACCGCTGCTAGCTATCCTCCCAGGTATTCCTGACGCGCTCGTCCTTTCGTTTGAAGTCGGCTTCATCAAGCCACAGCCAGAAATCTTTCATTGCGTTTGCGAGGAACTCGGCCTTCGCGCCGAGCGGATCTTGTTCATCGGTGACACCCTAGAGGCAGATATCGTGGGGCCGAGGGCCGTCGGCATGCACGCCATGACTATCGACGCCTTCGAAGCAGCTGTGAACGGTCGTGAAGAGCGCCGGATATCCGCTGACGAAGTGCAGTCGCCTGAGATCCATCAGCTACTCGAGCGGGTGCGCGAATGCGTCTGCTCGTGATTTCGGACCTTCATCTGGAGTTCGGGCCATTTGAGTTCCCGACGCCCATGCCAGAATTCAACGTGGCCGTTTTTGCTGGCGACATTGGTCAGCCTATTGTCGGCGCGATCGAGTGGATGGCCCGCCAAAGGGAGTCCGGTCCCCTAATGGGATGCCCCGTCGTCTATGTCGCAGGAAACCACGAGTTTTACCGCAGCGAGATGAAGTCGAATCTAGCCGAGGCCATAAGGGTCGCTGACAACGCCGACATTCACTTTTTGCATCGACGGGTGGTCAGCATCAATGGCGTCCGCTTCATCGGCTGCACGCTTTGGACGGACTATCGCCTTCTCGGCACGCCCAAGCCGTCGATGGTCTTCGCCGGGCAGGAACTGAACGATCACCGCCTCATTCGGTATCGTGAGGATAGCGGTCACTACAGTCGGTTCATGCCCTGGCACGCTGCGGCGGAGCACCGGCTCGATCTCGCCTTTATTCGGAGGGAACTAGCAACACCGCATGACGGGCCGACCGTTGTGGTGACGCATCACGCGCCACACCCGCAATCGGTCCAGCCGAGGCACCAGGGAAGTGCGCTTTCGCCGGCCTTCGTCTCGGATCTCAGTGGTGTGATCGAACTGTTTCAGCCTGAACTCTGGATCCATGGGCACGACCATGGGTCGCATGACTATCGGATCGGCAAGACGCGCATTTTTGCAAACCAGGCCGGCTATCCAAACCTCCACGGGGATCGGGAGAACAGAGCTTTCGATCCGCGCTGCATCATCGTGGTGGATGGAGTGCAGACATGAGTGGCTATGACGAAATTCGGTGCGAGATGCCGATGTCTGCCTCCGATCTGGGGCCTGACACGGTGGTTCACACGCGAGCATTCATTGCCGTCTCGGCGAACGCTGGTCTGACCATGGCAGAGACCCGGGTGGCGCTTCAATTGGCGCGCGGCGAGCCGCCGGGTGATGTCGCCCGCAACTCGCACGTCAGTCCCACCACCGTCCGATCGCAATTGGCGGCACTATTCGCCAAGACCAATGCCAAGCGTCAGGCGGAGCTGGTCAAGTTGCTCGCCCGGATCGCTATCCTGCCATGAGGCTTCGGCAAGGCGCATCGGCCGGAGCGCCATCGAGCTCGTGCATCTGTTATTCTTGGCTCTGATTATTTACTGGGGCGTTTGGGGGATTAAGGCCCAAGGTCTCAGCAAAAGCGTGCGCAAACCGCTCAGTGGCAGAGCACAAGACTAGCGCTGAACCGTCGACGGCTCCGATCTGGTGGGTGATTTGCCATTCCGTCAACCAGTTATCGATCGCTTGAAGTCGGCTGAGCAAGTCTGAACTTGGAGACGAGACTGGGTCGAGAGCGGATCGTGCGGATGGCGGCAGAGGGGCGCGCGCTTTCCGAGATCGCGGTTTGCGTCGGTGTGAGCCTGAAGACCGTCCGCGCGCTTCGCCGCCGAGGGCGTAGCCGGGTTGGCCGACCGTTCGTCGCGCCCGCCAGCTCGGCCTGCGCCAGATCAGAACTAAACCCTACGCGCCGAAAACCAACTTGAGTGATCAGAGCGGCCCTTTCTGAATGTCGGTTGCGGAACAAAGTTCTCCGGCAGGGTCGGCCGGTTCCGCTGAAATGGGTCGCACCTCATCCGGTTTCTGCTCACTTCATTCGAACGAATGATGTCGCTCGGTCATTTGCCCCGCTATCGTGTTTTCTACGGAGTATGGGCGATTGAGAGAGCGGCGTCGTGGTGCGCGCTTTGAACCCCAACTGTCCCATCAGCCGTTCCAGCGTAGGTGCCTCCGATGCGAACTCCACCACACTTGAACGGTCCATGAGTGCGAGCCCGAGGCAACCGAGTCGAGCCTCGATGCGCTGCCCCTTCCTATCAAGCTTCATACCTCCCTGGACAAGGGCCGCTGCGCTAGCGGCTGCGACAGGTTTGCGGAAGCTGTGCGGCGGCATATCCGGATTGGGGCCGGGAGGCGAAAGTAACAACGTCGTGCATGGCGCCATTTTTGCAGCCAATTGGCATAGGTTCCGAAATGAACCAAATAAAAATCAGCGCATCGGGGCCTGCTCATCAGAGCAGATTGATGGATATATGCCCACAAGTGACGGAGCTAGCCTTCTACAGCGCCTACACTTGGTGCCTTAATGCTTACCCAGACGTCAGCGATACTATTCAATATCTCGAGCTTGAGATCGGGAAGCTCCAGCTAAACCTGAATGGCTGGCAGACCAACGAAGTCGCGACCAACATATTCCTCCTGTCCTGCGGACTACTGTACGTCGTCGAAGATTATTTGCGCGGGCCATCCGTGAGGATACCGGGGCGTCTGATGACGCGCCTTGGGCGTGGCGCCATGTGGGCAATGGATGGCGCCACGCGCGTCGTGGAAGGAGCGGCGAATATCCGCTTGGACCGGCGTCGGACAAGCATGCGCGGTTGGCAGGAGCGCTGGCAGGCAGGCCTCGGCGATTTCCTCTCAATCCTCGTCAGAGGGCAGCCATTGGCGCCCGCGGCGTTCGCCGAGTCAGCCGCGCGCTTGGCCGAATTGCTGGTATCGCCTCCCCTGCCGCCCGATTTGCAGGCCAAACACGTTGGCGCCCCGACCCTGTTCCGAAGGCTCGATACGACGCATTATGACATCATGGCACTCGGGCAGCGCTTCGCGGACCGCTTTCCGGATCGTTCCGCGGCAATCCTGATCGTGGGGTTGCGCACCTCGGGTTCCTATTTCGCTCCGCTGCTGCAAGCCTGTCTCAAGGCTGAAGGCTACCAGGTGGTGGGGTCGCTGACGATCCACCCGGGCAAGGGTCCCGGCCGCTGGGAGCGTCAACAGTTGCACCATTGTGCCCGGCACGGGTTCACGGCCCTGATCGTGGACGACTCGCCCTACACCACCGGCACGATCGTCCTGGCCCTTGATATCGTGCGTCGAGCAGGCTTTTCCCTCGACAGGCTGAAAGCCCTCGTCCCGTATCATCCAGCAAGCAGAGACTGCCTGAAAGTATTATCCGACCAAATTGTCATCTGCCTCGAGCCCGAGCAATGGCACAAGTATCGTTTGCTGGCCCCGAAACTGGTCGAACAACGGCTGGCTGAGTACTTCCAGGCCCCTGATATCCTCAGCATTCGCCTGGTCGCCAGCAAGGCGGCCGATGATTTCAATGCACGCTTGCAGAGCCTATCGTCAGGCGATCGTGGCGCTCGGCTCAAACGGGTCTACGAAGTTCGCCTCGAGACGCGATGGGGAGAGGAGACCCGGTACGTCCTCGCCAAGAGCGTCGGCTGGGGGTGGCTCGGCTATCATGCGTTTCTCGCCGGCCACCGGCTCTCGGGGTTCGTCCCGCCCATCCTCGGACTACGCGATGGGATCGTTTACATGGAGTGGTATCCTCAGCCGTCATCCGCCCAGCGGCGGGTGGGCGCGCGGCAGGAGCTCATCGAAATATCGGCTTCCTACGTAGCCGCGAGAGCCCGCGGGCTTGCCCTGAGCCGCCCCCCGGGATCGGGCAGCAGCATCAAGCGGCATGAAGATGGCTTTCGGCTGCTGCGCAAGACGTTCGGCAGGGCTTATCCCTGGCTCTTGGGACACACGCTGATGCGGCGACGCCTCGAGCGGCGACTGTGCAGGCACCGCAGCCCACTGCCGACGCTCATCGATGGGAAAATGGGACGTGCCGAGTGGATCATGGGGCCGCACGGGCCTCTCAAGACAGACTATGAACACCACGGCATGGGCAAGTCCGAGTTGAACACGACGGACCCAGCTTATGATCTGGCGGAGACGATCCTGACTTTGGCGCTCTCGCCGGAGGAGGAGCACAAGCTCATCCGGCGATATGTCGAGATGACCGGGGACGAGGCGCTGGAGCAGCGCCTCTTCATCAACAAGTTGCTCGCTGGTCTCTGGACAATGTCCTCGGCCCAGGAACATCTTTTTTGCAAGTCGCAGCCTGCCGACAGACAGCAGCAACTCCATCAGCAGTTCCTGAGCGCCTGGAACTTTCTCACGGAGCAGACTGCGCATTTCTGCGGCGCTCTGTGTCGGTCGTCGCAGGATGTGCAGTGGCGTTCGCCGCTTGTCTCCCTGGATGTCGACGGTGTCCTGGATCAACGCCGTTTCGGGTTCCCGTCGACCACGGCTGACGGGATCGAGGCCGTCTCGCTATTGGGTGCCCACGGATTTTGCGTGGCGCTGAACACGGCCCGCTCAGTCTCAGAGGTCAAGGCCTATTGTCAGGCTTACGGCTTCGCCGGAGGCGTGGCCGAGTACGGCAGCTATATGTGGGATGCGGTGGGCCAGCGCGGGCAAGTTCTCATAGGCGAGGAGGCCACGCGTCAATTGGCCGAACTGCGCGCGCGCCTGCGCCACATTCCTGGCGTGTTCCTCGACGACCGACATCAGTACTCCATCCGGGCCTTCACTTATCAGGCTATGCCGCGCGCGTTGCTCTCCGTCCTGGTGAATGCGCTTCGCGGGTTCGGCATCGGGCCTGGTACCCCCACCCCCCTGCCGCCCCTCGCCATCGCTCATCTGATGACCGAGCTGGGGCTGGACCGGCTTTCGGTCCACAAGACCATGAACGACACCACGATTGTGGCAAAGGAGACTGATAAGGGCGTCGGCCTGACGGCACTGCGCGATTGGGTCTTGAGTCCTGATGCTGAAACAATCGCCATTGGCGATTCGGAAGCCGATCTCCCGATGTTTCGTGTCGCCAGTCGCTGTTTCGCGCCGGCCCAGATCGACTGCGCGCTCCAGGCTCGGCTTCTCGGCTGTCAAATCGCCCCGCACTCCGACCAGAGGGGCCTTCTGGATATCGCTCGCCTACTCGCCCACCCGGACGGCCGCCAATGCGACCACTGCTCGAACCTCCGGAACCTTTGGCCCAGGGACAATCTGTTTCTGGAGACCCTAGAGGCTGCGGACAGGCGCCCCTGGGCAACTCTGATCAGGGCCCTTTGGTGAGGCCGTTGTTGAGGATTTTTCCCGGCATTAGGTAGCAAAGACCACCCGATCGCTCGAGACGATAGCATGATGAATGGCTTACCGCCCTGATGAGGGTCTCAACGCCTCCGAGACGCTCAACCGAACTTTGCCATCAGCATCGTCGGCACCCTCGAAAGCCTAGGCCGCTTGAGAACTCAGTGAACAGTAGCCAATTCATAATCCTCGAACAACTAAACCCCTTGCATAGCATTGGCGTACCGCTGCGGCCAACGAAGCATGAGCCTCGAAAGTCCGGCATTCGGTAGCAAAGACCACCGGGCACCTAGTAACTGACCGAACCGGAAAGGTTCCAGGCTCCTCACCGACGTTCACTCTGCGGCACGAGGAATGCGCGGCAGAACCGCGTTTTCCTCCACCGGAGAGAGGTCCTTCTTCGCTCGACCCGTCAATTTGTTCAGGTAGATGTAGATGATCGGCGTCGTATAGAGCGTCAGTAATTGGGACAGCATCAATCCCCCGACGATCGCGATGCCCAACGGGCGCCTCAGTTCCGATCCGGCACCGATGCCCAGGGCCAATGGCAGACTGCCCAGCAGCGCCGCCATCGTCGTCATCATGATGGGCCGGAAGCGCAACAGGCAGGCTTCATAGATAGATTCCTCTGGACTCACTTCATGGGTGCGCGCTCGCGCAAGAGCGAAATCGATCATCATGATGGCGTTCTTTTTGACGATGCCGACGAGCAGGATCACGCCGATCATGGCGATGAGCGAAAACTCGTAGCCCAGAGCCAACAGGGCCAGGAAGGCCCCTACGCCGGCTGAGGGCAGCGTGGACAATATGGTGATCGGATGGACGAAGCTCTCATAGAGCACGCCAAGAACGATATATACCGCGACGACGGCTGCCAGGATCAGATAGGGCTGGTTGGCAAGGGAACTTTCAAAGACCTTTGCTGAACCTTGATAGCGGGCGGTAAGCCTCGCCGGCTTCGCCATCGTCCGCTCCATGTTGCTTATGGCATCGAGCGCTTCGCCCAGCGAATGGCCCGCAGCGAGATTGAACGAAAGGGTGACCGACGGAAACTGGTCCTGATGATTGATCGTCAGCGGCGCGACTGATGTCTCATAGCTGACAAGAACGGAAAGCGGCACCATTCTCCCGGTGATGGTTGAGCGAACATACAGCCGATCGAGAGCGGAGACATCCTCTTGAAACCGCGGCTCCAGCTCCAGAATGACGTGATGCTGGTCGAGCTGCCCAAAGATGGTCGCGACCTGGCGCTGGCCGAAGGCATCGTAGAGCGTATCGTCGACCGCCTGCGGCGTGACACCCAGCCGCCCGAGGGCATCGCGGTCGATCTTCAAAGTCATGCGTGGCGCGCTTGCCTGGAGGTCGCCCGTCACGTCCTGCAATTGCGGAAGTTCGGAGAGCTTTTTTAGAACCACCGGCGCCCAATGAAATAATTCGGCGACATCGGGATCCTGGAGCGTGTATTGATACTGGGTCTTGCTGATCCGAGCACCGATCTGAACATCCTGCCTCGCCTGCCCAAACAAGAGGATGCCGGGTACCTTCAGAGTGACTTTGCGCAATCTTGCGATCACCTCGGTAGCACTAGCCTTACGCTGGCTGAAGGGCTTCAGGTCGATCATGACACGGCCGCTGTTGACCGTCGGATTGGCGCCAACCCAAGTATAGACCGTCTGCACGTCCGGATCGTTCGTCACGACCTTGGCGACCCGGTGCTGATGCTCGACCATGGCCATGTAGGAGATGTCCTGCGCCGCCTCCGTGCTTCCTTGGATGGTGCCGTTGTCCTGCTGAGGGAAGAAGCCCTTGGGGATGATCACGTAAAGATATGCAGTGCCGACGAGTGTTGTGGCGAACAGGGCCATGATGACGAGGCGGTGTCGGAGCGCGAAACGCAGACTGGCTCCGTAGCCGCGTAGCGAAAATTCGAAAGCATCCTCCAGGGCGGCTGCAAGCCAGCCTTGCTTGCGCCCATGGTCAACCGGTTGCAGCAGTTGTCCGCACATCATCGGCGTAAGCGTCAAGGAAACCAGCCCGGACACAAGGATTGCGACGCTGAGGGTGACGGCGAATTCGCGGAACAGGCGCCCGATCAAGCCGCTCATCAACAACAGAGGTATGAAGACGGAGACGAGCGACAACGTCATCGACACGATGGTAAAGCCGACTTCCTGCGATCCCTTTAGGGCGGCTTCGATCGGGCGCTCCCCGGCTTCGACGTGCCTGACGATGTTCTCGACCATGACGACAGCGTCATCGATGATGAAGCCGACGGCGATGGTCAGGGCCATCAACGAGACATTGTCGATCGTATAACCGAGAACGTACATCACCGCGCAGGAGGCAAGCAGCGAGACCGGAATGGTGATGCTCGGAATGAGCGTAGCTCGAACTCGGCGAAGGAACAGGAAGACCACCAGCACCACTAGGCCGATGCTCAACGCCATCGTGATCTGGACATCGAAGACGGAAGCGCGGATCGTTTGCGTGCGATCACCAAGCACCTGTACCTTGACCGACGGCGGCAGGTTGCGTTGAAGACCGGGAAGAGCGTCCTTCACCAACTGGACGGTTTGATTGATGTTGTAGCCCGGTTGCTTGTGGACATCGATGATCACGGCACGCTTGTCGCCGAGCCATGCCGCTTGGCGAATGTCTTCGACACCATCGACCGCCTTGCCTATGTCGCCGACTCTGATCGGTGCACCGTTGCGATAAGCGATGATGACGGACTCGAAAGATGACGCCGCAAACAGTTGGTCGGTGGCATCGAGCGTCAGAGACTGCCGAGGGCCGTCCAGTGTGCCTTTGGGCGCGTTCACCGTCGCCGTGCTAAGGGCGGTGCGCACCTCCTCGAGGCTAAGACCAAGGGCCGAGATGGCCATAGGGTCGACCTGCACACGGACAGCCGGTTTCTGCTGGCCGTGGAAATCAACCAGGCCTACGCCGGTGATGCGCGAGATTTGCAACGCCAGATAGTTCTCGACGAAATCATCGACCTTCGAGATCGGCAGATCGTCCGAGGTAACCGCTATCGACATCAGTTGGGCGTCGGCGGGATTGACCTTCTCGTAGGTCGGCGGATTGGGCAAATTCCTAGGCAGTTGACCGCCCGCAGCATTGATCGCCGTTTGCACATCGAGGGCAGCGCCATCAATGTTGCGGTTGAGATTGAATTCAATCTGGATGGCTGTACGCCCAAGCGATGAGCTGGAGCTGATCGACGTGACACCTGAAATCAGGGCGAGCTGTTGCTCAAGCGGAGCCGCGACCGAAGTCGCCATCGTCTCTGCGTTTGCGCCAGGCAATTGGGAGGTGATCTGAATGGTCGGAACGTCGACCTGTGGCACGCCCGCGATCGGTAGAGCGAAATATGCCACCAGCCCCACAAGCGTCAGGCCGATCATCACGAGGGCTGTAGCGATCGGTCGGACGATGAAGGGAGCGGAGACGTTCATTTCTGCTGCCTCACATGCTCAATTCATAATCCTTGTTGCGTCAGGCACAATGGTCACCGGCGTGCCCGATTGAATTCTATACTGGCCGTCAATTACGACCTGATCGCCAGGTTCCAGTCCGCTGTCGATGATTGCAATGGCAGTGTTAGCAAAGCCGACTGTGATCGGCTGCTTGCGGACGACACGATCGTGGCCGATTACAAAGGCGTAGGTCTCCTCGGGGCCGCGCAGCACCGCCGTGAGCGGGATTGTCACCACGTTGCGGCGCAGATCGAGCTGGAGGCGGATGCCCACGAACTCTCCTGGCCACAGCGTTTCGTCAATGTTTTGGAATACGGCCTTGAAGCGGACCGTGCCGGTTGCGACGTTAACCTGATTGTCGACGACGGTAAGCTTGCCGGACGCTAGCGGATTGCCGGAGCGGTCAAGAGCTACGACCGGAAGCTCGGCCGCCTTCATGCCAGCCCGCACTTCGGCTAGATTCTGCGCGGGCAGGGAGAACTCGACCCATATCGGATGGATCTGTTTGATCGTGACGATGCTGGTGGTGCTACTCGCATGCACGATGTTGCCGACATCGACAAGTCGGGTTCCCGTTCTACCGTCGATCGGGGATCGAATCTTGCAATAGTCTAGCTGAGTTCTCGCCGCATCGATCGCGGCCTGATCCGACTTTGTGCTTGCCTCCAATTGTGCGACCTGGGCGCGGGCAGTATCCCGTTGCTGAGCCGAATTCGTGCCCTTCGCCGCGAGTTCCTCCGCGCGCGTTCGCTACCAGGGCTTCGTCCTTCAGTTTCGCCGCCTCGGCCTGAGCAAGCGCGGCTTGGTACGGCGCCGGGTCGATCTCGACGAGCACGTCCCCTGCACGCACGTCCTTGCCTTCGTCAAAACCGAACTTTTGGATCTGCCCATCGACGCGGCTGGTCAAATCCACGCTGTTGAACGCGACAACGGTTCCCAACCCTGTCAGGAAGATCGGCACATCGGCACGACGGGCGTCAGCGGCGACGACGGGTACTGACGATACCGCCCCCTCTTCAGCCTTGGTCGATAACCCAATTGGCATCAGCCACAGAGCCAAGCTGATTGGAAGAGCGCACGCGCCGGTCAACCCCAAGACCCAGACACTCGCGCCCCTACGCGACATCAACCCATGTCCTTTGGCGTGGCGTTGGCTGCCGCCAGTCCTGAACCATGATCAATCGGCTAAGACCGTGCAAGATGGCTTTCTGGTCCGGTTGGCTGCGATGGAAGCTTGGATCGATCAATGGGCAATCCCCTATCGCGCCGTCACTGTGCCGCGAGACAACGGAGCTATCCGCATGAGTTTCGCTGAGGAGAAATTCGCCCGTGCTTTTCACACCAATTTTGGGGGTCTTCGCGTTCCAGCTGATAACCTCGCTACCGAACTGGCCGCCGATCCTGCAGTAAACGGCATCCATGAATTTGTTGGGACGCAAGGCGGCTAACTGAGATTAGCCACGTCGCGTCCCAGGCAGGGCTGGGGGCCGCCGCGTGCCAGGCAGCAGGCGCCGGAAATTAGACTGAGACGCTCCGTTGGGGAGGGAGTTCGTTCTTGCGCGATAGCGAGACACGGTCCCTCCAGGTTCGGCCACGGCGGCAGACGCCCGTTGCAGCATGCCGAAATAGTGCGATCGAAAGGCGGGGAAGAATGTCAGCGCCGGATAGAGCGGGTCGGTGAGAGCGCCGAGACGGTAGGCAATGGGGGGAATCAACGTTTTCGAGGCCAGTTCACTCTCAAACTCGGGAAACAGGTCCTGGATGTGGCGCCGTGTCATGGCCCTGACATTGCGGTTCCACGGATTGGGGTAACGCATGTCATACCAGATGATCACTCCGTTCGGAGTCAGGACGCGATTGATCTCGCGCGCCACGTTTCTGGCCATGAGGGGGCTCAAAATCGAGGAGAACACCGTGAAGACCAGGATGAAATCGAAATGCTGGTCGGGAAACGGTACATTCTCCGCATTGGCTTC
>NZ_JBFRGS010000038.1:0-21245 GCF_052115465.1 Allobosea sp. 2RAB26 | reverse complement strand
GTGGCACGGTGGTGACCGGTCGCGTCGAGCGCGGCATCGTCAAGGTCGGCGAGGAAATCGAGATCGTCGGCCTGAAGGACACCGTGAAGACGACGGTGACCGGCGTCGAGATGTTCCGCAAGCTGCTGGACCAGGGCCAGGCTGGCGACAACATCGGCGCGCTGCTGCGCGGCACGAAGCGCGAGGACGTCGAGCGCGGCCAGATTCTGTGCAAGCCGGGTTCGGTGAAGCCGCACACCAAGTTCAAGGCTGAGGCCTACATCCTGACGAAGGAAGAGGGCGGCCGCCATACGCCGTTCTTCACCAACTACCGCCCGCAGTTCTACTTCCGCACGACGGACGTGACCGGCGTGGTGCACCTGCCTGAGGGCACCGAGATGGTGATGCCTGGCGACAACATCACCATGGAAGTGCACCTGATCGTGCCGATCGCGATGGAGGAGAAGCTGCGCTTCGCCATCCGCGAAGGCGGCAGGACCGTCGGCGCCGGCGTCGTCGCCAGCATCATCGCCTGATCGACAGCGCGCCATCGCGTTCGGAAAGGGCGGCGGAAACGCCGCCCTTTCTTTTTGCTCACAGCCTTGTCGACATCGGTTCTTTTTCGACTTGAAATGCGCGGCGGGTTGGGGCAAAGCACTGCGCGACTACAGGGGTGTAGCTCAGTTGGTAGAGTACCGGTCTCCAAAACCGGGTGTCGCAGGTTCGAGCCCTGCCGCCCCTGCCAGTCTCGCGATCGTACTGCGATGACGCAGAACATCTACGGCGACGAGACCTTTTCCAAGGTTACAGCCAGCTCCACGCTCGATCCACGGTCTTGACGTCGCCCCCGAGTGGGATGCGCTGCGCCGCCTCCTGCCGGAACTGCGCGGCAAGCGCGTGCTCGATCTTGGCTGCGGTTTTGGCTGGTTCTGCCGCTGGACAGCCGGGCAGGGCGCGGCGAGCGTCCTGGGCGTCGAGCTTTCCGAGCGGATGCTGGCGCGGGCTCATGCGGAGACGCGCGACCCGGCAGTGTCCTATCTCAAATCTGATCTGGAGCAGTTCAGCCCGGAGGCGGAGGCCCTCGACCTGGCCTACAGCTCGCTCGCTTTCCACTATCTGACGGGGCTCGAAAGTTGGCTTGCCCGAGTTCATGCAGCACTCGCTCCTGGTGGCGTGCTGGTCTGCTCCGTCGAGCACCCGATAATGACGGCGCCCCGGCACCAGGATTGGTCAAGCGACGCATCGGGGCTGCCGACATGGCCGGTCGGGGCCTATCTCGACGAAGGGCCGCGCCGGACGAACTGGCTGGCCGAGGGCATCATCAAGCAGCATAGAACGATCGGAACCTATCTCCAGTTGTTGCTGGCGGCCGGATTCATCCTGACCCATCTCGAGGAATGGGGGGGCCGGTCCGGATCAGGTTGGCGAACATCCGGAGTGGGCGAGGGAGCGCGAACGTCCGCCCTTCCTGCTGATCGCCTGGCCGCAAGCCCGCAGCACCCCGAGGTTGACGAGAGCGCTCGGATCAAAAGCGCTTGGCTAACGTGCCGGAGCGTTGTAAGAGGCCTCATGACGGCGCGCGGCTCCCTGAGCCCCGCGCCGCGAATCTTTCAGGACGTCCGAATCGGGCGCGGCCCGAAACCGAGGTGACCACTCAATGGCGAAGTCCAACCCCTTCCAGTTCCTGCAGGAGGTGCGCTCGGAGGCCGCGAAGGTTACCTGGCCGTCGCGGCGCGAGACGCTGATCACCACCGGCCTCGTCTTGGCCATGGTCGTGGCTGCGAGCCTGTTCTTCCTCTTTACCGATACGATCATTCGCTGGTCGCTCGGTTTCATCCTTGGCGCACGCTGAGCGGAGTTTTGACGTGAGCACCCGCTGGTACATCGTCCACGCCTATTCCAACTTCGAGAACAAGGTCGCGCAGTCGATCCGCGATCAGGCGGCGCAGCGCAATCTCGCCGACAAGTTCGACGAGGTGCTGGTCCCGACCGAGAAGGTCGTCGAGGTTCGTCGTGGCCGCAAGGTGGACGCCGAGCGCAAGTTCTTCCCGGGCTACGTCCTGGTGAAGTGCGAGATGACCGACGAGGTCTATCACCTGATCAAGAACACGCCGAAGGTCACCGGCTTCCTGGGGGCCGACAAGGCCAAGCCCATGCCGATCCCCGAGCATGAGGCGATGCGGATCAAGGGCCAGGTCGCCGAGGGCATCGAACGCCCGAAGCCGACGGTGGTCTTCGAGGTTGGCGAGCAGGTCAAGGTTGCCGACGGCCCCTTCGCCTCGTTCAACGGTGTCGTCGAGGACGTCGATCACGCACGCGCCCGCCTCAAGGTCGCGGTCTCGATCTTCGGCCGCGCCACGCCGGTCGAGCTCGAATACGGCCAGGTCGAGAAGATCTGATCGCGCTCTTGCACGAGGGCCGCATTTTTCTGCGGCAGCTTGTTGGTTAAGGCACTTTTAAGCGATGCTGACGCAAGGTCCGCGCCGAAAATCCGGCGCGGGCTTGCATGTTTCCGAAGAGCTTCAAGGCAACTGTCGGTCAGCGTCTTGCCGTCTGGGGCGCGCTGCTTGGTCTTGTTGCGCTTCTCCTTGCCGCCGCCGATGTCGTCAGCTCGATCCGCCTGACGCAATTCTCGCGGGATCTGGTGGCTTATGCTGGCGCGGGTGATGCGCTCGCCCAAGCCGATTCCGCCTATCAGCGGCTGAACGCCTCGCTTCTGTCCGATAGCGGGCCGCCCGCGGAGAAAGCCGATATCGAAGTGGTGGCGCGGAGCGTCGCCGATATCGCCATGCGCCTTCACGGCTCCGTCCATGCGCGCGCGCAGGAGGCTGTCGATCTTCTCGGAGAGCTGTCGGGGCAGGTCGGATCGGACCATATCGGAGCGCGCGAATCGCTGAAGCGGCTCGCCGCGAAGCGCAACGAACTGCGCGTCGCCTTGAACGAGGGCATGACCGAGGTCAGCGGTCGGCTGGCTCTGCATGTCGACAACGCCCGGCAGAACAAGCTGCTGCTGTCGCTGCTCGGCATGTTCCTGGTCGTTCTCGTCATCACGCTGGAATATCGCTGGCTGGTGCGGCCGATCACCGGGATGGCGCGCGCCCTGGGCTCGGTCGAGCGGGACCGGGCCTGGATCGGCAAGCTGGCGATCCGGCGCGATGAGATCGGCATGCTGGCGCGGGCGCTGCTGGCCCATCTGCGCGGCGAGCAGGCCCAGCAGGAGGCGGCCAAACAGCGTCTCGAGGTGCTGTCGCACGAGGTCGAGCGGCGTGACCGTCTCCAATTGCAGGGGCAGGCCTTCCAGCAGCGCATCGCTTCGATTGCAACGGTGCTGGAGCAACATGCGGCGCGCATGTCGGGCGCGTCGGGCGAGCTCGCACGCTTTTCGGGCTCCGTGGACGAGCGAGCGGCCGCCGCAGCCGGCTCGACGCAGCGGGCCTCGACCCATGTCGACGATGTCTCGCGCTCGCTGATCGATATCTCGCGCCTGTTGACGACGACGGCTGGCGAGGCACAGCGGACGACAGAGGTTGCGACCGCCGCCAAGGTGTTGGTCGAGGAGGCCACGGCCGATACGGTGGTGCTATGCGAGGCGGTTGGGGCAATTTGGGAGATCATCAAGATCATCGGTACGGTCGCGAACCAGACCAATCTGCTCGCACTCAACGCCACGATCGAGGCGGCCCGGGCCGGAGAGAGTGGCCGCGGCTTCGCCGTGGTTGCAGCCGAGGTCAAGCAGCTGGCAAACCGCTCCGCCGAAGCGACCGATCAGGTCCGGAGCGGGCTCGATTCGATCAATGTCGCGGCTCAGCGCATCACCATGCGGGTCGGTGCGCTGGTCACCTCGGTCAACCAGGTGGAGCGCGCTGCCGATTCGATCGCCGATCTGGCACGCAAGCAGGATGCGAGCTCTCGCTCGATCAGCGAGAGCACAAGCAAGACCGCCGGCGATGTCCGCCTCCTGGCTGATCAGGTCGAACAGGTCGCCGGCATGGTCGAGGATTGGCGTCGGACTGCCGAGACGGTCACGCACGCGTCTGCCGATCTCGGCCGCCAGGCTGCCGAACTCCGTCAGACCGTCGATGGCTTCATGTCCGAGACGCAACGGATGCGCGCATGACCATGCCGATATCGCCGTCCCGGGAGGGGCTTGTGGTGGGCGCCGCCGCGCATCGCGCGGGGCAGCGCAGCTTCCCGTTCCTGGCAAAGCTGCTGCACTGGGCCACCGCGGTGCTGGTCCTCGTGCTCTTCTGCTCCGGTGTCTTGATGAAGCAGATCGGCGATGGGCCGATGGCGGACACGCTCTACACCTTGCACAAGACGACCGGTGCGGGGCTGTTCGGGCTCGTGCTCTTCCGCATGGCCTACAGGGTGCTCGCGCGCCTGACCGGTCACTGGCGGGAAGGGGGCGGAGACAGGGCGGTCCATGGCGTGCTCTATGCCGCGCTGATCATCGTGCCGATGCTCGGCTGGGCCGGCGTGTCCGATTTTGGTGCGCGGGAACTCGCCCTTGGCCTGACGCTGCCGGCGATCTGGCCGGAAGGGGCCGGCTATTCCGAGCAACTGCTCAAGAGCCATGCCTGGCTTGCCTTCGTCCTGATGGGGCTGGTCGTCTTGCACATCGGCATTGCGCTCGGCGACTATGTCCAGCGGGGTGCGGGGCGCTCTTCAAGGGCGGCCGCGAAGATGCCGCAGCGCGAAAGCTCTTCCCCTTCGTTCCCGAGTATGCCATAGGCCGCGCCTCACATGCGTGGAAGGCGTGCCGGTTTGCCAACCGGAATTCCTCGCCGCACCACGCTCTGCAACCACCCCGGCCCGGGACGCGTTTTGTCCGGGAGGGGTCGTCGTCGTTCCGGTAGGCACCGGTTCGGACGGCAGGAGCAGCCATCATGGCAAAGAAGATCACGGGCTACGTGAAGCTTCAGGTTCCGGCGGGCGCGGCCAATCCGTCGCCGCCGATCGGTCCGGCGCTGGGTCAGCGCGGCCTCAACATCATGGAATTCTGCAAGGCCTTCAATGCGAAGACCGCGCAGATGGAAAAGGGCATGCCGATCCCGGTGATCATCACCGCGTATCAGGATCGCTCCTTCACCTTCGAGATGAAGCAGCCGCCGGTTTCGTACTTCCTCAAGAAGGCGGCCGGCCTGACCTCGGGTTCGAAGACCCCGGGTCGCGGCGGCAATGTCGGCAAGGTCACCTCGGCGCAGCTCAAGGAGATCGCCGAGAAGAAGATGGCCGATCTGAACTGCGATAACGTCGAATCGGCCGTGGCCATGATCCGGGGTTCTGCCCGGTCCATGGGCCTGGAAGTCGTGGGCTGAGGGGAACGGATCAATGGCACACGTCGGAAAACGCGTCGTCAAGGCCCGTGAGGGCATCGACCGCACCAAGCTCTACCCGCTCACCGAAGCCGTCGCCCTGATCAAGGGCCGCGCCACCGCCAAGTTCGACGAGACCGTCGAAGTTGCGATGAATCTCGGTGTCGATCCGCGTCACGCCGACCAGATGGTCCGTGGCGTCTGCAACCTGCCGAACGGCTCGGGCCGCGTCCTGCGCGTCGCCGTGTTCGCTCGTGGCGCCAAGGCCGAGGAGGCCAAGAAGGCCGGGGCCGACGTCGTTGGCGCCGAGGAACTGGTCGACATCGTCTCGAAGGGCACGATCGATTTCGATCGCTGCATCGCGACCCCGGACATGATGCCGCTCGTCGGCCGCCTCGGTAAGGTGCTCGGCCCGCGCGGCCTGATGCCGAACCCGAAGGTCGGGACGGTGACCATGGACGTGACCAGCGCGGTTGCAGCCTCCAAGGGTGGCTCGGTCGAGTTCCGCGTCGAGAAGGCCGGCATCGTGCATGCCGCCGTCGGCAAGGTCTCGTTCACGGCTGAGAAGCTCGAAGAGAACATCCGTGCCTTCGCGGATTCGGTTGCCAAGGCGAAGCCCGCCGGCGCCAAGGGCACCTATGTCCAGCGCGTCGCGATCTCCTCGACCATGGGTCCGGGCGTCAAGATCGAGCCGAACACGGTTCTGGGCGGCTGATAGGCTCCCATGCGGCCGGCTTCGCGCCGGCCGCAAGCTCGTCTTGATCTCGCGGGATCAAGACACCACTTGGCAGAAGCGAGGGAAGTCGCTATGACATCCCGATGTTTCCATAAGTGATCAGGGCTTCCGCGTGCTTTGCACGAGGAGGTCCGTTTCGCGTTTTTCGACGGTTTACCGTCGAAGAATGGGTTTTTCGGGCGCGCGGAGCGATCTTCGTGCCGGAATCACCCAGTCCTGTCTGAGACTGCAGGTGCGCTTCGGGTTCGCCCGAGGGCATAATTTCGCCAAGAGGCCTGCATAGACGGTGCAAGAGCTTACCCGAGGTCGAGAGACCTCGAGACGGTTCGAACCATCTCGCCCGACCGTGGCTGATGCCGGGGAAGGGGACAGGGCACTGAGCGTCGCGCATGTGACCGGCCGGTGTCAATCGGCCTAGCCTGCGCGACAAGTGCAACTGGCGGCAAGGTTTCGTCTTGCCGCCTACCGGAGAGAGCCCAGTGGAAAGAGCGGCAAAGAATGATGCCGTCGCGACACTGAACGGCGTGTTCGCAAACACGTCGGTCGTTGTTGTGGCCCACTATGCGGGTTTGACGGTGGCACAGTTCCAGAAGCTTCGTCGTGAGATGAAGGCCAATGGCGCCACTGTGAAGGTCGCAAAGAACCGGCTGGCCAAGATCGCTCTTGAAGGCACCGACGTCGCGTCCATCAGCCCCCTGCTGAAGGGCCCCACCCTGATCGCTTATTCCAGCGATCCGGTCGCGGCGCCGAAGGTCGCCGTCGCTTTCGCCAAGGACAATGACAAGCTTGTCATCCTCGGTGGCGCGATGGGCAAGACCTCCCTGAACCCGGATGGTGTCAAGGCCCTGGCCACGATGCCCTCGCTCGACGAACTGCGCGCCAAGTTGCTCGGCCTTCTCCAGGCCCCGGCAACCAAGATCGCTCAGCTCTCGACAGCGCCTGCTGCAAAGCTCGCTCGCGTGTTTCAGGCATATGCCGACAAGGATGCGGCCTGAGGCCGTCTGCCAACCTGATCAACGTTCGAACCTCTTTATCGTAGGAACATACCATGGCTGATCTTGCTAAGCTCGTTGACGAGCTGTCCTCCCTGACCGTCCTCGAGGCCGCTGACCTCGCCAAGCTTCTCGAAGAGAAGTGGGGCGTTTCCGCTGCTGCCGCCGTCGCTGTTGCGGCTGGCCCGGCCGGTGGCGCTCCGGCTGCCGCTGTTGAAGAGCAGACCGAGTTCACTGTCGTTCTCGCCGCCGCCGGCGACAAGAAGATCGAAGTGATCAAGGAAGTCCGCGCCATCACCGGTCTCGGCCTGAAGGAAGCCAAGGATCTGGTGGAAGCCGCTCCGAAGCCGCTCAAGGAAGGCGTGACCAAGGACGAGGCCGAGAAGCTCAAGAAGCAGCTCGAGGCCGTCGGCGCCAAGGTCGAGCTCAAGTGAGCAGGGCCGGCTGATGCCGGTCCGACCCTAGTCGTACACGACAGTCCCGGGGCGGTCTTCCGCCTCCGGGGCTGTTGCGTCGTTTCCGGCAAGCGGAATGCGGCGCAAGGAATGCAAGAGGCTTTCCGGGGCACGAGCTCCATCGGGAAGGCCAGTTCAGTTGATGTCGGCGCGCCGAAGCGCCGAACGGCTCCCCCGGCGGCCTGTGGCTGCCAAGACTGGTCCGCGAGCGGGCCGCCGGGTGAGCCGTCCGAGAGAGATCGCGAGGAACAACATGGTCAATTCGCTCCAGGGCCGCAGACGCGTCCGCAAGTTCTTCGGAAAACTCAAGGAAGTCGCGCAGATGCCGAACCTCATCGAGGTTCAGAAGGCGTCTTACGACCAGTTCCTGATGGTGGACGAGCCCAAGGGCGGCCGCTCCGACGAGGGCCTGCAGTCCGTCTTCAAGTCGGTGTTCCCGATCGGCGATTTCGCTGGCGCTTCGCTGCTCGAATTCGTGAAATACACCTTCGAGCCGCCGAAATACGACGTCGACGAATGCCGTCAGCGCGGCATGACCTTCTCGGCCCCGCTCAAGGTGACGCTGCGCCTGATCGTGTTCGATATCGATCCCGACACCCAGGCGAAGTCGGTCAAGGACATCAAGGAGCAGGATGTCTACATGGGCGACATGCCGCTCATGACGGATAACGGCACCTTCATCGTCAACGGCACCGAGCGCGTGATCGTCTCGCAGATGCACCGTTCGCCGGGCGTGTTCTTCGATCACGACAAGGGCAAGACCCATTCGTCGGGCAAGCTGCTCTTTGCCGCGCGCATCATTCCCTATCGCGGCTCCTGGCTCGACATCGAGTTCGACGCCAAGGACATCGTCTACGCGCGTATCGACCGGAAGCGTAAGATCCCGGTGACGTCGCTGCTGTTCGCCCTCGGCATGGACGGCGAGGAGATCCTCAGCCGCTTCTACAACCACATCGCCTACGCCAAGGATAAGCAGGGCTGGCGCGTTCCCTACGACGCCGAGCGCATGAAGGGCTTCAAGGCGACGGTCGACATGATCGACGCCGACACCGGCGAGGTCGTGGTCGAGGCCGGCAAGAAGCTGGTCGCCCGTACCGCCCGCCAGCTCGCCGAGAAGGGCCTGAAGTTCCTGCGCGCCACTGACGAGGATCTCTACGGCCAGTACATTGCCGAGGATCTGGTCAATCCGGCGACCGGCGAGGTCTTCGCCGAGGCGGGCGAGGAGATCAGCGAGAAGCTGCTCAAGCTCCTGACCGATGAAGGTTTCGACGAGATCCCGGTGCTGGATATCGACCACATCACGGTCGGTCCCTACATCCGCAACACGCTCAACGTGGACAAGAACTCGCGCCGCGAGGAAGCGCTGTTCGACATCTACCGCGTGATGCGTCCCGGCGAGCCGCCGACGCTCGAGACCGCCGAGAACATGTTCCAGTCGCTGTTCTTCGACTCGGAGCGCTACGACCTTTCGGCCGTCGGTCGCGTGAAGATGAACATGCGTCTCGATCTCGACGCCGAAGACACCGTGCGCATCCTGCGCAAGGAGGACATCTTCGCGGTCGTCAAGGCGCTGGTCGACCTGCGCGATGGCAAGGGCGAGATCGACGACATCGACCATCTCGGCAACCGCCGTGTGCGCTCGGTCGGCGAGCTCATGGAGAACCAGTACCGCCTGGGCCTGCTGCGCATGGAGCGCGCCATCAAGGAGCGCATGTCGTCGGTCGATATCGACACGGTGATGCCGCAGGACCTGATCAACGCCAAGCCGGCGGCTGCCGCCGTGCGCGAGTTCTTCGGCTCGTCGCAGCTCTCGCAGTTCATGGACCAGACGAACCCGCTTTCGGAAGTCACTCACAAGCGCCGTCTTTCGGCGCTTGGCCCGGGTGGTTTGACCCGCGAGCGCGCCGGCTTCGAGGTGCGCGACGTGCACCCGACCCATTACGGCCGCATCTGCCCGATCGAAACGCCGGAAGGTCCGAATATCGGACTGATCAACTCGCTCGCCACCTTCGCGCGGGTGAACAAGTACGGCTTCATCGAGAGCCCCTACCGCCGCATCCGCGACGGCCAGCTCACCGACGAGATCATCTATCTCTCGGCGATGGAGGAGGCGAAGTACAACGTCGCCCAGGCGAACGCCGCGACCGATGCGAGCGGCCGTCTGACCGACGACCTGATCGTTTGCCGCCGCGCCGGTGAAGTCATCGTCACGCCGGTCGACAAGGTCGACTTCATGGACGTGTCCCCGAAGCAGCTCGTTTCGGTCGCCGCCGCGCTGATCCCGTTCCTTGAGAACGACGACGCCAACCGCGCGCTGATGGGCTCGAACATGCAGCGCCAGGCGGTGCCGCTGGTTCGTGCCGACGCGCCCTTCGTCGGCACCGGCATGGAAGCGGTCGTCGCCCGTGACTCGGGTGCCGCCATCGCTGCCCGCCGCGCCGGCATCGTCGACCAGGTCGACGCGACGCGTATCGTTATCCGCGCCTCCGACGAGATGGACCCGACCAAGCCGGGCGTCGACATCTACCGTCTGCAGAAGTTCCAGCGCTCGAACCAGTCGACCTGCATCACGCAGCGTCCGCTGGTGCGCGTCGGCGACATGATCAAGAAGGGCGACATCGTCGCCGACGGCCCGTCGACGGAGCTCGGCGAACTGGCTCTCGGCCGCAACGTGCTCGTCGCGTTCATGCCGTGGAACGGCTACAACTTCGAGGACTCGATCCTGCTCTCGGAGAAGATCGTCTCGGAAGACATCTTCACCTCGATCCATATCGAGGAGTTCGAGGTCATGGCCCGCGATACGAAGCTCGGCCCTGAGGAAATCACGCGCGACATTCCGAACGTTTCGGAAGAGGCGCTGAAGAACCTCGACGAAGCCGGCATCGTCTATATCGGCGCGGAAGTCGCTGCGGGTGACATCCTGGTCGGCAAGATCACGCCGAAGGGCGAAAGCCCGATGACGCCGGAAGAGAAGCTTCTGCGCGCCATCTTCGGCGAGAAGGCTTCGGATGTCCGCGACACCTCGCTGCGTGTTCCGCCGGGCGTGCAGGGCACCATCGTCGAAGTGCGCGTGTTCAATCGCCACGGCGTCGACAAGGACGAGCGCGCCCAGGCGATCGAGCGCGAGGAGATCGAGCGTCTTGCCAAGGACCGCGACGACGAGCAGGCGATCCTGGACCGCAACACCTTTGCGCGTCTGGCCGAGATCCTGACCGGCAAGACCGGCCTTGCTGGTCCGAAGGGCTTCAAGAAGGACACGGTCATCACCCGCGAGGGGATGAGCGAGTTCCCGCGTTCGCAGTGGTGGTTGTTCGCCGTCGGCGACGACGCCCTGATGACCGAAATCGAGGCCATGCGGAAGCAGTACGACGAGTCGAAGAAGCGCCTCGAGCAGCGCTTCCTCGACAAGGTCGAGAAGCTACAGCGCGGCGACGAACTGCCTCCGGGCGTGATGAAGATGGTCAAGGTCTTCGTCGCCGTGAAGCGCAAGATCCAGCCGGGCGACAAGATGGCCGGCCGTCACGGAAACAAGGGCGTCGTCTCGCGCATCGTTCCCGCCGAGGATATGCCCTTCCTCGAGGACGGAACCCATGCCGACATCGTGCTGAACCCGCTCGGCGTGCCGAGCCGCATGAATGTCGGTCAGATCCTGGAAACCCATCTGGGCTGGGCCGCTGCCGGTCTCGGCAAGCAGATCGCCAAGGCCATCGACGTCTACAAGAAGGCGCATGACGGCAAGGCTCTGCGGGCAAGCTTCGAGGCCGTGTATGGCGACAACGAGATCGTTGCGTCGATGGACGATGCGGAGCTGGTCGAGATGGGCCAGAACCTGCGCCGCGGCGTTCCGATCGCGACCCCGGTCTTCAACGGCGCCAAGGAGTCGGACATCGAGCATCTGCTCGAGCAGGCGGGGCTCAACAAGTCCGGTCAGGTCACGCTCTATGACGGACGGACCGGCGAGCCCTTCGATCGCAAGGTCACGGTCGGCTACATCTACATGCTGAAGCTGCACCACCTGGTCGACGACAAGATCCACGCGCGTTCGATCGGCCCGTACTCGCTCGTGACCCAGCAGCCGCTGGGCGGCAAGGCGCAGTTCGGCGGTCAGCGCTTCGGCGAAATGGAGGTCTGGGCGCTCGAAGCCTACGGCGCCGCCTACACCCTGCAGGAAATGCTGACGGTGAAGTCGGACGACGTGGCGGGCCGCACCAAGGTCTACGAGTCGATCGTGCGCGGCGAGGACAATTTCGAGGCGGGCATCCCCGAGAGCTTCAACGTTCTCGTCAAGGAAATGCGCTCGCTCGGCCTCAATGTCGAATTGATCAGCAACAAGCAGAAGCCGGGCGAATTGCCGCCGGCCGAAGCTGCCGAATAAGGGGGCGGGCCCAAACGGGCCGCCTCGAGACGAACACAGCATGCCGGCGACACTCACGCCGCCGGCTTATTCGCATGATGGCCGGGCAGGGCGGTTCACTCCCCCGCCGGCGGCAGGAGACAGGCGATGAAGCAAGAGGTCATGAACCTTTTCGGCCAGCAGCCGACACAGCAGGCGTTCGACGCGATCAAGATCTCGATCGCGAGCCCGGAAAAGATCCTGTCGTGGTCCTATGGCGAGATCAAGAAGCCCGAGACCATCAACTACCGTACCTTCAAGCCCGAGCGCGACGGCCTGTTCTGCGCCCGCATCTTTGGGCCGATCAAGGACTACGAGTGCTTGTGCGGCAAGTACAAGCGCATGAAGTTCAAGGGCGTGATCTGCGAGAAGTGCGGCGTCGAAGTGACGCTCGCACGCGTCCGGCGCGAGCGCATGGGCCATATCGAACTCGCCGCTCCGGTTGCCCATATCTGGTTCCTGAAGTCGCTGCCGTCGCGTATCGGCCTGCTGATGGACATGCCGCTCAAGGAACTCGAGCGGGTGCTCTATTTCGAGTCGTATGTCGTCATCGAGCCGGGCCTGACGCCCCTCAAGGACCGTCAGCTCCTGTCCGAGGAGGAGTATGTCCGCTGCCAGGAAGAGTATGGCGCTGACACCTTCACGGCGATGATCGGCGCGGAAGCCATCCGCGAGATGCTGCGCGCGCTCGATCTCGACAAGATCAACATGGATCTGAAGCACGAGATCGCGACGACGACCTCGGAGCTGAAGCCCAAGAAGCTGATGAAGCGCCTCAAGATCATCGAGGCGTTCCAGGAATCTGGCAACAAGCCGGAATGGATGGTGATGACCATCGTTCCGGTGATCCCGCCGGATCTGCGTCCGCTGGTGCCGCTGGATGGCGGCCGCTTCGCGACCTCGGATCTGAACGATCTCTATCGCCGCGTCATCAACCGCAATAACCGCTTGAAGCGCCTGATCGAGCTGCGTGCGCCGGACATCATCATCCGCAACGAGAAGCGGATGCTGCAGGAATCGGTCGACGCATTGTTCGACAACGGCCGCCGCGGCCGGGTCATCACGGGTGCCAACAAGCGCCCGCTTAAGTCGCTTGCCGACATGCTGAAGGGCAAGCAGGGCCGCTTCCGGCAGAACCTGCTGGGCAAGCGCGTCGACTATTCCGGCCGTTCGGTCATCGTCGTCGGCCCGGAGATGAAGCTGCACCAGTGCGGCCTGCCGAAGAAGATGGCGCTCGAGCTGTTCAAGCCGTTCATCTATGCGCGTCTCGATGCGAAGGGCTACTCGACCACGGTCAAGCAGGCCAAGAAGCTGGTCGAGAAGGAGAAGCCGGAAGTCTGGGATATCCTGGACGAGGTCATCCGCGAGCATCCGGTTCTGCTGAACCGCGCTCCGACGCTGCACCGTCTCGGCATCCAGGCCTTCGAGCCGGTGCTGATCGAAGGCAAGGCGATCCAGCTTCACCCGCTGGTCTGCGCCGCGTTCAACGCCGACTTCGACGGCGACCAGATGGCCGTGCACGTCCCGCTGTCGCTCGAGGCGCAGCTGGAAGCGCGCGTGCTGATGATGTCGACCAACAACATCCTGCACCCGGCGAACGGCCAGCCGATCATCGTGCCGTCGCAGGATATCGTGCTCGGCCTGTATTACCTCTCGATCATCTCGGATGGCGAGCCAGGCCAGGGCAAGATCTTCGGCGATTTCGGCGAACTCGAATACGCGCTGCACGAGAAGGTCGTGACGCTGCATTCGAAGATCAAATATCGCTGGACCGGCGTCGGCCAGGACGGCAAGTCCTACACCAAGATCTACGACACCACGCCCGGCCGCGTGATCCTCTCGACCGCGCTGCCTGAGCACCCGGCCGTGACCTTCGACGTCGTCAATCGCCTGATGACGAAGAAGGAGATCTCCGGAATGATCGACGCCGTCTATCGCGGCTGCGGTCAGAAGGAATCGGTCATCTTCTGCGATCGCGTCATGGGCCTCGGCTTCAAGCACGCCTTCAAGGCCGGCATCTCCTTCGGCAAGGACGACATGGTCGTGCCGGAGAACAAGTGGGAGATCGTCGACACCACCCGTGCGCTCGCCAAGGACTACGAGCAGCAGTACCAGGACGGCCTGATCACCCAGGGCGAGAAGTACAACAAGGTCGTCGACGCCTGGGCGAAGTGCTCCGACAAGCTCGCCCAGGAGATGATGGCGCGCATCTCGACCGTTAAGAAGGACGAGAACGGCCGCGATAAGCCGATCAACTCGATCTACATGATGAGCCACTCGGGTGCCCGTGGTTCGCCGGCCCAGATGCGCCAGCTCGCCGCCATGCGCGGCCTGATGGCCAAGCCGTCCGGCGAGATCATCGAGAGCCCGATCATCTCGAACTTCAAGGAAGGCCTGGACGTGCTCGAGTACTTCAACTCGACGCACGGTGCCCGTAAGGGTCTGGCCGATACCGCGCTCAAGACGGCGAACTCGGGTTATCTCACCCGCCGTCTCGTCGACGTGGCGCAGGATGCCATCATCTCCGAGGTCGATTGCGGCTCGGATAACGGCATCAAGATGCGCGCCATCATCGATGCCGGTCAGGTGGTGGCTTCGCTCGGCATCCGCATCCTCGGCCGCTCTGCGGCGGAGGATGTCACGGATATCGACGGCAACGTCCTCGTGCCGAAGGGTACGATGATCGAGGAAAGCCATATCGAGAAGATCAACGCTGCCGGCGTCCAGGAGGTGAAGATCCGTTCGGTTCTCACCTGCGAGACCAAGAATGGCGTCTGCGCCACCTGCTACGGGCGCGATCTTGCCCGCGGCACGCCCGTCAACATGGGTGAGGCGGTCGGCGTCATCGCGGCACAGTCGATCGGTGAGCCGGGTACGCAGCTCACCATGCGTACCTTCCACATCGGCGGCGCGGCGACGATCGCGGACCAGTCGTTCATCGAGTCCAATTTCGAGGGCACGGTGAAGATCCGCAACCGCAATGCGGCGCGCAACTCGGATGGTGACCTGATCGCCATGGCGCGCAACATCGCCATCGTGATCGTCGGTCCGGACGGCGCCGAGCGCGCGGTGCACCGTGTCCAGTTCGGCTCGAAGATGCGGGTCGACGAAGGCGATAAGGTCAAGCGCGGCCAGCGCCTGGCGGAGTGGGATCCCTATTCCCGCCCGATCCTGGCCGAGGTGGACGGCTCTGTCGGCTACGAGGATCTCGTGGACGGCATGTCGATCACCGAGACGACGGACGAGGCGACCGGCATCAGCAAGCGCGTCGTCATCGACTGGCGTGGGTCGGCCCGGACGTCGGATCTGCGTCCGGCGATCACGGTGCACGGCCCTGACGGCAAGGTTGCGAAGCTCGCCCGCGGTGGCGAAGCCCGCTACATCCTGCCCGTCGACGGCATCATCTCGATGGAGCCGGGCCAGATGACCAAGGCCGGCGACGTGCTCGCCCGTGTCTCGACCGACTCGGCCAAGACCCGTGACATCACCGGCGGTCTGCCGCGGGTGGCGGAACTGTTCGAGGCACGTCGTCCGAAGGACGCTGCGATCATTGCCGAAAAGGCCGGCGTCATCGGCTTCGGCAAGGACTACAAGAACAAGCGCCGGGTCACGCTGACCCCGCATGACGGCTCGGACGGGCTCGAGTACCTGATCCCGAAGGGCAAGCACATCCATCTCCAGGACGGCGACGTCGTCGAGATGGGCGACTACATCCTGGACGGCAATCCGGCTCCGCACGATATCCTGGCGATCAAGGGCGTCGAAGAGCTCGCGGCTTATCTCGTCAACGAGATCCAGGAGGTCTATCGCCTCCAGGGCGTGGGCATCAACGACAAGCACATCGAGGTCATCGTCCGGCAGATGCTGCAGAAGATCGAGATCACCGAGTCCGGTGATACCGACATCATCACCGGCGACCAGATCGATCGGATCGAACTGGAGGAGATCAACGCCAAGATGCGCGAAGAGGGCAAGAAGCCGGCCAGCGGCGTTCCGGTCCTGCTCGGCATCACCAAGGCGAGCTTGCAGACGCGCTCCTTCATCTCGGCGGCGTCGTTCCAGGAGACCACCCGCGTCCTCACCGAGGCGGCGGTCAACGGCAAGTACGATACCCTCGAAGGCCTCAAGGAGAACGTCATCGTCGGCTCGCTCATCCCGGCCGGCACGGGCGCCCAGGTTGCCCGTATCAAGCAGGTGGCGTTGCGCCGCGACGATCTGATCGTCGGCCAGAAGGCGGATGCGGCGGCCAAGGCTGCAGCTGCTGCGGCGGTGCTTCCGGCCGCCGAATAAGGCGCTGCCGAACACGACTTGCGAAAGGGCCGCCTTCGGGCGGCCCTTTTTGTTTGGCGCAGGCTCTCCGGCCTGTTCATGGCGGCCTCAGCTACGAAAGGAGAATTTCGCCTCCGCGACCAGCTGTGATCTAACATGTTAATCAGTTGGGAGTTCGTCGATGGACGGTCAGCGCTTTGTCAGTGCGGTGGAGGCGGTCTATGCGGCCGCGGCCACGCCGTCGCTTTGGCCCGCCGCTCTGCAGGCCATTGCCGATTGCTTCGACGATGTCGGCGCCGTGATGATCTACCAGCGGGACGATGGCAGCTACGGGATCATTGTCTCGCCGAGCCTCGCCGAGGGGCAGAAGGAGTATGACCGGGACGAATGGTGGCGGCACGATGTGCGCTTCGCCCGCTCGCGCGAGAGGGGATACCTGACCCGGAGCGATGCGATCACCGAACGTCACATCGCAACGTCCGAGGAACTCGAAACCCTGCCGTTCTACAGCCAGTTCCTCAAGCGCCAGGGGCTGAAATGGTTCGCAGGCGTCAGCATCTCGCCGGACCCCCATGTCGCCGTTGCGCTCTCGATCCAGCGCGCCGACAGCAAGCCAGCCTTCGCCGAGGAGGAGCTCGCAGCACTCAGCCAGCTGGGGCGGCATGTCGAGAATGCGCTCAGGCTCGGCATCCGCCTGATCACCGCGGAAGCGACCCAGCATTCACTGGCCGACGTGCTGGCGCGGCTGAGCGTCGGGGTGTTCTTGCTCGATGCAACCGGTCACGTGATTTTCGCAAACCCCGTCGCGGAGCAGTTATGCGGTGATGCGCTGCTGATCTCGCAAGGTCGACTGGCGGCGCGCTCCGTCCTGCAGCAGGAGGCCTTGTCCGAAGCGATCGCACGAGCGGGCGCGGCGAGTGCCGATACCTTGACGGCGGTGCCGCGGCCGCTGCTGATCCCCGGACTGGATCGAGATGGGACGCTTGCCGTGCATGTCCTGCCGGTCTGCACACCCACCGCCACGGGCGTAGAGCGCATGCTCTCAGAGACCAGTGTGATTGCCGTTGTGACCAGCGCGCAGCCAGGCGAGCCCGCCGATCCGGCGCTCGTGCGCGACCTGTTCGGCCTCACATTGGCCGAGGCCCGGATCGCTGCGCTCGTCGGCGCAGGACTTGCCCCTCGCAACGCGTCCCAGGCCCTGGGAATCTCGGAGGAGACGGCGCGGACCACGCTCAAGCGCGTCTTCGCCAAGGTGGGCGTTTCCCGCCAGAGCGAGCTATCCGCCCTGCTGGTCAGACTGGTGCTGCGCTAGCCCCGTTCGGCTGATGAGATCATACTGCGGCAATCGCACCCGAAGATCACCGCTCCCAAATGGGAGTTGCCTGGACCGCAACCCGTCGACGCATGATTGGTTGGGAAGAGGGGAGTGGCTATGGTGGTGTTGCGAGGCGTTTCGCTCTACCTTGCCCTGACGGCATTGGTGATCTTCACCCTCAGCCGCCTGCCGACCTCCGGGGGGCCATGACGGCCGAGCCGGCCCTTAGCAGGGTGGTGGTTAACGCTTTCCCTGCGAATGCGAATTCGGGGTTGACGCGAATCTCCACCTGAGTCATAAGCGCGCCACTGTCGACGGTTGTCGGACACGTTTGTCGCTTGCCTCTGCTGCGAGCGAATTTCGCGACCGAAACGCCGTCGTAAATTCCTGCGTCGATTGACGACATGGCAAGACGCATGAATGCGGACGAGTTCCGTGTTCCTCTGCATGGCGAGCGCGCCTGAGGCACCCGAGGGGAGCCGACGGCGCGGCTTCGTTTATGTCATGGCTTTGACCGGTTCGGGGAGCGACCGAAAAGAATTCCAACCGCTCAGTGGAGCGAGAGGCCAGAATGCCGACAATCAGCCAGCTGATCCGCAAGCCGCGCTCGCCCGTCAAGGCGCGCAACACCGCTCCGGCGCTTGAGTCCTGCCCGCAGAAGCGCGGCGTTTGCACCCGCGTCTATACGACCACTCCGAAGAAGCCGAACTCGGCGCTTCGTAAGGTTGCCAAGGTGCGTTTGACCAACGGCTTCGAGGTCATTGGCTACATCCCGGGTGAGGGTCACAACCTTCAGGAACACTCCGTGGTGATGATCCGCGGCGGTCGCGTCAAGGACTTGCCCGGCGTGCGCTACCACATCCTGCGCGGTGTGCTCGATACGCAGGGCGTCAAGAACCGCAAGCAGCGCCGTTCGAAGTACGGCGCCAAGCGTCCTAAGTGATTTTCTGCCCGACCGCCGAGGCTTGATGCTGAGGCGGTTCGCAGCTTTTGAGATTTGACCGGAGACTAGACGATGTCCCGCCGCCATAGCGCCGAAAAACGCGAAGTTATCCCGGACCCGAAGTTCGGTGATATCGTGGTCACGAAGTTCATGAACTCCGTGATGTACGAAGGTAAGAAGTCGACCGCAGAGCGGATCGTCTACGGCGCTTTCGACATCATCGAAGGCAAGACGAAGAGCGACCCGCTTTCCGTCTTCAAGAGCGCTCTCGAGAACGTCGCCCCGGCGATCGAGGTTCGCTCGCGTCGTGTCGGTGGCGCGACCTATCAGGTTCCGGTCGAGGTTCGCACCGAGCGCCGTCAGGCGCTGGCGATCCGCTGGCTGATCTCGGCTGCTCGCGGCCGTAACGACAAGACCATGGTTGAGCGTCTCTCGGCCGAGCTGATGGACGCGGCGAACAACCGCGGCAACGCGGTGAAGAAGCGTGAAGACACGCACCGGATGGCGGAAGCCAACCGCGCCTTCTCGCATTACCGCTGGTAATCCGCGGCACCCGACGAAAGACAGAGCACTCTCATGCCCCGTTCCCATCCCATCGATCGGTACCGCAACTTCGGTATCATGGCGCATATCGACGCCGGCAAGACGACGACGACCGAGCGTATCCTGTTCTATACCGGCAAGTCGCATAAGATCGGCGAAGTCCATGATGGCGCGGCCACCATGGACTGGATGACGCAGGAGCAGGAGCGTGGCATCACGATCACCTCCGCCGCGACGACCTGCCTGTGGCGCGACCATCGCCTGAACATCATCGACACCCCTGGCCACGTCGACTTCACCATTGAAGTCGAGCGTTCGCTGCGCGTGCTCGATGGTGCCGTCTGCGTGCTCGACGGCAACCAGGGTGTCGAGCCCCAGACTGAAACCGTCTGGCGCCAGGCCGACAAGTACGACGTTCCGCGCGTCGTCTTCGTCAACAAGATGGACAAGATCGGCGCCGATTTCTATCGCTGCGTCCAGGACATCATTGACCGCGTCGCCGGCAAGCCGGTCTGCCTGCAGATCCCGATCGGTTCGGAGGCGGAATTCGCCGGCGTCATCGACCTGGTGAAGATGAAGGCGATCGTTTGGAACGGCGAAGCGCTGGGCGCCTCTTTCGAAGAGAAGGAGATCCCTGCCGATCTCGCCGACAAGGCTGCCGAGTATCGTGGCAAGCTGGTCGAAGCCGCCGTCGAGATGGACGATGCGGCGATGGAAGCCTATCTCGAAGGCACCGAGCCGTCTGCCGACACGCTGCGCCAGCTGGTCCGCACCGCGGTCCAGCGTCGCGCCTTCCACCCCGTGCTCTGCGGCTCGTCCTTCAAGAACAAGGGCGTTCAGCCCCTGCTCGACGCGGTCGTCGATTACCTGCCGTCGCCGGTCGATCGTGGCGACATCAAGGGCATCGATTTCAAGACCGAAGAAGAGACCGTTCGTCATCCGCGCGACGAAGATCCCTTCTCAATGCTCGCCTTCAAGATCATGGACGACCCCTTCGTCGGCACGATCACGTTCTGCCGCGTCTACTCGGGCAAGATCGAGACCGGCGCCGGCGTGATCAACTCGACGCGCGACAAGAAGGAACGTGTCGGTCGCATGCTGCTGATGCACGCGAACAACCGTGAAGACATCAAGGAGGCTTTTGCCGGCGACATCGTCGCCCTGGCCGGCCTCAAGGATGTCCGTACCGGCGACACGCTGTGCGACCCGACCCATGCGGTCATCCTGGAGCGGATGGAGTTCCCCGAGCCGGTCATCACGATCGCGATCGAGCCGAAGTCCAAGGCCGACCAGGAGAAGCTGGGCCTGGCCCTGTCGAAGCTCGCGAACGAGGATCCGTCCTTCCGCGTCTCGACCGATCAGGAGAGCGGCCAGACCATCCTGAAGGGCATGGGCGAACTGCATCTCGACATCAAGGTCGACATCCTGAAGCGCACCTACAAGGTCGACGCCAATATCGGCGCGCCTCAGGTTGCCTATCGCGAGACGCTGACCAAGAAGGCCGAGGTCGACTACACCCACAAGAAGCAGACCGGTGGTACGGGCCAGTTCGCCCGCGTCAAGCTGGTCATCGAGCCGAACGAGACCGGCAAGGGCTTCGAGTTCGAGTCGAAGGTCGTCGGCGGCTCGGTGCCGAAGGAATACATCCCCGGCGTCGAAAAGGGCCTGAACTCGGTCATCGGTTCGGGCGTGCTCGCCGGCTTCCCGGTGGTGGACGTCAAGGTGACGTTGATCGACGGTGCCTTCCACGAAGTCGACTCGTCGGCCCTGGCCTTCGAAATCGCCTCGCGGGCTGCACTTCGCGAAGGTCTGCAGAAGGGCGGTTCCGTGCTGCTCGAGCCGATCATGAAGGTCGAAGTCGTGACCCCGGAAGACTATACCGGTTCGGTCATCGGCGATCTGAACTCGCGTCGTGGCCAGATCCAGGGCCAGGACATGCGCGGCAACGCCGTCGTCGTCAACGCGATGGTGCCGCTGGCGAACATGTTCGGCTATGTCAACCAGCTGCGCTCGTTCAGCCAGGGACGCGCCAACTACACGATGCAGTTCGACCACTACGAGCAGGTTCCTTCGGCGGTCGCCGCCGAGGTTCAGGCCAAGTACGCCTGATCCACCCATTCGACTGAACATTTGAACAAGATCTGACGGAGGCTACGATGGCCAAAGAGAAGTTTGCGCGGACGAAGCCGCACTGCAATATCGGAACGATTGGTCACGTTGACCATGGCAAGACGTCTTTGACGGCTGCGATCACGAAGGTTCTGGCTGAGTCGGGCGGGGCGTCGTTCACGGCGTATGACCAGAT
>NZ_JBFRGS010000037.1:0-26369 GCF_052115465.1 Allobosea sp. 2RAB26 | reverse complement strand
GGCAAATCACGCACCCCTAGATTGACCTGTCGGCTCTGGATCTGATGGCATGGTGTGGCGGTCTTCGTACTGACCACGGACAGAAGCATGATCCTGGCGACGAGATATCGTTCAGAGGGACTTGACGATCAAAGGCCCATTACAGAAGCTCTTACAGAAGCTCTGCGAGGTGGTCCGATTACAAGGCTTGTGAACAATGTCGGGGCGGTCTTCCCGAGTAGCGTCGAAACCCAGACGCTGGCCGAGTTGGATATGGCAGTTTCACTGAATTTACGTTGTGCTCTTCAGTGCCTTCAAGCGGTCTTGCCAAGCATGAAGGATGCTGGATTTGGCCGGATCGTGAACATCTCTTCGCGTGCGGCCCTTGGTAAGGTGCTTCGGAGTGCATACGCCGCAACCAAGGCTGGTCTGATTGGTATGGCTAAAGTCTGGGCTCTCGAACTGGGGTGTCACGGGATCACCGCTAATAGTGTCGGGCCTGGTCCCATTCGTACAGAGCTGTTTGAGCGCGCCAATCCGAGAGAAAGTCCTGCAACGCAAGCGATTATCGATAGCATCCCGGTTGGTCGAATGGGCGAACCCGAGCGGACAGACACTCTATGTATGTGGGGGAATGACGGTTGGCGCCGCGGGTGCATGAGTGTGTCGATCGGCAACGTAATCCGCTCGGCGTCCTTATAAGGTGATCGAAGAGACGAACTGCCCCGCCCACTTGCGTAGGGGGGCGTTCGGTATTGCAATCCTTCCGGTCTCAATCCGTCAGTCGGATCGATTTCTCACGGCAAAGATCGATGCCCTCATTGTCGCTCTCGACCTCGTCGCTGAACTTGGCGAGGACGGAGTAGTTGCAACCCGCCGGCTTGTTGAGCTTGAGCGCAATGCTCTTACCGGCGGCGAGCGGCTTGGAGAGCTTCGCAATAAGCCGCGGCTGATCACCCGGGGTAGTGATTTCCAGGGAGACGACCGGCACGAGGCGGGCATTCGTGACTTTGACTTGCGCGGGCGGCTTGGCGGATTGCGCAGTGGCTGGATTAGTCGCGAGGCAAATGGATACAGTGAAGCCGATTAAGCCGGCCGAGATAACGGGCTGACATCTCATGTTGTATGGTTCCCCCATTGCGAGCCTGATGCTGCTCGCATCTAATTTCCGGCTATAATGGGCAGGAAAGCGGCTGCTGTCCTCCCGAACAGCAACCTTCTCCCGCAGAGCGGCGTTCCCCCCGAGATTATTATTAGCCCCGTGCTTTTTCTCGGCTGCAGGTACAATCACACACGCTGTTGCGGGACGACAGCTATACTTTATATGGCGTACCATTAATCTGCCACGTTGTGATCCGCAACTTCCCCGAGTGTCGTTTCAAGTACTGTTAATGTTTCTCGCTGTGTAAGCTTTCATTTACCCCTGTGAAACATCCTCGACGAGGTTCGATCAGTCAAACGGTCGCCCGCCTGCCGATTGCTAAAGGAGCCCCTGCCATTAATTCAGGAAGAATGAGGATGCAGCCAAACGTGCCGACCTCTCGGCCACATAACCCGATTACTGAAATGTTCAACCGGTTGAAGCGCGAAGAGGCCGTTTTGCCTCTCGTCGGCACTTCGGACTCACCGAATGTTACGGCTCAAATGCCGCCTCCTACCCATCTTGGAAGAAATCAGACGGCATTCGTTGATCGGCCAATGAATAAAGACGCAATTTTATAAGCATCTGGCGGTTTGTAAGGCCACGTTATTCACGAGGCAGCCTCTTCCCGCGGACCGGTATTTCCATCAATGCCACGCGCATTTGATTGCCAACTTCGCCCCGTGGGAAGCAACCCTCGGGCCGATTTTACGGGTAGCAATCTAGATAGGAGTGCTGCTGCGGAGTCAGTCCGAGCCATGCGGCGAACTTCCTTCCCGACCGGAACTGGTCGGGATCGGTTACGGCTGCGGCACTGCCGTGGCGGTGATCACGCCGAGGCCAGGGATGGCGAGCCTGCGACTAGTTTCGCTCTCGGCATGCCAGGCGGTGAGCTGTTCGTCGAGGACTGCAATCTCGCCGCTGCTGATCGTCACGATCTGGCGGATCAATATCTCCAGAGCGGATCGAGCATAGGATGGCAGCGCATCCTTGTCGGCAAGCGCCTGCTCGGCGAGCCTCGCAAGATGGGCGATACCGGGGTTGGCGACGAGGCCCAGCTCCGCCACATGCCCGCGCACGGCATTGGCCAGCATGGTGTGCTGGCGCACGAGCAGGGATCGGGCGCGATGAGTCATGAGCACACTCTGTTGCTCCACCATCTGCCCGGCACCAACCGCATCGTCGGACGCTGGACGGCTTCGCAGATCGCTTCGGCGTCGAGCGCATCGCTCTTGCTGCGCTTGACGTAGGCCTTCACGTAGGACGGAGGAATCAGCCGCACTTTGTGGCCCATGTTGGCGAGCGTGCGTGCCCAGTGATGCGCCGTTCCGCAGGCCTCCACGCCGATCAGGCAAGGAGGCAGCTTCGAGAAGAGGGGCAGCATCTGCTTGCGGTGTAGCCGCTTGACCAGAATCGTACGTGAGGTTGGCCCGCTTGTACCGCGCAAGTTCTGAGGAGTGACGAACGTCGGCCTCCCGAGATCCAGCGACGCTCGGTGCTTCAACTTGGCAATATCCCAAGGTGCACGTTTATCGCTTCGCTAACTGGTTCTACGCCTTTTGTCTCATGCCGACCTTGCTGCTACCTCGCGAGCGAGTAACAATAGGGGGCGCGGCGACACCTCCACGCGGCGTTCCCCTCCACTCGGCCGCCAACGGGCGGCCACTTTTTGGCGTCGGTGATCAGGTGGGAACAGTAGAGCCTACAGCATAGTTGGCGGACTTTCCTGCGCTTCGAGGAACTCGGTCCGAGTTCTGCCCCTGGCGGCTCCCCTCGCTGACGATCTTGTCCTCAGCCCTGATCGCACGAACTGGCGAACTTTGGGCGGTTAGCGGATGAAGGCGCTCTGCTCGGGCCGAATGGCTATGCCAGGTTCCGTTCAATTGCGGATCGGGCGGCCTGGAAGGTTGCTACTGCTTCCGGCACCGCTCCTTGCTGCTGTTCAAGAATGAGAAGGGCAATTTCGTAAATCTCCCTGACGTCGGCTGCTTCCAATAGGCCTTTCTGCACCAGGCAGCGAAGTAGGCCGGCCATTGTTGCGGAGGAGACCAGATTTGCTGCGGCGACGCCATTCAATGAGGCAACGGACATCGCGGGCTCATGGTGCTTCTGTATGCGCAGGTTCCGGCACGGTATAGCCCTCCGCTGCGTACGATGTTATTTTGTTTCGCAACGTGCGGATGGCGATGCCGAGTAACGAGGCGGCGTGCGTGCGGTTGCCGCCGGTTTCCCGGAGCGTGGCTAGGATCAGTTGGCGTTCGACAAAGGCTACCGGCAGGCCGACGAACTGATCTACGACGGGTCGCTCACCATCGAGCAGTTGCATGGTCACGGTCCTTTTCGAGCCCCCCAACTCTTCTGGACCCCTTAGAATGGCGCCCGCCGTGGTTAAGAAGCGGTAAATCGATATTGTGAGTGGGCTGGGGACAGCGTGGGGTTCGGCGCTCTCCGCCCTCGGGCCGAGATGCTGGCCCCGGCTCCAACTCGTCCGTTCGCGCTCAGCGCAACAGCGATCGAGAACCTGGGAGCAGGTTCGTGATCACCGGCCAAGTAGGCGGCGTTCAAGCAAAGCCGGCATGTCGCGGCGGCCGTCAGCGATGACGAAGATGACGACTTTGCTGCCAATTACGCGGTAGATTAGGCGATACGGATCGAGCAGAATCTGCCGGAATTCCCGAACACCTAACGCCTCCAGTTCCTTGGGGAAGCTGCCCCGTTCCGGGTAACGCTCCGGTGTGGAGATCCTTTCAATGAATGCATCGAGCAAGCACTCAGCCGCTTCCATTGAACGGTGTTCAGCCAGGTAGTAGTGAATGGCTTCGAGATCATCCTCCGCGCCTTGCGTCAGCTCGACCTCAAAGAGGCCCTCCTTCATCGACGATCCGCCGCTTTTCCGCGCAGTCTTTCGACGACAGCGCGAGCCGGCTTGGTCTTGCCTGCATCGACATCCTGATTGCCGATGGCAAGCAGCTTCAACAGCGCGAGCGTCTCTTGCGTCTGTTCAAAGGAGGCAACGTCCTGGAGCACCGCCCTGGCCTCGCCATTCTGCGTGATCACCAGAGGCTCTCGCCTTTCGGTGAGGTTGAGGAGGATGTCGGCTGCGTTGGCCTTCAGATAGCTGATCGGTTTGACTTGGGCAGAATACCGCAAAGGGGCCTCCCGGACTAAATTCGGTTCGAATATAGTCCGGACGTTAGCGCCGTGCAACTGTGGCGTAGCGGCTGGTGCCTTCCGGTGTTCGCGATCGTCCAGTCAATCGTCAGCGTCGGTACGGAGCCCACGAGCAGCAGTGATCATCGCTGCGAGAGTGACTTGCCAGGCCTCGATCCCGTCAGCGGGGCTGGGGCGAGCGCAGCATCGGCGTCAGAACCGGCGACGATCCGGCCTGGATGGTTCCAAGAATGTCGAACCCGTGCCGCTGATAGAGCGGGATGTTCCGCGGATTCGAGGATTCCAGATAGGCCGCGGCGCCCTCGCTATCGCAGCGTGCGAGCGCATGACGCATGAGCGCGCTGCCGATGCCCTGGCCCTGCCGCGCCGGGTCCGCGCCGATCAGCGGCAGATACCAGTGCGGGACCTCTGGATGATGGCGCGCCATCGCACTCGGCCAGGTCGATGACATCTCGGTCGATTTGCCCGTCGCGCGCATCGGCCCGCGCCATCACCGCGGGCAGTTGTTCGAATGCGGCCAATACCTCTGGCCGAACCGGGTGGTCGTTCGCCACCGCCAGGGCGGCGCGCACCACGTAACGGTCGGCGAGATGGCACGATGCATTCGCGATAGGGAACATAGCTCGCCCTCGCTTTGGCGAGGTGGCCGAGCGACATCACCAGGCGTTCCCGTGACTCACGCGGGCGCTATCTCGATCGGCTGGCCGCCGCTGAGGAACCCGGTCGGCCCCGCCAGTTACTCGGTTGCGCCAACCGGGCGCATGGCTTTGAATCCGAAGGTCTGAGAGCCGACGAGTTGCGGCTCACGCGACGCGTGAGTCGCAAGACGGATTATCCTTAAATCGGCGTGCCGACATTGCCGATCAACTGATTGGGTGAAATGTAGGCATGCTCCGTTTGGCGTAGCACATAGCCGGGCATCGGACTGAGAATTACCGCCGGGGCACTGCGCGCTCCTGCGGTGGGATGGAGAAGCGCCACGCGTTGGCCCTTCGAGACCTCGTCACCCAGCGCGACGAGATGTTCAACAAGGCCTGCGCGCGGTGCGGTGTACTGGCCTTCCGGCCCGGCAGTGAAATGCACGCCGGAGAAGGGGATGGGCGCCACCACCGGCTTGATCGCGCCGAAATCGGCCAGCGCGCGCAGCAGCCCTTCTTCCATGATCGTCAACTCGGATGATTTCATGCGCCCGCCGCCGCCCTCGACCTCGATGGAGGCCAGATCGGCGAGCTTCGCCGCGCCGCAGGCGGTTTCGTCGATTCCGTCGACATGCTGCACGAAACGGTATCCCCACGCCTCCATCAGGCGATTCAGGCGAGCATCGTCAACGACGCTTTTCGCCGTGGTGAAGCCGAAGACCATGGGCACGACCGAGACGTCGCTGCCTCCGGCATGGACGTCGATCAGAAGATCGACAGCCGGAAACAGTGCTTCCGCCGTGAAGGCGCAGAGGCGCTCGGTCGGCGTGCCATCGGCCTTGCCAGGGAAGAAGCGATTCATGTTCTGCCCATCGAAGGGCGAGAGGCGCTTGCCCTTCTGTGAGGCGGGGAAATTGAGGGACGGCACGATGATCACGCGCCCGGTCACGTCAGCGGGTTCGAGCCGCTCGGCAAGTCGCCGCAGGACGATCTGGGCCTCGTATTCGTCTCCATGGATGCCGCCGCAGAGCAGGACGGAGGGGCCCTGGCCGTTATTGATGCAGCAGACGAAATCGCCGGTGACGCCGTCGAGGGCCCCGACGAGCGACCCGAGGTCATAGCTGAACTTGCCGGGACGGGTGGCGTCGAAATCAGGAAGCATAGCCGTGTCCTTCCGGCCGACAGGGGCAGCCCAACCGAGGCTGCGCCCGTCGGCGCTGGTTTCAGATGGGTGGTGGTTCAGGCGGCCGCGCGGCCGAGCGGTGCGGCGGCGAGAATCTCGGCCGGCTTGTGAAAGCGCACGGGGGAGAAGGGCTCCAGGACCTCCGGCTTCACGCCGGAGATCAGCCATTCCGCGAAGAGCTTGGTGAACCCCAGCGAGATCGCGAAGCCATGGCCGGACCAGCCATAGCCGTAAATGGTGTTGGCCAGGCCCTCCGCCTGTCCGATCAGCGGAATGTGGTCGACGGCGACGGTGTCGACCCGCGACGCGTCCGCCTTGAGGAAGGTCGAGTTATCGATGAAGGGCAGGGTCAGGATCGCATCGGTGACGTTCTGCGTCATCGCACTGAGCGAGCCCTTCCAAAGGCCTTCCGGTGTATGGGCGACATGGGCACCGCCCGACAGCATGATCGTACCATCCGGGAGTTGCTTGACGGCGAGGCGCCGATGCGCGTGCGAGAGCAGATGGTTGACCGTCTTCTTCAACGGGTTCGAGACGTAGTGCATCTGCGGCATGAGGTTCCAGACCGGCCCGAGCTCGTGCGGCTTGAGAACCGGCTTCAGCAGCGTCTCTGCGCCGGCATTGGCGACCACCACCAGCCGCTCTCCGATCGGGACGATCTCGCCATCGGCGAGCTTCACGGCGGTCGCAACGCCGCGCGCATGCAGGATCTCGACGACCTTCGCACCCGTGCGGATCAGCGCTCCGGCCTTCGTCGCCTGCGCCGCGAATTGCCGCGTTGCGAATGTGTGGTCGCCGACTCCGTCATTGGGGCAGTAGATCGCGCCGACGATGCCGGGGGCGAGCTCCGGTTCCCGCGCCAGCGCCTCATCGCGCGTCAGCACCTCCGAAGGCGTGCCAAGGCTCGACTGGGCGGCGGCGTTTGCCGCCATGCGCCCGAGCACTTCGTGTTCGCGATGGCCATACGAGACGTCGTAGACCTGCAGGCCGCCGAGGCGGCGGAACCCGACGCCGCCCTCAAAACTCTCCTGATATTCGCCCCAGAGCTTCAGGGCGACGGAGCAGATGGGCAATTCGCGCAGGTCGCGACCATTGGCGCGCACACCGCGCTCGCCCGGTCCGCCGGAGGCGCCGCCGGCGATCTCGCCGGCCTCGAGGAGTGTCACCGTCTTGCCGGCGCTCGCCAGCTGATAGGCCAGGCTCGTGCCGTAAATGCCCCCGCCAACGATGACGATTTCGGAGGCATTGCTGTGATCGGACATCGATCAGTTCCTTATGTTGCTTCGGTGGTCAAAGTCGGGGAGGCGTTCATCCGCGAAGTGACAGGTCGCGGTGCTGCGGCCTCCCGGCGCAGGTAGGGAGGGTGGTGGATCCTCGGCGCAGGGCCGTGGCACGCGGCCATCGGCCGTTTCGACGACCGTAGTCGCTCCGATGGCGAGCCGCCGCGCCAACGGGCAGCGGGTGTGGAAACTGCAGCCCGGCGGAATCGCGAGCGGGCTCGGAATCGAAGCCCTCCAGCACCGGCGCTGGCCGGTCGCGGGAGATCGGAGCGGAGTGGCCGGCGATCGCCATCAGGCTTTGCGTATAGGGGTGGCGGGGTGCGCCACAGACCTCGCCGACATCGCCTTGCTCGACGAAGCGGCCGAGATACATCACGCCGACGGCATCGGCCATATGCTCGACCAGGGCCAGATCATGCGTGATGATCACGTAGGTCAGAGCAAGCTTGGCCTGAAGATCGGCCAGGAGATTGATGATCTGTGCCTGGACCGAAACGTCGAGCGCGCTGACCGGCTCGTCGAGGACGAGCACCTCCGGCTCGCAGATGATCGCCCGGGCGATGGCAACGCGCTGGCGTTGTCCGCCGGATAATTCATGCGGGTAGCGCCCCAGATGGGCCAAGTTGAGACCGACCAACCCAATCACCGCCTTGATCCTGTCCAGCCTGGCTGTGCGTTCGCGATGGAGTCCGTGCACGGTCAGGGCTTCACAGAGCGTATCGAACACGGTCATCCGCGGATCGAGCGAGGCCCTCGGATCCTGCAGGACGAGTTGAACCTTGCGGCGCATCGCGCGCAGGCCGGCTGAATCGAGCGTCGAGAGCGGCACGCCATCGATCGTGACCTCGCCCTCGGTCGGTCGCAGCAGCCCGACGACGAGCCGTGCCAGCGAGCTCTTGCCGGAGCCGGATTCTCCCACGATGGCGAAGCAGGTTCCGCGCTGGACCCGGAACGAAACCCTGTCGACGGCCCGTACCACAGGCGCTGCCACACCGCTCAGAAAGCGCCGCCTGCCACCGAAATGCCGGCTGACATCCGCGACGATAACGATGTCGTCGGTGTCGGTTCCGGGTACGCGAGGTGGGAGTTGGAAGGGCGCGTTCATCGCGTTGCCTCCTCGGCAAAGACGCAGGCCACGTCGCGGCCGGCGACGGCCCGGAAACCAGGCTCGCTTGAGGCGCATTCCGCCCGGTTGGCGCTGCGCTGGCAGCGGGGACGGAATGAGCAGCCCGATGGCAGGCGACCGATCAGCGGCGGCTCTCCAGCGATGGTCCGCAGATGCCGGCCTCGGCCTTCGCTGCCACCCGGCGCCGACGCGCGCAGGGCCTGAGTATACGGATGGAGCGGTCGCTCCAGCACGCTCGCCACATCGCCGCTTTCGACGAGTCGGCCCGCATACATCACCGCGACGTCGTCGGCGAAGCGCGCGACCAGATTGAGGTCGTGGGTCACGAGCAGAATGGCCATGCCACGCTTCTTCTGGATCTCGGTCAGCAGGACTAGGATCTGCTGCTGGATCGTGACGTCGAGCGCACTGGTCGGCTCGTCGGCGAGCAGCACTTCGGGGTTCTGAGCAAGGGCGATGGCGATGACGATGCGCTGCTTCATGCCGCCAGAGAACTGGTGCGGGTACATGTCGAGCCGGCGCTCGGGATCGGCGATATTCGCGTCGCGCAGAAGCGCAATGCAGCGCTGTCGCACGATCTCCGAGTCGAGCCGGGAGCCGGCCGTGACCGCCTCGGCGAGCTGGTTGCCAATGGTGAGCACGGGGTTCAATGCGCTTGCCGCGTCCTGGAACACAATGCCGATTTTGCGGCGTCGCAGATCGCGCAGGGCGGCGGGGCCGAGGCCCAATGCCTGCTCGCCCCCGATGCGTATAGCGCCTGCCGTAATCGCAACTTCCTGCGGATTGACCAAGGTGCCGACTGCCCTCAGCAGCGTCGACTTGCCGGAGCCGGATTCCCCGACCACCGCCAGAGTCCGGCCCGGCTTGATCGCGAGATCGACACCACGCACAACCTCGAGAAGGCCCTCGCCCGTGCGGTAGGCGATCCGCAAACCACGAACTGAAACGGCCAGGTCGGCCGCTTTCTCCGCGGATTGCTGCTGCGCTTCGCCTGCCGGACGGCGCCGCCGCATGAGGCTCAGAATCGGAGGCCTGCGAGCGACGCGCCGACTGGTCGGATCGTAAATCGTACGCAGAGCGTCTCCGAGCAAATTGAAGGCTAGCGCCGAGACGGCGAGGAATAGCCCGGGGAACGTCGCGAGATAGGGATGGCTGCGAATATAGGAGCGGCTCTCCCCCAGCATCGTTCCCCATTCGGGGAAAGGCGGCTGGGTGCCGAGTCCGAGGAAGCCGAGTCCCGAGGCGGAGAGCAGGGTCGAAGCGAACAGCAAGGTCGACAGCGTCAGAAGCGTGCCGGAGATGTTCGGCAGCACATGGCGCAGGATCACCCGCACCGGATTGGCCCCCAGTGCGATCGAGCCTTCGATATAGGGCTCGGCGAGGATGCTGAGCGTCACCGCCCTTGCCGTGCGCGCAAAGACCGGGATCGCAACAATGCCGACCGCGATGATGACGTTCTGCATGTTGGCGCCGAGGATCGCGACGACCGCCAGCGCAAAGACGATATCGGGGAAGCTCAGCATGACATCGATGGCACGCATCACTGCGGCTTCGATCCAGCCCCTCCGCCAGGCGGCGAGGACGCCGAGCGGCACGCCGACCAGAAAGGCCACGGCGACGCCGCCTACTCCGATGCCCAGCGTCGCACGGGCGCCGACCAGGACGCGGCTGAAAACATCGCGACCGAGCTGGTCGGTGCCGAACCAATGCGCGGCGGAAGGTGGCCGCAGGGTCTGGGCGAAGTTCTGGCGAAAGGCATCCTGCGGCGCCAGCATAGGCCCGAAGATCGCGAGCAGCAGGTAGAGCGTGACGAGCGTCAGGCCTACGACGCCTTTCGGCTGTGAAAGGATGCGTCGCAGCAGCAGCCATCGCGACTGCGGTGCAAAGGCGTCAACGGGTGCCGCTCTTTCGGGCGCGGAGAGCACGTTCGGCATGATGCTCATATCGCCCGCTCCTGCTCGCGCGTGCGGGGGTCGAGCCACTGGGTCAGCAGGTCGGTGACGAGATTGATGATCACGAAGAAGAACGCGAACATCAGGATCGCGTACTGGATCACCGGATAATCGGCGCGGGAGACCGCATCGACGAGCAGGCGACCGACGCCTGGAATACCAAACACAGTTTCGGTGACGACCGAGCCGCCCAGCATGCCGCCGAACTGTACACCGGCGACGCTGACCGCAGCGATCAGCGAATTGCGCAGCGCATGGAACAGCACGACGCGGGTTTCGCTGAGCCCCTTGGCCCGCGCGGTATCGAGATAGTCCTTGCCCATCGATTCCAGCAGGCTCGTCGCGACGAGGCGGCTGAACATCGCTGCCGGGCGCGTCGCAATGACGAGAATCGGCAGGACGAAATGGGCGGGCGTCGAGGCGCCCGCCGCGGGCAGCCAGCCGAGATTGACCGCAAAGAGCCAGATGCAAAGCAGGCCCAGCCAATAGATCGGCATCGAGATGCCGGCGAGCGTGAGCACCGTGATCGCAGCATCGGCGAGGCCGCCCGGCCGCATGGCGCAGACGATGCCGGCAATCGTGCCGACGACAAGGCCGAGTGCGAGCCCGCCGATCGAGACGATCAACGTGTTCGGCAGACGCTCCGAGAGTTCGACGACGACGGGGCGATGCGTGCGGAAGGACGTCGCAGCGGATGGGTCCCAGATGCCGCGCAGAAACTGGCCGTACCGCGTGAGAAGCGGCTCGTTCAGGCCGAGGAATTTGCGGATGCTCTCGATCTCTTCGTTCGAGGCGGTCGGCCCGGCGAGGATCTGGGCCGGATCGCCCGGTATCAGGTCGACGAAGAGGAAGACGAGCAGGGAAACCGCAAAGAGCGTCGGCAGCGCGCTGCCCAGGCGTTTGAGAACGAACATTGCCGCTTCTCCGCTATGCAAGCCTCACTTCAGCGTGACCTTGTCGAAGACCAGCGTCTCGTTCGGCTGGATCGCCAGACCCTGAACGCGGTTGGCTACGCCCAGCGCCTGGGTCTGGTACCAGAGGAAGAGGAAGGGCTGGTCGCTCCAGACAATGTTCTGGATCTCGCCATAGATCTCCTTCTGCTTTGCCGGGTCGGTCGCCATGCGTCCCTCCTTCAGCAATGCATCGACGCGCGGATTTGTGTAGCCGGTCCGGTTCGCGCCGACGCCGGTGAAGAACAGGCGGTAGAGCGTATAGTCCATGCCCGCGGTGGCGCGGCCGACCATGCCCATGTTGTCGGTGCGCTGGGCCGGCTCCATGCCGACGACCTTGGTCCAGGTGCCGCGGTCGACAACGATGGGAGTCGCCTTGATCCCGATATTTTCGAATGAACCGGCGAGAGCCTGGCAGACCTGCGAATCCTTGATGTAGCGACCGGTAGGGCAGGTGAAGCTGAGCGTGAGCTGGCCCGGCTTGTAGCCGGCCTCGGCGAGCAGTTTCTTGGCGCCTTCTGGGTCGAAGGCGATCGGCGGGAAGGTCTTGCGCAGTTCGTCCTGAGTGCCTGGGCCGACCATCCCGACCGATGGCGTGCCTAGCCCGCCAAGAATTCCCTTGGTGATGCCTTCACGATCGATCGCGAGGTTCAACGCCTTGCGCACGCGCGGGTCGGCGAGTGGCCCGCGCAGCACCATTTCCATGTTGATGGAGAACATGCTGGGTGGGTTGATGACCTTGGCGTCCTTCAACGCGTTGATCGCCGGCATGGATTCAGGTGGTACGCGTTCGACGACATCGACGCTCCCGGTCTCCAGAAGCGCCATGCGGGAGCCGTCTTCGGGAACGACAGTGAAGTCGATGGCCTTGAGCGTCGCCGGATAGTCGCCGGAATAGGAAGGGTTGGGGACGAGCCTGAAGCCTTCGCCACCGATGAATTTCTCGACCATGTAAGGGCCGGAGCCGACGGGCTTTCGGCCATATTCGGCGCCCATGGCCTGCAGCGCCTTGACGTTGACGATGCTGGCGGCCGTGTTGGACAGCAGCATCAGGATATGCCCGTTCGGCTCAGCGAGGTGGAACTCGACGGTATCCTCGCCTACCGCTTTGATCGTCCCGAGCGAGGCATAGAGGCCGCGATAGATCGAGCCGGTCTTCTCGTCGAGCATGCGGTTGAAGCTTGCCGCAACGGCCTCTGCGTTCAGCGGGTCGCCGTTGCTGAATTTCCTGCCTGTCCGGATGTTCACCGTGAAGACCTTCCCATCGGGCGAGAAGGCATAGTCTGTCGCCAAATTCTTCTGGACGTTGTTCTGCGGGTCGAGCCGGAAGAGGCCCTCCATGACGGCCAGATCAACCGCATTCCCGACCGGAAGATCATTGAAGGCAGGATCGAAGGTAGCCGGGTCCGCACCGACCGCGATGCGAAGGGTGCCGGCCGGCTGCGCCTGCACCTGGAGGGCCATGATCGACACGCCGGCGGTGAGGGCGGCGACGTAGCAGGATCGACGAAGGTTGCGCATGTTCGACTGTCCCCCAAGCTCGCAAAGATATCGTTCCATGACGGCGCAGCCGGGCGAATGCCCCGCCCAACGCTATGGAGGGATTGCTGTTTTTGCTTCCTTGGTCGCTTTCGCGCCGCGATTGGATCGGGCGCAGCAAAGTCAGCGACGGCCTTTAGAGAACCACACGCATTGATCTGCCTCAAATTCATAATTATGCGATGTATATGAACTGAGGTTATGGCGAGGCCGCATGAATTATCGGCAGGTGGAGGTTTTCAAGGCGATCATGGACTCCGGCTCCATCACGGAGGCGGCGACCATGCTGCGGATCTCGCAGCCGGCGGTCAGCAAGGCGCTGAAACTGCTCGAGGACGAACTCGGGTTGCGGCTCTTCTCGCGAACCACGAAGGGGATCGCTGCAACGGAAGAAGCGCGGGCGCTCTATACGGAAGTCGAGCGCACCTATTTCGGTATGCAGAATCTGGCGCGCTTTGCAGCTAGTCTGCGCGACCGCAAGCAGGGTCGCATCGTGGTCAGCACGATTCCAGCGCTGGGGCTCGCCTGGCTCCCGGCCATGGTTGCGCGGTTTTCCGCAGCCCATCCGGATGTCACCATCTCGCTGCAATCCAGCAATTCCACCGACGCCGCCCGGCTTGTCGGTACTGGCGAGATCGATCTCGGCATCGCCCAGCTGCGAAGCGAGGAATACAATCTGTCGCGCCGCAAGCTGTTCGACCTCGAAGGCGTCATCGCCTTGCCGGAAAGGCATCGATTGACGAGCAGGTCGGAAATCAGGGCGGAAGACCTCGCCGACGAGGCCATTGTCGGGCTCGGATTGGATGACGAATTCCGGCGCCGGCTATCCCAGGCGCTCGATGGCGCGAGCGTGCGCTACCGATCGATGATCGATGCAAGCCTGGGCGTCACGGTCTGCACCCTCGTCGCCGCAGGATGCGGTGTGGGCATCGTCGACAGCGAGGCCGCCCGCACCCAGGCCGGGAAGGGGCTTGTGTTTCGTGCCTTCAGCCCGAGGATACGCGTGCCGATCTATCTGTTCCGCCAGCGCGGGCGCCCAACCAGCAAACTGGTGGAGGCGTTCAGTGCCAGCCTGTTGCCGCCGTCGCCCTTTCGAGGGGGCGATGGCGGGGATGACTGACGGCTGCGTCCTTCACGTTTCGTCGTGCCCGACGATCGGCTGAGCCGGGTTGTGGCTATCCCTGGCCGGAAAAGGTTCGCAGTCTGGATTCGATGCGGCCGGCGCGGACGCGTGGTGCTGTCGGGATTTGCGATCACGAGCGAGAGGTGGGGCCTAGATGAATCTCAGGCATGTCGAGCTTTTCCGTCACATCATGAAGTTCGGAACGCTGACGCAGGCGGGCGAGATCATGGCGATCTCGCAGCCGGCGGCGAGCAAGATGCTCTTCCAGCTTGAGAGGTCGACGGGGATCACCCTGTTCCAGCGCACCAAGGGACGGCTCAAGCCGACGCGCGACGGCGAACTGTTCTTCGCAGAGGTCCAGCGGACCTGGGAGAGCATCGAGCGGCTGGAGCGGATGTCGAAGGACATCAGCCAGATGCGCTTCGGCCGCCTCAATCTGGGCGTGAAACCGGCGCTGGCCGGCACGCTGATGCCGCCGCTGATCGCACGTTTCCGCCGCCAGCACGAGAATACGACGATCTCGCTGCATTCGCGCAGTTCCGAGCGCGTGATCGAATGGGCCATCGCCGGGCAGATCGATCTCGGCATCACCAATACGTCGACGCCGCACCCGAACGTCGCCTGCCGCGTCATGGCGCGCATACCTGGCGTCTGTATCGTTCCCGAACAGCATCGGCTGGCGGGCCGCAGCGACGTGCGACCTGAGGATCTCGACGGTGAGGACTATGTCTCCATCGGCGCGATCGAGCGTAGCACGATCATCGAGAAGGCCTTTGATGCGGCCGGTGTGCGTTTGCGGATCATGATCGAAGCCCCCATGGCGCATTTGACCTGCGCTCTGGTCGCGAACGGGGCGGGCGTCGCCATCGTCGACGAGATCAATGCCCGGGCCTTTTGGGGCCGCGGCCTCGTCGTGAAGCCCTTCCTGCCGGAGATTTCCTTCCCTGTCTGGCACCTGCGGCCACTCAGCCTCAGCAGCTCTTCTCTGGCCGACGCCCTGACCCGCGATCTCGAGGACGAATTCGAGCGGCTTGGCTATCGGGCCGATACTTAGAGGAGTTTTTGACGCTGCTCCGCGGAGGCTCAGTCCATAACCTGAAGGAATGAACTAGCAAAAACATATTCTTTGACGGCCAATTTTTCGGCCCATACGCTCCTTGTCATTGACGTAGATCAAACAGAGCCCGCCCGTTCCATACGCGCTTAACAACGCTGTGGAGCGAATGAGGTCTGCTGTCCCGTTGACCTGGAGAAGTATTCGCCGATGCGGATTTTCGTCTTCTTGACGAGGAGAATGATCTTTGCGGCCCTGCTGATGCTGGGCGTCAGCGCGGCGATCTTCTTTCTGGTCAATTCGATCGGCAACCCGATCGAATTGATGATGGCGGAAACTCCGGGAATGACCGGGGAGGTGATCGATCGGATGAAGGCCTATTACGGGCTCGATCATCCACCGATGACGCGCTACCTGCTTTGGCTGAGCCGGATCGTTCAGCTCGATTTCGGCACGAGCATCGTCTACAACCAGCCTGTCGGTTCGCTCATCCTGACCTGGGGGTGGCAGACCCTCAAAATTCAGCTTCCCGCCATCCTGATCGCCCTTGCGATCGCGATCCTGTTCGGTGTCACCGCGGCGCGCCGACAGCACTCGCGCTCCGATTTCGCGGTGATGGCCACAGCGCTGCTGGGGCAGTCGCTGCCGGCCTTCTTCCTTGGCATTCTGCTGATCTTCATCTTCTCGTACAGCCTGGATTGGCTGCCGAGCTACGGCGCCTACTCGACCCGCAATCCGCTCTGGGGCAGCCCGACGCTCGATGCGCTCTGGCACATGGTCCTGCCGGTCGCGATGCTGACCTTCTTCAATACCGCGACGCTGACGCTGTTGATGCGCTCGAACATGGTCGATGTGCTGAAAAGCGACTTCATCGCGGCGATGCGCGCGAGTGGCATCCCCGAGCGGCGCGTCATCTATGTGCACGCGTTGCGCGCCGCCTTCATCCCGATGCTGACCTATCTCGGTCTGCTGATTGGCCTGATGTTGGGCACGGCGCCGGTGACTGAATCCGTCTTCACCTGGCCGGGGCTGGGATATCTCTACATCTCAGCGATCCATCAGCTCGACTACCCCGTCATCATGGGGGCGAGTGCGGTCATCGCCTTCATGCTGATCTGCACCACCCTGCTGACGGACGTCATCTACGTCCTCATCGACCCCCGCATCAGCCTGGAGTGAGCACGTGAGCGATCAGACGATCACGGCTCATCCGCCGTCTTCCGCAAAGCCCGCCCGCCGTCCGGTCAGGGGCATCTGGCGACAGGGCTGGCAGCGCTTCGCCCGCAGCCGGACCGGCATGCTCGGACTCATCCTCGTCCTGCTCGTCGTCGCGACCGCCGTCATTGGGCCGTTCGTCGCGCCCTTCGATCCGCAGGACCAGAGCCCGATGATCGACCCCGGCGCAAAGGCGCCTCCGAGCTGGGTCCACCCTCTGGGGACGGATCGCATGGGCTATGATGTTGCCAGCCGTGTGATTTACGGCGCGCCGACAGCGCTTGCCGTCGGGCTCGGAGCGATGTCGATCGCCTCGCTGATCGGCGTTCTGGTCGGCGGCTTTGCGGGCTATCGCGGCGGCACCACGGATGAGGTGCTGATGCGCTTCACCGATTTCTTCCTCGTCATTCCGATGTTCGTCGTCATCCTCGCGGTCATTCGCCTGCTCGGCGTGGCGGTCGTCAACACCCCCTTCGAAAGCGTGCCGTATCTCAATCTCGGCGTCATCATCCTGCTGATCGGCATCTTCTCCTGGGCTCCGATCGCCCGGATGACGCGTGCGGAATTCCTGCGCCTGAAGAACCAGGAATTCGTCGAGGCTGCGCGCTGCATCGGCGCGACTTCGGGCGATATCCTCTTCCGCCACATCCTTCCGAACGCGTTGCCATCCCTTGTCGTCATCGTGGCGCTCGGCATCGGCGGGGCTGTGCTGGCGGAAGCGATGATCGGCTTCCTCGGTTTCGGCGATCCGGCTGCGGTGAGCTGGGGGCAATTGCTCTACTTCAACTACGAGGCGCTGAAAGTGGCTCCCTGGGCATCGCTGAGCCCGGGTGTCGCCATCTTCATCACGGTGCTCGGCTTCAACCTTCTGGCGGACGGCCTGACCGATGCCTTCAACCCAAGGGCGAAGCGCTGAGATGTCGAGCCTCGCCACCGTAAAGCCAACCGCCGCCATTTCGATCGACCATAGGGGCGTGCTGACGCCGCCTGTCCATGACCTCGTCCGCGTCGAGAACCTGCGGATTCAGTTTCCACCCTGGAACGCGCCGGTTCGCATCATTGAGGATGTCAGCTTTCAGGTCCGCGCCGGCGAAACGATGGGCATCGTCGGAGAATCCGGCAGCGGCAAGACCCTGTCGAGTCTCGCAATTCTGAATCTTCTTCCGCCTCCCGCACGTATCACGGGTGGCCGCATCATGTTCGATGGCGAGGATCTCGCCGCGAAGTCGCAGGGCGAGATGCAGAAACTGCGCGGGCGCAGGCTCGCCATGGTCTTCCAGAACCCCGGCTATTCCCTGAACCCGCTGATGACGGTCGGCGCGCAGCTCGGCGAAATCCTGAAAGTTCACGAGAAGATGCCGCGCGGCATGGCTCTGCAGCGGGTGGAGGAGCTGTTTCGCCTCGTCGGCATTACCGACCCCGGCTCGCGTCTGTCGCAATATCCGCACGAGATGAGCGGTGGCATGAAGCAGCGTGTCTGCATCGCCCGTGCGCTGCTGTGCAACCCGGCGCTCGTGCTCGCCGACGAGCCAACGACGGCGCTCGACGTCACGATCCAGGCTCAGATCCTCGATCTCTTCGAAGACCTGAAGGCGCGGTTCGGCATGTCGATGATCTTCGTCACGCACGACATGGGCGTCGTGGCGCGCATCGCCGATCGGATCACCGTCATGTATGCGGGCCAGGTCTGCGAGACGGGCGACAAACACGCCATCTTCGCACGGCCCTCCCACCCCTACACGCAGGCCCTTCTGGCAAGCACGCTGCGCATCGACCGGCGCTACGCAATCGACGGTGAGGGGCGTCGCGAGCGCCTGCCCACGGTCGGGCGCGCCGTCGCGCCGGGTCAATCACTCGGTGGCGGCTGCCGCTTCGCCGGGCGTTGTCCCGAAGCCGCGCCGGAATGTTCCGGGCTGGTGCCCCAGGCCGCAGCGATCGAGCCAGGCCATGTCGTTCATTGCCTGAAGCGCGGCAGCGCCGGAGTGGCCAGCCATGATTGAGCCGATTCCGAATCTCCGCCAAGGCTTCACGCCACGGACCCTGCTGACCGTCGACGGGCTGGTGAAGAGCTACCCGTTGCGCCGCCGAGGCCTCTTCCGCCAGACCGTCACCGGCGAAATCCGCGCCGTCAACGACATCAGCTTCAGCGTGGCGGCCGGCGAGACGCTGAGCATCGTCGGCGAGAGCGGCTGCGGCAAGACGACGGCGGCCCGCGCGATCCTGCATCTCGTCGAACCGACTGCCGGTGCGATCCGCCTCGGCGACACGGATATCCGGGCGACGTTTGCCGAGGACCGGCGGCCGGACGTGCTCGCGCTGCGCCGTCAGATGCAATACGTCTTCCAGGATCCCTATCTTTCACTCAATCCGCGCTGGAGCGTCAGGCAGATCCTGACGGAGCCGCTGCGCGTCCATGGTCATGCCCCGAAGGACGACTGGGACGCGACGGTGGAAGGCCTGCTGGAGCGGGTCGGGCTGCCGCCGGACTATGCCGATCGCTATCCCCACGAATTCTCCGGCGGGCAGCGCCAGCGCATCGGGATCGCGCGGGCTCTGGCGGTCGAGCCGAGGCTACTGATCTGCGACGAGCCCGTCTCCTCGCTCGACGTCTCGGTGCGGGCGCAGGTCCTGAATCTGCTGGCCGACCTGCAGGAAGACCTGGGACTCTCCTATCTCTACATCTCCCACGACCTGAGTTCGGTGCGCTTTCTGAGCAACCGCATTGCGGTGATGTATCTCGGCAATCTCGTCGAGATCGGCGAGGTGGACGAGATTTTCGCACGGCCGCGCCATCACTACACGGCCGCCCTGATCTCGGCCATTCCCGTGCCCGATCCGTCAAACCAGACGCAGCGTCAGGCGATCCAGGGCGAAGTTCCCAGCGTCGTCCGGCGACCCTCCGGCTGTGTCTTTCACACCCGGTGCCCCGCCGCACTGCCTGTCTGTTCCCAACAGATTCCGCCGCTGTCCGCACCGGACGGCACCCACGCCTTCGCTTGCCACAACCCGCGCTGAGTGCGGGGAGAGACCACAGGAAACGCCATGATGAATGTTATCGTCGTCGGAGCCGGAATTGTCGGCAGCTCCATCGCCTACCGCGTCGCCCAGGGCGGTGCGAAAGTCACGGTCCTCGAAGCCTCTCGCGTCGGCGCCGGAACATCCGGGGTGAGCTTCGCCTGGACGAATGCGAACAACAAGACGCCGCGCCCCTATCACGACCTCAACGTCGCAGGTATGCGCGCGCATGCCGCGTTGAAGGATGAGTTCGGCTCGACACCCTGGTTCCATCAGAGCGGTAGCCTAGAGTGGCGCGTCGATCCGGCGGAGATCGCGGCTCAGGCGAAGAAGGTCGAGCGGCTCCGCGAGTGGGGCTATGCGGCGGAGTTCATCGACAAGAAGCGGCTGCAGGAGCTTGAGCCGGAGCTGGCAATCGACGCAGTTTCGGACGAGGCCCAGATCGTATTCTGCCCTGAAGAAGGGTGGGTGGACCCTGTCCAGTACGCCGGAGCCATGCTGCGCGCTGCCCGTCAGCACTATGGAGCGGCGCTGAAGACGGGCGTGAAGGTGACCGGGGTAGAGACCCGCAATGGTCGTGTCGTCGGCGCTCGGGATGATACGGGCGCTGTCCACGCAGCCGACCTCGTAATCAACTGCACAGGACGCTGGTCCAACGATACGGTGAGCGAGACGGCGCCCAATGTCCCGCTCGCTCCGACCGTGGGCTTCCTCGTCTTCACGCCTCCGGTCGGAGTCGATCTGCGCCGGCCCTTCCATGCGCCCGACGTCGATGTCCGCCCGGACGGGGCAGGCCGCCTGATGATCCGCAAGGACTCGCTCGACGACCGTTTCGCCGGGTTGGAAAGCCGCCTGCCGGATTGCGAGGAGGCGAAGATCGCGCTCGCAAGCGCAACCGAACTTCTGCCCGGCTTGGCAGGCGTCGAGGCCGAAGCGGTGCGCACGACCGTCAGACCGATCCCCGCCGATGGGCTCTCCACCGTCGGACCAGCCCGCGGCGTCGACGGCTACTACGTCGTCGTGACCCATAGCGGCGTGACCCTGTCTCCCTTCCTCGGCCAGGCCGTCGCCGACGAGGTCCTGCGGGGCAGGGAGCGTCCGGAACTGGCGCAGTTTCGTCCTTCGCGCTTCCAGGCCTGAGCGCCGGACGCTCTCGGCCTGTTCATTTCGCACCACCAAGAAACAAGGGGAAATCGATGTCCAGGAAATCGACGCGACGCGATGTGCTGAAATGGTCCGGAGCCGGAGCGGCCGCGCTCGCGGCCAGCGGGATTCCGGAGGCGGCGCTGGCCAAGCCGCCGTTCTTCAAGCTCTACCTGATGATCTTCAACAACCTCCAGTCGCGGATGATCTGGACCGATCTGATCGGAAAGCAGTTCGCCCGCCTCGGCATCGATATCGTGTCGAGCTACCAGCCGCCTTCAGTCGTGATCGCCCGGCGCGCCAATGACAGCGGCAAGACGCATGTCGATGGCGGCTGGGATATGTATTCCGAGCGGATTTACTACAGTGGGCTGGTGCCGCTGCCCGAGACGCTGTTCCACAGCAAGAATTTTCCGCCGAACGGGCAGAACTACTACCGTATCGCCGACAAGCAGATCGATGAGGCGATCGAGAAATATTCACGTGCCGTCTCGCCGGCTGACCGCAAGGCGGCGATCACGGCCTTCATGAAGCGCTGGTACGAGATCGAGCCGCTCCATGTCGTCTTCTATCCGGAAGAGGTGATCATCACCAATCCGAAGCTGAAGGGCATGGAATCGACGACCTACAACCCGGTCTTCTATCCGCGCCCGGAGAACTGGACGATCGAGGGCGCAACTGGCGACGTCACGGCCACTTTCGCCTCATGGCAGCCGCCGAGCCAGCTCATCCCGATGTATGGCAGTGGCTACAACGAGGCCAATATCTTTGGCCCCGTCTACAACGCGCTGTTCGAATACGACAGTTGGGCGAACAAGAAGCTCGTCCCGGCGCTGGCGGAGTCGGTGAAGACCTCCGACGACGGCAAGACCTGGGTTTTCACCCTTCGCAAGGGCGTGAAATGGCATAGCGGCGAGGAGTTCACAGCCGAAGATGTCAAGTTCACTTGGGATACGGTGATCGACAAGACCTATGCCAGCGTCTTCCAGTCACCCCTTGAAACCGTCCTGGGCAGCAGGGATGCCTACAAGATAACCGGCACGCATGAGATCACCGTGACCTTGCGGGAGCCGAACGTGATGTTCCGCGATTTCGTCCTGCCGGTCATCGCCATCATGCCGAAACACGCGTATCAGGGCCTCAAGCCCGAGGAACTGCGTGGCCATGTCATCAGCACCTGGCTCGGCACCTTTCCGGTCAAAACCTCCGACGGCAAGACCTTCGAAGCAAAGGGCGGTATCGGCACGGGGCCATGGATTCCGCAGGGGTTCGATCCGGCCCGCAAGGCTTACAAATACATCAAGAACGAGAACTACTGGAAGAAGACCGAAGGCAATGTGAAGACCTTCTATGTGGTCAACATCCAGGGCGCCGACGCTGTTCTCAGCGCGATCAAGGCTGGCTCTATCGATGCGCATGATCCGATGTACGACGTCGGCGGGCTGCTCGAGACGATCGATCCATCATGGGGCACCGTCAATCGCTTCGACTCCTTCAAATGGATGCAGACCTGCCTGAACATGAACCATCCGGTGTTCGGAACCGGGGTCGAAACCCCGCTCGGCAAGCAGGATCCCAGTCGTGCGGCAGAGGCTGCGGCCTATGTCCGCAAGGCGATGAGCCACATGATCCCGCGCGAGCAGATCATCAAGAACGTCGTTGCCGGTTTCGGCAAGCCGGGCACGGTGCCAATTCCCTTCACTTCCGAAGATTATGACCACGATCTGCTCAAGCCGATCGCCTACGACATGAACCTCGCCAAGCAATATATGGAAAAGGCCGGCTACAAATACTGATTTCGATGTCGCCATCAGCGCCGGGCTGTTGGTCCGGCGCTCCGAAAATCTTAAAATTCCCAAGGAATCATACGATGCGTGTCGCAATACTCGGTGCAGGCTCAATAGCCTATGGCAATGCTGCGCTGCTCGCCTCACTCGGCCATGAGCCTGTGCTGTGGTCGCCCTCCGGCAAAACCGGGCAAAGCATCGTAGCGGGCAGGCCACTAGCGGCGACTGGCTCGCTCGACGGTTCGTTCAAGGTCACGATGGCGACCAGCGCGGGTGATGCGATTGCCGGCGCTGACGCCGTCCTGCTGGCCTTGCCGGCCAATGGCCATCGCATGGCGATGGATGCCGCCGCTCCCCACCTTGCCAGCGGTCAGATCGTCATCATCAGCTCGCACACCTCGTTCAGCGGCCTCTATATCGCCAAGAAGATCGCGGAGCGCGGGCTCGATATCCCTGTCGTTGTCTGGGGGACCACTGTGACGGCAGGGCGCCGCACCGGGGACGCGAGCGTGAATGTCTCGACGATCCGTTCCAAGGTCGATATCGCGACCATCCCTGCCTCGGCTGGCGCACGCGGGCTGCAAGTCTGTCAGGAACTGTTCGGCGACCGCTTCGTCGAGCGCTCCGACGCACTGGCGATTTCTCTCTCCAACCTCAATCCGCAAAACCATCTCGGCATCGCGCTATGCAATTTCACGCGCATGGAGCACGGCGAAACCTGGGGCCAGAACGAAAACAACACCGACTCGGTCGGCCGCCTGCTCGAAGCGCTCGATGCCGAACGCCTCGCGATCGCCGAGGCTGCCGGCTACAAGGTGCGCACCATTCGAGAGCACTACAACCTATCCTTCCATGTCGAGCCGGGACCGGTCGGCGAGATGGCCCGCACGCTCGCCGCGCGCGGCAATGGCGGCAATGGCCCCGACAGCATCGACACGCGCTATGTGCTGGAGGATGCGCCCTTCGGCCTGCATCCGACCGTGTTGCTCGGCAAATTGACCGATCGGCCCGCCACGCTGCACCAGGCTGGCATCGACCTCTTCTCGGCCCTCTACGGCCGCGATTTCGCGGCCGAGAACGACCTGCTCGACGATATCGGGCTCGAGACCATGTCACTGTCCGAGCTCAAGACCCTGGTTCGTGACGGCTGGTCCGCGTCGCAGGCGAAGTAGTTCCGGCGCCATCCCAATCGCCCCTCATTCGATCGGAAATACGGTTATGCCTGAGATCATCGTTGTCGGTGCCGGCGTCCTGGGGACGTCGGTGGCTTATCGTCTTGCGCTCGCGGGCGCGAAGGTCACCGTGCTGGAAGCGACCCGCGTCGGCGGCGGCACCTCCGGCATCAGCTTCGCCTGGACGAATTCCAGTAATAAGGCGCCGCGCCCCTATCACGATCTGAATGTCGCGGGCATGCGGGCGCACGCGGCGCTGAAGGACGAGTTCGGTGCGACGCCGTGGTGGCATGCCGGCGGCCGGGTCGAATGGAGGGACGAGGCGGGGCGGGAGGAACACCGCGCCAAGGTGGCTCGCCTGAAGGAATGGGATTATGCGGTTGAATGGATCGATCGCCAGCAGCTGCTTGAGCTTGAGCCCGATATCGATCCTGCCGCGGTGGACGATGCCCCCATCGCCTGGTATCCGGAGGACGGATGGCTTGATCCTGTCGTCTATTCCCATGCGATGATGAGCGCTGCACGCCGCAAGGGCGCGCAGTTGCATACCCAAACGAAGGTTACCGGGCTGCTTGTGCAGGGCGGCAAGGTCAAGGGTGTGCACACCGAGGCGGGGGACACCCTGATGGCCGATCTCGTGGTCAACTGCACCGGGCGCTGGTCGAACGACACGATTGCCGGAACGGCCCCGAATGTGCCGCTGGCGCCGACTGTCGGATTTCTGGTCTTCACGCCCCCGGTTCCTGCCTCGATCCAGCGCGTCGTGGCCACACCGGTCTGCGATTTTCGTCCGGATGGCGCCGGCAGGCTGATGCTGCACTGGGGACCGGCCGATGCCCTGGTTACGCCCGAGGTCACTAACCGTCCCGGCCTCGACCAGGCGGCCGATCTCGTCGCGCGGCTGATACGGATCCTGCCCGGAATCGCGCCGGTGAAACCGGAAGCGAGCCGCGTCACCCAGCGTCCGATTCCCGAGGACGGCCTCTCCGCCATGGGCCCCGTACCGAACCTCGAAGGCTACTATGTGATGGTCACCCATAGCGGCGCTACGCTTTCGCCTGCGCTCGGGGCGATGGCGGCAGACGAGATCATGAGCGGCAAACCGCGCCCCGAACTCGCCCAGTTCCGGCCGGCCCGGTTCTTTCGCTAGGCTCGGACCCATCGCAAGATCGACGCGATCAAAACCCGGCGCTAACCGAGCCAAGTGACCAGTTCCTGGCGCAACGTGTGGTAGGAACGACACCCATTGAGTATCGTGCTCCGCTAGAGGAGTTACCCTCCCCATCTCGACCCGCCAGAATGGCGGGTCATTTTTGGATCGGCGCTGCCAAACCCCGGGGAGGGGCATCAATCCAGCTTTCGGGATCGAAATCGATTTGCTTCAAAATCCCGAGAGGATGACGTGGCTGCTTTCCTGGCAGACCTGCTCAGCTTAGGGCTGTTGGGATCGGAAACACCAAAAGGAAAGGTGTCGCTTCGCTTCCCGGCTGATGCACTCGAGGATCTGTTCCCACGCCTTTACCCTCGCACTTAATTATCGCCTGAAGAGGCTTCCGCATGCCGCTCATTCTTGGCCCGCGCGGTGACGGACTTTGTCCACGGGCGGATTGTCAGGCGCAACGCCCCAGCGTCTAATATCTCAAATCTTTCGAGATCCCGGGGGCCCGGAAGACGGCATTCCGGATAGATTTGGCGACAGGCTGCGAGGGCTAAGTCTCGATCAGAACCTCGGGAACGACCATTGGCTGGGGTATTGCGGGAGACTGGTGACTTTACCAGCGGCGACCTACATTTCGTGTTGCAACCGCTTTGAAATGTCTCAGGTTTCAGCAATTTAGAAATGTCGCAGGGCGCTACGGAGCCTCTGCCGGGGCTGCGCAGACCTCACATTTCGCAGCAGCCCCAACAGAGGCGGTGACATTGGTGTTCTTCGCCGCCACGCGGAGCGGACTCCAGCCAGCGATTTGATGGGGCTGGAATCTAGTTCGGGGTGCTGTCCGTGCCGAATGTCCGCTCCCCGGAAAGCAGCCAACGGGTCGACCCAACTGCGACATTCGCCGCGAGCCGCTGAAGGGGCAAAAGTGGCCCTTTCCCGACATCCGGGGTGTCTGCTTTCGGGCAGTCTGGTTGGCCCCCTGGGCGATGGGCAAAAGTGGCCCGTCGGTGGCATTGCCAGAGTCTCTTTCTGGCGGGACTGAGCCGAGAAGCTCGCAACGATCGAAGAGAGAGCCGGGTTCATAGCGCAGCACCCACCCGGGACTCAGCTGCGATCAAGATCCCGGCTTACCCAACCGATCTCGGATTGGCGCCTCATCCAGCCAGCGTGTAGGCCGTCTTCACCGTGGTGTAGAATTCCCGGGCATAGGCGCCCTGCTCGCGCGGGCCGTAGCTCGAGCCCTTCCGCCCGCCGAACGGCACGTGATAGTCGACACCAGCGGTCGGCAGGTTAACCATCACCATGCCGGCCTCGCTGTTGCGCTTGAAATGCGTCGCGTGCTTCAGCGAGGTCGTGCAGATGCCGGCGGCAAGGCCGAACTCGGTGTCATTGGCGATCGCCAGCGCCTCGTCATAGTTCTTGGCGCGGATCACGCTCGCAACCGGACCAAAAACCTCTTCGCGGGAGATGCGCATGGCATTGCTCGCCTCGGTGAACAGAGCCGGCTGCATATAGAAGCCGGGGGTCTCACGCTTGAGCACTTCGCCGCCCCAGGCGAGCGTGGCCCCCTCGTCCTTGGCGATGGCGACATATTTCAGGTCCTGGTCAAGCTGACTCTGATCGACGACCGGGCCGATATGGGTGCCGGCCTTGAGCGCATCGTCGACGACGAGGCCCTTCATGCGCTCGATCGCGGCCTCGACGAAGCGATCATGGATGCCTTCGGTGACGATCAAGCGCGAGGA
>NZ_JBFRGS010000036.1:0-29134 GCF_052115465.1 Allobosea sp. 2RAB26 | reverse complement strand
CTCCGACCCGAGCCTCCAGATCCACATAGGAAAACAGCGATCCAGAGCGCTCATCCGACCCGCGCATCAAATGCCCCCAGCCAACTCCTCAAGCCGAGTGAATCACGCCAAACGCCGCCCCGCTACAGACTTTTTCAACAGCCTGTTAGGCGCGGAACCCAGCCCTGCCTCTGAAGGGACCACCGTGCCGGTGATGCACCTTACGCCTGCCTTATGCCGCTGGATGACAGCTCGCATAGCGAGCTTACGGGGAGAAGGCCGATCATCCGCTTTTCGCATGACGGAGGCGAACATGGTCACCTATGAGGCATCCCTGAGGCGCGACGCGAAGCAGTCTATCACGCCGCTCGCCGTCATCAGCCGTTCGGCGGGATCGCGCGCGACCTGTTGCAGTCCCTTGTCCTGCTGCTGCTTTTGGCCTGCATCCTGGCGGTCCGGATCAATTTTACGGCACCGCACTAGGCGCAGGCCGGAAGCGCGGCTGCCGATGCAGGATTGGCGCACCATATGGTGGGCATGCCCACCGGCATCAGGGAGATTGCCATGAGCACCCTCAGGTCTCCGGGTGAGTTCGAGCTTCTGCCGGACCCCGATACGCTGACGGCCTTGCAGCTCTTCAAGGCTCCGATGGTGGTTCGCTATGTCCTGGCGGTCGCGATGACCGTCATCGCAACCGTGGTGGCGGTCGGGCTCGACAACGCGGTGACGATCCCGAACCTGTCGCTCGTCTTTGTCGTCCCGGTGGTGATCGCGGCGGTTTTCTTCGGGCTGGGACCCTCGCTCTGCGCGGCTGTCCTCGGGGCGCTGTCCTATAATTTCTTCCTGACCGAGCCGCGTTTCACGCTGCGCGTCGACGACCCCGCCAGCATCTGGGCGATCGGGCTGCTCTTTGTCGTCGGTCTGATCACAAGCGCCGTGGCCTCGACCGCCCGCCGCAGGGCAGACGATGCGGCGCTGGCGCGGCGGCAGGCCGGGATCGTGCGGTCCTACAGCCGGGACATCGTCGCGGCCGGCGAACCCAGGGCGGTCTTCTCCCGCACCGCCAATGCGCTCGAAACCCTGTTCCAGGTCCCGGTCATCGTGATGCTGATGTCCGAGCCCCTGGGCGATCTCGTCGAGAGACGCGGCGCCATCGAGCCTCGCGAGGTCGACATCGAAGCGGCGCGCTCGTCGCTGACCACCGGCGCGGTTTCGGTGGCCGACGTCTACCCCTTCAACGGCTCGCGCTTCGATTTCTGGCCGGTGATGACGTCAGTAGGAAGCCGCGCCGTCATCGGGCTGGCGTTCGATCCCGAAGAGCGCCCGCCGCAGCCCGGCACCCTTGTCGAAATCATCGCAAGCCTTCTCGCCCTGGCCCTCGATCGTCAGCATCTCCGGACCGGGTCGGACGGGCAGGGGGCATCCTAGGCCGCTGCGACGCGCCCGAGACCGGATGCTAGTGCCTCAGGATACAGGCCACGCGCGACCCTGCCGCCGTCTCCAGGAGGGGCGGGCGGGCCGCGCTGCAGGTCTCGATCCGGATCGGGCAGCGGCTGACGAAGGGACAGCCTGGCGGCGGCGAGAGCGGGCTCGGCAGGTCTCCGGTCAGGATGATCTTCTCGCGCCGGCGTTGCAGCAGCGGGTCCGGCAGCGGGATCGCCGAGAGCAGCGCCTGCGTATAGGGGTGCTGCGGCGCCTCAAACATCGTATCGATCGGCCCGCTTTCCGTGACCGTGCCGAGATAGAGCACCATCGCCTCGTCGGCGATATGCCTGACGACCGACAGGTCATGCGAGATGAACAGATAGGCGAGGTTGAGATCGCGCTGCAGCTCGAGCAGCAGGTTCAGCACCTGCGAGCGGATCGAGACATCGAGCGCCGAGACCGGCTCGTCGAGAATGAGCAGGCGCGGCGACAGGGCCAGCGCGCGTGCGATCACCACGCGCTGGCGTTGCCCGCCCGAGAGCGCGCTCGGCAGACGCTCCGCGAAGGCGGCGGGAAGGCCGACCCGGTCGAACAGCTCGGCCACGCGCTTTCGCCGGTCGCTGCGGGTCCAGCCGGCGATGGCGAGCGGCTCGCTGATGCTGGCTTCGATACTCATCTTCGGGTCGAGCGCGGCGCTCGGATCCTGGAAGACGATCTGGATCTCCTGGGCGAGTTGCGCCCGCTCGCGCCCCTTCAGCCCGGTGATGTCGCGGCCATCGAACGCGACCGTGCCACCCGTCGCCTGTTCGAGGCCGATCACGGCATAGGCGGTCGTCGATTTGCCGCAGCCGGATTCGCCGACCAGCGCCAATGTGCGGCCGGCCGCAACGTCGAAGGAGACGCCGTCCACTGCCTTGACCACGCTGCCCGGCGTACCGACGCCGCGACGCAGCTTGAAATGGACCTTGAGATCGCGGACCTGAAGCAGCGGCGATGCGGTCATACCAGCGCCTCGACATGGTCCGAATGCCAGCAGGCGGCGCGATGGCTTTCTCCGACGCAGGCGAGAGGCGGCGGCGCCAGGCAGGCCTCGTCCGCCAGCGGGCAGCGCGTCCGGAAGCGGCAGCCATCGGGCCAGGACCCGGCGCTCGGGACCATGCCCTCGATGGTGCGCAGCACGGCCTTGCGCTGGCCCTGCAGCGTCGGAATCGTGGCGAGCAGGAGCTTGGTATAGGGGTGGCGCGGTTCGGCGAAGATCGGTTCGACCGCGCCGCTCTCGACGATGCGCCCGCCATACATCACGCAGACATCATCCGCGAGATCGGCAACGACGCCCATGTCATGGGTGATCAGGACGATCGCCGTGCCGACCTCTTCGCGCAGGCGGCGCATCAGGTCGAGGATCTGGGCCTGGATCGTCACGTCGAGCGCCGTCGTCGGCTCGTCGGCAATCAGCAGGGCCGGGCGACAGATCAGTGCCGAGGCGATCATGATGCGCTGGCACATCCCGCCCGAGAGCTCGAACGGATATTGGCGCGCGCGCCGCGTCGCATCGGGAATGCCGACGCGCGTCATCATCGCGATCGCCTCCGCGCGCGCGGCGCTGGCCGAGAGGCCGCGATGCAGGATCAGCGCCTCCTCGACCTGCTCGCCGACACGCATCAGCGGGTTCAGCGAGGCGACCGGCTCCTGGAAGATGATCGTCGCCTCATTGCCCCTGACATCGGAGAGCGCGGCCTCGCCAAGCCCTGTCAGGTCGCGCCCGTTGAGCCGGATCGCGCCGCCCATGAACCGTGCCGCCTTCGGCAGCAGGCCGAGCATCGAGAGCGCGGTCAGGCTCTTGCCGCAGCCGGATTCGCCGACGATGGCGAGGATCCGTCCGGCACCGACCGAAAGCGAGACCTGATCGATGATGCGGTTGCCGTCGATCTCGACGACGAGATCCTCGATCGCCAGGACGGGGGCCTCGGTCGTGCTCATGCGGTTGCCGCGACGACTGCCGCCCAGGCGCTGGTCGGATGGGCCATGCCGATGAAGCCGCCGGCGGAAGAGGTCATCACCGCCGACGGAATCGAGAAATTCACGGGGTAGAGCGTGTCCTCGACGATCTCGACCGGGAAGGCGGTGGCGACGGTCGCGGCGACGTCGGGTTCGGCGCGGGCGTCGATCTTGATGCGCGGCGTCGAGGCATCGATACGCGGGCGATGGAAGGCCTCCTCCAGGGACAGACCGAGATCGGCGATGCCGGAGATCAGCTGGAGCACGGTCGGGAAGATCGTGCGCCCGCCGGCCGCACCGATGGCGAGCACCGGCCGCCCGTCCTGGCTCAGCACCAGCGGGCACATATTGGCGAGCGGCTTCTGCCCGGCCGCGATGCTGTTCGGCTGGCCGGGGCGGGGATCGAACCACATCATGCCGTTGTTCATGATGATGCCGGCATTGGGCAGCGCGACCTTGGCGCCGAAGCGCGAGAGCAAAGTGTTGGTTAGCGAGACCATGGTCCCGTCGCGATCGACCACGCTGACATGGGAGGTGCAGCCCGCTTGCAGTGTCGCTGCATGGCCGAGCGTGGTCAGGCGCGTGGCATAGGCCTCGCGGATGGCGCTGGCATAGAGCAGGGCCCGTTGCGCCGGCGTCGTCTCGAGCGAGAGCGGGCCGGACGCCAGACGCCCCGCCGCATCGAGGAAGCTCGGCCCGCCGCTGAGGCCGGGAATGGCGGCAATGTCGAAATCGCGATAACGCCCGGTCAGCGGCGGCGCCCAGGTGACGTCATAGGCTGCGAGATCGCCCGGCCGGATGGCCGAGCCGCCGGCTGCGAGATCGACTGCCAGCACGCGCGCCGTCTCGCCCTCGTAGAAATCGCGCGCGCCGGACGTCGCCAACCGCCTGAGCAAGGCCGCCTTCTGCACCATCGGCTTGAAGCGCCGCGTATCGGCTCCGGCCTTGGGCGCATGGCCATTATCGAGCAGCAGGGCGGCCAGCACCGGGTCGCGGGCGATGCCCGCCACTTCGATCGCGATGCAGAGCGCCGCGAACCAGTCGATCTCCAACCCGCGCTCCGCATGCTCGATCGCCGGCTGCAGCGCTTCCTCCCAGGACAGGGTGCCATGGCGCTCCAACGCCGCGGCGAAACCGGCGATCGCGCCGGGAACGCAGATCGCACCATAGCCGGAGACGTTCCGGTCCCCCACCACGGAGGGCCAGGCGAACCAGTTGCCGGTCTGGGCATCGGTGAGCGGATAATCCGCCGGGTCGATGCCGGCAGGCGCCCGGACATTGAAATCGAGCGTTTCGGTCGCGCCGGTCCGGCCATCGGCATGGACGAGGAAACCACCGCCGCCGACGCCGGAGAGCCAGGGCTCGACCGTGCTGAGCACCAATGCGGTGACGATGGCGGCATCCATCGCATTGCCGCCGCGCGAGAGCACGGCCGCGCCGGCCTCGGCTGCGTGCCGGTTCTGTGCGGCGACGAGGCCATGGGCCGAATGGACGGCAGGCCGGCGGACGGTGAAGGTCTGCATCAGCGCGGCGTCTTGAAGCGTCGTGGCGCGCTTGGCTCGGCCAGGCGCAACGGCACGCTGAAGCGCTGGGCATTGGCGCTTGCGGCATGATGGGCCGCGAGTTCGCCGACGGTCGCGATCCAGACGCCGGGCGAGGAGGTGACCGCGTCGAGCAGCCGCTCCAGCATCCTGATCCGCCCGGCCCGGCCGGAAATCCAGTCATGGATCGTCAGCATCATCATCCGGCCCTCGCGATGCAGCATGTGCCACTCGTCGAGCCAGGCCTCGAGGATGCCGCCCTGCGGCGACGGTGGAGCCCGGTCCGTCGGGCTGCCGGTGAAGCGGAAATAGATCGCGTCATCGACCGCCCAGAGCACCGGAACCTGGGTAATGCCGTCGATCGTGTAGGGATGATCGAAGCCCATCAGCGAGCTGTCATAGAGGCCGCGCCGCTTCACCTCCGCCAGCATGGCCGGCGTCATCTCCCAGGCCGGCGAGCGGAACCCCTTCGGCACGATTCCGGCCTGGGCTTTGAACAGCGCCAGCGATTCATCGAGCGCGCGGGCGAATTCCTCGGGACCGGCTTCGGTCGCGATCTCGTGGAGATAGCCGTGCAGGCCGATCTCGTGGCCGCGCTCGACGAAGGCCGGCAGCAATTCCGGATGGTTCTTCGCCACCAGCCCCGGCACGAACATCGTCGCCTTGATGCCGTAGCGGTCGAGCAGGTCGAGGATGCGCCAGATGCCGATGCGCGGGCCGAACAGCCGCTGCTCGATCTGTCCGAGCGTGGCGGGCGCGCCCTCGGACAGGTTCCAGAGATAGGGGCTCTCGGCATCGACATCGACGCTGAAGCAGAAGGCGCTGCTCTTGCCGGCCGGCCATTCGTAATCCGAGACGGGAAAGCGCGCAGGCGCAAGGGAGGTTGTCATCGTGCCCTCCACTAGAGCGGGTTCTTCTTGTCCTGATGGACGGCGAGCGAGCCGATGGAGTTGCCTCCGTCGATCGTCAGGGTCGCGCCGGTGACATAGGCCGAGGCGCTGCTGGCGAGATAAAGCAGGCCATTGCCGACATCCTCGCGCGAGGAGGGGCGGCCGAGCGGGATCTGGGAGATCGTGCTATGGATATGCGCCTCGGTCAGGTCGCTGACCTTGCTGCCGGCGGCAAAGCCGGGCTCGAGCGCATTCACGCGGATGCCGAATTCGGCGAGCTCGACGCCAAAGCCCTTGGTCAGCCGGTCGAGCGCCGTCTTGGAGGTGCAATAGGGCACGACGGTGCGCCGCATCTTGCGCGAGGCGCCCGACGAGATGTTGATGATCGAGCCCTTGACGCCCTGGCGCACCATCTGCGTCGCGATCTCGCGGGTCAGGATGAAGGGTGCGCGCAGGTTGACCGAGAAGATCCGGTCGAACTCTTCCGTCGAGGTGTCGAGCAGGAAGCCGCTGGGATAGATGCCGGCATTGTTGACGAGGATGTCGACCGCGCCCCAGCGCGTACCGATCTCGGCCGCAAGCGCCTTGATCGAGGCTTCGTCGGTCAGGTCGGCCGCCTTGGTGAAGCTCTCGCCGCCGAGCCCGAGCGAAGCCGCTAGGGCCGCAAGCTCGTCTTCGCGCGCATCGGTCAGCGCCAGCACCGCGCCGGCCTCGTGCAGCGTTTCCGCGATCCAGCGTCCGATCACGCCGCAGGCGCCGGTGACGAGCGCGCGTCTTCCCTTGATGTCGTCGAACATGGTCATGATCCCTAGCGGAAACGGGGGTCGAGGCGGTCGCGCACGGCATCGCCCGTCAGATTGACGGCCAGCACGAGCACAAAGAGGCAAAGCCCGGGGAGGGTCGCAGCCCACCAGGCGGTCGCGACATAGTTGCGGCCGGTCGAGAGCATCGCCCCCCAGCTCGCGGTCGGCGGCTGCACGCCGAGCCCCAGGAAGGAAAGGCCCGCCTCGAACAGCACCATCAGCCCGAATTCGAGCGTCGCGACGACGCTGACCGCGCCGATGATGTTGGGCAGGATATGGCGGAAGAGGATGCGCCCGGCGCCGGCGCCCATCAGCGCGGCCAGCCGGACATAGGGCATCGTCGCGACCGTGAGTGTCTGGCTATAGGCCACGCGGGCGTATCGCGGCCAGCGCGTCAGCGCGAGCACCATGATGACGTTGACGAGGCTCGGCCCCAGCACCGCGACGGTGATGATCGCGAGCAGCACGGCCGGGATCGAGAGGAAGACATCGACGACGCGCATCACCGCGACCTCGACGAACCCGCGCCGATAGCCGGCAATCATGCCCAGGACCGTGCCGACGGTCCCCGACAGGATGACCGAGGCGAAGGCGACGATCAGCGAGACCCGCGAACCATGGATGATCCGGCTGAGCAGGTCGCGGCCGAGCTCGTCACTGCCCAGCCAGTAATGGAAGCTGCGCGAGACGGTGCCTGGTGGCTTCAGCCGGCCGGCGAGGTTCTGGGCATTGGGGTCATAGGGCGCGAGCCAGGGCGCCAGGATCGCGACCAGCACCACGAGCGCGATGATCGCGACCGGCCACCAGCGGCCAAGCGCGAGGCGGCGGCGCGGGCCAGGGCTGGAGGCAGCGATCGCGCTCATCGCGCCCCGTCCAGCACGATGCGCGGATCGATGATGCTGTAGAGCACGTCGGAGAGCAGGTTGAGCAGCACGGTGACGAAGGCCCCCATCAGCACGACGCCCTGCACGATCATGAAATCGCGGGCCAGGATCGCCTGCACAGTCACCTGGCCGATGCCGGGCCAGGCGAACACCGTCTCGACGATCACCGCACCGGCGAGCAGGTTCGAGATTTCCAGCGCCGCGACTGTGATCAGCGGGATCGAGGCGTTGCGGGCGACATGGCGCAGCAGCAGCCGGCCGGTGCGGACCCCGCGCGAGCGGGCGGTGCGGGCATAGTCCTTCGAGAGCTCGTCGAGCAGGGCCGAGCGGGTGATCCGCGCAAAGGTCGCCATGCTGAGCAGGCCGAGCGCGAAGGAGGGCATGATGAGATGCGAAAAATCGCCGGTGGAGGAGGGTGGCAGCCAGCCGAGCAGCACCGAGAAGACCAGGATCATCAGGATGCCGCTCCAGAAGGTCGGCATGCTCTGGGCCGCCAGCACGATGCCGGAAGCGGCCTTGGCGATCGGCCTGTCGCGAAACACCGCGAGCAGGATGCCCATCGGCACGCCGATGCCGCAGGCGACGACGAGCGCGCCCGCCGCCAGCATCAGCGTGTAGGGCAGGCGCGAGGCGATGATGGTCAGCACCGGCACGCGCTGCACCACGGACTGGCCGAGATCGAAACGGGCGAGATCAGCCAGGAAGTCGAGATATTGCAGCAGAAGCGGCCGGTCGAAGCCGAGCGCATGGCGCAGCGCCTCGACATCGGCCTTGGTCGCGGTCTCCGGCACCAGCAGATAGGTCGGATCGCCGGTCAGGCGCTGGACGAAGAAGATCAGCGTCACCACCCCGAGGATGGTGACGAGCGCCTGTCCGGCACGCCTGAGAAGAAAGCCCTGCACGAAGCCTCAGTCCACCCAGCTCATGCGGTTCAGGAACATGCTTTCATTCGGCGTCGGCTTGAACTGCAGGTTCTTGGTCGCGCCGTAGAGCACGGCCGCCTGATAGAGCGGCACGAGCGGGGCTTCCGTCGCGATGATCTCGTGAACCTGCTTGTAGGCGGCAAGCCGCTTGTCCTTGTCGAGCGTCTGGCGCGCCTCCTCGAGCAGGCTATCGGCCTTCGGGTTGCGATAGGCCGACCAGCCGCTGCTCTTGTGGACCAGCGGGAAGAGCACGCCATCGGCATCCTGGCAGGCGCAGGACCAGCGCCCGAAGCTCAGCGTCGAGGTGGCCTCGGGGCCGGCCTGCGAGCGCTTGAGATAGGTCGCCATGTCGGTCATCGCGATCTTGACGGTGAAGCCGGCATCGACGAGCTGCTGCTGGATCGCCTGGACGATGCGCTGATCGAAGACCGGTGCGGTCGCAAGCTCGATCTCGGCCTTTGCCGCGGGGCCGGCCTCCGCGACCAGGGCCTTGGCCTTGCCGAGATCGTAGTTCGGGCCGGTCATGCCCTCGATCCAGCCAAAACTCGCAGGCGTCAGCAATTGCGAGACGGGCTTGTCGAAGCCACCGAGCAGGCCGTCGACCATGCCTTCCTTGTCGATGGCATGGGCCGCCGCCACGCGCAGCTTGACGTTGTCGAAGGGCGGCTTGGTGGTGTTGAGGCGGAGATAGGCGACGCGCTCGGTCAGGCCGATCAGGGCCTTGGCCTTGGCCGACGACTTGAGCTGGGCCGCCTGATCGCTGTCGAGCGTCACGCCGAGATCGCTGGTGCCGGCCTGGAGATTGGCGACCCGCGTCGCTCCGTCCGGCACGGCGCGGAAGATCACCGCCGGGAACGGTCCCTTGTCGCCCCAATAGGCATCGTTGCGGCTGAGCGAGACCTGGACGCCGCGCTGCCAGCCTTCGAATTTATAGGGGCCGCTGCCGACGGGCTTCAGGTTGAAGGCATCCTTGCCGACGGCCTCGACAACCGCCTTCGGTACGATCGAGAGCTTGACCAGCTGGGCGAGCAGGGCGGGATAGGCGCCGTTGGTGGTGAGCTTCACCTTGGTCGGCGAGAGCGCGACGGCATCGGTGATCTTGTCGAACTGGCCGAGCTGCGGGCTGCCGAATTTCGGGTCGGTGATGCGCTTGACGCTGTAGGCGACATCCTCGGCGGTCAGCTTCGAACCGTCGTGGAAGAGGATATCGGAGCGCAGTTCGAATTCGATCTCGGTGTCGGAGAGGTATTTCCAGCTCGTCGCGACCTGCGGGACGATCTCGCCCTTGTCGTCGCGGGTGACGAGATTGTCGAAGATGTTGCGGTAGACATAGTAGCTGTCGGGGTTCCACTGCACCTGCGGATCAAGCGAGGACGGCTCGTTGACGAGGTCGACGACGAAGCGCTCCTTCGATGCATGGGCGGGGGCGGCAGAGAAAGCGAGCGCTGCGGCCAGCGCAGCAAGACGAGCATTCCGTGAGAGAGGGGTCATCGCTGCTGCTCCTTCGAGAGGGGGCGGGGCTGGTCGGTGGTGATGGTCGTCGTCCGTCGCGAGCGCCTTGCCGAGCGGGCCGGTGGTGGCGCGGGCCGCGATGCCGCCAGCATCAGGCCCTGGGCGAGTGCCTCGGTGAAGCGCCGGTGCTCCGCGGCGATGGCGAGGCTCGCCGCCTCGGCATCGCCAGCGGCAAGTGCGCTCACGAGATCGCCGAGCTCAGCCGGCGCAATCGGATGGCCGGCGAGGTCGAGCATGCGCACGATCCGATCGGCATGGTCCCAGATGTCGCCGAGCCAGCGGCGGGCAAGCGTCCCGGTCGCCGCGGCCAGCAGGTTGCGCAGCTGCCGTTCGGCGGAGCGCGCGGTCGAAAGCGCCACCGGCTCGGTCCGGCCCCGGACAGAGTCCATCACGCCAAGCAGCGCGGCCAGTGCAGCCTGGGTCTGCCCGCTCGGCTGCAGCGTCGCCAGCGACGGCTCCAGCCTGCGGCGGCCGTCCAGTACGCTCGCGATCAGGGCGCCGTCGACGGGTGCGATCTGCCAACCCTGGCGGGCGTGCCGGTCGACGAAGCAGGCCGCGGTGAGCTCGGTCAGCGCGACGCGGATACCGGCGCGGCCCAGTGCGAAGCGTTCGGCCAGGGCGGCCTCATGGACGAATTCGCCCGGCGCAAGCTCGCAGGAGACGACCGCCTTGCGCAGCCGCCGGCTTGCGACATCGAGCTGCGTCTCCGCAACCGGGAGCGACGAGGATGGCGCGAACGCAGGCGAGGTATCGAGCATGGCAGGCATGCTGGATCAGCTTCTGAGATTTCACAAGTGCTTTGTGACATCTCAAATAGAATGCCTTGGAGGCGTCGAACGCGCACGACGCGGTCGGCTGTTCGGGCCGGGCCGATAGCGCAGGGGCTACAGTCTCTTCGGAGGCGGTGAGGACCTGAAGCATGGGCCCGAAAAGTGGATTGCGGATTTCGGGAAAGCTGATGCCCATTAAGAAAGATTGGATCATCGGACCGGATCCGCATCCGGTCCGATGATCTGGCCCGGGCGTTCGGTCAACTGATGAGATCGATCTTCTGAAGCGCCATCTGGACCTCGCGCAGGAATTGAGTGAGCGAGGCGCCGAACAGTCCAACGGACAGGACGAAGAGAAACGCTACGCCGCGCTCGTGAGCTAAGCCCAGGAAGGCGAGGGCGAAGGCAACAACCATCAGCAGGATCGTCGTCACCCCGCTGGAAATCGCGAACACGATGGCGCTGTTGATCAAGCCTGCTCGCCGTTCGAGGCGGGGCAAGTCAGCCTTGAGATCCGGGGCGATCGAACGATCCAGCGCGTTCAATGTTCGCGACCGGTCGAGAATGCGCTCGAGGCGGTTGATCAAGACCGAGATGAGGCCGACCACCGCGCCAAGGAGGAAGGCGGGTGCCGCTGCCTGGGTTATGACCAGCGACAGGTGATTGACGGAGGGAAGCTCGGACAGCACCGTTTCACCGTGCCCGCTGCGTCTGCTTGACGTGCGGGGCGTGACGGCCCTGCGGCGCCCATAGGGGCGCGAGTGGGGCTGCAGCGTATTTGGGGTTCATGGCGCCCTTCCAGAAAGCGTCGCGATCTGCGGATAAGTCACGTCGGGCAGCTTTGATCCGCCTGCCGTGATATGGCTTTGGCCGTAGGCTTGGCCCTTACTTGACCATGTCGGTTCGGGCGACGTCGATTTTCGCCTTCACCGCATCGAGGTTGAAGCCCGCGCCCTTCTGCATCGGTGAAAATTCAAACGTCCTCATGACAGGTTTCTCGACCTGCTGCTGAACGAAGACGAAGCGCCAGAATTCAGATATGAGCCAAGAGAGGTATTGCCGCGCACCATACTTGGTTCCGCTGTCGGGCCAACCCGTACGCTCGAACGGGGCCGAGGCGAACGTGGACCTTGGCCTTCTCGCACAGCCAGCCACCGGGGTTGGTCAATGAAGCGGTTGCCATTCTCGGCTTTGCCCGCCTGCACTCTGTCCGGCCAGAGGATCATCACCGGGAGGCGGAACCCACCTTCCGTGAGGCCCTTGCCCCGAACGACAGCTCGAAATGCGAGCGGTCCATGTGCTTGTAGCCGCGGAAACGGCCCCCCCAGCGCAGCGATACGCCCAGTTCGGTGGCGGCACGCTTGAGTGCAACTGCGATCCGGTTCTGGGCATTCGGATCGAAGATCACCCGGCCCTCCACATCGAGCGGCCACAGATCCACGGCATTACCCGAACGGTGTGAGCTCGCATGCACCCTGGACCAGCCCCAGGCGACCGCCTGGCGTTGCAGTGTGCGGTCGCGCCGGCCTGAGCCGATCACGAAGCGCAGGTCGGGATTGTCGGCCTGGGCCCGGCCCACCACCCTGGCGAGCGCCGGCTGGATCGCCCGGAGATTGACCTCGTGATGTCCGAGCGGATCGGGATTCCAGGCGCGGAACATCGCCAGTTGATCCCGTCCGTATTCATCGACAGCCGGAATCCGCGCGTAGACGCCGCCCGGTCCGTAGGGGCCAGCGACATCCGCAGTTGCCGGCACGCCCGTTCTGGCTTGACCATGGGCGCCGCTCCCCCAGCCGCTGCCGAGGAGCGCGATGGCGAGGAGACCCAGGCGCAGGGGGCGTGCGAGGAAGCGTGCAAGGGAGCGTAGAGGTGCAGGCATGGCCAGCACAGTCGCAGCCCGATGCAGTCAAGGGAAGGCGGGATCGTCCGGCCCTCGGGGATGGGCAAGGCAGTGCGCGTCAGGGACGCTGCCGCAGGCTGGCCGGGGTCATCTCGCCTGGAATTCCGCCGCGAGAAAGTCGATGAAGCCGCGCACAGCCGGTGACAGCCCACGGCGCGAGGGAAAGACCGCATGCACGATTCCGCTCGGCAGCGTCCAATCCGGCAGGATGATTTCCAGTGTTCCTGAGGCGACCTTGTCCATGACCAGATAGTCCGCGAGCTGAGCGATGCCGACGCCGTCCTCGGCCGCCTGCCGCAGGGCGTCCATGTCGTCGGTGGCGTATCGCGGCTCGAACGCGATGCTGACAGGTTCGCCCGCAGCGTTGCGAAGCTCCCAGGCATGTCTGGGGGGGACCGGATCAGATCCAGCCCTGGCAGCCGGCTCAACTGCGTAGGCGTTTCCGGCCGGCCGAACCGGTCGAGCAGAGCCGGGCTTCCGACCAGGAGCTGCCGGCTCTCTGCGAGCCGCTTCATCACCAGCCCCTCATTCTCGAGCGGAGGAAACCGGACGCGCAGGGCGATGTCGACCCCTTCCTCGATCACGTCGACGCGGCGGTTCGTTGCAGAGAGCTGCACGCGCACCTGCGGGTGGGCGATCAGGAAACGCGACATGACCGGGGAAACAAAGCTCAGCATCAGCGAGATCGGGCATGTCACGCGGATCATCCCGCGTGGTTCGGCGCTGGTGTTGTCGATCGCCTCCTGGGCGGCTTCTGCCTCGGCGATCATCGCCACGCAGTGCCGGTAATAGACTTCGCCGACTTCGGTCATCCCGAAATGCCGCGTCGAACGTTGCAGGAGCCGGCTCCCCAACCTGTCCTCGAGCAGCGCGATGCGGCGGCTCAGCGTCGATTTAGGCATGCCGAGCGCGCGCCCGGCTGGTGCGAATCCGCCATGCTCGACGACACGGGCGAAATAGAAGAGGTCATTGAGATCCTGCATCGCGTCGTTCCATTTTTGGAACGGACAGTACCGTTATGGCCGACTACAGGCAAATTCGTTCCACGAATATCTCTTGAGGCATCGGGGCCGCGGCCTCGATCGAACCCTACGGAGATCGATATGGCCAAGAGTTCTCTGCTGACCCCCGATGATCACGCGCTCTTGCTGATCGATCACCAGTACCTGCAGCTGCTGGCGCTGCGCTCCCACACCAGCGAAGCGGTCGTCAACAACACGACCTTCCTCGCCAAGGCGGCGAAGCTGTTCAAGGTGCCGACCCTGCTCACCACGGCCTTCGCCGAGCGCCAGGCGCTGTTCGAGGAGGTCCAGGCCGTCTTCCCGGATCAGACGCCGGTCGACCGGACCGGGCTGAATTCCTGGGATGATCAGCGCGTCCTCGATTGGGTCAAGAAATCCGGCAAGAAGAAGCTGGTGATGGCGGGTCTGTGGACCGAAGTGTGCCTGAGCATGCCGGTGATCGACGCGCTTGCCGACGGCTACGAGGTCTACATCGTCACCGATGCATCCGGCGGAGGCAGCACCGAGGGCCATGAGCGCGGCGTGCAGCGCATGGTCCAGGCCGGCGCGCAGCCGCTCACCACCATTGCCAATGTCTCCGAGCTGCAGCGCGACTGGGCGCGCCCGACGGCTGACGAGGTCGCCAAGCTTTTCGCCGAACATGGCGGTGGCTTCGGACAGGGGCTGCGCTGGGAATGGCAGCTGCTCGGCCTGAAGGAAGGCACGCGCTGATAGGCCTGGGCCGGCCGTGGTTCTCGGCCACGGCCGGCCCAGCGCCCCAATGCGGAAAGGAGAGCGACGAAATGAAGGACATCGACAGGGCACTCAATGTCGAGGTGAGGGGCGGCCTGCCGGATGAGCTACTCGCATTGCTGCGCAAGTTCCCGCGCGACCAGTGGGCGAATGATCCGAGCCTGCACGGGCTGGCCGAAGGCTGGCTCCAGAGGCATGATCTGTTTCGGGAGCTCTCGGTGCTGATCGGCGGCATGACAACCGATCTCAGGGAAGGTCGCACGTCCCCAGCCGCGTTCTTACCGCTCTTCCAGCGCCGGATGGGCCTTTTGCTCGGCGAGCTCGATGGACATCACCGCGTCGAGGATGAGCACTACTTCCCGTCCTTTGCCGCCGCGGCACCGAGGCTGCAGAAGGGGTTCGATATCCTCGACAATGACCACGATGTGATCCATGGCGCGATCGACCGGCTCGGAAGCGCCAGCCGCGAGCTCATCGCAGCGCTGTCGGGCGAGGTCTCGGGGCGCGACGGGGACGCGTTGCGCGTGGCCGAGCGGATCGCCGGAGAGATCGAGGGCTTCGACCGAACCCTGCTGCGGCATCTCTGGGATGAAGAGGATCTGATTATCCCCCTCATCCTGGAACGCACCCGGGATGATCCGGAATTCGGGTGACCCTTCGCGGCAAGCGGCGTCGACCGCGCCGCGGCAGGTGTCGTGCCTGCGCTTTGGGAGGATGGCTTGAGTTCGCGCGCTTCCTGTCTCATGGCTTTGGGAATGAGCGCCGATCTCGAGCCTTCCGACCCGCCCGATACGACCGAGTCGTCCCCACTGAGGGGCGATGTCCGAGCCGTGATCAAGGTCGATATCATGGTCATCGGCGCCGGCCAGGCGGGGCTGTCCAGCGCCTATCACCTGCAGAATCTCGGTCTTCTGGCCGGCAGGAACTATCTCGTTCTCGACAAGTCCCCGGAAGCCGGCGGCGCCTGGCAATATCGCTGGCCGTCGCTGACGCTCAGCACGGTCAACCGGATCCATGACCTGCCGGGCATGCAGTTCTCCGATGTGATCGAACCCGGCCTGACCGAGGTGAGGGCGTCCGAGGCTGTTCCCCGGTATTTCGCGGCCTATGAACGCAAGTTTCAGCTGCCGGTCTATCGCCCGGTGGCGGTCAAGGTCGTCTGCGACCGCGGCGACCGCTTCAGGATCGAGACCGATCGCGAAACCTTCTCGGCCCGCAGCATCATCAATGCCACCGGCACCTGGGAGACACCCTATATTCCGAGTTATCCGGGAGCCGACCGCTTCCTGGGCCGGCAGCTTCACACCCGCGATTACCGCACAGCCGACGCGTTCGCCGGGAAGCATGTCATCGTGGTCGGCGGCGGCATCTCCGCTCTGCAATTGCTCGATGAGATTTCCCGCGTCACCTCGACCACCTGGGTCACCAGGCGGGAGCCGCAGTTTCGGGACCGTCCCTTCACGGCAGAAGATGGGCGCGCCGCCGTCGCCATGGTCGAAGACCGGGTCAGGCAGGGCCTGATCCCCGGCTCCGTCGTGTCGGTGACCGGGATTCCACTGACACCGGCCTTGCTTGCCGCCCGCGAGCGCGGCGTGCTGAAGCGTGTGCCGATGTTCAGCGAGATCACCGAACAGGGTGTGCGCTGGGCCGACGGAGCCGAGCAGAGGGCCGATGTCATTCTCTGGTGCACCGGTTTTCGCAGCTCGCTCGACCATCTGGCGCCGCTGCAGATCCGGGACGAGAAGGGCGGCATCGTCATGACAGGCCGGCTCGCGACCCAGGTCGCCAAGGACCCGCGCATCCATCTTGTCGGCTATGGCCCCTCGGCCTCGACGATCGGCGCCAACCGGGCGGGCGCTGCCGCGGCGCGCGAACTTGCGGGCTATCTCGGCCTCGTCAGCTAGCTGCTCGATTGCCGAAACCTGACCGTCGATCGGCTGTATACTGGCCTTCAAGTCCTCGACCTCGCCGAGCAGCGCGGCGCGCTTCCGAGGGCTTCGCCATCATCCGCTATGAGCCGTCGTCATCGGCTCTGGGTGCGAGCCATCCGCCCCGCAAGCCAAAGCGGCGTGAACCACGTCAGAAATCATGGTTGAGCTTCAGCTTGGCGATGTGGTGGGAGAAATTGGTCAGATCGACATTGCCGCCAACACCGGTGGCGCGACCGGCCACCTGGATACTCCAGGCACCGGAGAGTGCCCAATCTTTCGTGAAGGCCCAATAGAAGTTCGGCCCCGCGAACGTCGCCTGACCGAGGAGATGACCGAAGGCAAGGTTATCGTAACGCCGGAAATGGCTTGCCTCGGCACCGATGAAGAAACTGTCCGCAAGCTGATAGGTCAGCGCGCCGCCAATGCGAGCTATCGAGGTTCTGGCATAGCCGCCGCTTGGCGAGCCGAGGTCCTGATAGTTCCAGTCGTAGCTGACGTTGAGAGCCCCGTAGAGCTTGCCGGCGACCAGTTCCTTGTCGAGGAACACCGAGAAGACGCCGTCATAGACACTGCGCGATCGTCCGGTGAGCGTGTAGAACGCGCCATCGGTTGCCGCGCCCTGGAGCACGGCGTCGAAGGTCAGGCCGACGCCATTTGTATCGCGCCCGAGCAGCTTGTACTTCATCTCGATACCGCCGCCGACGGTGGAGCCGTTGGCCTTCGCACCGAACGTCTTCGAATTGGTCACCCCCGCAAAGGCGAAGGGATCGAGCTCGACACAGCGCCATGGCGAGTAGGTCGCCTGGACATTGAGGTTGTGCGACGCGAGTGGGCCGCTGCGCGCTCCGAAAGAACCGCCATACGCTCCCGAGAGAGAAAACTGTCCGAGATCATTGACGTCACTTCCCGAATTGAAGCCGAAAACGTCGTTTGGCAGGCTGTTCTGCTCAAGGCAGGCGGCCGTTGCCGATGCAGGCGGAAGAGCCTTGCTCGGCTGCGGTTCGGCGGACAGGGCCGCACCGGCGAACGCAACGGCGATCGTGATCAGCACCGAGCGGGCCACAGGACCTCTCTTTCGATGGAGCCAAGTTCTTTGCGAGCGGCAGCTTGCATCCGACATTCTGCAATCAAGACCAAGCTTCGTCATCACGCCGCCATGCCCCCGTAACCGGTCGTTCCTACCACTTGTTGACCGTAGCGGCTAAGACCGCCTTGGCGCCTCTGTGTACCAAACGAACGTCAAACTGGATTGGGACCGAGGGGCAACGTCACGTGGGCCTGTGCCAACCGAGCTGGGACTGGGGGAGAGCACTATTGTCGTCGGTGCGCCTGTTGGCCCATGCGGCCGTGCCTGCGACAGGGTGTGCCCCGGCGCATGATCACCGACAAGCTAGGCATCTGTCGTAAAGGCGGATGCCGGATTTCGGGAAGATTAATGGCGTTCAGCCCTGTTTCATTTGGATCAGCTGGATGAGATTGCCGCAGGTGTCGTCCAGGATCGCCATCCGCACAGGGCCTGCATCCGTCGGCTCCTGCGTGAACACGACCCCGCGCTCGCTAAGCCTTGCAAATTCTCCATTCAGATCCTGGACCTGGAACGAGGTTGCGGGAATGCCGTCCTTGACGAGAGCGTCCTTGTAGGGCTTGACCGCCGGATGCGCGCTGGGTTCCAGCAGCAGTTCGGTTCCTCCTGGTTCCTCCGGTGATACGACCGTCAGCCAATGCCGACGGGAACATCGTTCTTCTCGATGAAGCCAAGCGTGCCGGTATAGAAGTCCAGGGCCTTGGCCTGGTCGTCGACGAAAACGCTGCTCACATAGATTCGCATGATGAGTGCCTTAGAGCTGTTTCCTGAGAAATGGGTTGTGGTCCACTCTCGCCCTGTTCCACATGTCGAGCTTTGTCCGGACAGGGGTCCGATCCCTTGTTATCTCCCGTGTCCACCCGCAATTTAGAGGAATACAACCTGGACGGGAAGGGCGGAGGCGTCTCCAAGCGGCCGGTCTGTGTCGATCACATTCGGGTAACCGGCCGCTCAATCATCGTCGGGGCCTTGTGTCGATCAGGTCGGTTCATACCTTTTGAGAGAGCTATCCAGTTTCTGCCGGCCGGCGCACCGCCTCGATCTCAGCGCCGCGCCCTTTCAGGATGGAACGATGAGCATCGGCCCGATCTTGCACTCCGTCGTGGGCGTTCGCTCGTCCATTCCTGCCGATGCCTTCACGGCTTCCGCGCTGGGCACAAGGCGGGAAGGCAGCGGTGTCGTCATTCATGACAATGGGCTGGTGCTCACCATTGGCTATCTGATTACCGAGGCTGAGGATGTCTGGCTGACGACGTGGACTGGTCGCGTGGTGCCAGCGCATGCGCTGGCCTATGATCAGGAGACCGGCTTTGGCCTGGTCCAGGCGCTTGAGCGGCTCGACCTGCCGGCGGTCGCGTTCGGCGCCGCCACTGATGCCGAAATCGGCGAGTCCGTCCTGCTTGCAGACGGCATCGGGCAAGTCGTGGAGGCCAATATCGTGGCCAAGCAGGAATTCGCCGGCTACTGGGAATATCTGCTGGACGAAGCCATCTTCACCGCCCCGGCGCACCCGTCCTGGGGTGGTGCGGCGCTGTTCGGACCGGATGGAAAGCTCCTGGGCATCGGCTCGCTGCACCTGCGGATGGGCCGGGCCGGCGAGATCTTTGACGTCAATATGATCGTGCCGATCGATCTGCTTCCGCCGATCCTCGACGATCTGCTCGCCCGGGGCCGGGTCGACAAGCCGCCACGCCCCTGGCTCGGCGCCTTCTCGGCCGAGAGCAATGGCAAGGTCGTGGTGATGAGCGTGGCCGAAGGCGGGCCGGCAGCCCAGGCGGGCCTGCGTCCCGGCGACATCATCTCGGATGTTCGCGATGGCGAGATCGACGGCCTGGCCGATTTCTATCGGAAGCTCTGGGCGAGCGGCCCGGCAGGCGCCGAGGTCCCGATCAGGGTCGTCCGCGACGGCCGCGAGACATGGCTTCGCATCCGGTCGGCCGACAGGGGCAGCTTTCTGAAGAAGCCGCATCTGCAGTGAGCGGCGAAGCGGGGCGGAGCAGACTCCGGGCCGAGCGCCGACGCCTGCGGAATCCCGCCGCACTGCACCGTAAGGCTGGGAACCGGGCTGCGGCAGAGTTATACTTGAACGGCCGGAATAGGTTCCTGCCTGCCGGCCGAGGCCCCGGCATGATCCTGCCGGTTCTCAACTGATCCAGTTCGTCAGGCGGAGAGTCTTCGTATGGCAAATGGATTCCGGCCCCCGGCCTCGCCAGGCGAATTGGCGCCTGATTTTGTCCTCCCTACGGTCGACGGAAGCGGGATCGCGTCGCTCTCCGATTACCGCGAAAGGCATTCGGTGTTTCTTGCGCTGTTCGTGGGGCTGTGGTGCCCGTTCTGCCGGCGGGCGATCGCGCACATGGCGGCGACCGATCGCGAGCTCAAGGCCATCGGTGTGGAAACGCTTGGGATTGTGGCAACGCCGCTGGAGAACGCGCAGCTCTACTTCAAATTCCGCCCGAGCAACCTGCGCCTGGCGGTCGATCCGGAGCTCTCCACCCATCGCGCCTATGGTGTGCCGAAGCCGCCTGCGACCCCGGAGTTACTGGAGGCTTTTGCGACGCTGCGGATCAATCCGAATGATGAGTTCCCGCAGCCCGTGCCGATCAGGGAGGCCGCTGACAGGCTGACCAGGCTCGACGGCTATAGGGAGAGCCCGACCGACCACTCCGACATGGAGAAGCAATGGCCCCAGCTCAAGGGCCAGTTCCTGATCGATCCGCATGGAGTCATCCACTGGGCGAACATCGAATGCGGCTCCGAAGGGCTCGCCGGTATCGGAAAATTCCCCTCGACGGCGGAAATCCTCGCTGCAGCGCGAGCCCTCTTTGCGTCCTGAACCAGGCAGCGGGCGGGCGCACTCGATGAAGAGCGGGAGGAGGAGCGGCGAACAGCGGTGATCACGCCTGTTCGCTCTGAACCGTAGCGGCCGGGCAGGCAACCTATCTCGGTAGCACCAGCGGGAACCGCTTCCTTTCGAGGCTTTTCTCACCAGGAGAGGATGACGAGCCGACAGAAGCGCCGTTATCAGCCCCGACGACGATCGGCTCCCCCTCCAATTCCTGCTTCCTTCCAGAAGCGCATGGCTGAGGCGATCATCGCCCCAGCCATGCATGTAGCTCCGGCGGCACCCCCTCGAAAAGCGTGGGCTGGCGGCCTGTCCTTGCCGGCGAACTGTGCTCTGATCGCATCCAGCCTGAGGACAGGGACGCAAGGACGACTGACGATGCATGGCCGCCGCCCCACGTTGTTTTCTCGCCACGGCATGGTTGCCGCGGCGCACCCGCTCGCCGCCCAGGCCGGCGCCAGGCTCCTGATCCAGGGAGGCAACGCTTTCGACGCGATTGCAGCAACCGCTGCCGCCCTGACCGTGGTCGAGCCCTTCATGTCGAGCCTGACCGGCATGGGCTCGGCGACGCTCTGGAGCGCCGCCGAGCAACGCGTCCGCGTGCTCGACTTCGTACCGCCGATCCAGGCGAGCTTCCCGGCCGAACGCTTCACCAAGCGGGCCGAACTGGAGCGCGGCCCGCATGCGGTCGCGGTTCCCGGCAATCTCGCGGGCTGGTGCGAGCTGGCGGCGCGCTATGGCAGGAAGCCCCTCAGTGAGATCCTGGCGCCGGCGATCGCGCTCGCCCGGGACGGATTCGCGCTCTCCGAATTCGGTGTGGAGGAGTTCAACGAGCAGGCGCCGCTCCTCGCGGCCTCGCCGGAGCTTTATCCCGCCTTCAGCGCCAATTACCTGCCGGATGGCGGACCGGTGAAGCTCGGCCAGGTACTGCGCCAGGCCGATCTCGCCGGCACATTCGCGGAGATCGCGGCCAAGGGACCGGACCATCTTTATCGCGGCGCGCTGGGCGAAAGGATCGTCGGACATCTGAGCGGGCTCGGCGGCAAGATGAACATGGCCGATCTCGCGGCCGTGCAACCGCGCTGGCGCGAGCCGCATGCCGTGAGCTATCGCGGCCTCGATATCCATGTTCCGCCGCCGCCCTGCGAGGCATTCCAGTTCCTGCTGAGCCTCAAGATCCTCGAAGGCTTCGATCTGGGAAGCCTGAGCAAGGATGGGGCGGAGCATCTCGACCTGGTCTATCGGGCCATCAGGCTCGCGGCCGGCCTCAGGATCGCCAGCAACAATCCCTCCGCCGAGATCCTGGCCGAGGTCTTCTCCGATGCCGCGATCGCGGGCCTGCGCCAGCGCATCGGCGACGGGGAGCCGATCGAAGGCCCGACCGAGCAATGGACGCCGCAGGACAAGGAGGATCCCGCCCATACCACCTCGTTCTCGGCCGCCGATGCCGAGGGCAATCTGGTCTGCATCACCAACAGCCTCGGCAGCCCCTTCGGCAGCGGCATCGTCGTGCCGGGCACCGGGCTCTGCCTCAACAATTTCCTGTACTGGGCCGATGTCCAGCCCGGCAGTCCGAACCGCTCGAAGCCGGGCGACGAATTGCCGATGTGCATGTCGCCCAGCATCACGACGCGCGCCGGAAAGCCGGTGCTCGCGCTCGGCACGCCCGGCAGCTACGGCATCATGCAGACCCAGACCCAGGCTATGGTGCAGCATCTCGATTTCGGCCTGCCGCTGCAGGAGGCGATCGAGGCGCCGCGGGCACGGCTCTGGGACGGGCGCTTCATCCAGGCCGAGAACCGTATCGCAGCCGGGACGATTGAAGAGCTGCGGCGGCGCGGCCACGAGATCGAGGCCTTTGATGCCGGCTGGACGATGCGATGCGGCGGCATGCAGGCCGTGGCGATCGACCCCGCAACCGGCGTGATGACCGGCGCAGCCGACCCGCGCCGCGATGGATATGTTGTGGCGGTTTGAGGCCGCCGGATGACGCGTGCCGGCCTTCGGGCCGGCGCGTCAGTTCGGCTTGAGGCGGCACTCATCGGGGAGGGCCGCAGAAATCTCTTGCGATCCAGGGGCACTATGCCGGATGCCATGATCGCTGTGGCGGCTTTGGCGCCTGGGAAGACATGTGATGACCCATTCGAACGACCAGATCACCGAGCCTTCTGCGGCGGATGACGCCTTTCGCCCGCATACCTCGCATTGGGGCGTGTTCTCGGCCCGCATGCAGGATGGCCGGCTCGAAGTCCGGCCCCACCCGGGCGATCCCGATCCGAACGAAATCATCCAGAACTTCCCGGCCGCCTTGCGCCATCGCGCGCGGATCGCACAGCCCATGGTCCGCCGCGGCTGGCTCGAGCGCGGCCCGGGGCCGGACGATCGGCGCGGACGCGACGAGTACCTGCCGATGTCCTGGGGGGCCGTGCTCGATCTGCTCGGGGGCGAGCTCGCGCGCATCCGCGGCGATCACGGCCCGGGTGCGATCTTCGGTGGCTCCTATGGCTGGGCAAGCGCAGGGCGCTTCCACCACGCCCAGAGCCAGATCCACCGTTTCCTGAATACCTCGGTCGGCGGCTATGTCCGCTCGGTCAATAGCTATTCCTCGGGCGCGTCCTCGGTCCTGGTGCCCCATGTCATCGGCGACTACGAGGACCTGGTGAAGCGCAACGTCTCCTGGGAGCAGATCGCCGATCACAGCGAGATCGTGCTCGCCTTTGGCGGCATGGCCCTGAAGAACAGCATGGTGGCCGGCGGCAGCATCAGCAAGCATGTCGAGCGCGGCGCCATGGACCGGGCGAGGGCACGCGGTTGCCAGTTCGTGCTGGTCGGGCCGCTCCGGGGCGACCTGCCGGAGGAGGCAGGTGCGGAGTGGGTCTCCTCCAATCCCGGCAGCGACACGGCGTTGATGATGGCGCTGGTCCACACCCTCGTCGTCAATGGCCTGCATGATCGCGAATTCCTCGCGCGTTGCACGGTCGGCTGGCCGATCTTCGAGCGCTATCTCCTGGGCGAGACCGACGGCCAGCCCAAGGATGCGGCCTGGGCCGCGGCGATTGCCGGCGTTCCGGCCGATGCGATCACGGCGCTGGCGACACGGCTGCATGGCCGGCGCGCGCTGATCGTCGTCGCCCATGCGCTGCAGCGCGCCGAGCACGGCGAGCAGCCGGTCTGGATGGGCATGGTGCTGGCGGCTGCGCTCGGCCAGATCGGCCTGCCGGGCGGCGGTTATGGCTATGGGCTGGGCGCAATCGCCTATTACGGGCGGCGCTACAATGCCGTGCCGGTGCCGACCTTCGCGCAGGGACGGAATGGGGTGTCCGACTTCATTCCGGTCGCCCGCATCGCCGACATGCTGCTGAACCCGGGGACCAGCTATCGCTATAACGGCCAGACCCGGACCTATCCCGAGATCAAGCTGGTCTACTGGGCCGGCGGCAATCCGTTCCACCATCATCAGGACCTGAACCGCCTGCGTCAGGCTTTTGCCCGGCTCGATACGCTCGTCGTGCACGAACTCGCCTGGACGGCGACGGCGCGCCATGCCGACATCGTGCTGCCCTGCACGATGACGCTCGAGCGCGAGGATATCGGCGGCAGCTCCAACGACCCGCTGCTCGTCCCGATGCAGCCAGTCGTCGAGCCCTATGGGGAAGCGCGCGACGATTACGCGATCTTCGCCGATCTCGCCGAGCGGCTCGGCACCCGCCAGGCCTTCACCGAGGGCCGTTCAGTGCGGCAATGGCTGGAGCATCTCTACGAGCCAACGCGCGTCGAGCTTGCGGCCCAGGGCCTGCCGGCACCGAGCTTCCAGGAATTCTGGGCGGGCGAGGGTTTTGAGCTGCCACAACTGCCCGATGATGGCGGCCGCCTGCGGAAATTCCGCGAGGACCCGGCGGGGCATCCGCTGCCGACGCCGACCGGCAAGCTGGAGATCTATTCGGAGACGATCGCGAGCTTTGGCGAGGCGGATTGCCCGGGCCACCCGACCTGGCTCGGACCGACCAATGTACCGGACACGGCCTCGCCCTACGTGCTGGTGGCGAACCAGCCGCGCACGCGGCTGCACAGCCAGTTCGATTTCGGCGGCCATAGCAGCGAGGCCAAGCACCGTGGCCGCGAGGTCGCCAGCATGCATCCCGCGGACGCGGCCGCACGCGGCATTGCCGATGGCGACATCATCCGGATATCGAACGAGCGGGGCGCCTGCCTTGCCGGCATACGCGTCACCGATGGCATCCGCCAGGGCGTGATCCAGCTCCCGACCGGCGCCTGGTACGATCCCGCCGACCCGACCGAGGACAAGTCGCTCTGCGTCCACGGCAACCCCAATGTCTTGACCCGGGATGTCGGAACCTCGGCCCTGGCGCAGGGCTGCACGGGTCAGCTGACCACCGTCCAGGTCGAGCGTTTCGACGGCAATCTGCCGCCGATCCAGGCCTATGACCCGCCCGCGCGCCAGGTGATGCCGACCTAGCATCCGAAGCGGCACAATGACCATTCCGGCGTTTGCGCCGCTCTTTTCTGGCGAACTGGCGGCCTATAGCGACCGTTTCGTCCTGGCGGCGGATGCGCCGGCCCCTTCGCCGGGCAGCGATCTCGGCGATGCCGCGCGGCTGGCCGAGTTGCTCGCGCTCTATTCCCAGCAATGCCCTGGAGGCGACCGCCGCGCGATCGCCTCGCTCTGGTCGAAACAGCATTTCGCCACGCTGCTGCCGCCCTATCTGGCGCTCGCGCTGATGGCGCAAAGGGCGGTCGATATCGACCTGGCCGCCATTGGCTGCACCTTCGGTCCCGATGGCACAACACGCCACATCCACCTGCGCGACATCGGGAGCAATGCAGCCCCGGCTGATGAAGGCCCGCGCTTCATGCCGCTGATCCAGGGACATATCGAGCCCATGGTCCTGGCGCTGTCGGCGGCTGCCGGCGTCTCGCGAAAAGTGCTCTGGAGCAATGCCGGCAACATGTTCGAATTCGTCGTGCGGCGCATCGAACGCGCCATGGGCGTCAATGACGCCGTCGCCGAGGCCTTGAGCTTTCTGGAGAGCGCACGCTTGCCGAATGGCAAGCCCAACCCGCTCTTCAAGCCCGTGTCCTATACCGATCCGGATGAGGGAAGCGGCCGGCGGCGCCGGATCTGCTGCATCCGCTATCTCGTTCCCGAGCGCAGCTATTGCTCGACCTGCCCGTTGCCGGCCGCAAGGGCGGTGCCTGAATAGCCGGCGCTTCAGCGCGCCCAGGCAGCGAATGTCGGCGCCATTGGACGTGGAAGCGCGAGGCCGTCTGTCGAACGCCGAGGCAGGGCTATGATTCAGCCGGCACCGCCGCCGGCTCTTGATCGTCGCGGCGTTGCTGGAGACGAAGTCCAAGAGTCCAGCAGAGCGCGGCCCAGACACTGCCGATGCACCATCCTGCCAGGACATCGCTGGGATAATGCACGCCGAGATAGATGCGGCTGAGGCCGACTGCCAAAGTCAGGATGATCGCCAGCGACATCAGATAGACCCTGACCCGCTTGTCGGTCGCCAGCTGGGATAGCAAGGCGCCAAGCGTCAGGAATGTCATCGCGGACAGTGTCGCATGCTCGCTCGGAAAGCTCGCGGTGAAGACGATATAGGGCCCGTCGGGGCCCGGCCGGTCGAGCCAGAGCTGGAGCGCGGCGCTGACCACAGCTCCGCCCATCACGGTCACGCTCACGAGCTTCGCCGCATCCCGCCTGCCGATCAGGATGAGATAGCCGACCGTCGCAGAGAACAGAATGCCGAGAATGGCAAAGCTGCCCAATGCCGTGATATCGCGGCCCGCCTCCTTCAGCCATGCCGGGCCAAGCGGCTGCCCCAGATCACCGGCGCTTCTGAAAGCAGCCAGCACCGCCATGTCGAGGCGCGCGAGATCGCCTGCGATCATTTCGCCGGCAAGGAAGCACAGGCCAAGCACAGCGACGGCAAAGGCGGTCGGCGCCAGCCGGGAGGGCTGTACCCTGTTGCCGACCCGGCCAAAGGCGCGATGCGGGGCTTCCATCGGGCCAGAGTAACCCGGCGCTTTGCCGAGGAATAGCGGGATCTGCGCTCGGCCCCGCGCGGCGTATTCGTAGAACGGGATCGTCGTACCGGCCCTGCAAAAGGGGACCGCACGATCTATTGCGCTTCAAGCGCCCTGAGCAGCGTGCTGGCCATCGCTGGGGGCATCGCGACAATCTCCTGATAGAACGCGGTCGATATCGCGCAGTAATCGGCATGCTGCGCAGGCGCGACCGTCTCTGCAGCAAAAATCGCAATCCGGTCAGCGCCATAGCGACGGATCAGCGACTGCCGGACTTTGCTCAGCAAGACGTCCGAGACTGCTTCGGGAATCGGCGGATGCGGGCCGGAGGTCATGATCATGCGTTCCTGCAGCATCAGATCGCGCTGAGTGAGCTCATCGGAGAGCGCTCCCGCTGTGTTCACTTTGCCGCCACCAAAGGCAGCATACTGATAGCACAGCGTAGGATCCGAGCGCCCAAGCGCCCGATACTGATCGATCAGGAGATTCGCCTGATCGATCAGCACCTGATCGTCGGCCTTTGATCTGTGGACTGCCAACAATCGTGCCAGCACAGCCCTGTAGTCCGCGATGATCTGGTCCTCGGTGGCTCCGGCTGTGAACCCATCGGCGAAGACGCGCCTGATGCGCTCGTAGTCGTCAGGAAGGCGCGCCTGGATCGCTGCCAGAGCCGGCCAGCCCTTTCGGTACGGTGATAGCAGCTGGTCAGGCGTAGGGGTGGCACCATAGCCCGATATCGCAAACTCACTCCCAGTCGCCTGGTGCGTGACCGCGTTTGCGGCGACAAGCTCCTGGATGGTCGGCCGCCACATCTTGTCGCTGGGCACGGCGAGTCCGCGGTCGACAAAACTGGTGGACAGTCCAGCTTCAACATAGGCGGCCTTCCAGGCCAATACGGACGGAGCCAGATCCGCCGCTGTCATGCCGGGAAAGGCTGGGCCGTGATAGCCGAGGCCACCGGACCGGGGCGCCCATCGCTCGCGGCCGCCTGCAAAGATAAGCGTGCAGGCGGACTCGCACCGCGCGGAAACATAAGTGATCAGTCCGCGCGCCTCGATGTTCTGTCGCAGCTTCTCGGCCTCTCCGAGGCGCCCTCCAGAACTGTGCAGATGGACGACCTTGATCCGAGGCGACGCCTTGATCACGCGCTCGAAATCCGCAGCCAGTCCGAATTTGATCCCGCCTGTGATCTCGATCTCCGTCCCATCTCGCATGACCCGCAAGGAATAGGCTGGAAGCCGAGGGTCGCCTCTCCAGGCCATGTCGTAGAGCTCGGCGAGCTGAGGCGCTGCCCCATTGACCAGATCGCTCAGGAACCTGAGAACGCCGAGACCGAGACTGACCTTGGCGGCCCTGGACCAGAAAGCGCCCAGGTTCAAGGCCGCACGCCGCTCCGCGTGATGTGTCGCTGACCTCCAGGTGCCGACGACCTGCCAGACCGCGATGAGCGTCACGACAAGCCAGGTCAGGACATTGAGCCAAAAGAGCGGTGCCGGATCGTATCCCGTGTCGGTGGAGAAGATCAGGTTGAGCACCAGGATCGTGATCAGCGCGACGATGTTGCCCAGGACGGCGATGCCCCAGAAGGACCAGCCGAGACTCAGCTCGCCGCGCCAGTGCCGGACGATGAAGTTCTTCCGGGGATTGGTGGGGCCAGCCGGCTCGATCGGTGGTGGCAGGAGGCGCGCCTGCCGATCGGCCTCGGGGCCGGTTGCCGCCGCAGCAGACGAAGGGGCAGCAGGCGCGGCGATATCGCGCGCAGCACCGCGCATGGGCGGATCAGCCCGATTGAAGGCCATCGATTTGGGCTTTGTCCGCCCGCGTGCAGCCGCGCCCCGGCTACGCAGGAAGTCGATGGCAAATACCGCCAGTTGGGGAAGGACGTATGTTCCAAAGGAGTTGAAAAAATCTGGATCGCCGCCATCGGCCATTCCCAGACCGCCCAGCAACGTTGCGATGGTCAGTGAGAGCCCATTGGCGATGAACACGCGGGAGGTGGTGGTGAATCTGCGAATGAGCGCGGAGATGATCGTCGTCAGAATGACGGCCAACAGAAAGGCGCCGATGAATTGCCCGAACGCGATAGCCACGACAGTCTCCCCTGACCTAACGCAACCATACAGAGAGACCTGGGGCGTCCGCTAGCGGGGGATGAAGCTGGATTGTGGACGGCATGGCTGGCGAGCCGGCTAAATCCACGCACAGGCGGTCTGTTCCGGACGCGCACCGGACGATCGGCGCGCGTTGCGGCGGCGGAGATCAACTCGTCCAGGGCAGGGACCATGTCTTGACGTTGGTGAAGCTCTTCATGGCTTCGACGACGCCCTCCTTGTAGCCGAGGCCTGAATCCTTGATGCCGCCGAAGGGCGACATCTCGATGCGGTAGCCGGGAACCTCCCAGAGGTTGACGGTGCCGACCTCGAGCTCCGCGACGAAGCGCTGGATGTAGTCGAAGCGGTTGGTGCAGACGCCCGAGGACAGGCCATAGGCCGTCGAATTCGAGATCCGGATCACCTCGGCGATATCGTTCGGCACGCGGATGATCGGGATCACCGGGCCGAAGGTTTCCTCATGCACGAGCTCGCAGGCGTAGGGGATGCGGTCGACCACGGTCGGATGGAAGAGCGCGCCCTCGGCCCGCTGGCCGTAGAGCACTTCGGCGCCTTGCGTCACGGCGTCGTCGACGCGGCCCTGGAAGAGCGCGGCCGAGCGGGCGTTGATGACGGTGCCGACATCGGTTGCCGGATCCATCGGGTTGCCGCATTTCAGCGTCTTCGCCTTCTCGACGACCAGTTTGGCGAAGGCGTCGGCGACGCTCTCGACCACCAGGATGCGCTTCACCGCGGTGCA
>NZ_JBFRGS010000035.1:0-35488 GCF_052115465.1 Allobosea sp. 2RAB26 | reverse complement strand
CCGGGGCGTTGATCCTGCGCCCAGGCTGGCGATGTCGCGGCCAGGACCAGGGCCACCGCAAATGCCTTGTCGGTCAGGGTGTGTCGCATCGGTCTGTCCTCCCGTCGGCCAAACGTGGGAGTGCGCCTCATGATCAGGTCGGCGTGACGAATTGTGGGGCTCGGCATCCGCGGGATGACCGCGATCCCACCGGACGAGCCGGCGCCTCATCTCGCTTGCACGCGACGGGCCAAACTTAGCACAGCGCTCGCCCGCCGTGCCACACATCCCTCTGCCCGGAGAGACTGAGCGCATCATCCATCTCGATGCGAGGCGATCAGCTTGGACCTTGTCATCGGCGCGGACTCCCGCGTTCGTGCCAATATCTGAGTCATCCCGGCTGCTTGGGCTGAGATCATCACGTTCCAGTGGAACTTCACTGCGCCTTCTCATAGGCGGCATATTGCTCCTCCGTCATGCCCGGCAGCGTCTGCACGAAGGCAACGGCGGCCCGCAGGTCGTCGTCGCCATGGCTGTCCGCGAAGGACGGCATGCCGGTCATCCGAACCCCGTTCTTGACGATCCAGAAGATTTCGGCGGCGGGTGGGCGAAGCGATGGTGACCGACGGCGGGTCGGCCATCAACGCGGCGGGGCTGCCGGGCTCTTCCCGCTCGATTGACAGCATGCCGAATATTGCTACGCAGGCCGGCGAGGGAACGTCCTCAGTCCTGTTGCGGGATTAAAATCTCCGGGGCCGGCCCGGCCCGTTTTTTGGTTCCCGTGCGTGACTAAACCCAGACCTTGGACATCAAGCACTGCCCTGCTTGTCCGGTGGTTCATCTCATCGGCGACGCTCTCTGTCCCGCAGGCCGCAGGGCCGGTCGCCTTCGCGCTCGTCGCCCTGGCTCTGACGGGAGACACGAGCGGCGGCGCAGCGATGATCCTGGCGATGACGCTCGCGCAAGTGGTCGGTGCGATCCCGATCACCCGGGTCGGCAGACGCTTCCCGCCGACGACGTTCCTGCGGCTGCTGGTGGTCTTCCGGACCCTTGCGCTTGCCTCAATCGCAGTGCTGGCTCACCACGGGGCCGCGTTCGGCTGGCTCGTCGCATTCTCAGCCCTGGCAGGGGCGGTGAACGGCGCTGCCTTCGGCTATCTGCGCACGGTGCTCAACGCGCTGGCGCCGGCTGCGAAATTGCCGCGAGCGCTCGGCATCTCGGCGACCCTCAACGAGGTGACGTTCGTCCTGGCTCCCGTGGCCGCCTCCGGGCTGGGCGGCGTCTCGCCGGTCTTCGCCGTGCTGGTTGTCGCAGCGCTCGGGGCGATTCCAGCCCTGCTGGTGCCGACGACCGCCGCAGCCGCAGTGGAGGACGCGCATCATCCCGATGCGTCCGTGGTGAGCCCGGCGATCCTGCTCTGGCTGATGTGCGCCGCCGCAGGTGGATCGACCGTGGCGGCGATCGAGATCGGCGCTGTCGCTCTCGCCCTGCATTTCGGCTACGCACCGACGCTCGCGGTCCTGTTCACGGTGCCACTTTGCCTGGCTTCGGTGGCGGGCGGTGTCTGGGTCAGCATTCGCAACCGCATGCAGACGCGCAGGGCTGTCCTGATCCAGCTGACGATCATGACGGTCGGCTCCATCCTCGTCGCGCTCCAGATCTCGCTGGCGGTCACGGTCCTTGGCGCGGTCCTCGTCGGAATGGTTCTGGCCCCGCTCGGCACCTATTACTCGCTTGCTCTCGACGCGCTCGCCCCTCCGAAGAAGCGGCCCGAGGTCTTCGCGCTGCTTCGCACCGCGAACGCGACCGGCGTCATCCTGGCCAGCGCGGTGATGACAGCCGTCTCCCTGTCCACGGCCCTGATCGTCGTGAGCTGCCTGATGATCACGGTCGTGGTCGTCGTCGGCCTGTCCTCGCGCACCAAAACCTAGGGATCGGCGCCCGCGTTTCGCAGCTTCGGCCCGACCCAGGCCTGCCATGCCGGCAGCCCCCACCCCTTCACGGTCGTTTTGGCCTTCGCAATCGCCCCTGCCCCGGCGCTTGGAGCGCCCAGCGTCAAGGCGCGGGGGACGTGTCCGGCCGGCGACGGTCGTGATCGTTGCTGGCGTAGTAGCTGCGCTTGTTCTCATACATCAGCCGGTCGGCCCGTTTCACCAGGGACTCCATCGTTTCGCCCGGCTCGGAGGTGGCCATGCCCAGCGACAGGCTGAGCGCCGTGTCGCCATGGAACTGGTTGTTGAGCTCGATCAGCTGCTGGACATTGGCCAGAACCAGCCCCGCCTCGCCCGTGCCGGCGCCCGGCAGCACCACGGCGAATTCGTCGCCGCCGATCCGTGCTGCGAAGAGCGGCTTGTCCACCGCCTTGGCGAGCACCTCGCCGGCGCGGCGCAGCAGATCGTCGCCGGCGCCATGGCCGCACTCGTCATTGACGCGTTTCAGGCCGTTGAGATCGACCAGCATCAGCGAGATGCGCTGCGTGCGCTTGCGTTCGAGACGGTTGAGCTCGTCGACATAGAAGCTGCGGTTGTAGAGCTTGGTCAGCACGTCGTGCTTGCCCAGGAATTCGAGATAGGCCTCGGCCTTGCGCCTTGCCGTGATGTCGGTCAGCGCCACCTGGACCAGCGACCAGCTCTGTTCATGGCCCGGCAGCACGGAGAACTGCAGGTGCAGGTAAAGCAAAGTGCCGTCGAGCTTGTAGTTCACCACCTCGCGCTGCTGGAAGATCTTGCCGTTCCAGAGATCGATGAGCTGCTCGCGGAAGGGGACGCGCATCTCGCCGCGAAAAGCCTCGTCGAGATTGTCGAGCAGATGCGCCTTGTCGCGCGCCGCGAAGAGCTCGAGCGTGTGCCTGTTGACGTCGATCACCCTGATCTCGTGCATGCAGCGGTCGATGAATTCGGGATGCACCTCGGTGAAGACGCGCAGATCCTCGATGCCCTGCTCGCGCAGATCGTCGAGCAGGGCTTTGACATGGCGGAAATCCTCGACCCAGAGCGAGACCGGCGAATGGTCGAACAGGCCGCGCGCATAGGCCTCGCTCGCCACCAGCTCGCGCCGCGCCTGCTCGCGCTCGGTGATGTCGTCGATGGCGACCAGCACCCGGTCCCAGCTCGCCTCATGTCCCGGCAGGATGCGCCCGTTGATCTGGACGTCGAGCCGGCCGCCCGACAGCGTGTAATTGACGGTGCGGCTACTGAAATCGAGCTTGCCCTCCCAGAGCTGGACCAGCTCGTCGACATGGCTCTTCAGCATGTCGGCCCGGAAGACCTGGTCGAGATTGGCCATCAGGTGCGCGGTATCGTCGGCACCGAACAGGGTCAGGGTCTTCTGGTTGACCTTGAGCAGGCGGATGCGGCTGGAGCAGGCCTTGACCCGCCCGATATCGGCTTCGAGGAAGGCGCGCAGATCGTCGACGCCCTGCGTGCGCCATTCCGCAAACAGCGCCTGGATGCCGCTGTAATCCTCCAGCCAGAGCGAGACCGGCGCGAGATCGAACATATGCCGATCATCGGCAGCCACGGGGGGGATGGCAGGGGGCACGCTTGTCATCGACCATTCCAATTCCGGCTTGCCCGGAGGGCTTGAGCCACCGATCGCCGGGGCGGCCAAGCCTGATTCGTCAGGCGCCATGATACCGCAAGTTGTGGCGCAGGTTCGCCCGTCGGGTCGCTGCCCGATCAGCCGGCCCGGACGTTGGCGTCACGGATGTCGGTAATGGGCCGCGCACCCGTCGCTCTACGGACATCCGCGACGGTTGGATTGCTTGTCGTCGCGGCCTTATGTGCGGGGCGACGATCGCCGCCATCGCCCGGAGATGGAGACCTTCAGATCGGAGGCCTGTTTCCTCTGCTGGGAAGGCCCGACCCGGCGAAACCGGCGGCGCTCAGGACACCGGGCTCAAGCATCGGCCCGAAAAATGGATTGCGGCCATCGGGAAAGCCGATGCAAAAACAAAGGGTTATATCATTGGGCGGGATACGATATCCGGTCCGATGATCTAATGGCGCCTCCATTTGCAGGCCACTGCGACGATCCAATCATTCGCGCGCGCCCCGAGAGCACCGACCTTCGCTGCCAGACCAAGCAACAGCGTGAATGTGCCAGCGACCAATATGATCCGCGCGGCAATCGGTGTGCCGGGATAGAGTTCGGCTTCGATCGAGAAGCCCCACCAGCAGTAAACCAGCAGGCTTCCAGCCACCAAGGCAAAGCGGTGCGTGTCAGACCAGTCCCCCGCCCCGGATGACCAGGTGATGAGGGCGATCGAGCCTCCAGCGGCAGCCAGGATCAACAGGACTTCCACGATCGGGGGGATACTCCAATCCGCCGCAGAATCGTGAAGCAGGTAGAAGCCATAGCCGGTGATGAAGGCGACCGCCCCGATCAACCATGGTTTCGGTGCCCGTCGGAGGGCGCCTGGGGGTCGTTGAAGTTCAGCCTCGGTCCGTGGCGGAAAGAGCCGAAACGCTGCAATGACCAACGCCACCACGATCGCGCCACTGACCCCGAACTGGAGCGGCGTTGCGACAAAGGATGACTTCCAGATCATGAAGGCCATGATCAGGATCAGGCCGAATACGAACAAGGCTCCGACGACTATCAGCCCACGCCGTCCCAGCCATGGATGGTTTCGGCGTTCGCGGAACAGGAGTTCGGTCAATGCGATCGGCGTTGCGATACTCCACACGACATGAAGCGTGACGGTGAAGACGGTCCACGGCCCGCTTATTCCCAGTGCGGGCACGTAACCATAATCGAGCAGCCTCAATCCCTCGAAATTCGGATTGAAGATCGACTGGGTGGCAAACGCCTCTTCAAGGACGCCATAGGCGGTTGCAAGCATCAAGACGGTGGGCCAACCGCGACCTGTCTGCCGGGTCACCTCACGGATGAGCACGGCCCCCGAGCCATAGAGCAGGCTCAAAGGGGGCAGCAGCGCAATCATCGTCGTCGGCACATTTCCGAGAAGATACTCGGCAATCAGGGGAGCGATGACAAACAGGAGAATTACAGGTGCCACGTGCGCTGTTCTCGACCATCCCCTTCAGCCGCCCGCTCCCCGATCGGGGCAGAGGTAATGGGCTGAGCGCTTATCGAAGGCGGCAAACCCACATCACTGGGTTCATACCTGCAGAACCGCGCGCAGCGCATTCAATGCCGTGCCGGCGACGGCGCCGCGCCCGTCGCGCAGTGGAAACGACGACGGGAACTCACCAGGCGTCGGGCTCGCGCACCACGTGAACGATGTTCGCGGGGTTCATGATCCATCCCCCGCGGAACGCTGCGCCAGGCGCCTCGAGCGTCTCGATCGGGTCGCAGCGGATCACGTCGGCCTTGGCGAGATGATCCGAGGCGCCCGGAAAATCATCCGTGAAGAGTTCGAGCCATATCTCGGCCTGGCTCACTGTCGGTACGTCGTCGAGCCAGAGCCGATTTGGCCCCAACTCGAAGCCGATTGCCGGCGCCTTGGCCGTAATGGGTTTCAAACCGATCACGTCCCGGTAGAAAGCAACCGTTGCGGCGTGCTGATGCGAGGGGATCTTCATCGCAATGTTGAGCCCCCCTCTGATCGCGGCAGTCATGAGATCCCTCCAGGTCCAGGTTGAAAAAATCAGAGATTGTCTTCGCTTGCAGGCACGCCCTTGAGTTCGCTGCGGTAATAGCCCTCCCTCAGATTGATGCCGTATTCGAGATAGGCCTTCATGCAGCAGAGCATCTGCGACCAGCCTGCGCAGTTGAGATAGGATCGGCTGACCGCCCTGGCGTCCGTGCGCCACCCGGATTCCGCGATCGTGACCAAGGTGGCTCCGTCCTCGAGCGGCTCAAAACTCATGTCGATCCGCGTCTTGTAGGAGGCCTCGACGCCGGCTCCGTCCCATCGCAACACAAGGCGGCTGCACGGCTCGACCTCGTCCACTTCGACGGGAACCTCCCCCCACCAGACCACCGTCGAACCCGGTATCAACGGGGCGCTGGCGCCGCCCACGGTGGTGAAATAGCCCGAGAGCGTCTTCGGGTTGACGACAGCGTCGAAGACTTCGGCCACCGGCTTCGAAATGCGTGCGGAAACTCTGAATTCCGGCGTCATGGTCACCCTCTGCCCTTGCGAGATGCGACCATATGTTATAAAAAAATAACATGTCAACAGACTCGCTTGATGACCTGGTTTTCAAGGCGCTCGCCCATCCCCGGCGACGCGAAATCCTCGATTTGCTGAAGGGAAAGCCGTTCACCACCGGCATGCTGGTCGACGCGTTTCCGGACATGGACCGGTGTACGGTCATGATGCACCTGAAGGTGCTGGAGGCGGCCGATCTCATCATCGTTCGACGCGAGGGCCGCGAACGCTGGAACCACCTTAACGCGATGCCGATCAAGCAGATCCACGATCGCTGGATCGGCGAGTATGCGACCCATGCGCTGAGCATACTCGACAGGCTGAGGTCTGATCTGAAGGAGTAAAGCGCGGTCTCGCTGGCGGCGCCTGGAGAGACGAAGCCGGGCCGGCTGAAAATGCCGGCGCGGGGCTCCGACGCTGGATCATTGGATCCGGCTATCCTATCCGGCCCAATGATCTAACCCTTTGTGTTTGCATCGGCTTTCCCAGAAAACCGCAATCCACTTTTCGGGGAAAGCCGATGCCTTAGTACGACCGCGAGGCGTCCTGCGATTGCTCGGCCTTGCCACGCAATATGGCAACATCTCCCCCTGCCTTGGCGGCCTCGGCCATGAGGAAGCGCAATCGTGCCTGGCGCGAATTCGACCGACCCGTCTGCTCCAGCCAGGCGGTATAATCTGCGGCCCGAAGGGTGATCAGTTGAATTGCGTGTCCCTTGGCGAGGAGACGTTCCGTGGCTGCCGTGGCTGCCCGTTTCCAACTTTCAAAGTCTGTCGGAAGTCGCGGCTCGTCGGATGCCAACCGCACCAATTCGGCGAAGTCAGCTTCCTCGTACCACGGCACGACAATCACCGTGCTCAGCCGATTGCTTCGCTCCAAACCCATCCCCTCGTCTGCTCCGGGGTTCCTGAACCGTGTCAGTCTCCCGTCCAGGTCACCATCGCCGCTCGGCGCGGTTCTCACAACCCAGGACTGTGTCAGCCCAAGACGCGCCCCCCCGGGGTGCGAAAGCCGTGGTGCTACCGGCCTGAGGGGGATCGCTCAGCGCGGCTCCGCCAAGATTCCCTCGATACCGGCGGCCAGGGCCTCCCGCGAAATCTCGCCTGTATGGAGCGAGGCGAGCGTGCCGTCGCGGCGCAGGAACAGCGTCACCGGCAGGCCAGGCGCTGCGTAATGGCGCGAGAGGGCCATTGCGGCATCGAGCAGGACGTGGTCGAGCGTCAGCCGGTCGGCCAAGAGATAGCTCCGGATCTTCTCGGCGCTCTCGCCCTGGTTCACGAAGAGGAAGCCGACATCCGCCCGCTCGGCCGCTTCGCGCGCCAGCATCGGCATCTCCCGGCGGCAGGGCGGGCACCACGTCGCCCAGAGATTGACGACGAGCGGCTTGCCCTCGAAATCGCCGATCGAGCGGAGGGCGCCGTCCAGGGTGGCCATGCGGGTTGCCGGCGCCTGCTGGCCATAGGTCGCCTTCGTCAGCCCCAGCGTCACCAGTCCGACGAGGCCGGCGACCAGCACCGCCCCGACTGCGCCCGCGGCAAAGCGAACCGAGCGAGCATAGATCGCGGTGACGAGCGCCACCCCGAGCAGCCCGGCGGGGATCGAGAACCCGCCTTGCCAGATCGCCAGCATGCGCCATGGTTCCGCGGCAAAGCCCGGCCAATGCAGGGCGACATGGCCGAGGCGGGCGGCGACGATCGCGGCAAGGACCGCCGACGATGCCCATGCGTTCAAGCGCGCGTCAAGGCGCCTGGACAGGAGTGCTGCTGCCGTCAGCAGGGTCGCGATCGCGAGGATCGCGGCGAAGCGGTCCGGCGCGAAGACGAAGGGACCGATGCTGACTGCATTCATCCGATTGCGCTCCTGCTCTCGCGCGATAAGGCCGGCCGATCCGAGGGCCGGTTCCGGCTGCATCGGGCGGGCGCCTTAAGCCAGGCTTAAGCTCAGTTTCCTCTCGGGCTTCGCAGGCAAGAGAGCAAGGCATCGCTATGACGCAAGACGACATCCGGCAGGACAGCAGGCCCGCGAGCCCGATCCTGCATCGCCGCCAGGTCCTGCTGGGCAGCTTGCTGCTGGGCGGATCGGCCGGGGCGATCTCGCTGTTGCCGCCGCGGGCGCTGGCGGCTCCGCCGCCCTTCGTGACCGAAGCCGGCGGGCAATTCATCGAACTCGACCCGCGCGAGGACGTCTCGGCCCTCTCGCTCACGGATTTCAACGGCCGAACCCGGTCGTTCGCCAGCTATCGGGGCCGCCCCTGTCTCGTGGCCTTCTGGGCGAGTTGGTGCCCACCCTGTCTTCGCGAGCTGCCGATCCTGCATCGCCTGCAGCAGAGACGCGATCTCGGCTTCGCCGTGGTCCCCGTCTCAATCGACCGCGACGCGGCCAAAGCCCAACGGCTCATCGACCGGTTGGGACTGCGCGGCTTTACGAGCTTCATCGACCGCGACGGCCTCGTCGCCTCGGGTCCGAAATCGCAGGTGCAGACGCCATTCCAGCTCTACGGGATGCCGATGACCTATATCGTCGATGCCGAGGGCAGGACGGCCGGCCATCTCGCCGGCGCGGCGGACTGGGGCACGCCGGAGGCGATCCGGCTCATGCACTATTTCGCGCGCGAGGGCTGACCAGGACGCACTTCGCCCGCATACTGGAGCCTGTTGGCTTCGGCGTCATGGGAGATGCCCGAAGAACAGGCGGACGAACGAAAGGACCGAGGTCTCGACCCGCACCAGGCCGCGCGGCGCGCTCGCCGTTCGAGGCCCTCCGCCTGGCATCAAAGTGCCATGGGGCAGGAACTTGCGAGACCGTCATCGGTTGAATGTTCGGGGGCTGTCGTCGACAACCTCCGACGACGTGGGATGGTTGCCATGATCGAGAGAGACGGCGATGTATTCCGTTTATTTTCAGAGGATTATCGAAGCTTTTCGCAGGAGGAGATGAGCCTGCGGGAATACCTGCTGGCCTGCCGCGAAGACAAATCGATGTATGCCTCCGCCCCTGAGCGGATGGTCGACGCGATCGGCGCGCCAAAGCTTTTCGATACGAGCCAGGACGAGCGCCTCGGCCGGATATTCTCCAACCGGACGGTCAAGCTCTACCCGTCCTTTACCGATTTCTTCGGCATGGAGGATACGATCGAGAGGATCGCCGGCTATTTCCGCTACGCATCGCAGGGCCTGGAGGAGCGCAAGCAGATCCTCTATCTGCTCGGCCCCGTCGGCGGCGGCAAATCCTCCCTCGCCGAGCGGCTGAAGAAGCTGATGGAGGAGCGCCCCTTCTACACGCTCAAGGTCGGGGACCGGATCAGCCCGGTCTTCGAATCGCCTCTGGGCCTGTTCCGTCCCGATCGGATGGGCGATCTCTTCGAGGACAAGTACGGGATCGCGCGGCGTCGACTGACCGGCCTGATCTCGCCCTGGGCGGCGAAGCGGCTCGACGAGCTCTCGGGCGATATCTCCGGGTTCAGCGTCGTCAAACTGAACCCCTCGCGCTTGCGGCAGGTCGGCATCGCGAAAAGCGAACCAGGCGACGAGAACAATCAGGATGTCTCGACGCTCGTCGGCAAGGTCGACATCCGCCAGCTCGAAAACTTCAGCCAGTCGGACCCGGACGCCTATTCCTACAGCGGCGGGCTGAACCGGACGACGCAGGGGCTGCTCGAATTCGTCGAGATGTTCAAGGCGCCGATCAAGGTGCTGCATCCCCTGCTGACCGCGACCCAGGAAGGCAGCTACAACGGCACCGAGAACTTCGGAGCCTTTCCCTACCAGGGCATCGTTCTGGCTCATTCCAACGAGTCCGAATGGCTCCAGTTCAAGAACAACAAGAACAACGAGGCGTTCCTCGACCGCATCCTGGTGGTCAAGGTGCCCTATTGCCTGCGCGTCACCGAAGAGCGGCAGATCTACGAGAAACTGCTGCGCGAGAGTGAACTGGCCGGCAGCCCCTGCACGCCGGAAGTGCTCGATATCCTCAGCCGCTTCTCGGTCTCGACGCGGCTGGCCGAGTTCGAGAACTCGCCGCTCTATACAAAGATGCGCGTCTATGACGGCGAGAACCTCAAGGAAGTGGAGCCAAAGGCGAAGGCCATCCAGGAGTATCGCGACGCCGCCGGGGTCGACGAGGGCATGACCGGCGTCAGCACGCGCTTTGCCTTCAAGATTCTCTCGCAGACCTTCAACTACGACACCAGGGAACTGGCCGCCGACCCGGTGCACCTGATGTACATCCTGGAAGGCGCGATCAAGCGCGAGCAATTCCCCAAGGAGACGGAAGCGGCCTATCTCGACTTCATCAAGTCGGAGCTCGCGACGCGCTATGCCGAGTTCATCGGCCACGAGATCCAGAAAGCCTATCTGGAATCCTATGGCGAATACGGCCAGAACCTGTTCGACCGCTACATCGCCTATGCCGACGCCTGGGTCGAGGATCAGGATTACAAGGACCCCGATACCGGCCAGCTGCTCAACCGGCAGGTCCTCGACACCGAATTGTCGCAGATCGAAAAGCCGGCGGGCATCGCCAATCCCAAGGACTTCCGCAACGAGGTCGTGAAGTTCACCTTGCGCGCCCGGTCCAGGAACAATGGCCGCAACCCGTCCTGGACCAGCTATGAGAAGCTACGCCAGGTGATCGAGAAGCGGATGTTCGGTCAGGTCGAGGATCTGCTGCCCGTCATCAGCTTCGGCTCGAAGCAGGACAGCGTGACCGAGAAGCGTCACCAGGGCTTCGTTCAGCGCATGGTGGAGCGTGGCTATACCGAGCGCCAGGTCCGGCGCCTGGTAGACTGGTACATGCGTGTGAACAAGGCGGGTTGAACGCGGCCGGAGCGTGCCATGCCGATTTTCATCGACCGCCGCCTGAACCCGAAGGACAAGAGCCTGGGCAATCGCCAGCGCTTTCTGCACCGCGTCCGCGCGGAACTGAAGCGCAGCGTCCAGGAACAGATCCGGGCCGGCAAGATCGCCGATGCAGACGGGGCGCACGCCGTTTCGCTCCCGGCGAAGCGCACGAGCGAGCCGCGCTTCCGCGATGCCGGGGACAGCGGCCGGCGCCAGCATGTCCTGCCCGGAAACAGGCATTTCGCGCCGGGGGACAGGATGCCGAAGCCGGGCCGGGGCGGCGGATCGGGATCGTCGCCCGGCCTGGAGGATTCCGAGGACGATTTCCGCTTCGTGCTGTCGCGCGAGGAGGTGCTCGATCTGTTCTTCGAGGATCTCGCACTTCCCGACATGGTCAAGCTCAATCTCAAGGAGATCGTCGCCTTCAAGCCGCGGCGGGCCGGCTTCTCGGCAAGCGGCTCGCCGACGAACATCAACATCGCGCGCACCATGCGAAACAGCCAGGGCCGCCGCATCGCCCTCCAGCGGCCCAGGCGCGAGGAGATCGAGGCCATCCTGCGCGAACTGGCCAGGATCGAGGCCGACGAGCCAGGCGCCGCCCGGGCCGACGTCGCAGCCCTGCGCGCCGAACTCGACCGGCTGGAGCGCCGGCGCCGGGTGATTTCCTTCGTCGACCCGGTCGATATCCGCTTCAATCGCTTCGACGCGCAGCCTCAGCCCAACGCGAACGCGGTGATGCTCTGCCTGATGGACGTCTCAGGCTCGATGGGAGAACGCGAGAAGGAGCTGGCCAAGCGCTTCTTCGTCCTGCTGCATCTGTTCCTGAAGCGGCGCTACGACCGCACGGACATCGTCTTCATCCGCCATACCCACGTGGCGCAGGAGGTGGACGAGGACACCTTCTTCTTCAGCATGCAGAGCGGCGGCACCGTCGTTTCCACGGCGCTGGAGGAGATGCAGCGCATCATCGCGCAGCGCTATCCCAGCCGGCAGTGGAACATCTACGCCGCCCAGGCGTCGGACGGCGACAACCTCGCGACCGACTCCAGGCGCTGCCTCAAACTGATGGATGGCGAGATCATGCGCCTGTGCCAGTATTTTGCCTATGTCGAGATCATCGACGAACGCGAGAGCGAGATCTTCGGCTCCACGGACAACGGCACTTCGCTCTGGCGCGCCTATCTCACGGTCAAGGAGAGATGGCCGAATTTTGGCATGAGCCGCATCGCTCGGGCCGCCGACATCTACCCGGTCTTCCGGCATCTCTTCACCCGCCAACCGGCGCAGCTGCGCAAGTGAGGGAAGCGCCGATGGCGAGGCAAACGCCCCGATCCGATCTGCTGTTCTCCGGCTCGGACTGGAACTTCGCGACCTTGTCGCATGCCTACGACGTCATCGAGGCGGTTGCGAAGGAAGAGCTCCGGCTCGATGTCTACCCGGTGCAGATGGAGATCATCTCCTCAGAGCAGATGCTCGATGCCTATTCATCCATCGGCATGCCGCTGATGTATCGCCACTGGTCATTCGGCAAGCACTTCCTCCGCCAGGAACTGCTCTATCGCAAGGCCGGTCGCGGCCTCGCCTATGAAGTGGTGATCAACTCCAATCCCTGCATCGTCTATCTGATGGAAGAGAACACCATGGCCCTGCAGGCCCTGGTGACCGCGCATGCGGCCCTCGGCCACAATCATTTCTTCAAGAACAACTACCTGTTCCAGCAATGGGCCGATGCCGGCGCGATTCTCGGCTATCTCGATTTCGCCAAGGGCTTCATCGCCCGCTGCGAGGAAAGGCATGGCGTTGCGGCGATCGAGGCCATTCTCGACGCCGCCCATGCGCTGATGGAACAAGGCGTGTTCCGCTATCGCCGCCCTCCCCGGCTCTCCTCCGACAGGCACCGCGAGGGGCTTCGCGAGCGGCTGGAATACGAAGAGCGTTCCTATAACGACCTATGGCGCACGGTCCCGCGCTTGGCGGACGACGCCAAGCCCGACGAGAGCGAGGCCTCGATCGCCGAACGGAAAAGGGCGCTCAATCTCCCCGAGGAGAACCTGCTCTATTTCCTGGAGAAGAACAGCCTGATCCTCCAGCCCTGGCAGCGCGAGATCCTGAGGATCGTCCGGGTCATAGCGCAGTATTTCTATCCCCAGCGGCAGACGCAGGTGATGAACGAAGGCTGCGCGACCTTCGTGCATTATACGATCATGAATGCACTGTTCGACCGCGGCCGGATCAGCGAGGGCGCCATGCTGGAAATCCTGCGCAACCACTCGAACGTCGTCTTCCAGCCTGCCTTCGACGATCCCCGCTTTTCCGGCATCAACCCTTATGCCCTGGGGCTGGACATGATGCAGGACATCCAGCGTGTCGTGACCGAGCCGACCGCGGAAGATCGCGACTGGTTTCCCGAAATCGCGGGAACCGGCGACTGGTGCACGATCCTGCTCGACGCCTGGGCCAACCACCGCGATGAATCCTTCATTCGCCAGTATCTCAGCCCGACCCTGATCCGGAAGTGGCGGCTGTTCTTGCTCTCCGACGCGGCGAACGACTCGTTCTACAGCGTGGCTTCGATCCATAATGAGCGCGGTTACGCATCCATACGCACGGCCCTGGCCCAGAAATACGACATCGCGTCGAGCCATGCGGACATCCAGGTCGTGGATGTGGACCTGCTCGGCCAGCGGCATCTGCGCCTGCAGCACAAGGTCAATGACGGCATACTGCTGGAAAGCGCCGGCTGCGATGCGACGCTGCGGCATATCCATGAGCTATGGGGCTATGAGGTCAGCCTGGAAGGCGTCGACGCGCAGACGGGGGTCACGGTCTTCGAACGGTCCAGCCGTCAGCTTGACGGATCGCTATAGCTCATAGGCACCGGGACGCGCATTGTGCCGCGCCCCCAGGCCGTTGAATCAGTCCGTTCCAACGCTGTCATCAGAAGCAGGTGCTCATGATCACATGAAGCCCGGATTGCGCGGCAGGTATCGCGTCCAGGTTCCATAGCCCTGTGATGCCATCAGCAGCATGGGAAAGGTGATGTGCATGCCCTGACGGACGGCAAGGCTCAACGCGCTTTCGCATGTACCAGGCAGGAATGCCGATATTGTCTCGCAGCGCCTGTCGGCCGCTATCCGCAATGCCGCCGCAAAGACATCCCGAGGTCGTCGACCTCCCTGACGGCGAGAGGTCCGATATGCCCGCTGGACCTGACATAGCTGTAGCCGAGACAATCGTTGCCGGCGCAGAACAAGACCCCCGTGGTGGCCGGGTCATCGAGCAGGTAGCGGTGATGCTTCTCTCGCGAGACGCCGATCGCGCGGGAATCGATCTCGGCCAGTCTCTCCAGGGTCGCGGCGCTGCCGTCGATCGGGATGCTCTGCAACGCAGGCTCCGGCAGTCCCTCGATCACCCGCTCCCGCGCCGCCCTGAGAAAATAGATCGGCATCCTTGGAAAGAGGCCATGCCGGATGTAGAGCCCCTGCGAGACCCTGTTGAAGGTAAAGGTGATCAGAACCTTGTGAGCAGCAGTTGATTTGCGGGCATGCTCCAGGCTCAACTTCATCAATTCATTGCCGATGCCACGTCCCTGCTGGGCCGGATCAACGAATAACTGGGCCAGAAACCAGACATCCCCGCACACCCAACTCCAGGCGAACCCCAGGAGCTCACCGTCATCCTCCGCGACCCATAGGCCGTCGGGATCGTCCTTGAGTGAAAACAGCTGAAAATTGGGAGCGCTCGACGTCGCCATCAGACCGAAACCATGGCGCGTGGTCAGATCATTGATGCTGGCAACGACGAGGGCATCGGCCGTCGCCAAATCCTGCGCTCGGGCCGGCCTGTAGACGAGTGACATGGGACAGCTCCGTCAGAGCAATTCAGATCAGTCTTGGCATCGAATCTCCGGCTGACAAGGCCAATGCCATCGCGCTGCCGCAGGCCCGCTCTTTCGCGCGCCTGCTTGATGGCTGAGTTGGTCGTGCGCCCTTCCCGGCCGGCCTGACCGTCAAAAGCCCGTGCGCGCCGTGAGCCCGGCGCAATGGCGCCACGCGTGCCGCCCGGGGGAGAACGCTTGCGCCGCACCGAGGCTGAAGGCAGACGTGGCGCAGTTCTGAAGGTCATGAAGACCGCATGATGAGGAAATGCCAGTGCAGCGCGATCACGCCTCTGAAATTGCCGCGATCACCCACCATCCGGCCTTCAAGGAGGCGGTCAGGGTGCTCGAGGCCGAGCATGACCGCACCATTGCCGACATCATCACGCTGACCGAGATTCCCGCGCCCCCCTTCAAGGAGGAGAAGCGCGCCGCCGCCTATCTGGAGATGCTGCAGGCGCATGGCCTGGAGGATGTCGAGCAGGACGAGATCGGCAATGTGATGGGCCTGCGGCGCGGCACCGGCAACGGCGGATTGATCGTGGTCGCCGCGCATCTCGATACGGTTTTCCCTGAGGGAACCGATGTCACCGTGCGCCGCGAGGGCACGAAGCTCTTTGCCCCGGGCGTCGGCGATGACACCCGCAGCCTGGCCGTGCTCCTGGCCTTCGTGCGCGCGATGGACGCTGCCGGCGTCCGGACTCGCAACGATATCCTGTTCGTGGGCGATGTCGGCGAGGAAGGGCTCGGCGACCTGCGCGGCGTCCGCCATCTCTTCAGCAAGGGCCGGTATCGCGACAAGATCGCAGCCTTCATCACCGTCGACAGTCCGCAGGTGGAGAAGATCGTCGTCGGCGGCGTCGGCTCGAAGCGCTATTCCGTCAGGTTCAAGGGGCCCGGCGGGCACAGCTTCCAGGCCTTCGGCATCGTCAACCCGATGTATGCCATGGCCCAGGCGATCGTGGAGCTTGGCCGCATCCAGGTGCCGGCGACACCCCGCACGACATTCTGTGCCTCCATCGTCGGCGGCGGCTCATCCGTCAACGCCATCCCCGAGGAGGCCTGGGTCGATATCGACCTGCGCTCGGAATCGGCAGAGGAGCTTGCCAGGCTGGACGCGCGCTGCCGCGAGATCGTGGCTGCGGCGGTAAACGAGGAGAACGCGACCCGCTCGACCAGCGAGGGCGCGATCACAGTCGAAATCAAAGCATTGGGCGACCGCCCGGCGGGCAACACGCCGGTGGACGCCGATATCGTGCAATATGCGACCGCAGCGCTTCAGGCCCATGGCTTTGCGCCCAGGCACGAAGCCTCCTCCACCGACGCAAATATTCCGATGAGCCTCGGCATCCCGGCGATCAAGATCGGCTCGGGCGGCACCGGCGGCAGGGCCCATTCCCTCGGCGAGTGGATCGATGTCGAAAAGACAGCGAGCATATCGGGCATGACGGCGAGCCTTGCCACGATCCTGGCCACGGCGGGGTTCCTCAGTGAATGACCGGTCCTGTCGACCGGTCGTTGGTGCGCTGTCGCGCGTCAGGGTCAAAGGGGGGATGCTGCGGGGCGCCTGCTGGAAAGCATGCAGATGCGCAAATTCTTCTGCATGATGGCTTTGACCTTTGGAGCAATTCTGGCCGACGAAACGGCGATCGCTTGCCAGGGGTTCGTCAATTTAGGTCGTGACCCCATAAGGGCCGTGATTAGCGGCCTGTCCGTTTCTTGCGATCGGAAGGGACAGGCCGCCGTCGAAGGGCGCTATTTCAACGGCAAAAACAGGTCCGCGACCGCCTCATGCTCCGGCACTTCCGCAAAGAAGCCCAGCCGCTGGCAATAGATCGGAAAGTCGCGTGCTTCCTCGCCGCTGGCCGGAAGCCAGTCGCGATAAAGGTAGAGCGCGGCGGGCTCCAGATTGTCGGTGTTGCCGACGACGCGTAGCACCGCGCAGCGTCCGCCAGGGATCTCGCCGGCTTTGATCTGCTCGCCCTTCGCCTCGATCGGTTGGTCGGTCCCGACACAAAGGTCCATCCTATAATCGACAGGCGACACAGGACGCCGCTCGGAACGCCAGACATTGAAGGTCGGACTTGTCCTGGGGTGCAGGCCAGCGGCCTTACGCCACGCGATGAACCGCTTGATGGTGGCGCCGAGCGTCGCCGGGTCGCCCCGATGCTCCATGATCGCCACCGGCGTGGGGGGCACATCGCGAACCATCACGTCGTCAGTGGTAAAAGTCTTCTGCATGAGCATGCACCTCGCGTTGTCGAGTGGCCCGAAGGCCGCAAACCACGGCTCCCAGTCGGGAGATTCGCGGAACGACGAAGGCGATTGCCCGAACCGTCGCCGAAAGGCGCGGGCGAAGGCATCCGGTGCATCGTAACCCGCATCCAGCGCGATGTCCGTGACGCTTTGGGCGTCCATATAGGCCAGTTGGTGCGAAGCGCGCTTCATCCGGGCAAGCTGGACATAGCGATGCACGGATAACCCGAAGGCCGCCTTGAACTGCCGGTGGAAATGAAACTTCGAGAAGGCCGCAACACCGCTCAGCGTTTCCAGGTCCAGATCACAGCCAAGATGCCGGTCGATGTAATCAAGCACGCGCTGCATGCGGGCATGGTAGCTTTGAAGCGCCGCCTTCATCGTCCCTCCCCTATGGCGGCTCCAGCCAGATGTTCTGCCGCTGATTCCAGCTTGCTATCCGGCCCATCCAGGAAACGCAGGGCTGTGGAGGTGAATGGAACGATGGGATCATAAATAGGAGCGTGCTCGCCGCCAGGAACAATCCATAACGCGGCATCCGGAATGGAACGGTAGATGCTGACAGGAATTTCAACGGGGAAAAAGCGGTCGCGATCACCGTGCACGACAAGCGTACGAGCTGCAATGCTTGATAGATCTTGTTCGGTTAGATTCATATCATCATGACTTTCGCCCAACGCGTTGATCTGGTCGATGAGTTGACTGATCTGCTCGTCACCGCGTTTGGCGCATTCCCGATACATTTCCCGAACTTGCTGCGGCATGAATTCGAACGAAGCTCGGCGCATGATAACCCTTGCCTGATCAGTGAAATGGGTCGTTGCGCTAATCAATACCATTGAGTCGATGCGCTTGGGTTGGCTCGTTGCCATGTGCAGGAGCGTCATCCCGCCAGAACTGATGCCCATGGCTGAGAAGCGACCAACCCCCAGCTTTTCAAGCAAGAGGAACACGTCACTGGCCGCTTCCCGATGTGTGAACCTGTTCTCGGGATTGGTGGAGCGACCATGGCCACGCAGATCCACGACGATCAGTCGATGGCGCTCCGAGAGCTTGGCGGTAAAGGGAAGCCAGTTCTGTCCACAACCGCCAAACCCATGCAGGAGTACCAGAGGCGTTCCGACTCCATACTCTTCGTAGTACATCCCGATGTTGTCGATTTGAACGGTATGCCCGCGAGTGGTTGTCTGTCTGGGAGCGTACGTCGTTGTCATTGATGCGTCTCTCACATGCGCGACAAGGTGAACGGCGGCCTGACAGGCCCGTGGACATGAAGCCTCGGGAAGGCCGCAACACCGCTCAGCGTTTCCAGGTCCAGATCACAGTCAAAATGCCGGTTGATGTCGTCCAGAACCCGCTGCATCCGGGCTTGATCGTTTTGAAGCGTCGCCGTCATCGTCCGCCCTCCATGGCGGCACCACTTAGTCGCTCATAGCCATAACGTGCTCGACCGATCTTGCGGTTTTGTCTCAGGGTCGCAGAACACCGCCAAGGACCGTTTGCGGGCACGCCCAATCAATGGACGAGCAGCGAAAGGGCGCCGCGGCGTTGCCTCCCAGAACAGGTCAGGCGGCTTGTTGCCCCTGCCAAGAGCGGCACAAGCAGCGCGACCTTCGCCGCTTCAGCGCCTGCGCGAGCAAGGACCACGTCAGGCTGCCATTGCTCACACGCCTCGTGTCTTCCCGCCAGGCGATGTCGGCCGCGAACCAGTCGAGATATCGTTTCGAGAAGCGGCGCTGGATGCCGGTACAGGCCCGCCGGATGCGGGTGAAGAAGCGGAAGCGGGGTGGTCGGTCGCTTTGGTCGGCGACGATGACCGCCCAGATGTCGGCGGCGGCATCGTGGAAATCCTGGATCATCGGACCGGAAATTCGTATCCGGTGCGATGATCTAATCCCCGTGTGCCTGCATCGGCTTTCCCGAAACCCGCAATCCACCTTTCCGGCCGATGCGTCAGGAGGCAGCCACATTGCCTCCACGCAAGCCGGCTATTGGAGATTCGTATTGCGATTCGTACGCCCTGCCTGCAATTTTGAAAGCAAAGAGGATTGACATGGTAAAAGTGACAAGAATTACCATGACCGCCTGTGCCTTTAGTGCCTTTCTGGCAACAGCTGGCTTCGTTCAGACTGCGTTTTCCCAAACACAAGCCGAGGCCAATTCTGTCTCACCCTTGGCTACTGGCTTGACCGATGGCGGGGCCGCCGAAGCCCAAGTCGTCGAAGCTACCCGCGCCGGCGATGTCCTTACGATCAAGCTTCGCTTCAAGCCAATCGCCACGAACAAGCTGGAACGACTCTATGATTCGATCAGCAAGGATGCTTATGAAAACAGCTTCTATGTTCTTGCCGGCAAGAAGAAATACCTGCTCCTGACAGATAGCAACGACAAGCCGCTGACAAATCCTAACCTGGTCATCAAGGCCAACAAGGATTCTCCGATCGCGGGCTCATGGCATGGCAGGTTCCCTGCTCCACCGAAGGACGTCACGGACGTGTCGTTGACGATCCCGGGGGTCGAGACGCTCGACGCGATCAAAATCACCGACCGATAGCCATGGCGGGTGCGACCAAGTCTTCCCTCGCGATCGTCGTGTTTCTGGGAGTGGCAAGTAGCTCGTTTGCGCAAGAGCCACCTTACCATCGCGAAATACGCGATCTCAAAGCCACGGTTCTGGATCTCAAGGCCACGGCTCTGGATCTGAAGGGACTCCCCTCCGACTTGAACAGCGCGGTATCTGATCTGTCGGCGAAAGCCGGCGGACTTGCCGCCCGGCACGGTGGTCTTTCCGTGCGACACGATGCGACGACCGTCAGGCTGTCGATGACGGGCGATATCCTGTTCGATTTCGACAGGGCCGACATCAGGTCGGCTGCCGAACCGACACTCACCGATATCGCGCGTCTCGTCGCATCTGTCCCCGCTGGCACGATCGTCATCGAGGGGCATACGGATTCAAAAGGGTCTGCTCGGTATAATCAGGAACTGTCCCTTCGGCGGGCTCAGGTCGTCGCGCAATGGCTTGTGAGACACGGAGCAGATAAAGCGCGGCTTTCGGTCAAAGCGCTCGGCGATACGCGTCCGATCGAACCCAATACGCTTAAGACCGGAGCGGATAATCCCGAAGGGCGTGCCCTGAACCGACGCGTCGAGTTCGTTATGCCCAAGCAGTAGAAGCGGTTGTCTGCGGGCCGACGGCAACGCGTCGGCCCGCTCCCGGCCTCAGGCAAAACGGCCGGATGGCCTGGCGCTCAGAAACCTCCGCCCCGCAGCGACATTCCGAGCGCCTGCTAGAGCAGCGGCCCGAAAAGTGGATTGCGGTTTCCGGGAAATCCGATGCAAAGACAAAGGGTTAGATCATCGGATCTGGATACGATATCCGGTCCGATGATCTGATCAGGCGACCACAATTGGATATTGGAGCCTTGCCCGGACGCTGACATCCGAGATCGGATGGGGTGACATCAGCTCCCGACGCTTGCCGGACGCTACGGACGTCCGCTTTGGGAAACACCGGAGGCTGCCAAGGCAGATTAGGCGCCCGGAGCCGCAGCATGGCCCCGGACGCCGGGATCAGAAGGTCAACCCGCAGGCTTGACGGATGGCGATCTGAACTGGCGAGGGAGGCAAGGACGGATCAAACTCGCCCCGTGGCAACAGCGGCGGCTGCGCCATGAATCGCGGATGCTGGCCGCAATGGGGTTGCGCTGCATGGACCAGGAACGGGTGGCATAAATAGACCGTGCCCGCCGCTCCGGTTGCGACTTCGACCGCACAATCTGCAGTCGAGGCGTAGCCGTTCGCGGAGAGCTGCCGGAGTGTGGTTCCCGCCTCGCCGTAGGGCAGAAGCTCCCGCGCAATCACGGCATGCGAGCCCCGGCGAATTCTCGTAGGAGCATCGTCGGGCCCGACATCCGATAGCAGGAAGAGCATGAGCAGGGCTCGTCCGCTGCTCCTTACATTGGCTCGCCATTCCATGAAATCCGGATTGTCCAGGCCAAAGCTCACATCCACATGCCAGCCGTCGTCCCCTGGCGCTTGCGCCGAGGGGAACCGGATCGGAAAGGTCCCAAGCCCCCTGGGGGCGATCCAACGCTCTACGCCGACGAGTTGATCGAAGGCCTTGTGCAGGGGCGGCGTATTGGCCGCCTGGATGAAAGCAGGCGAGGATTTCGAGCTCACCCGGATGACCGGTCGCGTCCAGCCTTCCGGCTTGCTGGGCGATAAGCCGATATCTGCCCACAATTCATCCCTGCATCGCCTTGCAAGATCGGCACTGAAGGCGTTCTCGATTTTGACGAATCCGTCGTCGATGAAGCTCTGGACCTGACGGGATGTCAGGCCAATCTGCGCATTATTGGGCATTGCACGTTTCTCCGCTCGGCTGCCGCATCAGCGAAGCCGTTTTGATCTGATCTGATCGGCGCGAAGGCGCCGGACGGCTTGAGGCCGTTCAGATCAGGGGAAAGAACGTGGAGGCGAACATCATGACGAGCCCCCCTACCACGGCAACAAGGGCAGCCTCAAGGTCACCATTGCCTGGCTCTTCCCCGTCAAGGCGCCAAGAGGCAACTCCGGGTCATCGCCCGGAAGCGGTCGCTCCGGATCAAACTGCTCAAGACCCGGTCTCGAGCCGTTGCGGGATTCCCGACGGCCGTCTCGACAGGCTAGTCAGTGCTCGCCTCGACCGGCCATCGTGATAGGGAGGAGGCTATGGCCTTCACCCTCCACTGCTTTGCCGACATCCCCACCTCCGACTGGCTGGTTCTGCTGAACCATCCTGACGTCACGCGTCACATGCCGCTCGCCGATGGCAAGTGGACTGAAGCATCTGCCCTCGACTGGGCCAAGGGCAAGGACGCCCAGTGGCAACACAACGGCTACGGTCCATGGTCCATCCTCATTGACGGTCGCTTTGCGGGCTGGGGTGGCTTTCAGAAAGAGGCAGATGGCGCTGACCTCGCCCTCGTTCTCCTACCCAGGTTCTGGGGGCATGGCGCCGAGCTGTTTCACGGCTTCATGACGCGTCGGGTCGACCTTGGCATCGGCAATGTCAGCATCCTGCTGCCGCCGAGCAGGTCGCGGGTGAAGGGCCTTGCCCGACTTGGTTTCATTGCCGACGGTGAGTTGGACTACCAAGGCCAACGCTTCTTGAAGTTCCGGACGACCGCGTGAACGGTCGACCATCCACAGGTCGTGGTTGCCGCGGACGTGGAGCACCTGCGCCGCCCTGATTGCTCGCCTGCGCGGTTTTCTCGTGGGCGCTTCCAGGCGAAGTATCGCTATGGTTTTCCCCGGCTCTATCTGGCCTTCCAATGTGATTTGGGTTCCGGCTTCAAAGGCAAAGAGCCAAGAAGCTTTGGGATCTGCGTCGCTCGGACCCCAGCACCTCGCGTCTCTCCCTGGATCATGACTGATGAGGTCAGAGCCGGCGCCCCTTCATCCGGCAGAGCCCATTCCCTGCGGGGTCCGTATCGCCCCGTTGCGGACCTTTCGGCGACGGGGCATGAAGTAACTTTGGAGGTATCAGGACGTGGAAATGACCGATGTCCAAGAGCGAGCGCAGCAGATATTGCGTGCTGAAGCGGCGGCCATCGCGGCCGTAGAGGTTAATTCGGCTTTCGATGCTGCGATTGAGGCCATAGAAGCCTGTCGCGGCAAGGTGATCGTCACCGGCATGGGGAAAGCCGGCTTTTCTGCCAATCGTTTTGCAGCCGCCCTCTGTTCGACCGGGACGCCAGCGGTCTTTGTGCACCCAGGCGAGGCCGCGCACGGCGACCTGGGCGTCTCGGCCCAGGGGATTGCCTGTTCGCATTCTCCACGTCAGGCAAAACGCGCGAAGTGGTCGAGATGGTCGAACTGTCCCGGCATCTGGGGCCCCACAAGGTCATCGCCGTTACCTCGCATCCCCAGTCCGATCTTCGTCTTGTGAGCGATATCATCATCGACATGGGACAGATCGCGGAACCCTGTTCCTTGGGACTGACCCCGACCGCGAGCATTGCCGTCATGTCGGCAATCGCCGATGCCCTGGCGTTGATCGTCATGGAGCGGCGTGGCTTTACGCGAAAGGACTATGGCCTCCGGCACCATGGGGGTTACCTTGGTGCCAAGGCGCGTTTGGACAACGTCTGAGAGCTCGCCCCGAAACGCGCCCTCGTCAGGTGTTCCGGGTGCGACGCGGTCGATGACCTGCCTTTTCCCCGCCGCGCCGGCTTCGTTTCCGTCCGCCGTTGACGGTCAACCGTCCACGGCTCCCCCTTTGCCGGCGGTTTGCGGGACGAGGCGGCGCCCGCACGCGCACGTTCCGGGCCGGGCTCCGCTCATGGTTCCGCCGTGCCTACCCGCCCGAGCGCAGCGTCAGCCTCGACCACGGGATCGTTGAAGGTCCAGCGGGGGATCGTGCGCATGCGGTCGAGGCCGGCGAAGACGGCCGCAAAGCCGCCATCCGGCGAAACCTCGCGGAGCGCGGCATCGAAAGCCTGGCCGAACCCGTTGAAGCCGTCGGCCTCCACTTCGCAGAGATGAATCTGGTTCCAGTCGATTCGCAGCGCCGGGTCACGGTAGAGCACGGCCGCCGTCTCCATGGTCCGGAACGTCCCGATCCTGTTCGCCTGGACGAGCTTCGCGGCAGCCGGCCCGATATAGTTCCGCATGATCTCACGGTATTCGCCGAGAGAGGGAGCGCGCACCTCGATATATTCTAGCGACACCTGCCGCTCGGGCCGATCGGCTGAGCCCTGCCAGTTTCGCGGCAGGACGAAGGCCGCGGGGGTGGTCAGGAGAATCTCCGCGCGCAGCACCTGGATCTGCGGCGGTTGCTGTTTGACCACGAGCTCGTGAATGGCGTCGGCAGGAACGATGTCTTGGAAGTAGCTCAGTTCGAGATGGCTCCAGACAGCCGCTTCCGAAGCGTTCCGAAAGACGGAGCGGTGCCGATACAGCGCCTGCCCGAGGCACGTTTCCCCGAAGCGCGCCCAGTCGACGACGCGGTCCTCGAGCTCGGCTTCCGCTCCGGGATCCGCCTGGATCGTCCGGGCAAGCACCACGAGGCGGTCGCCGGGCTCGATCCGGGCCAGTTGCGACCCGTCAAGGGCATGGACACTCTCAGCCATTGGACGCCTCGGATCGCTCGTCTCGTCGCATCTGTCCCCGCTGGAACGATCGTCATCGAGGGGCATGCGCATCAAAGGGGTCGGCTCTATCGAGCCCTGAATCGAGCGTTGCTGCGACGATTTCGGCCGGGCCTCGTCCGGCCCGGCCAGCCGACCTGGGGCCGTGTTCAGTTGCCCGACGGCAGCGGGATGCTGATACCCTCCTTCGACAGGATGTCGCGGACGCTCTGGAATCTCTGATAGTCGGAGAGCGTCATCGGCCCGGTATAGCTCTCGCTCTGCAGCTTGCGCGGCGGATACTGCACATAGGTCTTCATCAGCTTGTTGATGGCCTCGGAGATGGTCACCATCGTCCAGGTGCGCTCGGTGTAGTTGTTCATGAAGATGTCGTAGCGCTCCTGGGGATCCTGCCAGAGGTCGAAGACCTGCGGGACGGTGGCGACATATTTCTCCGCGCCCTTCCAGCCGAGATTGCTGTCCACCGCCAGACCACCGGTCGGGGCGCCGTTGTCGCCGCGCAGGTTGAAGACGGCCTTGTAGTTGCCGATGCGTGCCGCGCCCGGAGAGAGCTCGTTCTCGGTGAAGTAGAACCACTCGTTCCGTGGCGAAGGGCCGGTCCCGAACAGCACCGGCGACAGGTCGTAGCTGTCGAAGATGATCGGCTGGTTGGCGCGATCCTGGGTCGGCAACCGCACCCCGCCGACGGAAGCGAATGTCGCCATCAGATCGAGACCGCCAGTCACCTCGTGGTTCTTGGAGTTGGGAGCGATCTTGCCCGGCATCCAGGCGATGGCGGGAACGCGGTTGCCGCCTTCGCGAACCGTGCCCTTGGTGCCGCGGAACGGGGTATAGCCGGCATCGGGATAGACGTCCTGCCAGGCGCCATTGTCGGTGGTGTAGAAGACCAGCGTGTTGTTGGCGCGGCCGGAGCTGCGGACCTTGTCCATGATCCGCCCGATCCGCGCGTCGAGCTCGACGACGGAATCCGCGTATTTGCTCTTCGACATCGACTTATGGATGTAGTCGGGATGCGGCATGTTGGGCTGGTGCACCTTCATGAAGTTGATGCTCATGAAGATCGGCTCGGGCGAATTCGCGTTGCGGTCGAGATAGTCGAGCGCCGCCTTCTCGACATAGCCGTCGAAGAACGGGATGCCGACCACGCCTTCGGCGCCATTGATCACCGGCGTGTCGACATATTGGCCGTTGATCTTGAACTCCTCGCGCGCCGGCTGCCCGGCATTGCCCGACAGGGCTCCCTTCGTCACCCGCTGGAACATCGCCCGAAGCTCGGGTGACATATCCGGGAACCAGGTCGGGTCTGCGTAGGTGTAGGCGTTGAGATGATAGAGGCCGCAATATTTCATCTCGTCGTAGCCCTGGGCATTGGGCAGTGCGTAATCGGCCTCTCCCAGGTGCCATTTGCCGGTGAAAAAGGTCTTGTAGCCACCGGTCTTGAGCACCGAGGCCAGCGTCCACTCGGCTGCCGGCAAGCCGCCGCCCTGGCCCTGGAAGGCCACGGTCGTCATGCCGCTCCGGTTCGGGATGCGGCCCGTCTGCATGGCGGCGCGGCCGGGCGTGCAGCTTGGCTGCGCGTAGAAGGAGAAGAACGTCATTCCCTCCGCCGCCAGCTTGTCGATATTGGGGGTGGGCATGCCGCGGCCGATGCCGCCGCCATAGGGGCCAAGATCGCCATAGCCGGTGTCGTCCGACACGATCATGATGATGTTCGGTCGCTGTTGCGTCGCCGGCGCCGGGGCTGGTTGCGTCTGGGCCGCCGCCATCCCGCTGAAGGCGAGCGATGTGAGTGCGGTCGCTCCGAACAGCGCCGCGCTGTAGCGCTCGCGCCAGGCTCCGAACCGCTCCAGCGCCCTGGCCGTGGAACAGTCTCTTTCATCAAGCTGCAAGCAATCAGGCATGACCTCACTCCTCAGGCTGCTTTGGATCGGACGGTGGTCTCCAGACGCATCGAAAACCGACATGGCTGGTCGAGGTGTCGACCGGCTCGGCATGGCGCGCGGCCGGGCGATAGCGGCGGCAATAGTTGGGGGCGCATAGGTGCGAGCCGCCCTTGATCACCTTGCGTGGAATCCTGATCTCCGGTTGTCCGGGATCATAGCTTGCCGCCTCCCGCCCGCCCCGCGGGTTCACCGGGATGCAGCAGGCTTTCGCCGCGTCGGCCTCGTGCCGCGCCGAGTACCAGTCCTCAGTCCATTCCCAGACATTGCCGATCATGTCGTGGAGGCCATAGCCGTTGGGCGGAAAGGCGGTGACCGGCGAGGTGCGCTGGAAACCGTCCTGGTTGCTGTTCTCGTGCGGGAAGTTGCCCTGCCAGGTGTTCGCCAGATGCCGGTTGCCGGGCGTGAGCTCCTCCCCCCAGGCATATTCGGCGCCGTCGAGCCCGCCCCGCGCTGCGAATTCCCATTCCGCCTCGCTCGGCAGGGCCTTGCCGGCCCAGCGCGCATAGGCGAGCGCATCGGCGAACGTCACATGAACGACCGGATGGTTGTCGAGGGCGTTGATATTGCTCCCGGGGCCGTAGGGGCGACGCCAGTTCGCGCCCTTGGTGAGGTTCCACCATTGGCTCCAGTCGCGCAGGTCGACCGGCCTCGTCGGCGGCGCAAAGACCAGCGAGCCGGCATAGAGCATATGCGGCAGCGTGCCGGGATAGTCCTTGGGATCGGGCACTACTTCGGCAAAGGTGACGTGTCCCGTTGCCCTGACGAATTCCTTGAACTGCCGGTTGGTCACCGGGGTCCGGTCCATCCAGAAGCCGTCGACGGTGACGCGATGCGCTGGAGCCTCCTCGGGGTAGTGCCGGTCCGAGCCCATGCGGAAGGTGCCGCCGGGGATGGAGCTCATGCCTGGTGGCGGCGCTGTTCCTGCATCGGGGGAAACATGCGGTTGATCGCGGGGAGCCGAAGGCTGTCCGTCGACGATTTCGAGGATACGCATGGCAGGCACTCTTTGGAGAATTGGAGCAATTCTGTTCTAGAGTCAGAGAATGACAACACGAGACGATCGCGGCACTTACTTCAAGGTAATTTTTCAGAATCTAATTAAATGACAGGAGGACGACAGAGAGATGGCAAGATAAGTTATAAATCTAATCTATAATCAAAATTCGATATTACGAATTGCAATTAAATTGCAGAATAATTAATGTATTACATCCCATGTTAGAGACGTTTCTCGCGGGTGTCTACTGTGTACGAATGAACTCCGATCACGTCCCCTTGCCCAGGGGGGTTGTTGCCCGATAGCCAGAAAGGCTTGGCTGCCTTCGACCGAAATCCGCCGCCCTCGTCAGGGCTGGACGCAGGATCCATTCGATGTGGAAGGCGCCCAAGATAAAACAGCCAACCCAGCCGATTATGGATAGTCTCAACCTCACTTCCATGGGCGGCGCGAAACGGCGAACCTTTCAATGAAGGGTGAACCCGCAGGCATTGCTGCCACGCCAATCTTGAAGGAATTCCGAGATGGGTTTGCTGATAGATGGTGCCTGGCATGACCAATGGTACGACACATCGTCAACCGGCGGCCGCTTTATCCGGAAGGACAGCGCATTTCGCAACTGGGTGACGCCTGACGCCTCGGCTGGCCCAAGCGGCATTGGTGGTTTTGCCGCGGAGCCTGATCGCTATCACCTCTACGTAAGCCTGGCGTGTCCTTGGGCACACCGGACCCTGATCATGCGCGCCCTGAAGGGATTGGAAGAGCTTGTTTCGATCTCGGTCGTGCACTGGCTGATGCTCGAAAGCGGCTGGGCGTTCCAGGCAGGCCCCGGGGTCGTTCCCGACGCGGTCAATCACGCGCAGTATCTGCATCAGGTCTACACCGCTGCCGATCCCCACTATACCGGCCGGGTCACGGTTCCTATCCTGTGGGACAAGCGGACCGGCACCATCGTCAACAACGAGTCTTCCGAGATCATTCGGATGTTGGGAACGGCGTTCGACCATCTCGGCGCATTGTCCGGGGCCTACTATCCCGCGCCCCTGCACGAGGAGATCGATGCGATCAATGCGCGGGTCTATGACACCGTCAACAATGGTGTCTATCGCGCCGGGTTCGCGACAACCCAGGAGGCCTATGAAGAAGCGATCGGACCCTTGTTCGATACACTGGACTGGTTAGAGGAGCGGCTGAAGGCACGGCGCTATCTGCTCGGAGACGACCTGACCGAGGCAGATATCCGCCTGTTCACCACGCTCATTCGGTTCGATCCGGTCTATGTCGGACACTTCAAGTGCAACCTGCGCCGCATTGTCGATTACCCGAACCTCTGGCGTTACGCCCGTGACATCTACCACCTGCCCGGCGTTGCCGGGACGGTGAATATGCAGCACATCAAAGGCCACTATTACGAGAGCCATCGCACGATCAATCCGACCGGCATCGTCCCCCTTGGCCCAGAGATAAGCTACTGAAAGAGGACGAAAAGCCCCGGCAACCGCGCAAGCAGTTCATCGTGCCCAAGGTTCTGGTTCTTGATTGCTCTTCCCGTGGCCATGTCGAAACGCTGGCCTACGCCGAGGCCGGCCCCTCAGCAGCGGCCTCGGCAGGCAGTCATCTACGTCGCGTCATGTCCCGCCCCATGTGCGGCAGAGAAGCGCGGCTGTCGTAACGAAATTTGGGGGGACGCCCCGCGCGCCCGGACGAGCGCGCGGGAGAGGCAAACGAGCGTTCAGCGGTAGTCGCGGTAGTCGTACGCCGGGGCATAATAGCGCCTGCCGTAGACCGGCGCGGCATAGACCGGCGCGGCATAGTAGCCATTGTCGTAGTAGTAGGGATCAGCATAGGCGCGGCGGTTCGCGGCGATCGCTGCGGCACCCAGAATTCCGAGGCCAACGGCGCCGGCCACGGCTGCGCCACGGCCGCCGCCATACCAGCCGCCGCGGTAGCCACGATAGCCACCGCGATAGCCGCGGTAACGATATTGCGAATATTCCGCCGCTGCCTTGTTGAGCCGCGAGGCATCCACGACCGGACGCGCTTGCCCAGCGAAGGCCGGCACGGCCGAGCCCGCCGTGACCACGCTCGCGGAAGCCAGCGCAACGATGGCGGTTTTCCTGAGGGACATCATGATCGAATCTCCTTTTATCGGGCTCTCCTCCTCCCGAAGCTGAGGACAGGTTCGCGCCGCCCGGTTGAATGGCGGGTGAACCAATCGCGGCTGGATTGCGGCAGAGCGCAAAGCCATCTGCCTCGCGCGCGTGTCGCCGGACAGCCGCCGTGAAGGGAAGCGATCAACACTTCCGAAGCTGCACCTGTTGATCAACGAAGGGCGCAGCCGGTTGTTCCGGCTCGCCGTCATGTCTCCGAGAGCGGAAGCCCGCATGCCCGCTTCGCGCAGGTGACGATCGCGGACTCGATCACGGCCGACCATCACGGCCGACCATCACGCCATCGGCCTCCGCGTGGATCAGCGCGGTCGTCTGCTTGCTGTCGCGGATATTGAGCGTCGCACCCTGCTTGGCCATGAGACCCTTGAAGCGCTCGCTGGAGGCCGCCTATACCGTCTCCATGACAGCCAGCAACCGCATCGTCCTCTCCAGCGACCACGCCGCCATTCCGCTCCGGCAGGCCATCGCCGCTCATATCGCGGCGCATGGCTGGGTCGCGGTCGATATCGGACCGACGACGCCGGAGAGCACACCCTATCCCAGGCATGGCGAAGCGGCGGCACGGCTCGTCGCCTCCGGCGATTGCCGGTTCGGCATCATCCTGTGCGGCACCGGCCAGGGCATCATGATGGCGGCGAACAAGGTCAAGGGCATCCGTTGCGGCGTCTGCGCCGACACGTTCTCAGCCCGCATGATCCGCCAGCATAACGATGCCAACATGCTGTCGATCGGCGTGCGCGTGGTCGGCGAAGGGCTGGCGCTCGATATCGTGGATGCGTTCCTCTCCGCCCAGTTCGAAGGCGGCCGGCATGCGGCGCGGGTCGAGATGATCGGGGCGCTGGAGGGCTAGCGCCCGCGCGCGCCTCAAGCCGATGCGGCCACCGTCCTGAACAGGGTCTCGTCACCCGCATCCGCGCGAAAACATTTCGCTGGCAAAGCGTCCCGCATGCTGTAAAGCGCGCGGCGCGACCCTTGATGCCTCCGGGGTTCGACGGCCACGGAGTGAGCCATGCGCATCGGCGTCATCGCGGACATACACGGCAATCTGCTGGCTCTCGAAGCGGTGCTGGACCGTCTTCGCCACGCCGCGCCCGATATCATCGTCAATCTCGGCGATTGCGCGTCGGGGCCGTTATGGCCGGCGGAGACGGTCGCGCGTCTCAGGGCGGCCGAGATGCTGCACGTCCGCGGCAATCATGACCGCGCCCTGGGAGCAGCCTCGCCCGACGGGCTCGGTCGCTCCGACCGCTTCGCCTGGGACAGGCTCGACGCGGCCGATCGCGCCTGGTTGTCGACGCTGCCGCAAGAGCAGTTCGCCGCCGGAGCGCAATGCGTCCATGCCTCGCCGGGCGATGATGAAGCCTATCTGATGGAAGCCGTCGCGGGGGGCCGCCTCCTTCCCGACACGGCCGCCGCCGTCGAGACCCGGCTGGCCGCCACAACAGCTCCGCTCCTGCTCTGCGGGCACAGCCACCTGCCGCGGGTCCTGCGGTTGTCCAATGGGATGGTCGTCGTCAACCCCGGCAGTGTCGGGAACCCGGCCTATGAGGACGAGACGCCGCCTGCCCATGTCTCCGAGAGCGGAAGCCCGCATGCCCGCTTCGCGCTGGTGACGATCGCGGACACGATCACGGTCGAACATCACGCCATCGCCTATGACTGGGACGCAGCCGCGGCACGCGCGCGGCAGAATGGGCGCGACGACTGGGCCCATGCCCTGGCGACAGGCAGCGTGCGCCGGTGAGCCTCGGGATCTTCCTCACCGTGCTCGCCGCAGCGGCGATGCATGCGGGCTGGAACGCCTTCGTGAAGGTGAAGCTCGAACCGCTCCACGCCATGGCGATGATCTCGCTCGCGTCCGGGCTTATCGCCCTCCCCGTCCTGCTGGTCACGGGCTGGCCGAAGCCTGAGGCCTGGCCCTGGCTCCTCGCCTCGCTGATCCTGCATCTCGGCTACTATATCGGCCTGTCCGGAGCCTATCGGCGCGCCGATATGAGCCAGATCTATCCGATTGCACGCGGCGGAGCCCCGCTCCTGACCGCGGCGATCGCCATGGCCGTCTTCGGCGAGCGCCTCGCCGTGCCGCAGCTCGCCGCCATCGGCCTGCTCGGCACCGGCATCATGCTGATCTCGGTCCTCGGGCGCCGGCGCGGCGCTGCCTTCGATCCCGGGGCGCTCGGTTTTGCCGCGCTGACCGCCGTCATGATCAGTGGCTACACCCTGGTCGACGGGCTCGGCGCACGGGCGGCGGGTGACCCGCACGCCTATTCGGCGGCGCTATTCGTGATCAATGGCACGCCGCTGATCGCCTATATCGCCTTGCGCGGTGGACGGGACGCGCTGACCGCGATGCGGCCGTTCTGGCTGCAGGGCACGGCCGGAGGCATCCTGTCGCTCGGCGCCTACTGGATCGCGATCTGGGCGATGACGGTCGCACCGATCCCGCTTGTCGCGGCCGTCCGCGAGAGCTCCGTGCTGTTTGCCGCAGTGATTGCCTATGTCTGGCTGAAGGAGCCGCTGCAGGCATCGCGCCTGGTCGCCTGCGGCTTCATCGTCGCGGCGCTCGCGCTGATGCGGCTCGCCTAAAGTTCAGCGCGCGATCGTCGCCTCGGCCTCGACGAGGCCCTGGACCGTATCGAAGAAGCCGCGCACCAGCGGAATGCGCCGGCGCTCCGCCCGGCAGGCCGCATATTCGCCGACCGCGAAATCGGCGCCGGTGATGACCAGCCGCTTCAGCGCGGGATCGGGCCGGAACTCCGCCTCGAAGATCACCCCGATGCCGAAGCCGGCGGCGACGGCCTCCCGCACCGCCTCGCGCGACTGGACCTCGAGCAGGTTCGCCGGCTTGATTCCCGCCTCGGACAGGCGAGCCTCGAAGGTCTCGCGCGTGATCGAGCCGCGTTCTCTCAAGACGATGTCCTGGCCCGCGAAGGCCTCGATCGGGATGCTGTCATGCTGCGCCAGGCGGTGCTCGCTGGCGATGAAGGCGACCAGCCGGTCAGCGCGCAGCTTCACCGTATGGAGGCGCGGATCCGAGCTCTGCCGCGCGGTGATCGCCACATCGGCGGCGAAATCCATGATCTGGTCGACCACTTCGGAGGAATTTCCGATCGTCAGCGAGAATGTCAGGCCGGGATAGCTTTCGCGCATCCGTGCCAGCGCGGCCATGACATGGGTGGCGCTGTCGGCGGCAATGCGCAAATGGCCGCGCTGCAGTGTCCGGCTGCCGGCAAGCAGCGATTGCGCCTCGTCCTGGGCCGAGAACAGCCGGGCCGTGATGACGAAGAGGCTCTGGCCCAGCGGGGTGAGCCTGGTCTTTCGGCCGACACGGTCGAACAGGCGCACGCCATAGGCGTCCTCGAGCGAGCGGACCTGCGCCGAGAGCGTCGGCTGACTGACATGGCGCGCCTTGGCCGCGCCGGTGAAGCTCTCGGCCTCCGCCACTGCGTGGAACGCCGACAGGCCGGAATAGCTGATCGCCATGCCATAGATCCTTTCTATGGATCGCATGGATAGGATGTATTGGAGCTATGTCAAATCTCGCCCTACCGTTTCGCCATCGGCTGCAACGACACAAGCGAGATCGACATGGCCCAAGCCCGCCGCCCCGCCGTTTCCGAGACCGGTGATCCCCTCCTCCTGACGCCCGGACCGCTGACGACCAGCAAGGCGATCAAGGAAGCCATGGTTCATGACTGGGGCTCCCGGGACGCCACCTTCGTCGGCATCAACAAGGCCGTGATGGAGGAACTGCCGAAGGTCATCCATGGCGAGGGCAGCTTCGTCACCGTGCCGATGCAGGGCTCGGGCACTTTCGCGGTCGAGGCCATGCTGACGAGCTTCGTGCCGCGCGGCGGCAAGGCGCTGGTCCTGATCAACGGCGCCTATGGCCAGCGCGCCAAGCGCATCCTCGAGATCGCCGGCCGCGACGTCGTCACCCACGAGACGGCCGAGGACATGCCGCCTGATCTTGCCGAGGTCGACCGGATGCTCGTCGCCGATGCGGCGATCAGCCATGTCTTCGTGGTCCATTGCGAAACGACGAGCGGCATCCGCAACCCGATCGAGGCGGTGGCTGCGCTGGCCAAGCGCCATGGCAGGCGCCTACTGATCGACTCGATGAGCGCCTTCGGGGCGCTGGCGCTCGACAGCCGCGAGGTCTATTTCGACGCTGTCGCCGCCTCTTCGAACAAGTGCATCCAGGGCGTGCCCGGCCTCGGCTTCGTCATCGCCCGCCGCAGCGCCCTGGCGGAGACCAAGGGCAACGCCACCACGCTCGTGCTCGACCTCCACGATCAGCACGCCGCCTTCGAGCGCACCGGGCAATACCGCTTCACCCCGCCGATCCATGTCATCGTCGCCTTCCATGCCGCCCTGCAGGAATTCTGGACCGAAGGCGGCGTCGCCGGGCGTGGCGAGCGCTATGCCGACAATGCGCGCATCCTGATCGAGGGCATGCAGGAACTCGGCTTCCGGACGCTGCTGCCGGCCCACCACCAGGCGCCGATCATCGTCACCTTCCACATGCCGCAGGACAAAAACTTCGTCTTCCAGCGCTTCTACGACACGCTGAAAGATGCCGGCTACGTGATCTATCCGGGCAAGCTGACCGTCGCCGACAGCTTCCGCATCGGCTGCATCGGCGCGCTGGGCGCGCAGGACATGAAGGCCTTCGTCGCCACGGTCTCGGACGTGCTTGCCGAGATGGGCGTCGGCCTGAAGTCGGCGGCGTGAAGGAGCAGATGATGAACATGCATTCAAAGGTCGGGTCGGATATCGTCGCGAACGGGCGGGCCTATGCCCGGCCGCAGCGTGCGACGGTCGTGATCTGCATGGACGGCTCGGAGCCGGCCTATATCGAGGCCGCCAGCGCCAAGGGCCTGACGCCCAATCTCGACCGGATCATGCGGGCCGGCACCAGCACGCATGCCTATTCAGTGATCCCGAGCTTCACCAACCCGAACAATCTCTCGATCATCACCGGCCGCCCGCCGGCGGTCCATGGCATCGCCGGCAACTTCTTCTACGACCGCGAGGCCAAGGAAGAGGTGATGATGAACGATGCCCGCTTCCTGCGGGCGCCGACCATCCTGGCCGAGTTCCAGAAGGCCGGCTTCAAGGTCGCGATGGTGACGGCCAAGGACAAGCTGCGGACCCTGCTCGGCAAGGGGCTCGATTTCACCAGCGGCACGGCGATCGCCTTCTCCTCGGAAAAGGCCGACAAGGCCAACACGGCCGAGAACGGCATCGACGGGGTGCTCGGCTTCGTCGGCATGCCGGTCCCCTCGGTCTACTCGGCCGATCTCTCCGAGTTCGTCTTCGCCGCCGGCGTCAAGCTGCTGGAGAGCTTCAAGCCGGACCTGATGTATCTCTCGACGACCGACTATGTGCAGCACAAGGCGGCGCCGGGCTCTGAAATGGCGGACGCGTTCTACGCCATGTTCGACAGCTATGTCGGCAGGCTCGATGCGCTCGGCTGCACGCTCGTCATCACCGCCGACCACGGCATGAACGACAAGCATCTGCCCAATGGCGAGCCGGACGTAGTCTATCTGCAAACACTGATGGACGAATGGTATGGCAAGGGCACGATGCGCGTGATCCTGCCGATCACCGATCCTTACGTCGTCCATCACGGCGCGCTCGGCTCCTTCGCCACGGTCTATCTGCCCGAGGGCGCCGACCAGACCGAGGTTGCGGCCCGCATCTCCGGCATCGACGGCATCGCGCTCGCGGTCACCTCGGCCGAGGCCTGCGAGCGTTTCGAGCTGCCAGCGGACCGGATCGGCGACGTGGTCGTGGTCTCGACGCGCTCGAAAGTGATCGGCACCTCGCCGGATCGGCACGACCTCTCGGGGCTGACCGAACCGCTGCGCTCGCATGGCGGCATCACCGAGCAGCGCGTGCCGATGATCGCCAACCGGCCGATCTCCGTACCGGAGGGGCGCACGCTCCGCAATTTCGACGTCTTCGACGTCGCCCTCAATCTGGTGAGCTGAGATGAACGCGAATGTGAATCCGCCCGTGCGCCGCGAGACGATGCGGATCGCCGGCAAGCTCGTCTCGACCGACGACATGGTCGAGGTCCGCAATCCCTACGACAATTCCGTCGTCGGCCTGGTGCCGGCGGCGCGGCCCGAGCATGTCCGCGAGGCCTTCGCCAAGGCGCGCGCCTT
>NZ_JBFRGS010000034.1:0-39202 GCF_052115465.1 Allobosea sp. 2RAB26 | reverse complement strand
CGATGACTGCGCTCAACGCATGATGAGACCAGAAAACTACTGATTAACAAATGATGCATGCTCTGGATGCATATCGGAGCTGAAGTAAAGCCCCTAATTGCGGCGGGCCGATCGGCTTATGTGCAGTGCACAACGAAATTGTCGCTGTGGGCACCGCCCCGGTCCGGAATATGCGCTAAGGAAACACACCATGTTCGTCACCATGATTGCCGCCAAAATCCGCGCCTTCCTGCGCTATCGCGAGACGGTTCGCGAGCTGTCGCGTCTGACCAACCGTGAGCTCGMCGATCTTGGSCTGTCACGCTCGGAGATCCCCTTCATCGCCCGCTCGCACGCTGCGGCCTGAAGTCACTGAATAGAACCGCCGCGTCACCGGGCGCAGCGCGTTCCAGGTAGTTTCTCCYGGGGCTCATGATTCCCTCCCCTTGAGCTTCGGTCGAAGAGCGAATGCCCGCCTCACGGCGGGCATTTTGCATTTCAGGGCTGCTTTCACTTGAGCCGGAATCCGGCTGCGAACTCGTCCGAGCCGTGAAAGCCCGAGCTCAACCCCTCCTTGTCATCGGGGGCGACCTCGCCGCCACGAAATCCTGATTGGGGCAAGCTTTCCAATGGGCGAACGAAGCGGGAGGATGCCAGGCTCGAAGGCCCCCAAGCACGACATCAGCCACGCGGAGGCGAACGAGATCGCATCCGCGCAGTTTGCTATCGATTGCGAGATTGAACATCGCCAAATCGCGGATCCGGCCSTCATGCTGGAGCCGGGTGCGGRTGGCCCAAATGTGTCTCGGCTTCAGAGGCGGCCTGGGTCCAATAATGCGACCGGTGTTCCAAACCTGCCGCTGCCGTTGGCTTTGAGTTTCGACATGCATGGCAATTCCCCTTGGGGCGCCGCATCCGCAACTATCCTACCAATGATGTGGCTGCGCTGCTTCGAGCCATTCCGTTATGCGCGACTAGCTGCGTACGAGAAGCGCCAGGTTGAGAYCCAGCCGCAAAGCGGACGTTCCGCTGGGCGGGCTTCACTGTTGATGCCGGAGCGCGGCAGCCGTGGATGTTCTGGCTGCAGCGACGTAAAAGGCGCCCAGCTACAGAAGAGCGTTGGCCGTGCTCGCGCAGGCTCAGGGCTTCCGACCGATAGAAATCGAGGAACTACCATGAGTGAACGCAGCCAGCTTTGGAGGGCGCCTCTACAGGGCGGCGGCCGATGCAGATCGGCACCGATGACTTCCTGAATCTGTTCCGAGCTATGTGCGCCGAAGACCGAGAGGCAACGATCATCGCCTTTTCCCAGGCGATTAAAGAGTGCATCAGCCCCGGAGAGGCAGAAGCTTAACCGCTTCGTCCCGGGCTAAGGCGCCCGCTTAGGCGTAGAAACAGTCCAAAGGCAGCGCCTCGCCGCTTGGCGAACTCTGATTTCCACACGTCTCGGTCGTTCGGCGTCAGAAGCGCCGAGTTCCGGCCCGCGCCATTTGCAGACATTGGCGAGTTGCCCAGAAGCACACGTACGAGTGCGCTGGCCGGAGTTCTGACCGAAGCCGTGAGTAAGCGGCGTACAGCGGTTACGTGCCGATGACGCGCACTCATGCTGGAACCGACCAACCCGATCGAGGCGCAACAATTCCGCTACGCCGTGACAATGCCTGCTGGAGGCTTGAGTCGCACGCGCCTTATGAGAACGACTCCATTGACATGATTAAATATCATGTCAATGGAGTCAGATGCCTGACTTCCCATCCCTGAACGGTCTGCGCAGCTTCGAGGCGACGGCGCGTCTCGGCAGTATGACACGCGCGGCATCGGAACTCGGCGTCACGCAAAGCGCCGTCAGCCGCGCCTTGTCCTTGCTGCAGGCGGAACTTGGCTTTCCGCTGTTCCTGCGCACCAAGCCGTCAATCCAGCTGACGTCGAGCGGCGAAGCGATCTTCGTCGAGTTGCGCCACTCATTCGATCGGATGCGGACGCTGCTCGCGCGCCTTCGCCAAGATCAGAACGCATACGGATTGACCATCAACGTGCTGCCGACCTTCGCGCTGCGCTTCCTGATTCCGCGCCTGCCGGCATTCAAGGCGCAGCATCCGGACATGCAGGTCGACATCGTCGTCGGTGAGCAGGCGATCGATTTCGCCCTCGACGCCGTTGATGTCGGCATCCGCTATGGAAATGGCGACTGGCCGGGCGTCAAAACCTATCGGATACTGGACGAAGAACTGGTGATTGTCTGCGCGCCGCGGCTGCTCGAGGGCCGCACGGCGATCGATCCCGGGGCGCTTCGCCCCGAACAGCTCATTCGCCACACTACCCGGATCGAGGCCTGGCCTGAATGGTTCGAGAACCTTCATCTGCCGACGCCCACGCCTGCTGGCCTCGGCTTCGAGCATTTCTTCATGGTGATCGAGGCGGCCGTGGTCGGCATCGGCTTTGCCCTGCTGCCGCGGTTCCTGATTCGGCGGGAGTTGGAGAACGGCGACCTCGTTATCGCGTCACCCCATATCCTGCGCCGCGAGCAAGGCTACTTCTTCATGTGCAGCCCGCTGCGCCGGTCCGAACCGAAAATCCTCGCCTTCCGGCGCTGGCTTCAGGGCGAGCTGGCAGCCCTAACGGCAGAAGGGCGTCCTCTTGAAATGTGAAAAATTCTCATGATAGTCATGTCCGCCGCCTGGATCTGTCCGACAATCAGACCGGCGCGCCGGGGTCGCCGCATGCCATCAACCAAAGTCCGCGCGCCATGACGTCGTCGCCCGCGCATATCGCGTTCATCACCTCGCCGCTGGAGAGCGAGCATGTCGAGCGCATGCGCGCGGCGGCACCCGCCGGCGTCGACATCATCTTCGCGCCCGATCTGCTGCCAATGACGCGCTATGTCGGCGATCACAAGGGACGCGACAGCTTCCGGCGTACCGGGGCGCAGGAGCGCCGCTGGCGTGAGGCGCTCGGACGCGCGACGATCCTCTGGGATTTTCCAACCGGCGCGGAGGATGAGCGAGGCCTTGCGCTCGCGCCGAACGTGCGCTGGGTGCAGACGACCAGCTCGGGGGTGGGACAGCAAGTCCATAGCTTCGGGCTTGCGCCGACCGACCTGATCGTGACCACGGCTCGCGGCGTCCATGCTGACGCGCTGGCGGAGTTCGCATTTCTCGTGATGCTTGGCCATGTGAAGGATCTGCCGCGCCTGCAGCGCGATCAGCAAGCACATCGCTGGGAGCGCTATTGCGGCGGAGAGCTCTCCGGCAAGACGGTTGCGATCGTCGGCGCCGGTAAGGTCGGCGCCCGCATCGCCGCACTCGCGCGTGCGTTCGACATGTCGGTGACAGCGGTCGTCAACAATCCGTCGCCAGCGCGGAGCGCCGAATTGTTCACGACGGATATCTACGGCCAGCCGGACCTGCACAAGGCGCTCGCCAGCGCGGACTATGTCGTTCTCTGCACGCCGCATACGCCGCAGACCGAACGCATGCTCGATCGCATGGCGTTCGCCGCGATGAAACCCGGCGCCGTTCTGATCAACATCGCGCGCGGCCAGGTTGTCGATGAGGCGGCGCTGATCGCGGCGTTGTCGAGCGGGCGGATCGCGTTCGCCGGCCTGGACGTCGCCGCGGTCGAACCGCTTCCGCCGGGATCGCCGCTCTGGTCGATGCCGAACGTGCTGATATCCCCGCACTCGGCCAGCACCGCGCCGAGCGAGAACGGCAAGATCGTCGACATCTTCATCGAGAATCTCGGCCACTACGTCGCCGGCCAGACGGAGAAGATGATCAACGTGCTCGACAAGGCGCGCATGTATTGAGCCAAAACCTGCCGCGGCCAACGGCGCGCGCAGGATGCGGCGAAGAGGAACGAGGGAGGAGAGCATGATGAAAGCCCGGTGCAAAAGCCTGCTTGCTGCGTCGATCGCCCTGGGCGCCGCGCTGTCGGTGCCTGCCGCCGCGCAGGAGGCCAAGCCGCAATATGGCGGCGAACTCGTGCTCGCTGGACAGCTCGACAAGACGATGTTCCCCGGCCGCAACACGGACGCCGGCGGCATGGACGTTTACTTGAACGCCTGCGAGACGCTGGTCGAGCTGACAGCCGATCGTCAGATCAAGCCAGTGCTGGCTGAGAGCTGGACAACGTCCGAAGACAAGAAGACCGTGACGTTCAAGCTGCGGCCGGGCGTGCAGTTCCACGACGGCACACCGTTTAACGCCGAGGCGGTCGCCTTCGTCTTCAACGAAGCACTCGCTAAGAAATTCCTTTATGTCAGCCTGCTCGAGGGATTGCAGAAAGTCGTCGCCGACAATGACGGTCAGGTGTCGTTCCAGATGTCGGCGCCGTCGGCAGCGCTTATTCCCAATCTCGCTTACCGCACGATGTGCATCTTTAGCCCGACTGCCTACAAGGCCAAGGGGGAGGAGGGCCTCGGCAGCAACATCATCGGCACAGGCCCCTTCATCAACACCGGATATGCGAAGGGCGAATACGCGCTCTTCAAGAAGAACGACAAGTACTGGCAGAAGGGCAAACCTTATCTCGACAGCATCCGCATCCTCTTCGTACCGGATGTGACGACGCGCCTCGCGATGCTGGAGAGCGGCGAGATCGACCGCGCCCCGGGCATTCCGAATTTCGACATTCAGCGGCTGGCCAAGGACAAGAGCATCGCGCTACGGACCATGCCGAGCCTGCAGCAGCATTATGTCGTCATCAACAATCTGGTGAAGCCGCTCGACGATCCCAAGGTGCGGCAGGCGCTCAACATCGCCGTCGACAAGGCCGGCATCGTGCAGTCCGTTTTCGCAGGCACCGGTGCCACGTTATCGCAGGCTCCGACATTATCGCCCGGCGTGTTCGGCTTCGCCGATATGCGCGAGCCCGGCAAGGACACGATCTTCCCGTTTGATCTCGCCAGGGCGCGGGCGATGCTGAAGGAGGCCGGATACGAGGATCGAAATGGCGACGGCTTCGTCGAGGACGCACAGGGCAAGACGCTGTCGCTCAAGCTTTATGGCCGGAAGGCTGGAACGGGCGACTACGAAATCGCGCAGCTCGTGAAGACGTTCCTCGAGAAGCTTGGCGTCAAGACCGAGCTCACGATCCTGGAGAGTGCGACGTTCAGCGCTGCGCTCTCTGTCGGTCCGAAGGATGCGAAATACGATCTCGCCGTATTGTCCTGGACCGTGCCGACGGCCGATCCAGACGAGCCGATGATGTATATGACGCATACAAAGGCGTGGAAGCCGGCCGGCGCCAATCGCATGTTCTTCTCCAATCCGGAGACGGACAGGCTGGCGGAGGCGGCGCATGTGGAGAGCGATCCCGCGAAGCGCGCCGAAATTGTGCGGCAATGGATGGCCGAACTTCTGAAGCTCGCGCCGGTCATCTACCTGCCGACGCTCAACCTGACCGACGCGACGCGCAGCTATGTGCATGGTGGCGTCTATCTGCCGTCGAATGTGTATGACGGGACCTTCGCCTGGATCGATCAAGCCGAGCGCAAGCGCCAGGGGATCAACCGCTGACGCTCATGAAAGCCGCTCTTCCTCCAATGCTCGCGCCGGCGGCGTGCCGGGAGCCTGACTGCGCATGATGAAGATGATCGCCAGCCGACTGGTCTTCATGATCGTTGCCGGGCTCCTTTTGTTGACGTTTCTGTTTTGCTTGTTCCATGCGATCCCCGGCGATCCCGCGCGCTTGATCGCCGGCGACAGCGCGCCGGAAGAGCTGGTCGCGAGCATCCGCACGGCCTACGGGCTCGATCAACCGCTTGGCGCGCAATATGTGGCCTACATGGGCAAGGTGCTGACGGGAGATTTCGGCGTTTCGAACTTCTCGCGTCAGCCTGTGCTCGCGATCGTCGGTCCGCGCCTGTTGAACACTGCTCTCCTGGCTGCCTGGGCGATGCTTTTCGCGACGACGATCAGCCTCGTCCTCGGCTCGCTCTCCGCCATGTACTGGAGCCGGCCGATCGACAGAGGCGTGTCGCTCGTCTCGCTCATCGGCATCTGTACGCCGATCTTCGTGTCGGGGATCGTCGCGATCTATTTTTTCGGGGTCTATCTGCGCTGGCTGCCGATCGGCGGCATGACCACCTGGCGTCACTACGTCATGCCGGTGTTGACGCTTGGTTTTGCGCAAGCGGCGGGCTTCACGCGCATGGTCCGCGCCTGCATGATCGATGCATTGCAGCGCGATTTCATCGTGACCGCGCGCTCCAAAGGCGTCCCCGAGCGCACGATCGTCTTCAAGCATGCACTGCGCAATGCATTGCTGCCGATCATCACCTTTTTCGGCCTTGGCCTCGGCAGCATGCTCGGCGGCGCCGCAGTCGCAGAATCGATCTTCAATTGGCCCGGCCTTGGCCGGCTCATGGTCGATTCGATCCTCACGCGCGATCTTCCACTGACCCAGGGCTGCATCTTCGTCTTCGCGATGATGTTCGTGCTGGTGAATCTGATCGTCGACCTGCTCTACCGCTGGGCGGATCCGAGGCTAGCCCATGATTGATCGGACAGCCTCGCCGCACCGGGCACGTGGCACATGAATCTGTTCAGGCACTATGCCCGCGATCGCGTCGGCCTTTTCTTCGGCGTGATCCTGGCCCTGTTCTACCTCGTCGCGATTCTCGCGCCGTGGATCGTTCCGTCCGACCCGCTGGAAACCAACCTGACGGCGGGGCTGTTGCCGCCATCCGCCAGTCATTGGTTCGGAACGGACCAGTTCGGGCGGGACACGCTGGCACGCGTGATCCTTGCGACGCGCGTGACTTTGCAGATCACGACGGCTGCGCTGCTGTTCTCGTTGCTGCTCGGCGTGCCGATCGGCATGGTCGTCGGCTATAGCGGAGGTCTCGCCGACGCGATCGTGATGCGCCTGACCGACATGATGCTGATCTTTCCGACGATCATGATCGCCATCGTGATCGTGGTCGTGGTTGGTCCGTCGGAAAGGGGCGTGGTGATCGCGCTTGGACTGTCGCAGCTCCCGAACTTCATCCGCATCGCGCGCAGCGCCGCTCTCTCTGTCCGACAGGAACTCTATATCGAGGCGGCGATCGCCGCTGGCGCAAGCTGGTCCGACATCCTGGTTCGACACGTGCTGCACAACATTTCCGCTCCGGTGATCGTCAAGGCGACCATCACGCTTCCCGGATTCGTGATCGGCGCGTCCTCGCTTAGCTATCTCGGCCTCGGCGTGCAGCCGCCGATGCCGGAATGGGGGCAGATGCTGAACGAGGCGAAGGGCTTCCTCACTCGCGCACCCTATCTGATTATCGGTCCCGCGCTCGCGCTATCCCTCTTCGTGCTCGCTGCGAACCTTGTCGGCGACAGCCTCAACGAGGCGCTTGATCCGAAGCTGCGCAGCCGCCGCCTTCTGCCGCTGGCGATGCTACGCCGACGCCAGGGCCAGAAGCCATGACCGCGCTTCTCGAGGCAAGGATTTGCGCGTCCAATTCGTGACGCCGTCAGTTCCACCCGCTGAATTCCAGTCATCAAGAGAGAAGTCGTCGCGTTCTGCGTCGCCCTCCCTGTCGTCAGAGCCGCTCGTCGAAATTTCTTCGGCTAGGAGCATATCCTTCGAGAGCAGGCCCGCATCCTCGAGCCCTTCCAGGTCGGGCAGGTCGCGCAGTCTGGCAAGACCGAACACCGGGCGGCCGCTGCCTGCAGCGCTGAGGCATCCTGCGACAACCTGCCAGCACTCTCCTCATCGATTCCAGGCACGCCGGCCTTACCCAATTGCAGACATTCCGAAGGTAGAGGCTGGGCCACTTTTGACCATCGGCCGGCGCGCCAACCGGGCAGCCCGTAAGCAGACTCCCTGGATGTCGGGAAAGGGCCAACTCCGACCACCCGACGCCGATCTCCATGGGTCTCAAATGGGTTGGGACTGCGCGTCGAGCAGATCCAGCCGGTGCTGGCGCCGAGCGGACAGGGTGAAGCGCGGCCTGACCAGCCCCAGCCGGACCTGATGCCAAAACCCGCCGGATCGCTCCGGCGGGTTTGCTGTGGCTGCGGACCGGATGTCAGACCCGGCGGACGTTCCAGAACAGGGGGGAGGAGGCCGTCAGGATGCCCTGCAGGTTGCGGCGATAGGCGGTCTTGGGGATGATCTGGCCGAGCGGCGCGACCGGCACGGTGGTGAGCGCGCTGCGCTGCACATCGTCCAGCAGCTTTTGCGCCTGGGCCTCGTCGGTGCTGGCCAGCCATTGCGCGGTCAGCGTCTCCATCTCCGGGCTGTCATGCCAGCCGAACCAGCCGGACGCGCCGGCGCCGCGGATATAGAGGTTCTCCGCCGGGTTGGTGACGGAGGAGCCCGGCCAGTTCGTGTGAAAAATGCTCCAGCCGCCGCGCTCCACCGGCTCCTTGGAGGTACGCCGCTGCACGACTGTGCCCCAGTCCATCGTCTGCACGTCGACATTCAGGCCGAGCTTCTTCAGCAGATCGGCCGTGATGTCGCCGAGCGGCGCGATCAGCGGATGATCGGCGGCGTGAAGCATGACGATCTTCTCGCCCTTGTAGCCGGAGGCCGCGATCGCGGCTCTGGCCGCCTTCAGATCGGGCGGCTGCTTCATGATCTCGGCGCCCAGTTCCTTCACCCCCGGCAACCCGCAGGGGAACATCGCCTGGCAGGTGCGGAAGCTGCCGGTATCGCCGGCCATCACCGTCTGCATGTAGTCGTCCTGCGTCACGGCCGAGAGAATGGCCCGCCGCAGCGCCGGATTGTTGAACGGCGCCTGCTGATGGTTGAACCGCATCCCGAGGATCAGCCCGTAAGGATCGAGCGTGCTGGTGGCGATCTCCTTGTTTGCGGTCAGCGTCGACATCAGGTCGGGCAGCGGGCGTTCCCACCAGTCGACTTCGCCGCGCTGCAGGGCGCCGCCCGCCGTCGCCGGGTCGGTGATGACATGCCATTCGACGCGGTCGAAATTCACGCGCTTGCCGCCCGACGTCCAGTTGGCCGGCTCCTGGCGCGGCACATAGCCCTCGAATTTCTCGTAGACCATCCGCGAGCCTGGCACGAACTCGTTAGCGACGAAGCGGAACGGCCCCGACCCCACCATCTCCTTGACCGGCGCCATCGGGTCGGAACTGGCGATCCGTTCCGGCATGATGAAGGCAGCGGACGAGTGCGGCTTGCCGAGCGCGCGCAGGAATTGCGGGAAGGGCCGCTTCAGCCGCACGCGGATCGTCTTGTCATCGACCGATTGCCAGTCGTCGACGACCGCGCCGAGCGCCTGGCCAAAACTGTCGCGCATGCTCCAGCGCTTCAGGCTGGCGACGCAGTCGCGCGCCCGCACCGGCTCGCCGTCATGGAATTTCAGGCCGTCGCGCAGCGTGATCTCGTAGGTCCTGCCATCGTCGGAGACCGTGGCGCCGGCCGCCATCTGCGGCTGCGGCCGCAACTGGTCGTCGACGGCAAAGAGATTGTCGAACACGCAATAGCCATGCGTGGTCGAGACCGCCGCCGTGGTCACGATCGGGTCGAGGATGGCGAGGTTGGTTTCCGGGATGAATTTCAGCGTGCGCGCCGCCGTGCCTTGGGCGATGGCCGGGCGGGCAAGCGTGGCGGCGCCGGCTGCGGCGATGAACTGACGTCTGTTGAACATGGCAGGTCCTACTCCGAGGCAGAAGGGGCGGGGACGACGTAGTCGACGGGTTCACCGAGCCAGCCATCGGCGCGGCGTTGCCAGTAGGCGGCGTGGATCCGGGCGGTGAACGGGCCCGGTCCGTTGCGGATGGCCCTGGTGCCGACCGAGGTGACCGGCAGCACGCCGCCGGCGGTCGTCGTCAGGAAGATCTCGTCGGCCTCGAGCAGCGCTGTTACGGGAACGTCGGTCGCCTCGACCGCCATGCCGAGATCGGCGCAAAGCTCCATCACGGTGCGCCGTGTCATGCCGTCGAGCATGCCGCTGCGCGGGGTCAGCAGCGTCTCGCCCCTGCGGATGAAGATATTGAAGCCCGGGCCTTCCAGGACATGGCCCTGGCCGTCGGTCAGCACGACGGTCTCTGCGCCATGGTCGAAGGCCTCGAGCAGGCCGAGCTCGAAATCGAGCCAGTGGTAGTGCTTGACCATCGGGTCGACGGAGTTCGCCGGCACGCGATGCCGGCTGCCGACATGGAGATGCAGGCCGCGCTGCTGCACCTCGGGCGTCGCGATCCAGACATAGGGGATGCAGAAGGCCTGGAAACGCTGGGTGCAGAGCCGGATGTCGCGGCTGCCGATCGGCGGCCGGCCGCGCGTCATGATGATCTGCACATAGGCGTTGTCGAAGCCGGCGGTCGCGATCAGGGCGTGGACCGCGCTGTGGATCTCCTCGCGGCTGAGCGGCGAGGTCATGCGCAGGCGCTCCAGCGAGCGCCAGAACCGATCGAGATGGTCGTCGAGGCGAAACAGCAGCCCGTCCCAGGCCGAGATCGTCTCCTGGCAGGCATCCGAGCGCAGAAAGCCCCAGTCGAGCAGCGGCAGGGTGGCTTCCGCCACCGGCACGATCCTGCCGTCGATCCAGGCCGTGCCTTCGGCGAAGCGCGGCTCGATCGGCGGGCGGTTGCGGCTGCGCGTCGGCGCCGGCCAGGAAAGCAGGGGGTCAGTCACGGCTCATCTCCATGAAAACGGGTTGCGCCTGGTCGTCGCAGGGCCAGAACGGGCGCTGCTTGACGTGCCAGTCGATGCTGGCGAGGTTCGGGTTCGTCGGGCCCGCGCCGCCGACCATGACCCAGGAGGTCCCGGCATCGAGCAGGGTGCGAAAATTCATCGGGTTCTTGAAAACCACGATCTTGCAGTCGCCGATGTCGATGCCCGCAGCCCGGTATTGCTCGTCCGCGTATTCGTAGGTCGCGTGGGTCGGCACGACGATGCGGAGCCGGCCGGCCCGGAGCACCGCGGTCGGCCCCATCTGGCCGGGCGTGCCGGCGCTAATGCCGGCCGAATAGGTGAAATGGCCGTCATGCAGGCTCTCGACCACCGCCTCGACCGCGACCGGCGGATGGAAGCGCGGGTCGAGCGCGGAGCCGATCGCGACGCGGATCGGCTGGCCGACGCCGAGCGCGAAGGCCTTTGCCGCTGCATTGGGATCGACGACCAGCACGGTCGCCTCCACATCGAGCCCGGCGCGCAGCAGGGCCGCCAGCACGGCCGGCGCGTCCCCGGGCGCGCCGCCGCCGACGCAGTCCGGCGCATCCGAGATCAGCACCCGCCCTGGTCGGGCGACGGCGTCACGGACGGCCTCGTCGGGAGACAGGCAGGGGATCTCGAAGGCGCGGCGACGGTCCCACATCGCCTGCACGATCTCGCCTGCGACGGCGGTGGCAGCTGCCGGATCGGCATCGGTCACCGCGACGCCCGCGATGCCGATACCGTCGATGTCGAGCCAGGGCTGGACCGGAAAATAGCTCGCGGCGAGCGCGCGCCCGTCCGCCTCGATCTGGCGCGCGAGCTGGCGCAGCTCCGCCATCGGCGCATCGCCATGGGTCGCGCCGCCGGCGACGGGCAGGAGCGCGTCGATGCGCCGGAGCCGGGTCACGGGCCGGATCCGGCCATGCAGTGCGCCCGCCAGCAGTTCGGCTGCACGCCGCCCGGTGCCATGGGCGTCGACATGGGGATAGGTTTCGTAGCCGACGAGAATGTCGGCATTCCCGGCCATGCGCGGCGTGACATGGGCGTGCAGGTCGAGGCTCACGGCAATCGGGATGCCGGGGCCGAGCGCCGCGCGCAGCGCCGCGAGCAGGGCGCCCTCGGGATCGCTCTCGCCCTCGCAGATCATCGCCCCGTGCAGGGCGAGGAAGACGCCGTCCACCGGCTCTCTCAGGATGCCGGCGACGATTGTCTCGAAGGTCTCGCGGTAGAAGGCGCCCTCGACGACGCCGCCGGAACCGCCATGGGCGACGAGGACGGGGAGGACCTCGAGCCCTTCCTTGCGCAGCGCCTCGAGCGCACCGGTGACGGCAAGGTCGCGGCCCTCGATCGCAGGCAGTACGGCTTCGCCTTCGACAAGGACCTTTCGGGCGAAGCTGTCGCGCCCGTTGATCTGCTGGGAGAGCGTGTTGCCCTCGAATTCAAAGCTGGCCAGTGCAACGCGCATGAACGTCCTTCCCCTTTTTCGTTTGATTGCCGGCAATGCTTGCGGTCAGGGTCGAAGCTGCTACCGACCCGCTCCTCGCGGTTTGGCTTCCCGCACGCGCTTTCCCTCACAGGCTCTTGGCGATGCGCGGATCGAGCGAGTCGCGCAGGCCGTCGCCGAGCAGGTTGACCGCCAGGACCGTGATCGAGAGAAAGATCGCGGGAAACAGCACGATATGCGGCCTGACCTGCCAGAGCGCCCGGCCTTCGGCCATGATGTTGCCCCAGGACGGCGTCGCAGGCGGGATGCCGGCCCCGATGAAGGACAGGATCGCCTCGATGATCATCGCGCTGGCGCAGATATAGGTCGCTTGCACCAGCATCGGCGCCATGGTGTTGGGGATGATGTGCCGGATGATGATCCGCGGCGCCCTGGCGCCGCTGGCGACGGCCGCCTCGACATAGGGCTGTTCACGCAGCGAGAGAACGACGCCGCGTACGAGTCTGGCAACGCGGGGAATTTCCGCCAGCGTGATCGCCAGGACGACATTGCCGACCGAGCCACGCGTCAGCGCCATCAGGGCGATGGCGAGCAGGATCGGCGGGATCGACATCATGCCGTCGATGGCGCGCATGATGACGCCATCGGCCTTGCGCACGAAGCCGGCGAGGACGCCGATCGCCAGGCCCGCCAGCGAGGCGAGCGCCGCGACCGCAAACCCGACGACGAGCGAGACGCGGGCGCCATAGACGACACGCGAATAGACGTCGCGCCCGAGCATGTCGGTGCCGAACCAGTATGCTTCCGAGGGCATCCGGGTCCGCCGTGCCGGCGAGATCTGGGTCGGGTCGACCGTCCAGAGCAGCGGCGCCAGCACGGCGATCGCGACCATGGCGAGAAGCAGCCCGCCGCCGACCGCGACGGACGGGTGCCGGCCGAGATAGCGCAGGAGACGCTGCAGCCGCGAAGGTCTCGCGAAGAGCCGGGTCCCGCCCGCCTCGGTGCCGGTGAGCGCGGTCAATAGCGTATCCTCGGGTCGACGATGGTGTAGGCGAGGTCGATCAGCAGGTTCACCAGCACGTAGACGAAGCTGAACATCAGGATGACGCCCTGGATCACCGGATAGTCGCGCTGCAGGATCGCATCGACCGTCAGCCGGCCGAGACCGGGAATGGCAAAGACGCTCTCGGTGACGACCGCGCCGCCGATCAGGAGCGCGATGCCGACGCCGATGACCGTGATCACCGGCACGGCGGCGTTCTTCAGCGCGTGCAGGAACAGGACGTTGCGATGGCTGACGCCCTTGGAGCGGGCGGTGCGGATGTAATCCTGCTGCAGCACTTCGAGCATCGTCGCCCGGGTGATGCGGGCGATCAGCGCGATATAGACGAAGCCGAGCGCCAGCGCAGGCAGGATCAAGTTGCGCAGCCAGGGCCAGACACCCTCCGCCAGCGGCGTGTAGCCCTGCACCGGCAGCCATTCGAGCTTGAGCGCGAAGACATAGGCGAGGAGATAGCCGACGACGAAGACCGGCACGGAAAAGCCCAGCACCGCAAAGGCCATCGCCGCCTTGTCGACGACGCTTCCCGCATTCCAGGCCGCGAGCACGCCCATCGGCACGGCGATCAGCACGGTGACGAGCAGCGTCAGCACCATCAGCGACAGCGTCGGCTCGATGCGCTGCGCGATCAGCAGCGTGACCGGCCGCGACGTGAAGATCGAGGTGCCGAGATCGCCCTGCACGACGCGCCAGGCCCATTCGCCGAAGCGGATCAGATAGGGCCGGTCGAGGCCGAGGCTCTGCCGGATGCGCTCGACCTCGGCCGGCGAGGCCTGGTCGCCGGCGATCACGGCGGCGGGATCGCCCGGCGCGATATAGAGCAGCGAGAAGACGAAGAGGGCGACGAAGGCCATCACCGGGATGGTCGCGACGATGCGCCTGATGATGAAGGAGAGCATCGGGGCTATTCGGCCGCGGCGCCGTAGGGGATGTTGCGCCCGCCGAAGCGGCGGACTCGGATATTGGCCTGTTCGGCATGGCCGACGAAGCCTTCCATGATGCACAGCCGCGAGCAGGCTTCGCCGATCAGGACCGAGGCCTCGTCGGTCAGGATGCGCTGATAGGTGCAGGTCTTCAGGAATTTCCCGACCCAGAGCCCGCCGGTATAGCGCGCCGCCTTCTTGGTCGGCAGCGTATGGTTCGTGCCGATGACCTTGTCGCCATAGGACACGGTGGTGCGCACGCCGAGGAAGAGCGAGCCGTAATTCTTCAGGCGATCCTGGAAATATTGCGGGTCCGCGGTCATCACCTGCACATGTTCCGACGCGATCCTGTCGGCTTCCTCCGCGAGTTCCTCCAGGCTGTCGCAGAGGATGACCTCGCCATAATCCTCCCAGGCCTGGCGGGCGATTTTTGCCGTCGGCAGGATCGCGAGCAGCCGCTCGATCTCGCGCATCGTCTCGCGCGCCAGCGCCTCGGAGGTGGTCAGCAGGATCGCCGGCGAATTGACGCCATGCTCGGCCTGTCCAAGCAGGTCGGTGGCGCAGATCTCGCCATCGACTGTCTCGTCGGCGATGATCAGCGTCTCCGTCGGGCCGGCGAAGAGATCGATGCCGATCCGCCCGAAGAGCAGGCGCTTGGCCTCGGCCACATAGGCGTTGCCGGGGCCGGCCAGCATGTCGACCGGCTTGATCGTCTCGGTACCGAACGCCATCGCCGCGATCGCCTGGACGCCGCCGAGGCAGTAGATTTCATCCGCGCCGGCCAGATGCTGGGCGGCGACGATCAAGGGGGCGGGCGCGCCATTGAAGGGCGGCGCGCAGGAGATGATGCGCTCGCAGCCCGCGACCTTGGCCGTGACGACCGACATATGCGCCGATGCCAGCAGCGGATATTTGCCGCCGGGCACATAGCAGCCGACATTCGCGATCGGGATGTTCTTGTGCCCGAGGATCACGCCCGGCAGCGTCTCGACCTCGATATCCCGGAGCGCCGCGCGCTGCGCTTGCGCGAAGTTGCGGACCTGCTCCTGGGCGAATGCGATGTCGTCGCGCTGCTGTGTCGTCAGCCCATCGACGCAGGCCCGGATTTCGGCGTCGCTCAGCCTGTAGGAGGCGCGGTCGAGCCCGTCGAACCGGGTGGCGAGCGCACGCACCGCCTTGTCGCCGCCGGTCTCGACCTGCGCCAAAAGCTCCTCCACCGCCTTGGTGAGAGCCTTGTCCTGAACCGCATCGTCAAACCGTGCCGCCGTCTTCAAGCGCCTGATCATCACTGCCTTCCACACCACATCTGAGCGCAAGTGTTCGGCGCTGCCGTGCCGGCTGACAATTTCGCAGTCGCTTGATTGCTGACGCGAAGTGACGCAGTGATCGCGTCATCATGCTGCTGATGCTTGGGGGGCGGGGAGGCTATGAGACCGGATGGGGTAGAACGATTTTCGGCGAACCTGAGGTTCCTCTGCGAGCGGCACAGCTCGATCACGGCGGTCTGCCAGAGGATCGGGCTCAACCGGCAGCAGTTCAACAAGTACCTCTCGGGCGTGCACCTGCCGTCGCCCGGCAATATCCGGCTGATCTCGCAGTTCTTCGGGCTGGGCACCGCCGTGCTCTTCGCCGACCCGGACGAGGTCCGGATGCTCGTCGACGGCAATTATTTTCCGGTGCTGGAACGGCTGCGCGGCTCGCGCCAGTTCGACGCCTTCATGAATGCAGCCGTACTCGGCGCCAAGCGGGAGACGCCCGATATCGCGGGGGTCTATGACCGCTACCAGTATTCATCGATCTACAAGGGCTCGATCATCCGCTCGCTGCTCTGCATCTACCGCAACGAGAACCTCTACCAGCATTGCTATCTCGAACGCTTTCCGAGCGCGGAAGCTCGGGGGAAGACGGATTACATCTTCAAATATCACGGTTTCACGGTGCCGCTGGCCGGGCGGATCTTCTTCTTCGATTTCGAGAGCGTGCAGAAGAACGAGCTGACGACGTCGATCCTGATGCCGGTTCAGCGCAGCAAGACCAAGTTCATGTTCGGCATCGCCAGCGGCATCGCGGCGACCATGCTGCGCGAGCCCTATGCGACCAGGACCGCCTTGCATTATCGCCGCGCCGGCCTGATCGGCAGGGCGGACATGGCCATCGCCACGACCTTGCAGCCCGACGACCCCTCGATCCCGCGCGATGTCCTGCACTATCTCGGCGATGGCAGCGACATGCTGCGGGTGAGCTGAGCTGCGCTGGTGCGGACTGGAACGGGGGGCTGAGAGTTCGGCCTGAACCGCAGCGCCTCGCTTGGAGCCCCGCGCAACTCACCTGAAGAGCTCAACATGGCTTCGAATGGTCGGACGACCCATTCGCTACGCCAGCTGCTGCTTGCAATGAAAGCCATGACGGAAGAGGTTGCGTTACCTCCCATGCTTGCGGCGCCGGTCATGAATTCCAAGGAAAAGTCGTTTCTGAACCGCGTGCGCAGCATCCTGTCCGATCTATCCCCTGCCGAGCGGCGCCTCGGCGATTTCGTCTGCGACTTTCCCGGCGAGGTCGCGACCTATTCGGCCCAGGAACTGGCGGCGCTGGCCCATGTCTCGAAGGCAACGGTCTCCCGCTTCGTTCAGCGGCTGGGCTATGAGAGCTACGAGGAGGCCCGCCGGCACGCCAGGCTCGACCGGCAAAGCGGCTCCCGCCTGTTTCTGACCACGACGGACACGAGCGGCGAGCAATCGATCGCCGCCAATCTCTCCCAGGGTATCGCCAATCTCGAGGAAACGCTGCGGCCCATCGGGGAAACCCAGATCAGCGGCGCGGCCGAAGCGATTTTGGCGGCGCGCAAGGTCTGGGTCATCGGCTTCCGGGCGAGCTTCGCCTTCGCGACCTATCTGCAATGGCAGCTGACGCAGGTCATCGAGAACGTCGTCGCCATTCCCGGCGGCGGCCAGACCTTTGGCGAGCATCTCGCCAGCCTTTCTCCCGACGACGTGGTGATCTTCTTCGGCTTGCGCCGGCGTGTCTCGCAGACCGAGGCGCTGCTCGATCAGATCGGCAGGTCGGGCGCCCGGCTGCTTTTCGTGACGGATGAGAGTGCCGACTACGAGACGCGCAGCCAGTGGCATTTCCGCTGCCAGACTCTGGCGCCGGGACCGCTGTTCAACCACACGGCAGTGATGGCGCTCTGCCATCTTCTCATCATGCGCTGTATCGAGATCGCCGGTGCCCCGGGGCGCACGCGCCTGCGCAATATCGAGGCGCTGAACGACGCGCTCGACGAGCTCTGAGATCGTCCAAAGCATGCTGCGAAAAAGTGGCAACGGTTTTTCGCGCTAGGCACGCTCTAAACGATGAGCCGCGGCCCTAGTCGGAACCTCTCCCTTGTGAACGGCCTTGCAATCCCTGACGCAAGAAGCGGCAGGGATTGCGCATTTATGGTGCTTTACGAAACTGTAGTTTCAGATAGCTTCATATGAACGAATTGTTCCAAGGGCGCCCGAAGGAGACGGGCCGTTCTTGGAACCAGAGGGAGCATACGACCACTTCCAGGGCAGCAGCAGACGGCGCAAGCCTCGCACCAGCCGAAAAAACAGCGGGAGGCCTGCGCGAACCATCACGAACGATCAGGGGAACGATCATGGCAATGGACATCTCGCAGCCACCAGGCGCATCGACGCCGATGTCGCGTCAATTGGAAACCGCATTCAGCAAGATCGGCGTCACCGGCGCTCACAAGAAGATCCTGGCACTGGTCCTTATCGGCTGTCTGTTCGACAGCTTCGAACAGAACACCATCGGCGTCGCCGGCCCGCTGCTGCGCCAGCACTGGGGCCTGACGGGCGCCGATATCGGCCTGCTCAACACCATCACCTTCGGCAGCGCCGCGATCGGGCGGCTGATGTCGGGCATTCTCGGCGACCGTTACGGGCGCCGCGTTATGCTGACCATCAACCTGCTGCTGTTCTCGATCGGCTCGGCCGCCTGCGCCTTGGCCCCGGACTTCTTCACGCTCTGCATCGCGCGCGCCATCGTCGGCTTCGGCGTGGGCGGCGAGATCTCCACAGCCGTGACCATGCTCTCAGAATTCTGCTCCTCCAAGTTCCGGGGCACTGCGGCGGGGCTCGTCAATGTTGGCGCCGGCGGCTTCGGCAACTTCCTCGCCCCGGCCTTCGGTCTGCTGATCTTTACGCTGTTTCCAGGCGAGGATAGCTGGCGCTGGCTCTTCGCCGCCTTGGCCGTGCCGGCTCTGCTGGCCGTGTTCTATCGGCGCTACGTGCCCGAGACGCCGCGTTTCCTCGCGTCCCGGAACCGGTTCGACGAGGCCAACAAGGTCCTGTCGATCCTCGCGTCCGGAAGCCTGCGGCCGCGCAACCTCGTCGTGCACCCCTATCTCACCGCCGATGCGACGCAGGCCCCGGTCAAATCCGACTGGCGCGAGCTGTTCCGCCAGCCCTTCCTCGGTCGGACGATCCCGGTCGCCATCGCCATCCTGATGAGCTATGGCGCGCAGCTCTCGGTGCTGACGCTGATGCCGCTGATCTTCGTCTCGATGGGGTATACGCTGCAGGGCAGCCTGCTCTACAGCATGATCATCCAGAGCGGCAGCGTGCTGGGCGCGATCGCCGCCTCGACCCTGGGCTATTATCTGCCCCGGAAGCTGGTTCTCACCGTCGGCGCCGCCCTGGCGTGCATTGCAGCCGTGTCGATCGCCTATCTCGGCAGCAATATCTACATGGTGCTGCTGTTCGGTGCGATCTTCCAGTTCTTCGTGCTGCTGCTCAACACCTCGATCTGGATCTATGCTCCCGAGCTGTTCCCGACGCGGATCCGTGCCTTCGGCGTCGCGCTGATCCTGGCGACCGGTTCGGCCGCCGGCTCCTTCGTGCCGCTCATCTCCGGCATGCTCTTCGACAAATACGGCATGGTCGGCGTCTTTTCGCTGGCGGCTGCGATGTATGCGGTCTTCGTGCTTTGCATCCAGATGGGCCCGGAAACCTATGGCCGGTCGATGGAAGACATTACCCAACCGGCCGAGACCGATGTCCCGGCGGCCGAGCCCCTTGCCGACCCACTTGCCCAACCAGCGAAGGCAGCGAGAGCGTGACCCGGCATATCCTGTTGATCAATCCGAACAGTTCGCAGTCGACCAGCGCGATGATGCAAGCCATCGCGCAGCGGGCGACGAAGAACGCGCTGGCCGTGGCAGTCGCCACGGCCGAGCGCAGCCCGGCCATGATCGTGACGGAGGACGACCTGCTCGCCTCGGCCGAAGAGGTCGTCGAGATCGGCCTGCGGCACGCCGCCGATTGCGTCGGCATCGTCGTCAGCGCCTTCGGCGATCCCGGGCTCGACGATCTCAGGCGCCAGGTCACGATCCCGGTCGTCGGCATCTGCGAGGCCTCGATGCGGGTGGCGTCGCAGGGCGGGCGCCCGTTCGGTGTCGCGACCACGACGCCGCTTCTGGTCGACGCCATCGCGGCGCGGGCGGCCGCGCTCGGCTTTGCGCAACTGCTGACCGGAATCCGCTGCACGGCAGGCGATCCCACAGCGCTGGCCGACGACAAGGCGGCACTGACGCAGGCGCTTGGCGAGATGGTCGAAGCCTGTATCGCGACCGACCAGGCTCAGGCCGTCATCATCGGAGGCGGCCCGCTCGGCGAGGCGGCCGGCGCCTTGCAACCGAGATTCTCGACGCCGGTCATTTCGCCGATCCCCTGCGCGGTCGCATACCTGCTCGATCAGATCCCTGGCGCGCGACGAGAGGCCCCGATGGTCGCGGTAACGGTCGGCAGATAATCCGATCCGGCATGCCAACTGCTTGTCGGCACATCGCTGCACCGGACGTGCGCTTGCCCGAAAAGGGCGCCAACAATCCGCCCAGGCCTGGCGCTGTCGCAGCCCGTCGCAACGGGCGCGCTTCAGCTTTTCGCTGGATTGCCAACAGTACCGAAATCAGCTGCTCCGAGAGTCCTGTCACGACCGGCGGGGATGGGACGTTCCGGCGGTACGGTCGACCCGCCATCGCGGACGGGCAGGCGCGGCCATGATCGACCATGGCGTCCCTGCGCTGGGCTTACGTCAACCCGCCGCTCTCGAAGAAGCGCTTGGTTCGCTCCGATGTCGGGGCTCGAAAAATCTCTCCCGCAGGCCCGAACTCGGTCAGCCGACCGTGGTCGAGCACCATGACATGGGAGGCGACGTCCCGGGCGAAGGCGAGTTCATGCGTCACGATCAGGGAGGTGCGCCCGCCCAGCGCGAGCCCCTTCACGACGTTCAGTACTTCCGCCGTGAGCTCGGGATCGAGCGCCGAGGTCGGCTCGTCGAAGAGCATGATCGAGGGTTCCATCATCAGCGCGCGGGCGATCGCGATACGTTGCTGCTGGCCGCCGGAGAGCCGGGCCGGATAGGCGTCCTCCTTGTCGGGAAGTCCCACCTTGGCGAGCAGGTCGCGGGCGCGCTCGACCGCCTTGTCCCGGCTCCAGCCGAGCACGCCGATCGGCGCCTCGATCAGGTTCTTCAACACGGTGAGGTGCTGGAACAGGTTGAAGGACTGGAAGACCATGCCGATGCCGGTGCGGAATGTCGCGACCTGCCGATCGCTCAGCTTGCGGGCGCCGCGCGCCAATCCCTGCGGCGTCAGGCTGACGTCGCCGACCGTGATCTCGCCGCCCTGAAAGCCCTCGAGCCGGTTGACGCAACGCACCAGCGTGCTCTTGCCCGAACCGCTCGAACCCAGAACCGCGACGGTGGCGCCGTGGGGGATCTCGGCGCTGACGTCGTGCAGGACCTGCAGCTCGCCATAGGACTTGCTGATCGACCGGAAAGCGATGGCGGGGCCGGCCGCCGTGATGGCCTCAGTCATGCCGCAGCTCCGAAATAGCCGGTCGTCGGCAGCTTGCGCGTCGCCCAGCGAACCGAGCGCGAGATCGCGAAGACGACGACGAAATAGATCATGGCGATGATCGTGTAGATCGGCATGGTCAGGAACGTCGCGCTGACGATCAGGCCCGCCTGGTACATGAGATCGGGCACCGCGATCACGGAGACGATCGACGTCGACTTGAAACAGGTGACGAACTGGTTGAGCAGGCCCGGCACCGATCGCATGATCGCCTGCGGCAGCACGATGCGCGCCATCAGCCGGGCATGCGTCATGCCGAGCGACTTCGCGGCCTCGACCTGTCCCTTGTCGACCCCCTCGATGCCGCCGCGATATTCCTCGGCGAGATAGCCGCTCGTCTGCAGCGTCAGCGCGACGAGCGAGCTGTAGAAGGCCGTGAATTTCAGCCCGAAGATCTCGGGCCAGGCATAATGGACCCAGACGAGCTGCACCAGAATGGGCGTGTTGCGGCAGAACTCGACATAGAAGGTCGCCGGCACGCGGACCCAGCGACGGCGTGAGAGCATGCCCAGCGCCGCGATCAGGCCAACGACCAGCGCCAGCAGCATCGACAGGACCGAAAGGGAAATCGTGATGCCGAGCCCGTAGAGCAGCGCGTCGCGAAACTCGTAGAGGATGGTCAGAGTCCGCTGCATCGCTGCTCTCTCTTTCTCAGGCTCGGGCAGAATTACTTCTTGGTGTCGAAGAGCGAGGTCCGCGACAGATAGGAATCGTACAGCTCGGCGGCGCGGTTATTGGCGACGATCCAGGCTGCGAAGGAATCGAGGAAATCCTTCCAGTCGGAGTCTCCGTAGCGGATTGCCCAAACATTCTGCTGCGTGCTGAAATCGCCCTCGAAGGCGGGCGCCGCCCATCCATTGCCCTGCACCTTCGTCCACCAGCGAATGGTGATGCCGTTGGCGAGCGCGATATCGGCGTCGCCGCGGCGAACGGAGTCAAAGGCCGCGAGATCCGTGTTGACCTGCAGCGCCAGGAGCTTCGCCTTGGGGAAGATGCGCTGCGACACTTCATGATCGCGGCTGCCGGCGACGACGGCGATCGTCACGGAGGGATCGTTCAGGTCCTCGACCTTCTTGAACCTGGCGGCCTTCTCCGTGCTGACCACGCCGTTGATGCCCTTGGCGGCGAAGGGCCGCACGAAGTTGATCTCGAGCGCACGCGGGGCGTTGTAGAGCAGGCTCGCGCCGAACAGGTCGCAATCGCCGCGGTTGAGCGAAAGCGGAGCCATGCCGAACTGAACCTCGACCGGTTCGACCTTGACCTTCATCCAGCTCGCCAGCTCATTGACGAGATCGACGAAGACGCCGGTCCATTGGCCGTTGCGCGGATCCTTGTAGCTGTCCGGCGTGACCTGCGCGTAGCAGACCTTGAGCACGCCCTCGCGCTTGACCTTGGCGAGCACGCCCTCCTTGGGTTGCGCCGCGGCTGGCAATGCCAGCGCGAGCACGCCGGCGGCGAGCACGGCGCCTTTCAGAAACCTGAAACCGATCATCGACTTATCCCCTCTTTTGGTTGTTCTTTAGTCAGAAGCGCTTCATTCGGCCGCTCGTGGCATGTCCCGCGCCTTGCGAGGCTCGAACATCCTGGCGAAGTGATCGGGAATCGTGCCGTCCTGCGTGAGACCGGAGGCGGCGCTGATTTTCCACCATGCGACATCGGCCTCGTGCACGACGATGCATTCGAGGCTGCGCTTGACGTTGTCGCCCTCGGGCGAATGGCAGGCGGCGATGTGGGCGATCGATTCCGGCAGGCCGACCGTCAGGCAGATATAGGCACCATAGACCGGATGGCGAAGCGATGGCCGCCCGACCAGGCTGGCATCGGCCTTCCACCGCGCCTGGTTCTCGGGGTCGCATTCCCAGGCCTTGCCGACATCGTGACAGAGGCCGCCGCAAATGACGACGTCCCGGTCGATGACCGCCTCAGGATAGATTTCGGCGAAATAGTCGACCGAGGCCAGCGCGAGCCGGGTCACGCCGCTGAGATGGAAATTCTGGCCGCCGCGCCGCATCACCATGATGCCGGGATTGGCCTCTCCCGGGATCTCGCTGATGCGCGAGAAGCTCGACTTCTCCAGCGCCAGTGCCCAGGCGTCGATGGCCCCCTGCCGCAGCGTCGGATCGCTGATCCACTCGATCTCGGGCAGATCCTCCAGAATGCTCTTGCGTAACCGATCCATGCGCTGCCCTTCCGTGGCCGAAAGCTCCGTTGCAGGGGAAGCTAGATGGCAAAGAACGCATCGTAAAATTTGATTTTCGGATATCACATCATTGCATAATGCAATGTGAGGCCCGCGCGAGGATCAGCCCATGCGACCGACGACGGCGCAGCTCGAGACGTTCTTCTGGATTGCCCGGCTGGGCTCGGTGAAGGAGGCCGCGCAGCATCTGAATCTCGCGCAGCCGACCATCTCGCTGCGCCTTCAGGAGCTTGAAGCGCAGTTCCAGCGAACGCTCTTCGAACGAGGCGGGCGGCGGCTGGTCCTGACCTTCGCCGGCGAAGCGCTCCTGCCGCGCGCGGCGGCGCTGGTCCAGGAACTGACGGGCATTCGCGAACTCATCACGGGGGAGGCGCAAAGCACGGGCGGCGTGGTCCGCGTCGGATTGTCCGAAACCTTTGCGCATATCTGCCTGTCGGGCTGGATGAAGCTGCTCGCCCGCGATCTGCCGGGCGTGCAACTCGACATCGCGGTGGGAACGAGCGCGGAACTCGAGCATCAGGTGGTGGAGCGCCGCCTGGACCTGGCATTCGTCATCAATCCCGTCGGCGATCCCAAGCTCGCGGTCATTCCGCTCGGCATCCAGGACGTGACCTGGGCCGCAGCGCCGGAGCTCGAACTCCCACGGCAGATCACGCCGCAATTGCTCGCCTCCCAGATCGTCATCACCAACCCGCACCCGTCGCCGATGTACCGCCAGATCATCGACTGGTTTCGCGAAGACGGGATTGAACCGGAGAAGATCTGCCGTTGCACGAGCGTGACGCTGGCGACGGAACTCGTTCGCCAGGGTCACGGCGTCAGTCTGCTGCCGACGCCGCTGATCGAACCCTACCTGCGGAACGGAGCGATCCTGTCACTCCTGCCGAGCAGGCAACCCACGCCGTCCCGGCTGTATTGCATCTATCGATTTGCGGAGCAGAACCGGCTCCTGGACGCGGTGCTTGCGGCGGCGCGGTCCGCGATCGAGACGCTGAACTTCCTGCGCAATTGACGCCGTCGCCCTGTGGTGACGGTTTTTCGCATTCAGCATGCCCTCAGCGATGAGAGTCGATCACGCTGCGCTGGGACGGTTTCGTCCAAACGCAGCGTGATCCGGCGTATCCATTCACATGCGGCGGTGAGCCGACGGGCTCAGTTCTTCTGGAAGTGGAAGCCTTCAGCGAAGGTAAGCTCCACCATATCGCCACGCCTCAGGCGCCTGATTCCGTCTTGAATGCCGGGATCCGTGACTTCACGCGTCCGCGGTCCAAGCGGCCCGACATAGTTCACGACGCCTGTCGCCGGATCGAAGCTCTCGAACCTCGCGGTTACGGTCAGTGTCCGCACGATGAACTTGTCCGGCAGGTTCTGGAAGCTCGGGCTGCTGACCGCCTCGGTATAGACGATCGTCGGCTTGGCGCCCTTGCGAGCGCGCTTGGCACCAAGGATCACGCCCTCGACGCGTCGGATCCGGACGTTGTCACCGGCGTTGATATTCTGCAGATCGCCGAACACGGACGGCACCGCGACGGGCCAGGTCTGGCGGCCCTGCCGGACGATCACCATGCGCTCGGCGGGATTCACCTCGGCAACCTCGACATCAAGCTGCTCGACTTCCACCGGGCCGACGCCGGCGACGATGACTGTCTGGCTTGTCACGGTCGGACCGGTCGCGCAGCCCGCAACCCCCACCGCCAGCGAGACTGCAAGGACCAAGCTCATTTGCTTCAACATCGGGCTTCTCCACTTTCAAAGGCAATCCGGTTTGAGACCTTTTGCCGGCCTCCGGATTCGATCGGCAGATTATGGAAGGTAGGAATGGATGACTGGGCGAGCTTCAGGAAGAAAAGGCCAAGTTCGGCCGCAACACAATAGGGGCTCGAGCAACAACCTGCCTGGGCGCGATGAGACGTAGCCTCAGCGGTCAGCTGCGCGACGCAGGGCACGAGCGACGCCTCGTCGGCGGGGGGCGCGGAATCCCGAGGCTGTTCGGTGGCGAGCCTGGTGGGAGCGAAGAAAGCGGAGAGGCGGCCTTCGGCACGCCTCTCCGTCCTCTGTCAGCGGCGCAGGCGCGTCCAGACGCCGTCGCGCAGCTCGCGCGCCTTGAGTGAGCAATCCTTCACCGGCCGGAAACGCGTCATCAACGCTTCGGGCGGGTTGATGGCGGGATTGTCGCGCAGCTCGGCTGTCATGAACGCATCCGAACCTTTGATGGCGTTGTTGTAGCCGCTGAAATTCGAGGCTTCGGCGGCGTTCCGGGGGTCCATCATCCAGTTCAGGAACAGCTTGGCGTTCTCCGGGTTCGCAGCGCCCTTCGGCACGGCGAAATTGTCGCCCCACAGGTTCATCCCCTCGGTCGGATAGACGAAGACCGCAGTCGGCAATTTGGCCCTGGCGCGGTGCGAGGCGCCATTCCACTGCTGATGCAGCGCGACCTCACCGGCTGCGACACGATCGATCGTGCCGGTCGAGGAATAGATCTTCACGCTCGGCTTCTGCTTCGCCAGAAGCTCCAGGATGCGCTGCGCATCGGCGGGGTTCTCGGTGCAGGTATCGAGGCCGAGATAGATCGCCGCGGCGCTGAACATTTCGCCCTGATCATTCAGCGCGGCGATCTTGCCGACGAGGTCGGGGCGCGGTTCGAAGAATTCCTTCCAGCTCTCCGCCAGCTTGCCGCCGGGAACCTTGGCGGAATCATAGGTGAAGCCGGTCGAGCCCCAGAGATAGGGAACGGAATATTCGCGGCCCGGATCGGCATCGGGGCGATCATGCGGCGCCTTCACATTCCCAAAATTCGCGAGCTTCGCCGCATCGATCTTCTGCAGCAGGTTGGAGCGGATCATGGTGGCGAGCACGGAGTTGGTCGGCACGACGATGTCGTAGCCGCCGCCGCCCGCCTGCAGCTTGGCCAGCATGGTGTCGTTGCTGTCATAGACGTCGACGCTGACCTTGACGCCGGTCTCGGCTTCGAAGCGCTTGAGCAGATCCGGCGGCACATAATTCGCCCAGCTGTACAGCAGCAGCTGCTTGGACTGGGCCAGCGCGATACCTGGTGCGCTGGCGAGCGCCAGGGCCGCCACCGCAAGACGGAAATAGTGTTTCAAGACGCTTATCCTCCCTTGTGTTGACTGGCGGGCCGCCGTCCGAGCAGGAAGGCGACGCCGATCACGGCGATCGAGGTGAGAAGCAGGATCGCCGAGAGTGCGTTGACTTCGGGCGTGACGCCGATGCGGATCATGCCGAAGATATAGACGGGCAGCGTCGTGGCGCCGGGGCCGGCGACGAAATAGGTGATGACGAAATCACCCAGCGAGCTGATGAAGGCGAGCAGTGCGCCGGCGAGAATGCCGGGGCCGAGCAGCGGCAGTTCGATGCGCAGGAACCGCTGCCATGCCGAGGCGTAAAGATCGCTCGCGGCCTCGATCAGAGCGGGGTCGAGGCCCGCAAGGCGAGAGCGGATCGGATAATAGGCGAAGGGGATGCAGAACACGGTGTGCGCAAGGATGACCGAGAGCAGGCCGAGCGGCGCCCCGATCAGCACGAAGAGCAGTAGCAGCGCCACCGCCGTGACGATTTCAGGGACCAGCAGCGGCAGTCCGAGCAAGCCTTCGACGACACCGCGATAGGCCGAGCGCGTGCGCGCGACGCCAAGCGTTGCGGCGGTCGCCGCTGCCGTCGCCAGCACCGTGGCAATGCTCGCCGTGATCAGCGAGTTCTTGGCCGCGCGCAGCATGTCGCCATTGTCGAAGACCGCCGCGTACCATCTGACGCTGAACCCGGTCCAGATCGTCGTCAGATCGCTGGCGTTGAACGACAAGGCGACGAGCGTCACGATCGGTAGATACAGGAAGACGAGCGCCAGCCCGGCGATGACGCTGGCGCCGGGAATGCGCAGCAGGTTCTGGTCGCGCATCATGACAGGCGCTCCGCACGCCGCCGCACCAGCGCAAGCAGCGCCAGCGACAAGAGCAGGATGAGCACGAGCACCAGCGCCAGCGCCGCTCCGAACGGCCAGTTGCGCGAGGCGCCGAACTGGGCCTGCACGAGATTGCCGATCATCAGCGACTTGCCGCCGCCCAGCAGCTCCGGGCTGACATAGGCGCCGAGACAGGGCACGAAGACGAGAACCGCGCCCGCGACGATGCCCGGCATCGCCAAGGGCAGCACGACGCGCGTGAGGACGCGGATCCGGTCGGCGCCGAGATCGAAGGCCGCTTCGATCAGCCGCCGATCGATCCGCTCCAGCGCCACATAGACGGGCAGGATCATGAAGGGCAGGAACGAGTAGGTCAGGCCGATCCCGGTGGCCCATGGCGTGTAGAGGATGTCGAGCGGCTGGCTCGTGATCCCGAGCCATAGCAGCAGGCTGTCGAGCTGGCCGCCATTCCGCAGGATCAGGATCCAGGCGAAGTTGCGTACCAGGAGATTGGTCCAAAACGGCACCGTCACCAGAAACAGGATGATGGCGGCGCGGCGCGGCGACAGCGTGGTCATGTAGAGCGCGGTCGGCAGGCCGATGGCGAGCGTCAGCACCGTGGTGATCGCCGCGAGACGGAATGAGCGGCCGAAGATCGCGATATAGTCGCTGTTGAAGGAGAGCGCGCCGAGCAGATCGCGCTCGAGCAGCAATTTCTCGTAGGCGACAGCGGTATGGCTGCCCCAGAGCACGCCGCCGAAGGGTGCGCGCTCCAGCGTCGAGACGTAGACCATCAGCAGAAGCGGCGCGACCATGAAGGCCACGAGGAACAGCGCGGCCGGCGCGGTGAGGGCGATATCGCGGGAGCGGAGCTCGTTCATGCCGCAAAGGCCCTGACGGCATCGCTCGGAAAGGCAAAGCCGCTGACCTGCCCGATCAGGGCCGTGACATCGGCATCTCCCGGCAGGCGGGCCCGCAACAGGGCCCCGCCCGGCAGGGATGCATGCAGCATCAGATCGCTGCCACGATAGACGGCCTGGCGGGCCTGACCGCGCAAGCGCGTTGTCTGCGCCGGCACGACGGCGACGCGTTCGGGGCGCACGACGAGCATCGCCTTCTCGCCCGGCGCAAGGAGGCCGGCATCGGCGACGGCGATCGGGCCATCATCGTCTGACGCGCCAGCCAGGCGGAAGCTCCCGCCATCCCCGCTTCGATCGACGCAGATCGCAGGCAGGAGATTGGCCTCGCCAATGAACTCGGCAACGAAGAGATTGGCCGGGCGCTCGTAGATATCGGCTGGTCGCCCGATCTGCATGACGGCGCCGCCGCGCATCACGGCGACGCGGTCGGACATCGTCAGCGCTTCCTCCTGGTCATGGGTGACGAAGACGAAGGTGATGCCGGTTTCGGTCTGAAGCCGCTTGAGCTCGATCTGCATCTCCTTGCGCAGCTTGAGGTCGAGCGCCGACAGCGGCTCGTCCAGCAGCAGCACTTTCGGTTCAGGCGCCAGCGCCCGCCCGAGGGCGACACGCTGCTGCTGTCCGCCCGAGAGCTGGGCGGGCCGGCGGTCGCCAAGCCCGTCGAGGCGCAGCAGGCGCATCATCTCGGCAACGCGCGCCCGAATGGCCTCGCGCGGCCGGCCGAGCATCTCGAGCGCGAAGGCGATGTTCTGCGCCACGCTCATATGGGGAAACAGGGCGTAGCTCTGGAAGACCGTATTGACCGGCCGGCGGTTCGGCGGCGTTCGCTCCATTGCGGTGCCATCGAGCAGGATCGCGCCCGAATCCGGATTTTCGAAACCGGCGATCATGCGCAGCAGGGTTGTCTTGCCGCAGCCCGACGGGCCCAGAAGTGTGAAGAACTCGTTCTTCAGGATATCGAGCGAGACGCCGCCCAGCGCAGGCTGACTGGCGCCGGCGAAGGTCTTGCGTACCGACGAGATGGCGACGGCTGCATCGGTCATGGGGTTTCCTTTGCCGGCCGCGATGCTCGCCGCCGCATCTGCTGGAACTGGTCGCCGAGCTGATGGCGCCAATAGATGAACTGGAATGCGGCCCGGCCAGCCGAGCCTGCAGCGAAAGGCAGCCCGAATGGCGCGAAATGCCGGTGGCGGTCGTCACCGTCGGCGATGGCGCCGGCGATCAGCTCGCCGGCGAGCGTGGTGTTCACCAGGCCCAGGCCGCCAAAACAGGCGGCAGCCCATAGTCCTTGTTCCAGGGGGCCGATCACCGGCATGCGGTGCCGGGCGATCGGCATCAGGCCGCCCCACGCCATCTCGACCTTCAGATCGGCGAGTTGCGGATAGATCCGCGCCATGTCGCCACGCAGCAGCCGCGCCAGCCGCGCCGCGTTGGGTTCAAGCGCGCTCGCCCGCCCGCCCCAGAGCAGCCGTCCGTCGGGCAGGACGCGATAATAATCAGTGGCGACGCGCGTATCCGAGACGGCGGCGTCGGTCGCGATCGCCTGCCTGATGCGCTCGGGTGCGGGCTCCGTCGTCATCACGAAACTCGCGACCGGAACCGTCGCAAGTCCCAGGCGCCTGTGGAGCAGGCCGAGATGCGCACCACCGGCAAGCACGACATGACGGGCGGAGACGGCGCCGGCCTTCGTCGCGACAGTCCAGGCCGTGCCCCGGCGCTTCAGCGAGACGACGGCGGCGCCTTCGTGCAGGTGTGCACCGTGCTGCGCCGCAGTGGTTGCCATGCCACGCGCCAGATTCAGCGGATGCAGCTGAAGCGACGAGGGATTGAGATACCCGTCGGCATAGCGATCGGTCGCGAGCATCGCGCCGAGCTGGGCCGCCGGCAGATGAACGAGGCCCGCATTGAAGCGCTCGTTCATGGCTGAGACATAGGAGCCCAGGCTGTCCGGGTGTTCCGCCATCCGGCACCGCAGGGCGCCGTGGCCGACGAGCACCGTCGGACCCAGCGCTTCGGCCCGGCGACGAACGATGGCGAGCGCCTCGCTGCTCAGCCGCCAGAGCGCCCTGGCTTCGTCGATGCCGACGCGATCGGCCAAAGCCGGCATCGCAATCGGATAGCCGCGCGTGGCAAGACCGCCATTGCGTCCCGATGCGCCCCAGCCGATGCGGTGCGCCTCCAGCAGGATGACGGACCGCCCGCGCTCGGCCAGCGCCAGCGCGGCTGCGACGCCGGCAAGGCCACCGCCGACAATGCAGGTCTCAGTCTCGTGATCTCCGTCCAGCCCCGGCCAGCGCGCGTCGTCGGTTCGCGTCGCCGCGTAATGAGTGGGTGGGTAGCCGCTCATCGCTAGTAGCCACCACCGGCGATCAGGCGCGCGGTCGCGACAGCCAGCGGTGCGAACCGCTCGCGCACCGTGCTCTGGTCGAATTCGGCATAGGACATGGCGATGTGAACCGCAGCCCGCGGCAAGCCGCGCATATCGACCACGGGTGCCGAGACCACGATCTCGCCAACCAGGGTTTCCTGCACGGAGATCGCGAACCCATCCATCCGGGCGCGGTCGATCGCCGCCATGATCTGATCGACATCGGTGACGGTATAGGGGGTCAACTGCCTGCGGTTGCTGCGTTCGACCAGGGCCAGGGCTTCCGCCTCCGACAGGCGCGACAGCATGGCCCGGCCGCCGGACGCGCAGAAGGCGGGGATGCGGCGGCCGACCAAGGTTGCGCCGAACGCCTCCCGCTGGCTTTGCAGACGCACGACGTAAAGAATGTCGGTGCCGTCGAGAACGCTGAGATCGACCCGCTGCTGACAGTTCTGGCGGAGGTCGGCGAGATAGGGGGTCGCCACCTCGACCAGCGGATCGCTGCGCAGATAGGCATAGGCGAACCCGAGCGCGCGCCGCGACAGACTGTATTTGCGGGTCGCCGGATTCCTCTCGAGATAACCGAGCGCATAGAGCGAGAACGTGAAGCGCTGCGCTGCGCTTTTGTCGAGGCCGGTCGCGGCTGCGATCTCGGTGATGCCCATCTCGCGCTGATCGGGAGTGAAGGCTTCCAGCACCGCGAAGCCGCGCTGCAACGAGCCGACGAACATGGGGCTGGCAAGCATGCGCGCCCGATTGTCCTCTTCGCTTTCGGAACGCTCAGGTGCCTCTGCGGCATCCTGCTCATCTCTCATCGCGCTCTCCCTCGTTTCCCCGAGCTTATTCGCGCACATGAATATCGCAATAAGATTTTTAGTATTTTGTTTTAGACAGAGAGTTCCGCCGTGGTGGGCCGTGTGATCCCCGGAAAGGGCGGTTGCCCCCGGGGGCGGCTGCCCCTGAGGCAACCGCCGGATGAGTCCGGACGCGATCGACGGGCGTCCGGCGCCGCAAGGCCGGTTCGCTTTGTTTCCAGCCTGACCAAGCCCTTGCCGCGTTCACAAGGAGAGGCCGGCTCGCGGTCGTCGCGATCTCAGCGCATCAGATCGTCCCGCGCGGCCGGATCGTCATCGCTAAGGCATCGGCCCGAAAAGTGGATTGCGGTTTTCGGAAAAGCCGATGCAAACACAGAAGGTTAGATCATCGGACCGGATACGATATCCGGTCCGATGATCTGGTGGATAGAATCTGACGTCTGGTAACCGGCCACGATCGTCCTTCCGGCTGGCGGAAGGACGCCAGGGACTATGCGGCTGACGTTCCGAAGGTCGCAGGAGGGTGGTTAGCGGATTGTTGGATCCGGCTCCTGAGGGGCGCGAGGCGGACATGATCCAGTCGCCAGCTTCAAAGCATGGCGTCTTACGTCCGGCGGCCAAGCGTTCATGCGGTCGGCAAAGTCCCGATCCTCGCCCGCGAACAAGGACCGGATAGTATCCTCGAAGCCAGGAAGGTCACCGGCCAATGCGTTGAGAAAGCGGTAGGCGGCTTCGCGCGCGGCCTTGGCTTGGGTCTGGCCGCCATCGGATCGGCGAGCCGCGTCTACGAGGCGCCGTAAAACCTGTGACGTCCCGCCGGGCTGCGCGGAGAGCCATTCCCAGTGTCGGGGAAGCAGTGTGACCTCTCGGGCGACGACGCCTAGTTTCGGCCGCCCACGCCCGCGAGGCTCTGCATCGGTGTCCGAAGCCGTTTGCGTCCTGGCCGCCGCTGTCTCTCGCTTCCCCCGCTCGCTGAGACGGACCACGACTTCGGCGGTCGTGCCTCGCAGGTCGAGATCCACGACGGAGCCCGTAGCATCGTCGAAGACGAGAATGGACGCGTCAGCGCGGTCGCCTTCAGCGGCCTTGATCGCCAAGGCCACGTCAATCAGAGATCCAGCCGCTAGCTGCTCCGTGCCGACGAAAGCGGTGCACAACTTGGACAGGTAATCGGACATAGGATCCTCCACTGCGAGTTATTACCCGGCCAAAAAGGCACACGTCAATATTATCCGGGTAATATTGCTTTCTCAAACTGCTTCGGCTAGCTGTCGCCGCCGTCAGGAGGCGCTCACGTCATGAAACGCGAAGATCGGAAGGCAGCCGTAGCGGCCTATCGGAAACGAGAGATCGTGACCGGCATCTACGCCGTTCGCTGCATACCCACCGGTGCGGTCTGGGTGGGACAAGCTCCTGACTTGTCCACGATCCAGAACCGGCTTTGGTTCACCCTGCAGCTCGGAAATAACACGCATCGTTCCCTCCAGGACGCGTGGCGCGCCGAAGGGACGGAGGCATTCACCTTCGAGATCATCGAGCGTCTTGAGGAAGAAGAGAGCGACTATGTTCGCGCTCGCCTGCTGCAAGAGCGCCTCACGCACTGGGCAGACAAACTACAGGCTACCCGGATTTGACGGCTGGAAGCGGACGATGATGAAGAACCTGAACAGTAACGGCATCACCCTGGCCTATGACAGCTTCGGTGAGGAAGCGGCGGAGGCCATCCTGCTCATCTCCGGACTGGGGACGCAGATGATCCGCTGGGCTGATCCCTTTTGCGGGGAACTGGCCGCGCTGGGTTATCGCGTCATCCGGTTCGACAATCGGGATGCCGGGCGTTCAACCTCCTTCGCCCAGCATGGAACCGTAGATGTCGGAACGTTGGTGTCTCTCCTCATGGCGGGACAGCGGCCACCTGTGACCTACACACTTGCCGACATGGCCGCGGATGCAATCGGCCTGCTTGATGCCCTCTCCATCCCGCAGGCCCATGTTGTTGGGCGCTCGATGGGCGGGATGATCGCTCAGATGATGGCGAGCGAGTACCCGTCCCGTGTTCTGTCGCTCACCTCGATCATGTCGGCGACGGGAAACCCGGCCCTGCCGTCGGCAGAACCGGACGCCATGACGATGATGATGCGGCCCGCACCCGATCCAGTCTTGGACGAGGCGGGCTTCCTTGATCACGGCGTCGCCTTCGCCCGGCGCGTCGCTGGCACCGCTTATTCGTTCGACGAAGAGGCTTGCCGTGCGCTCCTCGGGGAGGAGGTTCGGCGAGGTCGTGTACCAGGCGGGTTCGGGCGCCAATTTGTGGCAATTGCGCTGGCCGGTGACCGTCGGTCACAACTGGCTACGATCAAGGCGCCGACCCTCGTCATTCACGGGACGAACGATCCTCTCGTTCACCCCGGCTGCGGTCAGGATACCGCAGCGTCAATCCCGGATGCGGAGATGATGCTGATCGATGGGATGGGACACGATCTGCCCGCGCAGCTCTTCAGTACCGTGGCGCACGCCATCGACCGAACCGCCCGCCGTTCGCGGCCGTCGATTTTCGGAGCATAGGAAGGCACCTCTGGCCGCAAGTGAGTTCGGCGTCCGCTTCCCGGAGAGCCACCTCCCTGCTCCAATGGCACATATGGGTGGAAAGCTGAGATTTGGCTGGGAGCCAAAGGCGGACATGAGAAATTGAAGGTAGCTCCGGCCTGCCATCGCACGGATCGCAATCGGCCAGATGATTACTTTCTGAACTCAAGCTTGCGGTGACTGGCCGGATTTTCCGTTCACTTCACTTTCGCGATAATCGGAGGCTTCCAGGTGCCGTCGAGGATAGCCTTCTCCGCCATCGTCGACGCGCGGCCGGATCGTCACCTTGGCCTTCTGAGAGGCCGATGCGGCGCCGATCAGCGCGAGTTGCAGGCGCGCCGTCACCCTCACGCCGTTTGCGCGATCGGAGATAACACGCGGGGATTGCGAACCTCACCGATGCGTGAGTAGCCCGACACCCGAAACGGGTGTCAACGTAAGGGTACCACCGCAGGTCATGCGAGCCTGCTGCCGGCGTGGTGCGCGAAGATGCACCAGATGACGACGCTTCGGCGCCGGCATTGCCCCGTCAATGCAGGCGTCCGCCCACAGGAGGCGACTACGACGTTTCTCACGACGCGATAGGGAGCAAACAGCCATGAAGCCACCTGTCACTGCCAGCCGCTGCGCCAAGACCCTCACCCTTGCGCTGGGCACAACGCTTCTTGCCACGATGGCACTTGCGCAGGAGGGCCCAAACCTACGGACAATGCAGTGTGCCGAGGCCAAAGCCCTGGTCCAGTCGAAGGGCTCCGCCATTCTCAACTCGGGCCCCAACATCTTCAATCGCTACGTCAAGGATTCCGCGTTCTGTGCGGAGGACATGTATCTCACGCCCGCCTGGGTCAGGACCCAGAATTCGAGATCGTGCTTTGTCGGCTACACATGCTCCGACAACCGTGATGACTAGAAGTCCCGGCTGATGACTGGAAGTCCCCAGTGGAGCGGCCTCAGCGCTTGAGACCCAGGCGTCCACGCGACGCGGGAGAGCTCAAAAGAGGCGCGGAGCCGTCGCCACAGGTCGACGCTGCGTCGACGTAAGAGCCCGGGCGGCCCGTTGCAGGGCCGGCCGCCCGGGTGTCGAATGGCCGTCGCCGATGTCAGCGCATCAGTTCGTCCTGCTCGGGCGGATATTCATCGCCAGCGTGTCTTCGTCGACGCGCGGCTTGATCGTCACCTTGGCCTTCTGCGAGGCCCATGCCGTGCCGATCAGCACCAGCGGCAGGCGCGGCCGGTCCTTGCCGATCAGCGCTCCGGCCTGCTCGAGCAGGTTGCGCCGCTTCGCCTCGTCGAGTTCGACCCCGGCGGCGTCGATCAGCCTGTCCAGTTCGGCATTGCTGTATCCGGTGACATTGTAGCCGCCCAGTCCGCGCGCGATATCGGCGGTGTGGGTCAGGGCCGCCAGCGTGTAGTGCGCTTCCCCCGTGGAGGTGCTCCAGCCGTAGAGGGTCAGCGAATATTCGCCGCGCTGCCGTGCCGGGAACAGGATCGTCGTCGGCTGCCCATTGGAGACGGCATCGATGCCGACCCTGGCGAGCATCTGGACGACGGCAGCGCCGACCTCCTTGTCACCCGGCAGACGGTCGGTGGTGAAGCTCAGCGTCACCCTGAAGCCGTTGGGAAACCCGGCCTCTCCGAGCAGCTGCCTTGCGCGTGCGGCATCGGGCCTGGTGATCGGCAGATCGCGATTGAACCCGAAGATATTGGGTGTCACGAGCTGGCCGACGGGTTTGCCAAAACCTTCCATGGCGATCTCGGCCAGGGCCTGGCGATCGATCGCGAGATCGAAGGCTTCCCGGACGCGCGGATCGAGGAAGGGGTTCTTCGGCAAGGGCGAGCCATCCCTGGCGAAGACCTGAGGGCTCTTCTCGCGGAAATCGAAGTCGACATTGAACAGATAGATCGTGTCCGTCTTTGTCACGGCGAGCTTGGGATCGCGGCCAAGCGAGGTCACGTCCGAGAGGGGCGCACGGGCGATCAGGTCGACCTGGCCCGCCTTGAGTTGCGCGACCCGCGAGGCATCGTTTGGAATCTCCTTGCGCACCACGCGCTGCCAGGGCTCCTTCTCGCCCCAGAAACCGTCAAACCGCTCCAGGACCAGCTCGGAGCGCGGCGTCCACGAGACGAATTTGTAGGGCCCGGTCCCGATCGCGGCCTTGCCGGAGTTGAAGGCGGGATTCGCCGCCTCCGCAGTCAGCAGCTCCTTGGCGGCCTTGGACGAAACGATGAAGAGGCGCACGAAGTCGTTGGGCAGCGTCGGCGCCGGGCCGTCGGTCTCGACCCGCAGCGTATAGGGATCGATGATCGTCACGTCCTTGACGCGGCGGACATAGACGGAGACGGGGCTCGGTCCCTTGATCTGGCGCGAGCGCTCGATCGAGAACTTGACGTCCTCGGCCGTGAAGGCGCTGCCGTCATGGAAGACGACGCCCTGGCGCAGCTTGAATTCCCAGGCGGTTTCCCCAACCGGTTTCCAGCTCAGCGCAAGCCGGGGCTCGAGCTGGAGCTCGTCGCCCGCCCAGACCAAGGTGTCGAAGACATGCTTCAAGGTCTCGGCATGCGTCCCCGTCGAGGTGAAATGCGGATCGACCGATTCCGGGCCGGCGCGAACGCCGATCGTCAGGGTTTGCGCGAAGCCCGAGGCGGCTAGCGAGAGAGCCGTGCCGAAAGCCAGGGCGGCGAGCGAAAGGGAAAAGCGCTTCTTCATCATGGAACCGTTCTTGGAGCCTGGGGCGGCCGATATCTGGCCATGCGGACGCGCTCGGAAGAGTTCCGAGACGTCGGCAGGAGGGCGGTGGTGGGGAAGGGGGTATCTGTCGCGACGCGGCGTCGCGATAGATTTGTGGTCAGGTAATAGAATAGTTCTAGCTAGTGATCGAACGTAATCGAGATAGACTTGCTTCTATAGGAGGTCGATCGCGATCATGTTGAATGATATCGAGCGGAATGATCGAACGTCAACGAAATTGAATTGGCGATTATGCGGTCGTGTCCAGAAATTAAATCCCTAGGTAGCTGCCGTTCTGAAAGTTATTTCTTTTTTCAAAATTCGACGTCGCAAACTCTTATGCATCAAAGCTTGGCGGCTAGTGTGCCCGTCCAGCCCAGTCGAACAGCAGGACACCAAGCGATGAGCGGACGATACAGCGTCACGGCCTCCACCTCCGGGGCGCCCGGTCGCTATGTGATCGAGGGGCACGGCAAGGTGCTGCTGTCCGATTCAGCCATGGTCCGGCAGATCCCTTCGATCGCGCCGGGGCCGATCGAGCTTTTGGTCGCGGCCTTGGGGTCCTGCGCTCTCGCCAGTGCCGAAAGTGATGCGCTGGAGCATGGCATCGCCTTCCAGGCGATCTCCGCAGCGGTGGATGCGACGCGCGACGAGCAGGACGAGACGCGCTTCTCGGCGATCCATGTCGCCATTTCGGTCACGGGGGTGTCTGCGGCTGAAGCGCCAAAACTGCTCGGGCACCTTCTCAATCAATGCCCGATCTTCAACACCTTGCGCCGCGGCGGCGGCGAGGTGACCGCCGCAATCGCCGCGCTGCCCTGAGCGGCCCACATATTCGCAGGCGGGCCGATGCTTCGGCTGGTGTCGAGGGCCTGGGTCCCGCTCGCCAGGATTTATCGACATTCGCCCGCCCGGTGGGCAGGCTCTTCTTCTTCTGCCTCTGCAACCCAGGCTGAACCCTGGGTCGCAGGAGCGCAGGCGCGTCCCTTGCTGCGACTTGCCTTGCCGCGAGAGGCTCAGGCTTCGTAGCCCAAGGGATCGTCGACGCTATGGGCCGGCTGCGTGAACCAGCGCGCACCGCCTTCCGCCATATAGGCGATGTCCTCGAGGCGAACGCCGAATTCGCCGTAGATGCACATCATCGGCTCGACCGAGAAGCACATCCCCGCCGCCAGCGGCGTCCGGCTGCCCTTGACCATGAAAGGCTCCTCGTGGATCTCGAGGCCGAGACCGTGGCCGGTGCGATGGGGCAGGCCCGGCACCTTGTAGCCGGGGCCGAAGCCTGCGGCCTCGATCACGCCGCGCGCAGCCTGGTCGACGGCCTCGCAGGGCGCGCCGAGCACGGCCGCCCCGAACCCGGCGAGCTGTGCGCGCTTCTCCAGGTTCCAGATCTCGCGCTGACGCTCTGTCGGCTCACCGAAGACATAGGTTCGGGTGATGTCGGAGTGATAGCCGCCGAGCCTGGTCCCCGTGTCGATGAGCACCATGTCGCCGTCCGCCAGCGTCTGCGGATAGGGGACGCCGTGCGGATAGGCGGTGGCTTCGCCGAACTGCGCGGCGCCGAAGGTCGAGCTCAGCCCGAGCTTGCGATGGGCGCGGTCGAGGAATTCGACCAGCTCCGTCGTCGTCAGGCCGACGCGCAGCACCCGCGCCGCAGCCCGGTGAACCTCCATGGTGATGTCCATGGCACGCTGGATCAGGGCGATCTCGGCTGCCGATTTCACCTGGCGGCAGGAAGCGGCGATCGGACCGCCGCTGGCGAAGCTGTAGCGGTTGCCGGCCTTGCGCAATCCGTCGGCGATGAAGAAGGGGGTATGGGGGTCGAGTGCGACGGTGCCGCTCTCATAGCCGAGGCTGCGGATCGTCTCGACGACGAGCGCGGTCGGGTCCTCATGCTCTTCCCAGCAGCGCACATCCTCGCCGAACTGCATGTATTCGCGCGTCTTCGGCTCCTCGAAGGCCGGGCTGAGATAGACGATTTCGCCCTCTGCCGGGATGATCGCGCCATGCAGGCGCTCGGTGAGCTTGAGCTGGATGCCGGTGAAATAGTGCAGGTTGGCCGAGGTATCGAGATAGAGCGCCTGCAGCCCCTGCTCGCGCAGGAGCGCTTGCGCCTTTGCGATGCGGGCCTTGAACTCGGCGACCGCGATCGGCTCGACGCCGGACGTCATCGAATTCAGCCTGGCGAGTTCCGCCTCGAAGCTCGAGCCTCCCACCCCAATCGTCATCGGTCGTCATCCCCTTGGTTCGTTCGGTTCCCGGAATGCTGTTCCGGCGCGCGCTGGCACGGCTGGGCGATAGATCCTGGCCCGTCGTCCCGCTGCAGTGCGTGTTGATAGTGCCTTGCATATTATTCGTCGACAATGACGCGAAAGGCATCGCCGGGTTGCGATAGCGCGTGCGTGACCCTCGCATCGATCGATGACGCGCTCATTCTCTCCGGGCTGTCGGATTTGTGGCACGGCGGGCGAGCGCTGTGCTAAGTTTGGCCCGTCGCGTGCAAGCGAGATGAGGCGCCGGCTCGTCCGGTGGGATCGCGGTCATCCCGCGGATGCCGAGCCCCACAATCCGTCACGCCGACCTGATCATGAGGCGCACTCCCACGTTTGGCCGACGGGAGGACAGACCGATGCGACACACCCTGACCGACAAGGCATTTGCGGTGGCCCTGGTCCTGGCCGCGACATCGCCAGCCTGGGCGCAGGATCAACGCCCCGGGACATCGCCAGCCTGGGCGCAGGATCAACGCCCCGG
>NZ_JBFRGS010000033.1:0-38237 GCF_052115465.1 Allobosea sp. 2RAB26 | reverse complement strand
GCGTTGGCTACGCGATTTCGGCACGTTGCCGATTGCGAAGTTGAACCGCCCGCATGCGGACGTCCGAGGGGGCGGGAATGGGCGACTTTTGACCGTCAGCGGCTCACCGCAAATGTCGGAGTTGGGTCGCGAACGGACGTCCCTTTCGCAGCATGCGAATGTCTGGTTCCGGGCCATGCGCCAATGTCTGCACCTGGCGCAATTCTGATGCAGCGCCAAGCGCTACGGACGGACGAGGCTTTCCGTGCCTCGCTGCCGCATCGGGGTGACAACGGCCGTAACCATCGGTCGGTACTCGAAGCGCACCGTCTTCCGGAACGGCCGGACCGAAGCCCTGACGATCAAAGGCGCTCACCAATCGAGCGCATCCCTGATTACGCCCCCGGCGTCGCTTCGACGATGCTCACGTCGGAGCTGGTGGGGATCACCCGCGTCAGGCGGAAGCCGGCCTTGGCGAGGAGCTGGCGGTATTCCTCCTCCGTTCGCTCCTGGCCGCCGGGCAGCACCAGCATCACCATGTCGAGCACCTTGCCGGGATGGGGCGTGTCGCCGGCGGGCAGCACCATCTCCACCAGCAGCAGCCGCCCGTCGGGCTGCATGGCCTTGCGGACATGGCGCAGGATGGTGAGGCACTGCTGCTCGCTCCAGTCGTGGATGACGTGGGACAGCACATAAGCGTCGCCGCCGGCGGGAACCGTCTCGAAGAAGTCGCCTGGCTCGATCGCCACGCGCGCCTGCACGCCCCGTTCCGCCAGCAGCGCCGGCGCGTCGGCCACCACATGGGGCCGGTCGAACAGGATGCCGCGCGGCCCCTCGTGCCGCGCCAGGATCGCCGCGATCAGGTTGCCGGTGGCGCCTCCGACGTCGACGACGGTGCCGAAGGCCGAAAAGTCATAGGCCTCCGCGACAGCGGGCGGCTCCCGGCCATGGAAGCCGACCATCGTCTCGCTGAAGAGCGAGGCCTCGTCCGGATGCTGGCCGAGATAGTCGAAGACCGGCACGCCCTGCGCCTTCTCGAACGCGGTCCTGCCGGTCTGCAAGGAATAGGCGATGTCGTCGAAGGCCCCCGCGAACCAGGGGCTGCCGGCGGTGAGGATGGTGGCCCGCGCCGAACCGGGCGCGCCCGTCTTCAGCGCCTCCCCCAGCGCCGTCAGGGCAAAGCGCTGGCCGGCCTGCTCGGCCAGCAGGCCCAGGCTGGCGAGGCAGCGCATGAAGCGATGGAGCGAGGGCGCATGGAGCCGCAGCGGGCCGGCCAGGTCTTCGGCACTGCGAAGACCGGTGGCCAGGTGATCGGCCAGGTCCAGCCTCGCAGCTGCGTAGACCAGACGCGAAACCCAGGCGGCCGTCGCCATCTGGATCAGCGTGACATGCGGGGGAGGCTCCTGCGCTGCCGGGGGAGGTGCAAGGGGCGAAGCGGCGTGGGGCGTGTCGTCCATGGTGCTCTCCCGAGAGGCCGAGGATGGACTGGTGGCGCAACCCTGAAGCATCGGCCCGAAAAGTGGATTGCGGTTTTCGGGGCAGAGTCGATGCAAGCACAAAAGATGAGATCATCGGATCGGATGCGATGTCCTATCGGATAACCCAGGATATCACGGCCGGCCAATGCCGGCACGACATTGATGAGATTGAACCATGCCTTCGGGGAGGCAGACGGGTTCGCGATCTGCTGCGGTTCCAGCGCGGTGGGAACGACGGGGGCGCAGCATCGGCGGCCTTGAGCTCGCAATCGGCCTCGCTGCCTCGATGACGAGCGCCGTCGAATGAGCGTGCTCGACGACCTTACGGCTTCCGAGACCCCTGCGGGCGTGGTGGCACGATAAAGCCTCCCGATTGATGCGCCCAGAGGTCGGCGTAGAGCCCGCCGCGATCGAGCAATTGCGCATGGGAGCCCTGCTCGGCAATGCGCCCGCCATCCATGACCACAAGTCGGTCCCTGAGTTGCAGCGTCGAGAGGCGATGCGCGATCGCGATGACGGTCTTCCCGCGCATCAGATCCGCGAGCGCATCCTGGATCGCGGCCTCGACCTGCGAGTCGAGGGATGACGTCGCCTCGTCGAGCAGAAGAATCGGGGCGTCCTTCAGGATCACCCGTGCGATGGCGATGCGCTGGCGCTGTCCGCCGGAGAGCTTGACGCCGCGCTCGCCGACGAAGGCCTCGTATCCATGGCGCCCCTTGCCGTCCACCAGCGTGTCGATGAAGCCGTCCGCCTGCGCCTTCCGGGCGGCGTCACGCATCATCCACTCATCGGCATCCTGGCGGGCGTAAAGGATGTTCTCGCCGATGGAGCGATGCAACAGCGACGAATCCTGAGCCACCAGCGCGATCCGTGCGCGCAGCGACTCCTCGGTGACGCAGGCGATATCCTGGCCGTCGATCAGAATTCGGCCCGATTGCGGCTCATAGAAGCGGAGCAGCAGATTGACGAGCGTGGACTTGCCCGCGCCCGAGCGCCCGACCAGACCGACCTTTTCGCCGGCGCCAACGGTCAGGGATAGCCCCTCCACCACGCGGTGCGGCTTCATGTAGTGAAAATGCAGATCCTCGAAACGGATCTCTCCATGGGGAGCCTCGAGCGGACGCGCGTCCGGTTTGTCGCGCTGGCTCAGCGGCTGCGCGATCGTCTTCATTCCTTCCTGCACGATGCCGATATTCTCGAAAATGCCCGCAATTTCGAACGCCACCCAACCCGACATGGCGATGATCTGGGTTGTCAGAAGAAGGGCGGTCGTCAACGTGCCCGCGTCGACCCGGCCCTCGGAGAAAAGCCAGACGCCGATCCCGCCGGTCGTCACCAGCAGGATCGCGTTGAGGCAGACCAGGCAGAAGACATAGACGGTATTGAGCCGTTGCTGGCGGGCGAAAGCAGCCTGGAAGCGCAGGAAGCCGTCGCGCACATAGGTGTCATCATCGGTCCGGCGCCCGAACAGCTTGACCGTCATGATGTTGGTGAACGTGTCGACGACCTTGCCGGCGATGGCGGAGCGCGTCTCCGAAGTCTCGCGCGACCGGACCTGCACCTTCGGCAACGTGTAGGCGAGGAGTGCACCGTAGAGCAGAAACCAGACCAACATCGGCGCGGCGAGGCGAATGTCCTGCGTGCCGAGAAGACCGATCGCGGTCGCGCCGAAAACCAGGATCTGCCAGACCGCGCGCACGAAGGAGACGATACTCTCTCGCAGCGGCCGGGCCGTCTGCATGACCCGGCTGGCCAACCGCCCGGCGAAGTCGTCATGAAAGAAGGAAAGCGGCTGGCGCACGACGTGCCAGTAATTCTGCCAGTGAACCAGCGTCGTGAAAGAGACGGCGATCGAGTGGTTCACGAGCAGGCGAAACAGGATCGTGCCCAGCGGCCGGACGACGAGCACGATCGCCGCCATGACCAGAAGAAGCTGGCCGGCAGCGTCGAAAACGCGCTCGCGTGGGACCGATGACAGGACCGAGACGAGGCGCCCGATCAGATAAGGCACCACGGCCTCAAGGACGGCGAGCACAAAGCCGACCACGAACAGCGCTGCGAACAGGCCCTTCGCCTGGCGGACGAAGTGCCAATAGAACGTTCGCAGTCCGCTGGGAGGCTCGCCCGGAGGCGATGCTGTCGAATCAACAAGTGAATCGAAGAAGCTGAACATCGTTCCTTATGATTGCTGCGGCGCCGCCCTTGCAACCTCGAATGGTCGCCGTCAAAGCGCTCGGATCTGCCAAACCAGTCTCGCTACAGCGGATGCGGTCTGGCGATGAAGCGGGATGTGGCTTGCGCGACTCTCACCGCGACATCGCCTTGATCCGGGAGGCAAAGACCCGCCTCCCCCTCGGCTTGGCCATGATCGATGCGTTGGTCCTTGTAGACGAACTGCGGATCGACCAACTCGCCGTACTGCACCCCGTACGAGATCCGATAAATCACCCCACTCGCGCAGGCGGGAATGTCCTCGTGAATTGGAAATCAGGCCCTCCGGCGACCCGACCCGGCATTCCGCCCTCCGCGTGAACTTTGCCTGCCCGGCGCCCTCGGGGGCGTGACCTCATCGCGCAATGGCCGCGGCCGGCGAGGCTTCGAACGCGGCTCATTCCATTGTTTGGATTCGACGTCATGAAACGGAGTTTTGCCCGGACTCAGGCCCCGTATCCCTTTGTTCAGGTCGACGAACGACATCGCTGGCCGAAAGAACGCTGATGGAAGGATGTTTTTCAATGAGCAAAGCAGATGACAACAAGGCCGTCGTCGGCCGTTGGTTCACCGAATTCTGGGGCAAGGACGTCAATCTTGCTGTGATCGATGAGATCGCGGCGCCCGATATGCTCCTGAAGTATTCGCTGCACGAACCGCGCCGCGGCCGCGCCGACATCAAGGCCTTCATGACCGACTTCCGGGCGGCGTTTCCGGACCTCAACTTCTGGGGCACCGCCGACCTGATCGCCGAGGGCGACTATGTCGTCGGCCAGTGGGAAGGCGGCGGCACGCATACGGGGGCGGCTTTCGCCGACTTCCTGGTCGGCTATGAGGCCCTTCCTGCCGCCACCGGCCGCAAGATGCATTTCACCGGCACGACGGTCCTGAAGGTGGTGGACGGCAAGATCGTCGAGGAGATCGGCCTGGACGACGGGCTCACCGCCATGACGCAGCTCGGCCTCATCACGGCTGCCTGATCCCGATCATGCCGAGCCTGCGAGCGGCGCGGCCTGTCATCGGCAACACCCACCGGGAGGCCTGCACGTGATTGTGCGGGCCTCTTTGTCCTGGGCGCGGATCGCTCTTTCTTGGCGCTCTCGGATTGGCGCGGCGCATCCATTGCAGAAATCGGGTGGGAGACATCCGATTTGAAAGCAAGGATCGGAGTGTCGCGAAGGTCGATCGGGAGCACGGTCGGGCCAGGATGTTCCGAGATGACAACAATGACCATCTTCGCAAAGCTCACGCCCAGGCACAGCGCCAGGCAAAGCGCATTTCCCCTCTCGGTCGCGGACGACCCGCGCTGGGCGCGCATCGTCGCTCGCGACAAGGCCGCTGACGGGCAGCTCTGGTACAGCGTCTCGACGACAGGGGTGTATTGCCGCCCGTCCTGCCCATCGCGGACGGCCAATCCGAACAACGTCACGCTTCACGAGACGCTGGAGCGCGCGCGGGCGACGGGTTTTCGCCCCTGCAAGCGCTGCAACCCCGACGGAGTTTCGTCAGAGGCCGAGAACGCAACCCTGGTCGCCAAGGCGTGTCGGATCATCGAGGACAGCGAGGAGGAACCGTCGCTGGAGGCTCTTTCCCTGGCGGTTGGGCGCAGTCCCAGTTATTTCCACCGCATCTTCAAGGCGACGACCGGCCTCACGCCGAAGGATTATGCGGCGGCTGATCGCTCCAGGAAGGTCCGCGAGGGCCTCTGCGCCGGCCATAGCGTGACCGAGGCAATCTATGACGCGGGCTTCAATTCAAGCGGCCGCTTCTACGAGAAGTCGACCGGGATGCTCGGTATGACCCCGTCACGATTTCGCGCCGGCGGAGCCAATGAGGAGATCAGGTTCGCCATCGGGCAGACATCGCTTGGGGCGCTTCTGGTCGCGTCGAGCAAGAAGGGCGTCGCCTCGATCCTGCTCGGCGACGATCCCGATGAACTCCTCCGCGATCTCCAGGACAGGTTTCCCAAGGCCCGCCTGATCGGTGCGGATCGCGAATACGAGGCGTTGATCTCTCGCGTCGTCGGGTTCGTCGAGAATCCCGGCCTCGGTCTCGATCTTCCGCTCGATGTCCGCGGGACCGCATTCCAGCGTCGCGTCTGGCGGGCCCTGCAGGAGATTCCGGTCGGAGCGAGGGTGTCCTATTCAGAGATCGCTCGCCGCATCGGATCACCGAATTCGGTGCGCGCCGTGGCTGGCGCATGCGCAGCGAACACCCTGGCTGTCGCGATCCCCTGCCATCGTGTTGTTCGGAATGACGGAGCGCTCTCGGGCTATGCCTGGGGTGTCGAGCGCAAGCGAACCCTTCTCGATCGCGAAGCTGCCCGGACGGCGTAAACCTGCGGCCGCCCCGCCGAATGCCCTGACAAGATTGGTCTTCGATGAATCTCTTTGCGCGCTACGATGACTCGGTCGCCTTCCTGACGAAGCTCGACGAGGACTGGGCCAGGCTGATTGCCCGGGTTGGCCCATGCCGGCACGATCCCAAGGCCGCCCGCGAGCCCTATGAAGCGCTGGTGCGCGCCATCGCCTATCAGCAGCTGACGGCCAAAGCCGGGGACGCGATCATCGGCCGCCTCAAGGCGCTTTTCGATGGCCAGGCCTTTCCGTCTCCAGAAGATCTCATTGCGGCGGAATTCGATGCATTGCGAGCCTGCGGCTTCTCCGCCAGCAAGATCGCAACCATCAAGGCCATTGCGGAAGGCGCGACGACGGGCGTGATCCCGACGCGCGCTATCGCCGTGACGATGAACGACGAGGATCTCATCGCCCGCATGGTTGCCATCAAAGGCATCGGCCGTTGGACGGTCGAGATGCTGCTGATGTACTCGCTGGAGCGGATGGACGTCCTTCCGGCCGACGATTTCGGCGTTCGCGAAGGCTACCGCGCCCTGAAATCGCTTGATGAGCAGCCCAAGCCCAAGGCGTTGCGCGAGATCTCGAAGGCCTGGGCGCCCCATCGCACGGTGGCCTCCTGGTATCTCTGGCGAATGCCGCGCGAGCGCGGAAACACGTTGAAATAGGCCCGTCATGCTCGATTTGTTTGAAACGCTCGATACGCCGGAACCATTGACCGAAATCATGGCCGACGGCGCGGTGCTGCTGCGTGGCGCAGCGCTTCCCTTCGAGGCGGACTTGCTCAGCGCCCTGGTTGATATCACCCAACAGGCGCCCTTCCGGCACATGGTCACGCCCGGGGGCTTTGTCATGTCCGTGGCCATGACCAATTGCGGGGCGGCCGGATGGGTCACCGATCGGACCGGCTATCGCTATGATCGCGACGACCCCAGGACTGGGCGCCCGTGGCCGCCCATGCCGGATTGCTTCCTCGAGCTCGCGATCACGACCGCCGCATGCGCCGGCTATCCTGATTTTCGACCTGATGCCTGCCTGATCAATCGCTACGAGCCAGGCGCCCGGCTTTCACTCCATCAGGACAGGAACGAGCGGGATTTCGCCAATCCGATCGTCTCGGTCTCGCTCGGCTTGCCAGCGACCTTCCAGTTCGGCGGCCTGAAGCGGAACGATCCGGTGAAGAGATATGCGCTTCGGCACGGCGATGTCGCCGTGTGGGGCGGACCATCGCGCCTGTTCTATCACGGCGTTCCCGAGCTGAAGGATGGCGTTCACGGAACCGTCGGGCGCATGCGTATCAATCTGACGTTCCGCGGCGCGTTGTAGCGCGATCCTGGATTTCCGTGTTGCCGGCCATGATCGGCATGATGCCGGGATAGCCTTGTGAGCCACTGGATGATCATCCGACGGGTCGATCTGTAGCCGTCAGATTGCTGCAGCCCGGCGCGCTCGGCGACCGATACGAGGACGTTTTCGCGATGTTTTCGAGCGGCGGTTTCAACGCCAAGGCGAGCCGGCGCAGACTCCCTGGGACGGAGGACGCGATTGGCGCGCTCGTCGCGCTTGCGAAGGACAACCCGGACAAGGCGCTTGTCATGAGCCATATCGGCCAACTCGTGGCCGGCGGTTTCGCAGTCTGGGAGCTGCTCGAAACCGGGGAGATCGAGGTCCGCTTCCCCTCCGGGGAAACCTATCTTCTGGCCGAGACCACGATCCTCAGACTTGCCTGACCCGGTGCGTCGGCGGACGCCCGGTGCGAGACCCTGCCAGCATCCGGTGGCCAGGCGCATCACGCCGCTCAGCCTCTTCCTCCATCATGCAAGTGAAGCTGCCGTTGCGGCGATCGCACACTTGAAGGCACCAGCGCGCCAAACGAGCAGCGGAGTCATCCGCGGCGTCATGCCACCGCTTCCTGAAGATCATCGCCCGGGCGGAAGCGCTCATGCGATTACCTCCGGAAGACATCACCAGTTCATTTGTCGATTTGAAAGCAAGGATCGGATTTCGGGAGGTCGCGGCCAAAAGTAATTTTGATCATGAGGACTGAGCAAGGAGCTACGGTTATGAACCTCACGATCATCAAAGACAGGTCACCGGCTTTGTCCGAAGCCGAATCCGTCGACATTCTTCTTCATGCCACGGCCGACACCGAACTCGGCAAGGTGCTGATCGCTCGCAGCGCGAAAGGGGTCTGCGCCATCCTGATCGGCGACACCGCCGACGAACTGGCCGCGGATCTTGCCGACCGTTTCCCGCGGGCCATGCTCATCGCCAGCGAAGCCGCGGTCCAGGACGATCTGACCAAGGTTCGTCGCTATATCGAAAACCCCGCCGAAGGGCTGCACCTCGCCCTCGATATGCGTGGGACGCCGTTCCAGCGTCGCGTCTGGGAGAAGCTGAGGGCGATCTCGGTCGGTCGTACGGTGAGCTATCGCGAATTGTCGCAGGTGATCAGCCCGTACGCCCATCCGCGGGCTGTCGCTAAGGCCTGCGCCGCCAATCCGATCGCGCTGGCCATTCCCTGTCACCGCGTCGTGCGGAGCAACGGCGATCTGGCAGGCTATCGTTGGGGTCTCGAGCGCAAGCGCGTTCTCATCCAAAGGGAAGCCATGGCATGAATGCTGGGGTTGTCGCGCTGTCCTTTGCCTCCGCGGGCTATTCCGCGCAGGCACGGGTCGCCGCCTATGCCCCCACCGATTGCGGCCCACCAGACTATTCGTTCAGAAAATCACTAAACGCTATGCGTGCCTGAGATGAATGATCGTAAGGGTTGGGTCGAGTGAGCCGCCTCTCTGGCGCATCCTCCTGAGAGGCGGCGTGGTGGCAGGCTACCCGTTAGCAGACGTTCCGAAGGTCGAGGGCGGATGGCCGAAAGGGGACTGAACGGCGACAGGCGGACCAAAGCAGCCGCGACAGCGCTATGCCGATCTGCCCCATGACGGGAATGCGTGACCGTGAAACAGTCTGCGCAGACGTTTCGCTTGCCCAGAGAGTTTCGATGAGCCATTCCACTAACTACCGCACCACGCTGATCACCGTGGCGGCGGATTGCGCGGCCCTGCTGAGCGCGCCTCCGGCAAAGCCAGGCACAGTCGCTGGAATGCAATACGAGATGCTGGCAGCGCGCCCCTATCAGCTGACTTCAGACGAACTTCTGCGGGCGGTCGAGCAAGCGCGCAAAGGAGCGGATGCTGCGGCGCGGCTATTCGACAAGCCGCAAGCCTGTTTGCGCGCCTCGCCACTGGTGAAGCAATACGGTTTCGGTCTGCATCATGATGCCGAGGCGCGCGTGGCGCTCGTGCCGGTGGAAAGCGATGAATACGCACGCCTGTTGGCCGATCCTGAGGTTAAAAAGCGGCCGGGAATGCGGTCATCTCGCAAGTAGCGGACCGTTCCCGCTGTTCCCGATCATCGCAATCCAAATACCGGACAATGTGCATGGCTATGCCGCTCATCACCATCGGGTTCAGCTTCCCTGCCTGCGCCCGGGGCTGGGAAGAGGACGTGGCTCATCGCGGTTCCGATAGTGCTGAGCTGCCGGGTGAGGAGCACGCTCACCAAATGCCCGGAACGAGCCGCCATCGGACCCGCGCGGCGTAGTCCGAATAGCCTGCAAGCTCGGCCTGGAGAATGCGATCCTCCGCAATGGCGCGATAGAGCAGGAATGGCAGGCTGACGATCACAATGAGCGCAGCCGCGAGCCATGATCCGAGTGCGGGTCCGCTTGCCACCATGATCAGAATCCCGGCGCTGTATCCGGGATGGCGGACGAAGGCGTAGGGTCCCGCGGTGACGACGTGGTGACCACGGTCGGTCTGGATGCGAATGACCGAGGAGAAGAACCGGTTCACGCGCATGGCCCAGAGCGCCAGGGCGTAGCCGGCGGCGACCGTGAACAGGCACATGCCTTGCAGCCAGCCGGGCACGTTGTCGCTCCAATGGAAACGACCACGGTCGAGCCCGGCAACGATCCAATGCAGGAACAGGATGAGCGAGAAGGCCCTCAACGCGGGCGGCGGCTTGTTGCCGCCCGGCCGCATGCGTTCGCGCAGCAGGTCCGGATCGAGCGCTGCGAAGGAAATGATCATTACGACGGCGAGGATCGCCAGATACGTCCAAAAACCGGGGATGGCGAGCGTGCCGGCGCTTGCGAACAACGCGGTCGCCGCAGCCACCACGAACAAGCCGGCCTGTAGGCAAGCCGAGAGAGGCATCGGCTACTCCATCATTTCAGAGGAGCGGCAATGAAGGTCCGCCACCAGCCTGGCGCCCAGCGGCTCCCTCACCTTCCCTCGCCTGGCGGCCATCGCCGGATCATCAGGCCGATGGAGCCCAACCGTAGGTCGCAAGCACAGCCCCGTAGAAACAGCCGGACGCCACGAGGACGAAGACGTGCCAAATGGCGTTCTGAAACGGGAGGCTCCGCCAGACGTGGAACAGGACGCCCACCGTGTAGAGAACGCCGCCCGCCAGCATGAGCCACAAGGTGACCGCCGGAAACTGCGCAACGCGCTCCCACACGATCACGCCGCTCCAGCCGAGGCAGAGATAGAGAACGATCGAAACGCGGTCGAACCGGCCCGGCAGAGCAAGCTTGAGCAGGACGCCGGCGAGCGACGCGATCCATACGGCAACCAATAGGGATTGCGCCACAACGGCTTGGCCGAGCTTCATCAGAAAGGGGGTGTAGGTACCGGCAATCAAGACGTAGATGGCTGAATGATCAAAGCGTCGCAGCAGCCATTTCATGGGCGACGCCGGCCACATGTTGTAGAGGGCGGAAACGCTGAGAACGGCAAGCAACGCGACGCTGTAGATCCCGACAGGAACCAGATCGGACAGCGAAGCCGTCGCGAGCACTCTCGCGATCAGAATGGCGACCGCACCCATGCCCAAGGCAATGCCAAGCACATGGACGGCGCCGTCAGCCCAAAGCTCGGCGCGGGTGTAATCGAAGCGCCCATGCGTTGGTTGGCGCATGTCAGATTCCTTCAAGCCTTGTCAACAGATCGGGAGAAATCGGCCTGCTCGCCCACGCCATCGAAGCGGGACATCTCCTATCGCCGGGACAAGCGCCTGACATTCAAGCGCACTTTCGATCGATACGCACGCAGGATTCCGATGGCAGACGCCCCTGCTGCGAGACTCGAAGTGCCGGCCGCGTGTCCAAGGCGCGAGCCGCCTGGGAAGGCCTGCGGCTCGCTCAGCCCGTCCCGGCGTCAACGTCCTTGCGCGGCTTGGTCGAGGGGAGCGCGCCGGCCCCTGGCGTTGCGTCATGGTTTGTCGAGCCCTGCGTCACATGGGGGCCTGCCGCCGGCATGGTCTTGTCGGGCTTCCCGACGGGCTTCTTGTCCGTGCCTTCAATCCTTGCACGGGCGCGGTCGAATTCGCTGTCTGGCTTCTTGGCGGGGGTCATCGAACAGTCCTCTTTGATCGCAGACGGATTTCGGCCGGCACAGACGCGGTGAATCGCGGGCCACCGCTCCCGGGGAAGCGGAGGTAAACGCCGTGCATGCGGCGTTATTCCCTGTGCGATCGTTCGATGTGTTGTCGCGCCGGCAGATCGATCGACGCGGCCCTGTCTGGGCCTCGTTCGAGGCGATGCCAGGCCGGGTTCATCGGGTGTTCCGAGCCGCATCTGGTCTTAACCCGGCAGCGGCCCCGGATGTTCCGGGATGCTGCAATCGCAACGCAGCAAGCTGACGCAAGCATGGGAAGCACGGGAAAGCTCGCTGCGCATCGAGCCGGCCCAAGCCCCCTCCTCCCGCCGGACTTTAGGCTCCAGGTTGCGAAGCTCGTGACGTTTGGCGAGCAGCCGCTTCGTCTCTCGGCGCTGCGCGAACGGACATGACAGCCCGGAGATGGAGACGCAGGCGCGCTGCGATGCGCCTATCCTTCTGTATTCTGGACGGTGCCCGCCTCAGGACGAGGCGGGCCTTGCGCAGCCGCTCGCTATTTGACGCGCTCGACAGTCCAGCCCGCCTGGCTGATCTCGGCTTGCGCCATCGGCGTGAGCGTGCCGTTGGTCGCCAGCACCGGAGCCTTTCCATCGCCAGGGTTCACAGACGAGACCTTGCCGAACAGGCCCGCGACAGTCTCGGTCCAGGCGATCTCGTCGAGCGGGAACAGGGCCAGCAGACGGCCGTCCCTCAAGCGGTTCAGCGGGAAGCCGCCAACCCCGACGAACGGGCCGATGCCGAGAGCCTTGGCGTTGGACGCGAGCAGCAGGGCGCGGCTGCGCTGGAAATAGGCCTCTTCACGCGTCGTTGCCTCGGCCGCCTTCGCCACGAAGAGTGCGGTTCCGCCGACCTTGAGCGAGGCCAGGGCCTTTGTGATCAGCAGCAGGTCGGTCGGCGTATAGGATCGGTTCTGGACGAAGCGCTCCGCCAGTGCGCGAGAGACCTTCATGCGCGTCAGCATGCCGATCACCTGTTCCACGATCTGGGTCGAGGTGCGTTCGGCCAGAGTTGCCCGAACGCTATCGACGGTCGTCGTGGAACTGATGGCGACACCGGCGCCCCCCGGGATCGCCAGCATCATGCCCCTGACGGAAAGCCCGCCCATCGCGCTGGCTGCGGCAATGTCGTTCAGCTTGGCGGCCAGCGGCGGGAAATCGGTATAAGGATCGACGCCCAACTGGACGGCCAGCGCCCGTCGCGCTGCATCGACGCCCAGAATACTGCCGGCAATGCTGTCGCGGTTGGCGCTGGTGTTGGCGATGCCGGTTCCAATCCGGCTGAACATGTTGGCGACACCTGAAGCGGATTTCTTCAGCGTCTCCGCTGGCGAGGTGATGAGGTCGGCGCCGAAGCGCAGGGGAGCAGCGGCTTGCCGCTCGAGCGACTTCACGAAAACATCCGATGCGGACATTTCGTTCAGCTTGCGAAGGGCCGACAATTCGCGGATCCGCTCACGCATCAATCCTTCGCCGGCTATGTCAAAAGTGCCGAATGCGGTCTTGAGCACAAAGAGCCGCAGCAGGCCGTCGCTGTGCACCTCGGGGTCGACGCGATAATTCGGACCGGAGGCCTGCGCGCCAAGCACTGAAGCAGCGCTGACCGTTGGCGGGGTTTCGAAGGCAGCGGCGAGGCCTGATCCGAAGACGGTCAGAACAAGCCCGAGGAGAGCGCCAAACGGCCTGGCGCCGCGCCGCAAAGCGCGCCCCTGGGCCAATCCGAAACCAATAGCCAGACGCATGAAAAGGCCCCCCGGAGCGATTGCTCGACGGCGACATTACGCACGTCCTGCCCATGCCCGTCGAGACCGTGGGCACCAACGCCACAGGTGTCGAGGATGGGCCTCGAAGCGGTGGTCCGCGGGCTGAAGGCCCAGCTTGCCGGGAGATTGCAGTCGCCGGGCCAGACCTGGCGCAAGTTCTGGCCAATGCTGGCGACGGCGAAGACGAATAGCGGCGGGGCAGCGGACATACCAAGGAGACGTTTGATCCGTCTGCTCGGCCTCTTTACGACGCCGCATCAAGGAAAGGCAGATTTACCTCAGCGCGCAATCCGCTACGATCACAAGCTAGGAAAGTCGCCGGGATACTGGTCTTGCTCTTGCGCTCTGCCGTCGTTTTTCTGCTCTTGTTCCCGCAACCAATCCGGGCGGACGATGAAGCCGAGCAACGGTTGGGAAGGGCAATAGATCGGGCGAAGCAAGAAGCGGCAACTCTGATCAAGAATGTCCTCCGCGACCATGTCCTGGATCAGCAGCCCTGTATCTTTGCGAAACAATGGTCCAGTCGCGCTGTCTATGTGACCTTGGCCCAACAGTATCTTGGCTTGAGCTTTTATGCAGACGTCAGCGCGCCTCACACCGGCACCGCGCCTTCTGACATTATCGACCCCGCCGGGCTGACACGGGGCCATTTCTGCTCCGAAGCCGAAGCCAATGAAATGTGGAGCCAACGACTGGCTAACCTTAGAAGAAGAGCGCCTCCAGCCGACACTGAACAGAGCTATCAGCAGCCTGCGATCAGCATAAGGCGCGTTGATATCTCAATGCCTGTCTTCGATGCCGGCTACAGCACTGCCATTGTCGTCGTTTCGTCGATGGAGCGATCTGCCAGAGTGCAAATTGATAAAGTCAAGCAGTCAATCCCAACGGGATTCGGACAATCATTCGTCTATCGCAAGGATAGCGGAGAGTGGACCCTGATCCACTCCACGCTAGATTATACCATTAACTGAGTCGGCTTTACCTGTTTCGATCAGTGGGGAGCGGACCTCGCAATTGACGTAGGCCGCCCAACTTGGCCTTTTCTGGCTGATCGTTTCGTGAGGCTCGCTCCTATGGCCAAGCGCCCCATACCTCATCCTACGCTCTCAACCGCTCGCCTGCGCTTGCGCCAGTTTCGCGCCGATGATGCGGACGAGATGCACACGTGCTTCGCCGATCCCGAGACAATGCGCTTCTGGAACCAGCCCGTTTACACAAAGCGGGTCGAAACCGAGCGCTCGGTGCGCAATTTCATCGATTGCACGCCATCCTACTATCGATTTTGGGCGGTGGCCGACGGAGCAAATGATCGATGTCTGGGGCTGGTCAATTACCACGATGGTCACATTCGGAGCAGGCGCGCCAGCATTGGCTATATGATCAACCCCACTCGGCATCGGCAGGGTCTGGCCGCAGAGGCAGTTACGGCCATGCTCGACTTCTGTTTTGCCGAACTTGGCCTGCACCGCATTCAAGCCTTTATCCATCCGGACAACAGCGCCTCGATCGGGCTGGTTGAAAAACTGGGCTTCAGCCGCGAAGGGGTGCTGCGAGATAATCTGCGTGTGGGTGATGTTTGGCGGAACGATCTGCTCTACGCCCTCCTTTCTACCGAGTGGCGCAATTGATGACGTGCGTAAGCGATGACGTGCGTATGGTGATGCCGAAGATCGGTTGATTGTTCCGGCCTGCTCCATGCCCGAAGCGAGGTCCGCAATGGGGCGCCAGCCGCCGCTGTCCACCCCGTCTGCGCGTGCCCGGTTCCGGGCACGGCGCCAACATCCGCTCCTGCCGCGAGGCCTCGAGGCGGTGGTCAGCGGGCTGAAGGCCCGGCTTGCCGGGAGATTGCAGTCGCCGGGCCAGACCTGGCGCAAAATCTGGCCAATGCTGGCGACGGCGAAGACGAATAGCGGCGGGGTTGGCGTATCCGCCTCTGCTGTTTCAGAAGCGGATCGTAGCTCTGCCTGAAAGTTCAGGCTGAAATGGTGATGGCGACCTTTCCGCGATGCTGCCCGCTGCGCAGCCGGTCGAACGCGTCCTGCGCCGCCTCGAAGGCAAAAATCTCGTCGATGAGCGGCTTGACCCCAGTCGCCATCGCGGCTTTCAGATCGGCGACAGAGCCAACGTAAACTCCGCGGAGATCGATAGCCTTCATCAGGATTGCGCCGGTGTTGATCTCGCCCGCGACGCCGGTGAGAACGCCAACGAGCGCAATTTCGCCCCCGGGCCGAGCTGCCAACAGCGCCTGGTTCAAGGTCCCGGAGCCGCCAACCTCGACCACGAAGTCGACGCCCTCTCCGCCCGCCATGCCTGCGGCAACCTCCCCCCAATTCGCTGTGGTGCGGTAGTTGATCGTTGCTTCCGCGCCCAGCTTGCGGGCCCAGGCCAACTTCTCGTCGGAACTGGAGGTGACGATCACACGTGCCCCAGCGGCTCGGGCGAACTGCAGCGCGAAGGTCGACACGCCGCCGGTGCCTTGGATCAGAACGCTATCACCGGGGCGCAAGCCGCGGCCGCCGAACAGGCAGTTCCAGGCCGTAACGCCCGCGCAAGGGTATGCTGCAGCCTCTTCGAAGCTCCAGGCATCAGGGAATGGGACCGCAGCGGCAGCAGGCAGGACGATCTGCTCGGCGAGCACGCCATCAACGAATCCGCCGCCGAGCGCGGTCGCCTGCTTGCGGGCCGCGAACGAGCCGTCCAGCCAGCCAGGCATGAAGCCGAGCACGACGCGCTCGCCAATCCGATCACGAGACACGCCATCTCCAACCTGGGTCACGATGCCGGCGCCGTCGGAAAGCGGGACGAGATCGTGCTTCTGGTCCCCAGGATAGCGTCCTTCCCTGACGATCAGATCCCGATAGTTGAGCGTGGCCGCCTTGAGGTCGACGAGCACCTCTCCTGGGCCGGCCGTCGGTGCGACGTCCTCGTGCAGCGTCAGCGGGGCGTTCGTTCCGTTCATTCGATAAGCGCGCAATGCCGTCTCCTTGGGCTGTGTTGGCGCGCTAGACCTAGGCAGGTAAGGACATATTCGTAAGTACGATCAAAAGGCACATGTACTATCATGAATGATACTGTCAGACAGGCCCGCCGCAAGGCGACCCGGACGGGCTGCGCAGTCGAGGCGACCCTCAGCGTCATGGGTGGAATCTGGAAGCCCGTGCTGGTGTTCCACCTTCTCCAGGGACGATTGCGCTTCAATGCGCTGTGCCGCCTGACGCCGAACGCGACTCCCCGGATGGTGACGATCCAACTCCGCGAGCTCGAGGCCGATGGCGTCGTATGCCGCACCGTCTACCCGGAGGTGCCGCCGCGCGTTGAATACGAATTGAGCGAGTTTGGCCGCACGCTGGAACCCGTTCTGATCAGCTTGCGAAACTGGGGCGAAGCCTTGCAGGCCAGGGACCAAATCGAAGCGGCACGGAGCTGCCCTCCGCGGTGAGGGCGCATTCGGTCGAGGCGGCATCGAGCCATCGTTGAGCGGGCGCTGACATCGCGAATGTCGGAGTTGGCCCATAGCGGACGCTCTTGCGAACGTCGCAACCCCGATGCCATGCTTCCCGACTAGACGCCTGCGGGAGTGAATCGAGGATGCACAGCGGCTCATGCCTTTGTGGTGCGGTCACCTTAACAGTGGCTGGCGGCCTGCTAAATCCTAACTTCTGCCATTGTCGAATGTGCCGCAAGCACTCGGGCCACCACTTCGCGTCCACTGATGTGCCTAGGACTGCCTTGACGATTGTCGGCGAGGAGAAGCTGACGTGGTTTCAATCGTCGGAGAACGTCCGACGCGGCTTCTGCTCGACATGCGGATCGTCTCTCTTCTGGGATCGGTCGGATCGGGGTTGGATCGCCGTGGCAATGGGGGCTTTCGACGGACCGACAGAGACTACTGCAAATCTGCATATCTACGTCGCCGACAAGGGGGACTACTACGAGATCGCAGACGGCCTGCCGCAATACGACACCGTTCCACCGCGCGACTGAGGTGTTGAGAGCGAACGTCCGGACCCGGCCGACGCTGCCCAACCCGTCTGCGAATGCCCGCTTCCAGGCAAGGCGCCGACATCCGCCTGGCGCGAGGCCGTCTGGAGGCGGCCCAGCGCCCTTGCGGCCCGAAATCGCTGGCAAGCCGATAACGGCGATCGGCTCGAACTCGCCGATCACGCACGAAATCGATCATGCGCCGTCAGCCGCAGGGTCAGCGGCTCGGCGTCTTCCCAGCCATAGATGTCGGTGCGGAGATAACGGAGTTCCTCGTCATGGAAGTCTTCGTCGATTTCGATCCACCAGGCTCTTGGCCGTCCGTCACTCCCATCAGACCATCGGTAGCCGCGCCCCTTGAGCTGATCCTTCATGTCGAAGGGTGCATTTTCCGCGTAGATGCGGATTCTGCTGCGCGCGCTCGATCGCAACAGCTCGGAGAACGGTCGCGTTCCACTGGCTCCCACCGGTCTCGCCAGGACCTCCAGGAGGGCATTGCAGTCATCGGTTGCGCGGTGGCCCTCGTGGAACAGCCCGGACTGACCGACGAGATATCCCAGCTTGTTGCCTTCAAAGCCTAAATCGGCCCAGCTAATTTCCCTGACGGAGCAGGCCCAGGCTTTTGAGGCGAAGACTGGCGACAGCCGCTCGCAGAACGGGCGATCGAACCCGGCATTATGGGCGATGACGAGATCGGCAGGTTCGATGAAGGCATCCAGCGTCGCGATATCGATGGCATGACCGGCGACCATCTCGTCGGTGATGCCGGTCAGCCGCGTAATCTCCGCGGGGATAGGCACCGATGGCTGGCGTAGGCCGCTATAGATGCCGACAACATCCCCGATCGCGCCCTCATCGTCATAGGTGAAACCAACGGCGCCGATTTCGATGATCTCGTCCCGCGCATGCTGCAAGCCCGTCGTCTCCGTATCCACCAGCACCGCGAGGTTCGGGAAGGCGCTCTGCGCGCGCGGGACGATGGGGCGAGGCACGAGCTTTCGCAGCACCTTGAATCGGCCGGTCTGCTCCAGCCTTCGGGCGGCCTCTTCATCATCGCCGCCGGGCGACAGCGGCACGGTCTCGAGCCTGCGCTTTCTCGGTGCCGGTCGTGGCGTCTGCCGGTATCCCGGCGCGTCATCGAACAGATCAAATTGGGAGGATGCCATCTTCATGCCGCGACTCTAGCCGTCTTCTTCGCCGCCGACTGCCCACCAGTCGTTCAACAGGATATAAAACCTGGTGACAGCGAGCCATCGGGCCTCGCAAGACCCGGTCCAATGTCCACCGCATTCGCTGATCGAACTGCGGCGCCACTCCGTGCGTATCTGGTCGCAGGCAAATCGATCTCTGGCACCAACATGGCGCCCGGCTGCTTCCTATCTCCTCTCGCCATGACGAGAGTGAGGCGAAGGCGTCGATCGCACGCCCGCTGCATTGCCCCAACCTGAGAAGCAAAGGGACGCTCAGCGTACATCGAGCCTGCACAAGCCCCCTGCTCTGCCCAGAACTTCAGGCTGCCCGCGCCCCTGAACGGACGGCTATCTCACGCGCCGCGGCCGTCCCGGCCGCTTCGTCCCCTCGCCTGGCAAGGCGCTCGCGATCGGCTTCACATGGGCCAGGTGGCGCGGCGAGTCGTTGCGGTAGTCCAGAATTTCGTCGAAACGGCTCATCAGGATTTCGGATGGCCGCAGGATCTGCTTGATCCGGATCTCGCGCGCGGCCTCGCCATCGCGCCGGCGCAGCGCTTCGACAAAGGCGAGCGAGGTTTCCACGGTGGGCGGAAACCCCTCGAACAGCGAGTAGAGACGGACGATCGGCCCGATCTGGCGCCAGAGGCTCTGGATGATCGGCAATGTCGCCGGCCGCTGCGCAGCCTCGTAGAGCGTGAAGAAGATCTGCTTGTTCAGCACGAGGAAACGCTCGCTGCGGAAGACCCCGAGCTCGTTCATCTCGTCAATCGCGCGTGCCACGTCCCGAACGTTCTTATCCGTCAGATGCGCAACCGCGGCGGCCGTCACATCCCCTTCGAGCAGCGTGCGGACATGGGTGATCTCCGCGAATTCCGACTTCGTCGGGCGCCAGACGCGGACCCCCTTCTGCGGCTCGACAAGAAGAGCGCGTTCGGCGGCCAGGCGGCGCACGGCATCGCGCACCGGCATGATGCTGGTCCCGAACTGGGTTGCGAGATCGTTGATATTCAGCGTTTCGCCCGGCCAGAAGGCCCCCGTCATCAGCGCATCGCTCAGCTGGTCATAGACCAGATCCTGAAAGCTTGTCGCCGCCACCGGCTTGAACATGACCATCCCTTTCCGCGGGCCGATGCTGCCCGAGCGATGCACGCATATCACGAACCGGGCCTCCGTCTTGACACCCCGCTTCGGCCCTAACTAATATCTTAGATATCAATATAACAAGAGGGGAAGGCGCATGAGTTCGTCATTGAGGCATTTCGCGGGGCCAGCCGCGGTCGTCGCCGGCATTCTCGCTTCCATCTGCGTCGCACCGGCCAGCTTTGCCGCGGACAAGGCGACGATCCGCATCGGGGCCGACTATGACAGCCTGGACCCGGTCAAGACCGTGACGTCGGACGGCTATCAACTCGTCAACGTGCTTTATGACCGCCTTGTCGCGCTCGACGACAAGGGTGCGCCCGTGCCGGCGCTCGCCGAATCGTGGAGCGGCGACGCGAGCCGCACCGTCTTCAAGCTGCGCAAGGGCGTCACCTGTTCCGATGGCACCCCGCTGACCGCGACCGCGGCCGCCGCCGCGCTGACCCGCCTCGGCGCCAAGGAAACCAATGCGCCGATGGCCTATCGCACCGTCGGCATCGCCGGCTATTCCGCCACCGGGGATGACGCCGCCGGCACGGTGACGCTGACCATGACCGCCCCCTTCAGCGACCTGCTGATCGGGCTGGCGATGCCCTGGGCCTCGATCGTCTGCCCCTCCGGTCTGCAGGATACCGAAGCGCTGGGTTCGACACCGAGCGGCACCGGGCCCTACACGCTCGACAAGGCGGCCTCGGTCCGCGGTTCGCACTATGTGCTGAAGCTTCGGCCGGACCATGCCTGGGATTCAAGCGGAGCGACCGGAAAGGACCCGGGGCGCCCCGCGACGATCCAGGTGCGCGTGATCAACAACAACACGACGGCGGCCAATGAGCTGCAATCCGGCACGATCGACGTCAGCCTGGTCACGGGCCGCGATATCAACCGGCTGAAGGCCGCGAAATCGCTTGATTTCCTCGATGCCAAACCCTTCGGCATGCAGTTCATGATGTTCCAGCATCGCGACGGCTATTCCACGGCCGACGTGCTGGTCCGCCGCGCCATCGCCACCGCCATCAATCGCGATCTCGCGACGCGCGCCGCCACGGCCGGCAACGGCCTGACGGCCACGAGCTATATCAGCCCCCTGGTCGCCTGCTACGAGCCCAGGACGGCGGATCTCCTGCCGAAGCCGGATGCCGAGGCGGCAAAGGCCCTGCTGAAACAGGCAGGCTATGCGCCGGGATCCGACGGGATCTTCGCCAAGGATGGCAAGAAGCTCAGGCTGCGCCTGATCGGCCAGCCCGGGCTTCAGGGCTCGGCTCCCGAATACATCCTTGAAGCGCTGCGCGCGATCGGCGTCGAGGTCGAGCTGCGCAACATCACGCTCCAGGAGACCGCCTCGGTGATGAGCGGGCCCGATTGGGAGATCGGCGTCTTCCCCTTCGGCCCGCCGATGCCGAGCGCCAATACCGTCGTCCCCTTCGTGAGCGGCAAGGGCTCGAACCACGGCACGATCGAGAATGCCCGCTTCGCGGCGGCGCAGGCTGCGGCGCTCGCCTCCTCCCCGGACAGCCCCGAACGCTGCGCCCGCTGGAGCGAGGCACAGCTCTCGCTGCTCGAGAACATGAACATCCTGCCGCTGTTTGGCGGCGTGAACACCTTCTTCTCGCGCAAGGGCGTCCGCTTCACCATCGACGGACCGTTTGTGATGGATATCCGCTCGATCCGCGTCGGCAAGTGAGCGCAGCATGATGACGCGCGGCCGACCGCTCTCCAGGTTCCTGTTCGCCAGGTTACCGTTCGCCAGGTTCCTGCTCGGGAAGGCCGCGCAGATCGCCGCGATCCTCTTTGCCCTCGTGCTCCTGACCTTCCTGATGGTGAAGATGATCCCCGGCGACGCGGCCAGCCGCATCGCCGGGCCGGACGCAGACGCTGCCTATCTCAGCCAGCTGCGCAGCGAACTCGGGCTGGACCAGCCTTTCGCCGTGCAACTCTGGAACTATGTGGCGGGGGTGGCGCGCGGTGATTTCGGCGTCTCGCTCGCCACGCGCCAACCCGTGATCGAGCTCATCCGCGATCGCCTGCCCTATACCGCCGCGCTTGCCGGGCTCGCGCTCGCCTTCGTCGTGGTGGTCGGCTTCAGCTTCGGGCTGGCGGTCGCCATCGCAACGCGCGACGACCGCCTGCCCTGGCTCGACCATGGCTTCACCATCGTGACCGGTACGCTGGGCGCGATCCCGGAACTGCTGGCCGGCATCTTCCTCGGCTATGTCTTCGCCGTCTCGCTGGGCTGGCTTCCGATCTCGGGTGCCGCCGGCCCCGGCTCGGTCATCCTGCCCGCACTCGCGATCGGCCTGCGGCCGGCGCTGAATCTCGCCCGCGTCGTGCGGGTCGAGGCAAGGCGGACGCTGCGGGCCGATTTTATCCGCACGGCCCGCAGCAAGCGGCTGCCCGCCTGGCGCATCTATCTGCGCCATCTCGCGCCCAACGTGGTCACGGCGGCGCTGACCATTGCCGGCCTGGTCTTTCCCTTCCTGATCGGCGGCGCCGTTATCGTCGAGAACATCTTCGCCTGGCCGGGCCTGGGCACCGCCATCGTGCGGGCGGTCGTCACCGCCGATTACCCGGTAGTCCAGGCGATCGTCGTGCTGCTCGGCCTGCTCGTGCTCGTCACCAACATGATCGTCGACGTGCTTCTCGCCATCGCCGACCCACGCAGCACGGTCCGCACATGACCGGACGGCTCAACCTCGCATCCCTGCTGGCCGGCATCGGGGCCATCCTCTTGCTCGGGACCGCGCTCGTCGCGCCCACCCTGTTCTCCGACGTCGTCAGCCGGATGGATGTCGCGGCCGCCGGAACGGGGCCTTCCGCGGAACACTGGTTCGGCACCGACGATCTCGGGCGCGACGTTTTTGCCCGCACGCTCGCGGCAACGCAGCTCTCGCTCGGCCTGGCGCTGGCGGCCACGGCCATCCGCGTCGTGCTGGGCGTCGCGATCGGCATGTGGCTGTCGTTATCGGGCAGCCTCGCCCGGGCGATCGGCACGCGGATCATCGACACCGCCCTGTCCTTCCCTGCGATCCTGATTGCGATCGTGATCACCACGATCGTCGGCCCGAGCATCGAGGGCGCTGTGCTCGGCGTCGGCCTCGCCGGCGTGCCGACCTATGCGCGGCTCGGCTACACCATGTCCTCGGCCATCGTCGGGCGGGACTATGTCGCCGCCGCAAAAGCACTCGGCCTCGGCCGTATCGCGATCCTCTGGCGCCATGTCCTGCCGAATATCGCCGACACGCTCGCCGTCAGCACCGCGACCTCGCTTGGGCTGGCGATCGTCGAGATCGCGTCGCTGAGCTTCCTCGGCCTCGGCGTCAACCCGCCGGCCTTCGACTGGGGCCGCATGCTGATCGAGGGCGCCGAAGCCATCTACGTGAACCCTGCCGCCGCGCTCGGACCGGCGGCGGCGATCGCCCTGTCCGGCCTGATCTTCAGCTATCTCGGCGAGGCGATCGCGCTTTGGATCCAGCCCATGCGCAGCCGCTCCCTGGCGTCCGGCAGCGGCATCGACAGCGCGGCTGGCGCGATCGCACCGCTGCGGCTCGCTGGCGGGGAGGATACGGTTCTGCTGGCCGAGAATCTGAGCGTCGCCTTTCCGACCGAGGGTTCCCAGACGATCGCGGCGGTTCGCAATGTAGGCTTGAGCATCGGGCGTGGCGAGACTGTCGGGCTCGTCGGGGAATCCGGCAGCGGCAAGACGCTGACCGCCATGGCGCTGGCCGGGCTCACCGGCTATCCGGCCCGGGTCTCCTCCGACCGGATGCTCTTCACCGGCGAGGATCTGACGGCGATGAGCGGGGCTCTGCGCGAGCGTCTGCTCGGCACCGGGCTCGCCGTCGTCTTCCAGGATCCGAGCACCTCGCTGAATCCGGCTTTGCGCATTCGTGAGCAGATGACGGAAGCCGTGCGCCATCATCGCGGCCTGTCTGAAGAGGAGGCCAGCGCGCTCGCGCTGGAACAGCTCGCGCTCGTCGGCATCACCGAGCCCGGCCGGCGGCTCGACCAGTATCCGCACGAATTCTCCGGCGGCATGCGGCAACGGGCGATGATCGCCATGGGGCTGATGATGCGCCCGTCCCTGATCGTGGCGGACGAACCCACGACCGCGCTCGACGTCACGGTCCAGGCCCAGATCCTCGCACTGCTGCGCGAGGCCAATGGCCGGGACGGCACCGCGATCCTGATGATCTCGCATGATCTGGCGGTGATCTCGCAGGTGTGCGACCGCGTGCTGGTGATGTATGGCGGCCGGATCGTCGAGAACGGCCCGGTCGAGCAGGTCATCGGCGATCCCGCCCACCCCTATACGCGGGCCCTGATTGGCGCGATTCCCGATCTCGACACACCGCGCGGACAACGCCTGGTCGAAATCCCGGGCCAGCCGCCGGTGATCGGCGCCTTTCCGCGCGGCTGCTCCTTCCAGGAGCGCTGCCCCGCCCGCCACAGCGCCTGCGCCGGCTCGGAACCGCCCCAGACGGAGATCGGATCAGGCCGCATCGTCGCCTGCTGGCTGCATGCCGCGCCTGATGGCGAGCCCGACGCCAAGTCCGAGACCAAGTCCGATACCAAGTCAGAGGCTGCAGCATGACCGGCCTGTCCGCGACCGATATCCGCGTGCGCTTCGGGGCGATGCTGGCGCTCGACGGCGTCAGCATCGCGATCCCGCCCGGCGGCACGCTTGGGCTCGTCGGCGAGTCCGGCTCCGGCAAGTCGACGCTGGGGCGGGCGCTCCTGCGCCTCCACGACCTCACTGGGGGCCGGATCATGCTGGACGGCGAAGACGTGACGCGCGCTGCGGGGGCCCGCCTGAAGAATTATCGCCGTCAGGTCCAGATCGTCTTCCAGGACCCCTCCGCCTCGCTCGATCCGCGCATGACCGTCGCCCGCGCGATCGAACAGGGCATGCGGCTGCGTGGCGAGCGCGACCCGAATGCACTGGGGCGCCTGCTCGACACGGTTGGCCTCTCCCGCACCGTCGCCTCGCGCCTGCCGCATGAATTGTCCGGCGGCCAGCGCCAGCGCGTCGCGATCGCCCGTGCGCTCGCGGTGCGCCCATCGATCATCGTGCTCGACGAGGTCACCTCCGCGCTCGACGTCTCGGTCCAGGCGCTCGTGCTCAATCTGCTGCGCGATCTGCAGACGGAACTGCGCCTGTCCTATCTGTTCATCTCGCACAACATGGCGGCCGTCAGGGCCATGAGCGACGAGGTCGCCGTGATGTATCGCGGCAAGCTCGTCGAACAGGGCCATGCCGACAGATTCTTCGCCGCACCGTCGCACCCCTATTCGCGCAGCCTCCTCGAGGCCGTGCCCCGTCTGCGACACATGCGCGAGCCCCCCGCCTCCGCCCCCGGCCCTTTCGGCCCGGGCTGAAAATCGTTGCGCGTCCGCGTCTCCAGGCTTCCCGAGGATACCGATCATGTCTGCCGAAATCAGCTTTCCCGCCCGCCTCGCACAGCTTGCAGCCGAGGCGCCGGACATCGTGGCGATCACCTTCGTCGATCGTGACGGGCTGGAGACGGACGTGACCCGGCGCGACCTGCATCTGCGCGCCACGCGCCTCGCCCGCGTGCTGGCGCAGCGCGGGGTCGGCCCGGACACCATGGTCGTGACCGGCATCCCCAACAGCATCGAGCACATCGCCATCGCGATTGCCGCCTGGCGCTGCGGCGCCTGCACCGTCGCCCAGAGCGCTCGTGCGCCCGAGCGCGAATTCGCCGAGACGCTGAAGCTTCTCGACGCAAGGTTCGTGATCGCCGACCGCGCGGGAGCCGACATGAGCCATGCCGAGATCCGCGCCGTCAGCCTGGACGACAGCCGCGACGCGGAGCCGGTGCCGGACCGGGTCGCTCATCCCGGCAAGGCGACCGCCTCGGGCGGGTCGACCGGCCGCCCAAAAATCATCGTCTATCCCCATCCCTGGGTCCGCGTGCCCGGCGAGATCGGCGACATCAGCCATATCGGCTTCCGCTCCGGGCAGATCCAGCTGGTCTGCGGGCCGCTCTACCACAACGCACCCTTCACCTGGGCCCATTTCGGCCTGTTCGAAGGCCATCGGCTGATCCTGATGGAGCGCTTCGATGCCGCGCGCGTGGTCGATCTGATCGAGCACCATCGCTGCAGCTTCATGTTCTTCGCGCCGACGATGATGCAGCGCATCATCCGGCTGCCGGAGATCCAGTCGCGCGATCTCTCCAGCATCGGCTCGATCTTCATCACCGCGGCCATCTGCCCGGTCTGGCTCAAGCAGGCCTGGGTCGACCTGATCGGCGCCGAAAAGCTGCAGGAATCCTATGGCAGCAGCGAAGCCGTCGGTTACGCGCATATTTCCGGGCCGGAATGGCTTAGCCATCGCGGCAGCGTCGGGCGGGCCGGCGATGGCGACCTCAAGATCCTGGACGCCGAATTCAACGAGGTCCCGACCGGCGAGATCGGCGAGATCTTCTTCCGCCCGACCCATTATCCTCGGCCGACCTATGCCTATATCGGCTCGCCGCCGGCCAAGACGACACCGAACGGCTATACCAGCGTCGGCGACATGGGCCATGTCGATGCCGAGGGCTTCCTCTACATCGCCGACCGGCGCACCGACCTGATCATCAGTGGCGGCGTCAATGTCTATCCCGCCGAGGTCGAGGCCGTGCTGACCGAGCATGCCGCGGTCGGCGACGCCGCCGTGGTCGGCCTTCCCGATGCGGACTGGGGCCGGCGTGTCCACGCGATCGTGGAACCGGTCGACCCTTCCGGCACGATCGCGCTCGACGAACTCTACGCCTGGATGCGCGAGCGCCTCTCCGCGGCGAAGATCCCCAAGACGATCGAGTTCACCTCCGCCCTGCCGCGCGACCAGTCCGGCAAGATCCGCCGCAGCGCCCTGATCGCGGCCCGTACCCCCGAAGGATTGAGCCAGTGACGATGCGTCCCGTCTACATCGCCGGCGCAGCGGAAACGCCGTTGGGCGAGGTCCACGACCATAACGAACTCTCGATGATCGCGCTGGCCGCGGCCGAGGCCCTGGCGGAAGCCGGAATGTCGATCCGCGACGTCGACGGCCTCTTCGTCAACTATATGGGCGAGGAAGGCTCGGTCCAGGTCGGGGAATATCTCGGCATCCAGCCGCGCTACGCCGATTCCACCGATTTCGGCGGCGCGGCCTTCGAAGCCCATGTCCACAAGGCGATCGCGGCCATCAATGCCGGGTTCTGCGAGGTGGCCCTGATCACCTATGCCTCGCGCCAGCGCAGTCGGCGCGCCCGCCATCGCGAGCCGCCTGCCGGCGGCATGGGCGTGCCGATGCTGCAGCAGCTCGAGGTTCCGACCGGGCTGCCGGCGCCGATCGGGCGCTACGCGCTCTATGCGGCAAGGCACATGCACCTGTTCGGCACCACGCGCGAGCAGATGGCGGAAGTCGCCGTCGCCTCCCGGATGTGGGCGATGCGCAACCCCAAGGCCTGGAGCCGCAAGCCGCTGAGCATCGACCAGGTTCTGTCCTCGGCGCCGATCTGCGATCCGCTGACCCGTCTCGACTGCTGCCTCGTCACGGATGGCGGCGGGGCGATCGTGGTGACCACCGCAGAGCGTGCCCGCGACGCCGCCAAGAAGGCCGTGCGGGTCATCGGCGCAGCGCAGAGCCAGAACCACTGGCTGGTCTCCCAGATGCCGGATCTCGACCGGGAGGGCATGCCGGGGCGGCGCTGCGGGCCGGAGGCCTTCGCCATGGCTGGCATCCGGCCGGCCGATGTCGACGTCTTCCAGCCCTATGATTCCTTCACGATCAGCGTGCTGATCGCGCTCGAGGACCTCGGCTTCTGCAAGCTCGGAGAAGGCGGCGCCTTCGCACAATCGGGCGCATTGCGCCCCGGCGGCTCCCTGCCCTCGATGACCTCGGGCGGCGGGCTCTCCTATAATCATCCCGGTGCGCTCGGCCTGATGCTGCTGATCGAGGCGGTGCGCCAGCTGCGAGGCGAGGCCGGCGAACGCCAGGTGCCCGGCGCGCGCATCGGCGTGGCGCACGGCACCGGCGGCTTCCTGTCAACTGCGAGCACGGTGGTTCTGGCCAATGACTGATCACGCCTTCAAGGTCGAGGACCCCTTTCTCTGGCCGTTCTGGGAGGCAGCCAGCGAGAGGCGCCTCGCGGTCCAGCGCTGCCGCGGCTGCAGCCAGCATCAATTCTACCCGCGGCCGTTCTGCCTGTCCTGCGAGGGCCGCGAGCTCGACTGGGTCGATGTCGCTGGCGCGGGAGAAGTCTATTCGATCACCACGGTGCGGATTCCCGTCTCCGATCTCCTGCCGCCGCCCTATCAGGTCGCGCTGGTGACGCTCGATGCCGGGCCGCGCCTGCTCGCGGGCATCGATGGCCCCGACTGCAGCATCGGTGACCGGGTCAGTCTGGTCTGGCGCGAGCGCGAGGACGCGCCGCCCTTCCCCGCCTTCGAGAGGGTCGCCCCATGAGGCTGCGCGACCGCGTCGCCATCGTCACCGGGGCCGGGCGCGGACTGGGGCGGGCGCATGCGCTGGCGCTGGCCGCGCAGGGCGCCGCGGTGATCGTCAATGATCGTGGGGCTGCGCTCGACGGTGCAGGCCGCGACACTCGCCCTGCCGAGGATGTCGTCGCAACCATCCGCGGGCTCGGTGGGCAGGCCGTCGCCAGCGGACATGACGTTGCCGACTGGGACGAGGCGGCGGCACTGGTCGCCTTCGCCGTGTCGAGCTTCGGCCGCCTCGACGTGCTCGTGAACAATGCCGGAATCCTGCGCGACCGCACGCTCGCCAACATGTCGGAGGCCGAGTGGGACGCCGTCATCCGCGTTCATCTCAAGGGCCACGCCGCGCCGGCGCGCCATGCCCTCTCCTATTGGCGCGAGCGCCACAAGCGCGGCGAAGCGGTCTCCGCCAGCGTCGTCCATACCAGCTCCGCCTCCGCCTTCGCCGGCAATGTCGGGCAGGCGAACTATGCCAGCGCCAAGCTTGCCGTCGTCGCCCTGTCCTCCACGATTGCGCTGGAGGGCGCCCGCTACGGCGTCCGCTCCAACGTCGTCTCGCCTTCGGCGCGCACGCGCATCAGCGAAGCCACGATCGAGGATGCGCCCGTCGATGGCAGCTTCGACGTGATGGCGCCCGACAATGTCTCTCCCCTCATCGCCTGGCTGGCGGAAGCCGCCTGCCCGGCCAACGCGCAGGTCTTCCACCTCATTGGGCGGGAGGTCCTGCTGATGGACATCGCGGCGGTTACGCAACGCGTGCGCGCGCCGCGCCGCTGGTCGCCGGAGACCCTCGACGCGGCGCTGCGCGGACGGCTGCTGCCGCCGCGCGACATCAACATCTTCCTGAAGGAGCAATTGCTGTGAACGAACCCGCACTATCCCCTCTCGTCGCCGTGATCGGGGCCGGCATCATGGGCACCGGCATCGCCCAATCGCTCGCGCTCGCCGGCTGTCGCGTGCGCCTGAACGACATCGCAGAGCAGCGCCTGCAGGCCTCGCTCGACACGATCGAGAACGGTCGCTTCGGCCTGCGCCGCGGTGTCGAGCGCGGCAAGGTCACGGCCCAGGCGGCGAATGACGCGCTCGCACGCATCACCACGACGGTGTCGCTGGAGGAAGCCTGCGCCGGGATCGATCTCGCCATAGAGGCCGTGCCGGAAGACCTGACGCTGAAATGCGACGTCTTCCGCCGCCTCGACCAGGCCGCCCCGCCCGCCGCCATCCTGACTTCGAACGCGGCGGGACTGCCGATCACGGCCCTGGCCTGGGCGACCGGCCGGCCCGAGCGCGTGCTCGGCTGGCACTGGGCCCAACCGGTGGCGGTGATCCGGCTCGCCGAGCTCGTTGCGCATCCGCGGACGGCGCAGGACGCGATCGACTATGTCAGCGCCCTGGCACGTCGCTGCGGCAAGAACCCGATCGTGGTCAAGGACCAGCCCGATAGCTGGGGCTATGTCGCCAACCGGATCAACCGCGCCGTCCGCATCGAGGCGCGGCGCGTGGTCGAGGAAGGCGTCGCCTCGGAAGACCAGGTCGACGAAATCATGCGCGACTGCTTCCGGTGGCCGATGGGACCATTCGAGATGCAGAGGCCCGGCTCAATGTGAGCTGAAGCCGCCCTGCGCCAGGTCTGGCCGCCTCTATGCAGGCGGCCACGTGGCCCTCGCGACTGGCCGGAGCCCGATCCCGGTGCCTGGCCGAGCGATCGGCGGGTTTCAAGGAATGGCGACGTTCAGGTGTGGGGGGTGTCGGACCGGAAGACATCGGCCTTGCGCGGCGTGGCGGTGGGCCGTTCGATCGAGAGGGTCACGTCCGGTGCCTCATGCCCCATATGCAGATCAACGAGGCTGGCATTCAGGGCTCTGTCGGCTGCGGTCTGGCGGTAATTGAAACGCAGATAATCGTGCCAGGTGGGCGTGTGGAACGACTCGGTCCACACGGCGGTATCGCGCAGATTGCGCGTCAAAATCCATCTCCGGGCGCCGTTGCGCCCTTGGGCGCGCCGGCGCTGCAGCATCAGGGCGAGAAAGTTCTCAATCTGATCGGCGGCGATCCGATACTCGATCCTGACGGCAATCGGACCGCTTCGCGGCTTCAGATCGAGCTTGATGGCGGGCGCCTCGAAGGTCTCGTGCGTCGAAACATCAGAATCCTTGCGCTGGTGGATGGGCAGGAGCAGCCCGAGACCGGCGACGCCAAGCGAGGCTGCGCTCGACGCCTGCAAGGCAAAACTCAAGGAATAGCTCTCGGTGACCATCCCCCAAAGCCAGCTCCCGGCGGCGAGCCCGAGTGAGGTGAGCGCGTAATAGAGCGAAATCGTCCGGCCGACGACCCAACGGGGGCTCGCCCATTGCACGCTGATGCTCAGGCCCGACCACCCCAGAACCCATCCGGCGCCGCCGAGCATGAGGGCAACCGCCGCGACAGCCGGGGTCTTCGTCAGCGAAAGACTGATCGTGCATGTCGCGCACGCGACGCAAGCCAGCTTCAGCAGCTGTTCGTCCGACAATTTTCGCCTGAGCGCTGTCGAGGTCAGGCCCGCCAGCAGCGCTCCTGCGCCGAAGCCGGCCATCAGGGTGCCATAGGCAACGGCTCCCTGCTTAAGCTGGTCACGAACCACCAACGGCAGGAGTGCGAGAATGGCGATGCCGGCGAGCCCGAACAGAAAGCCGCGGGCGAGCGCCGTCTTGATCTCCGAAGACAGCGACGTGAAGCGAATGCCGTCGGAGATCGCCGTCAGCATCGCTTCAGGTGGCAGTCTCGAGGTTGGAACTTTCCACCGGGAGCGCCAGACCACGATCAGCGGCGCGAGATGGCCAAGGGTGTACAGGCAAAATGCCGTCAAGGGGCCGAAGGACGCGAGAATGATGCCCCCGAGAGCCGGCCCCACGCTGCGCACCGTGTTGAACCCGACGGAGGTCAGCGTAACGGCCGCTGCGAGATCCTTTCGATCGACGATATCGCCCACCGACGCTTGCCAGGCCGGGTCGTTGAAGGCGATGCCGCAGCCCGCGAGGAAGCTGAAGAACAGGATGATCCAGGGGTTGATCATGCCAAAAGCGACGAGGATCGTCAGCGCAGCGGCGGTCACGGCCATCAAGGACCGCGCCGCCAGCATCACCTTGCGCCGATTGAAATTGTCGACGATGGCTCCGGCGAAGATCGACAGAATGAAAGCGGGCAGGTTCGTCGCCGCCTGAACCAAGGCAACCATGACGCTGGACGGCGTGATGGTTGCCATCAGCCAGCTCATCGCGATGGTCTGGATGAGCCATCCCATCCCCGAGATCAGCCCGGCGAGCCAGATGGCCCGGAATGTCAGGTTGTTGAGAGGCGCAAACGGCCCAGTGCCTGCCGCAGGCTTCTGCACATCCATGACCCGGCTCTTTTCCGACGTCTGCTTCTGGGCGCCGGCGTTGATTCCGAGCGTAATTCCTGACTTTTACGTCACGATGCCTGTTTGCAAAGCGCCAAGAACGCAGGTTGCACCATCGTCCAGCGACGGATGCCGGCCTTGCGGCGTCACCATCCCGGCAGTCGCAACGCGCCGGACGCCGACGCTGGCCCATCGCTGCCCCCGTTGCGCCGGTGCGTCATCCGCCGGCGGCGCTTTCCCGGAAGGTCTGAACCGCCTCAGCGGCAAGGGTGTTGATGGATTTGGAGCCATCGCTCATCAGGCGAACGATGATGCCACCGAGTTTCGCTTTCGCAGCATCTGCCTCGTCGCCGATGAGGCGGTTGTCGCGGCTGACGGCATCCCAGGCACGCGCCTGGATCGACTCGGCAACCAGCATCTCCTTCGAATTGAGCACACCGGGGAAGCGGACATTAACAGTCGACATCGGCAGGTCTCGATCGCTCCAAGAAGACGCCCGTACGGTCGGGCGCGCACGAGCAGATCGATTCCGACGCGGACGAACTGCACGGGCGTACCAGCCTGGGCGGCAACCAAACGCTCCATCGGGCAAAGAGTTCCGGCGGCGCGATGGAAAAGCGTTCGCCTCTTCACCGCGTCATGCGAAGCGAGCCACCACCCGCTTCAACCGAGCCTGAAAGGCTCGCCTCCTGACCAGAAAGGCGGGCAACGACCCGCTCGCGCGAGTACAGCGTGACATTGCCTCCTGAGAAACTCCAGAGGTTGACGGTCTCAAGCGGAGATCCCGCACAACCACTCACGGAGGCCTTGTAGAGGTCGATCGAGGACGTGGTGGAGAGTTGAATTCTGCAGGCCTTTCCGCTGGCATCCACAACTCGCCAGGCCCCGGCGTAGGCTGATGGGCTGGATGCAGGTGGAATCGCCTGCGAGGCAGAGGGCTGGTTTGTCGGAAGTCTTCGCGCAGGCTGCGGTCGCTCTTCGATCACCTCTCCCTCCCGGGGAAGCTCGCCGTCCTCATAAGGGTCCGGCGCATAATCAGGCCCCGAGGCAACAGGGTCTGGTGGTGGTCCAACCACGACGCGTCCGGCGGGAGGTGCGACATCGGTCTGGAAGGAATCCATGCCGCCGTTATCGAAATAGGGTTCCGTGTCGACACCGTCATAGGGCGGCGCATCCCAAGGCGCGGGGTAAACAGGTGCCGGGCCATAGACGCTGCGTGGCCCCCAGGGGCCGGTCGAGTAGCTGGTCGGGTAGCCAACCGAATTGCAGGCTGTCAGGAGGACTGAGGATGCGGCAATCATGATGCGTCGCAGCGTCATCGAATACCTCGCTGGAAATCCGGTCCCTGACGGCAGGGCAGCGCTTGTTGGGGCTTTGACTTGATTTGCGACGATGCTGAGCGGCGCACCGCCGCGTGAGGCGACGAAACAGGAGGGCGACCAAAGACTACCGCGCTTATGGCGATCACGCATCCCGGGTCGCAAGCGAGTGCCCTTGTCGCTACAGTTCGATCCATGACGAAGCAGGCCGCGAGGGCAACAATGTCGCGCAGTGTCTCAAGGTCCTTGATCGGCCTTGCCGTCGCTTTCGTGGCCGCCATCTCATGTCCGGCCGCATCCCGGGGGCAGGAACCGTCTCTGGCCGGCCAGATGAAGAGCCTGATTGCCATCCTGCGGGCCACCGCGTTCCGGCCCGAATGGAAGCTCCATCCTGATGAGTACGCGGCGAACGGCATCTCGCAGTTCTTCCCGACCGATCCGACGGCCGAATATTCGTGCCTGGAAAGTGGATGCTACGCGTTCGGCTCGATCGAAGCCCCTTTCAATCTCGCGATCATCCATGGGCCCGATGGGTCGCTCTCGGCGAATTTTATCCTGAAGGAAACCGATCCCGCCAAAATGAACAGGGCCGACCGCTATCAGATCACACCGCTTTCCTACCTTGGCACAGCGTGTTTCTCGGTGGCCGTTGCCAATTATCTTCATAAATCAAAGCTGTATTTGGATCCCGACACGCTCTCGAAAGAGGTGGACTCTATTTTTATTGAAATGGAAACCAAGAATAATACTCAGGATTTCCAGCGCGGGATCATCGGCGGGTTAAAATTATCGTTCCCCAAATATCGCGTTACGCTTGATCTTGCCAGCGAGATGCCAAATGTAAGCTGCGCGATCCTCTATGATGCCGAGGGTGGCATCAGCGAACTCGATTCAGTGGCAAACGAACTCGCGGGCCCCAACGCTGCACGGTAGTGCCAGTGCGGAAACGCGGCCCCTTCGAACCGTCGCCCCCCCCCGCGCGAGCTTGGCGATCGCGATGCCATCGCGTGGATGACGAAGGGTGATCGAACGACGTCAGACAACGTCGATCTGCTTGACCAGCCTTACGCCGGCGCTGTGAACCACTTGCAGGGGAGATTCCATTCCTGCCGCTTTCAAGAACGCAGGCGCGCCAGGAACGCGTCGAAACGCCGGCTTTCGGGATCGATCCGGGCGTGGCCGAACAGGCCCATGATCAGATCCCGCGAAACCGTTTCGTCCGGTCGCGCCGCCAGGTGCTCGAGCAGGATCACCTCCCGAACCGAAAGCTTCACCGATCTGGTGTCCGGCGAGCGCAGCGTTTGAGTGTGCCGATTGAGCCGCCAGGCTGCGCCTTCGGGCGCCTCGATGGCACCCGCCCATCGACCGCTTTCGGCTTCGACCGGCCCGCGGCGCATGCGTCGACCGAGATTGAGAATGGCCAAGGCCAGTTCCTCGGTGTCGACCGGCTTGGTGAGATAGAGATCGGCTCCTTCGGCATAGCCGCGCACGCGATCGTCGCGACCGGTGCGCGCCGTCAACAGAATGATCCCCATCTCCCGCCGTGCGGCCATGTCCCTGGCCAACTCGAATCCGCTGACGTCCGGCAGGTTGACGTCCAGGACCGCGATGTCATAGCGCTCCTGCAGCAACGCCTTGTAGAATGCGATGCCGGACGGCGCCTCCGTGACATGCATGTTTCGCAGCCGTAGATAGTCGGCGAGGCTCTGACGGAGATCGTGGTCGTCCTCCACGAGAATGATTTTGAAATCTCGCGAGATCTCCTGTGCAGCACCTTTCGGGCCGGCCACCGCGTCCGCCATCATCATGTGCATCCACCCCATCGCGACGAGATTCCGTTGACGCCGGCCCCGACAATCCTGCCCGCGACTGATGATGGCGCGGCGACGCGTTCCGGCATGGCCTCGGTCGCAGCCCTGCCGCCGCGGCACCGCCGTCCCCGCCTGTGGCTCGCCGTGCTGGCGGCGATGCTCGCATTCGGCATCGCATATCTGGCCCTGCCGGAATCTCCGCCCCGGCCTGCGCCCTTGCCCTCGCTGAACGGCACGATTTCCGTCCTGTCCGATCCCGCTTCGTCACTGTCGCTGGCAGAGATCCTCGATTCGGCCAAGCAGGCTGAGTTTCGGCCTATCCAGGGGGCGCATGTCAACTTCGGCTTCACCCGGACCCCCGTCTGGATTCGGATGGAACTGCCCGGCCGGGTGACCAAACAGGCCATCCTTTCCCTGGCGCCGAACTTCCTCGATTACGTCGATGTCTACACCGCCGCGCCGGATGCCCCCCTTTCGGTCGAGCGGTTTACCCGGCACGAGATGGGGGATCGCCGTCCCCTGCCGCGGGACGGCCTTTCGGCGCTCGACTATGCCATTCGGCTCGATCTGGCCGAAGGTGCGACGACGCGGGTGTTCATCCGCGTCCGGAACGGCAATTCGGCGACCTATCTGCATCTGCGCCTGGCATCAGCCGAAGGCTACGCCGCCGGGGCCGCCCTGGATGCGAGTCTTTACGGTGCCTGGCTGGGTGGGATGGGCGTGCTGTTGGTGACCCAGCTCGTCTTCTTCTATTTCGACAGGAAGGCGCAATACCCGCTTCTGGCGGCCAGCACGCTTGGCATCATGCTGATTTACATGGGCAATCTCGGCTATAGCAGGGTCTATCTCTTTCCCGAGAATGGTGCCGCCAACGATGCCTTTCTCGGCTTCAATGCCTGGGCGGGCCTGACCGCCAGCGCAATCGCCTATATGCGCATTCTTGACCTGCGCAACCGGGCTCCGCTGTTGCACCGCCTCTATCAGGGAAGCGCAGCCGCCGGGCTCGTGGGCGTAGGCTTCGCCTTCGCCGGCCTGAACATGATCTTCGGCCCGATCGGAACGGTGCTGGGGATCGTCATGGCCTGCGTGAACATGGTGCAGGGCCTGAGGCAGTGGAGCGACGAAGGGGCCGCGAGCCGTCTCAGGGGCGCGGCGTTCTCGGCGTTGTGCGTCGGCGCCTTCCTGACGATGGCGCAGCGTCTTGGGGTCGCCTGGCTGCCGCATTGGGCCATCCACAGTTATGGCATTGCCGGCCTGTTTCTCACGGTCCTGCTGACGGGCGCCCTCGCGGTTCGGCTGCGGGACGCCGAAGCGCTGACCCTCCGGATGAAGGACGAGGCGCTGCGGCATGCGCAGCTTGCCGAGAACATTGCGGCGGGGTTGGTCGAGGAGAGAACGCGTGAGCTCGTCGATGCCAGGCGCATCGCCGAAGACGCTCTGCGTCTCGAAAAGCAGTCCCAGCTCCAGCAGGTCCGCTTTCTCGAAGTCGTGTCACATCAGTACCGGACGCCGCTCGCCGCCATTCGCTCGAGCATCGACAGCATCGGGCTGGCCTTGCCGCCCGATGACGGCGCCAACCAGGGCCGGATCGAGCGCATCCGCAGAGCGATCGCGCGGCTCGTCGAAATGCTGGAGATCAATCTCGCCCGCAGCCGGGTGCAGGGTCCGTCCTTCCGCCCCCGGATTGCCCACGTCAATGCCGGCGCCCTCGTCGTCGCCGCCCACCAGCGCGCCTGCGATCTTCTCAGCGGCCCGACGATCAAACTGCTGATCGAGCCTCGGGCTGCGCAGGCGACGATCGTGGCCGATGAGGGCATGATGGAGCTCGTCATCATCAATCTGCTGGAAAATGCCGTCAAATTCACCGCGCTGAAAGGCAGCGAGCCGATCGCGCTCGCCTTGGGCCTGGCGGGAGAAGAGATCACTATCACCGTCACGGATCGCGGCTGCGGCATCCCGGCCTCCGAGCTTCCCGGGGCCTTCGTCCTCGGCGCGCGCGGGCGGTATTCGGAGGCCGTCGAGGGATCCGGCCTCGGCCTCTTTCTCGTGAAGAAGATCGTCACCGCCCATGACGGCCGGGTTTCGATCGAGAGCAGCGAAGGCGAAGGCACGACGGTGCGGGTCGCGCTGCCAACAGCGCCCTGACCGGGGCTTTCCCGGATAAGCCCGTGGCTGTGGCGTCGAAAGCCGATCCGCCGCGCGAGTTCCGCTCCATGGGCGTACCAAAATAGACACAGCTTTTGCTTGCCTTCAAAAAACAACGTCCGGGCAGAGCAAGTCGTTACATCGCGTTACATCCCGGAAAAAGCGTTACAATTTCAGGTATTGCTTGCGGTCGACGTCCGTACCAACGTCAGCTGTACATGGAAGCGCCCGGAGCTGGTGCGGCAGCGCCGTCCGACCGCGCCAGTTCGAAAGTGGGACGGAGCCTCGCGCAACGGCATGCGCGTTGCGCTTCCTTTTGCCCTGCTTCTTTCGGGCTGTTCGGCACCCTGCCCTGCCACCCATGCGGTGCAAGGCGTCGATTCCGGCAAGTAGCCGAAGTCTATTTCTAAGTTCAATTAAATATATAAATATCGGTAATCCGTATATCGGCGTATAAATTCATCGCGATGCGAGATGAATTAACATTTGTTAAAGTAATTTACTCCACAAACCCGCTCCGACAACCGAATATCATTCCATCAGAGTGACGCGGGAGATTCACATGCATAGCCACAATTACGGATTCACCGACGAGATTCGGCTGAAGTCCTTCCAGAACATGATCATCAGCACCCATGGCGACGCGGCCGAATCGGCCCGGTTCAACAGCGAGGTCGACACCCCGCAAGCGCTGGTCGGCTATGCCGCGGCGCGGGGCGTGGATATCAGCGAGAGCGAAGCGCGGACGGTGTTCGAAGCCGCACAGGATTTCGTCGTGACCCAGACTGCGGCAGCCGGCGGCGAGGTTCGTCTGGATGACGCTGTGCTGGGCACCGTGAATGGCGGCGTGAGCTGGGCGGCGGTCGGCGGCACGATCTGCGGGATTGCCGGCGCTGTCGCCGGTGTCGCCATCGCCGTCGCCACCGCGCCCGTCAGCATCGCGCTGGGAACGGTCGCCGGCACCGTGGCGCTCGTCGGCACGGCCGTCGTGGGCGGAGCTGGAACGGCTTTTTCCGGAGCTGTCACCGGCGCGCTGGCGGGCGGAGCCTCCCAACTGATCCACGACAAGATCACGGGCTGAGGCGAAGCGCCACCTCTCCCCCGATCCAGCCGATACAGGAAACAAAGATGAGCACCTCACAGGAACATCCGTCCTTCGGAAGCTACATGGCCGCCGCGCTGCAGGACGAGGCCAAGCTGAAGCAGTTCGCCTTGACCGTGACCGGTCCCGAGAGCCTGCGCTCCTTCGCCGCCGAGCACGGCCATGCGCTTTCCGCCGAGGAAGCCGAGCAGGTCTACGCCAAGGCCGGCGCGCTGCTCGAGGCCTCGTCCGGCCGCGGCCCGATGAGCGACGAATTGCTCGAGGACATCAATGGCGGCATCAACCTGGCAGCCATCGGCGCCACGATCGGCGGCATCGGCGCCGCCGCCTCGCTGACGCTCGCAGTCGGCTGCGTCATGGCCGCCCCGTTCACCGGGGGCGCGAGCCTGGCCGGCGCGGCCGCGGCGATCGCCGGCCTGAGCGGCACCGCCGCGGCCACGGTCGGCGTC
>NZ_JBFRGS010000032.1:0-45536 GCF_052115465.1 Allobosea sp. 2RAB26 | reverse complement strand
GCATGCTCGGTTGGCGCCATGCCTTCGGCGACACCACACCCGCGGCCAAGCTTGCCTTCATCGGTGCCGCAACACCGTTCCAGACCTTTGCCGCCCCGCTTGCCCGCAACGCCCTGGTGGCCGAGGCCGGCCTCGCCTGGCGCGCCACCGCCACCACCACGCTCGGCGTCAGCTACAGTGCCGCACTGGGCGACAACGCCCGTGATCATGCCCTCAAGGGCAGGATCGACGTCCGGTTCTAGGGCATCGGCCCGAAAGGTGGACTGCCGTTTTCGGGAAAGCCGATGCAATCACAGATGGCTAAAGCATCGCCCCGAAAAGTGGATTGCGGCTTTCGGGGCAAAGCCGATGCAAAGACAAAGGGTTAGATCATCGGACTGGATACGATATCCGGTCCGATGATCTCGATGTGAGCTCTCGATAGGGTGTTCATCCGGTCCGGAGCGAGGACGCCGAGGTTGCGAAGCTTCAGTCTCCGTCCGAGGAGGACCGGAACGGCGGACGACCGCCGTCCCGGTTTCACCATGCGGCCAACGGCTTGAGCGGGTGGAAGGTTACCGCTGCTTGCCGGCCGGACGAACGGGGCTGATGCCGTCTACGATGCAGGCTGCGCCTCCGGCATCGTCCACTTGCCATTCAGGATCTCGGCCCGAGGACGGTAGAGCCGAAGCGTGTAATTCCACCCCTGCGTAATCGGCAGGCAATTCGCGATTTTTCCGTCGCAGCCGCCGAACTGGATGTCGATCGCGCCATCGGCACTCTTCTTGCCGGTGATGCTGTTGACCGAATAGGCGTCGTAATCGTTCTTCTGGAAGAAGCCCTTGTCGTTATAGACGCTGATCGACCAGAACGAGTCGACAGGGACATCCTTGACCTTGAGCTTGTAAACCGTTGTGCCGTCGTTCTTGGCCGGGGTGAACGAGGGGTACGATGCGTCCTTGTCGGGGTTGCCGCCCCAGCCGGCTGCCGTGCCGATCAGGTGCTTGACCGGATCGACCTTGCCCTTCGGGCCGAAGGCGTTGGTGAAGCTGCCGGATGCCGCCGACAGCGCTTCGAGCGCGTCACGGATCTTCTTCTGTTGAGCCAGGTCCCAGTTCGGGGCCTCGAACTTGCCAGCCGACTTCTGCTCAACCTTAAGCGCATCCTGCAGCGCGTGAACCTGCGCGAGGTCCTTGGTGTCGTTGGGGTCGACAAGGATACGGACCGCAACGAACACATAGCGGGTGCCGACCTTGTCCTTGGTCAGCGTCGTGCGGCCGGGCTTGTAGACCACCATCGGGGTGTAATGGTCTTCACTGATGACCTGCATCGAGATGAAGCGCTTCCCGGCTTCGGGAAGGGTGATGGTCACAGGGCCGGCGTCGAGGTCGAAGAGCGCCTGGGAGTAGAGCGTATCCCGGTTCATCCGGACCACGGGCTGCTTGTCGATCGGTGTCGGCGTCCTGCTATGGGCGAATTTGCCGAAGCCGCCGTCAGCGGCCGTTTTTGCCATATAGAAATCGGTCTCGGCGCGCTTGAAGTTGTCGACATTGACCGGAACCGTCTGCGCATACGCCGCGCATGGCGCGAGAACCAGGAAACTCAGGCTGTAGATCGACGTCATTCGCATGGAACGGCACCTCATTGGCGTCTCTGATTCATGTGCTCATCGGGGCATGACCGAATGGGTCCGCGTCCGTGCTGCGGCTTATCGCCAGCCCAGGGGGCGGGGGAAACCCGTGATCCGCCCCGCCAGGACTGCCGCCGCGGCATTTCGTGCATGGGCCGCCTGCCCGTCTTGCCATTTCGCGCCAATCGCGACCGGGTCTTCTTCACCAGTTGCGGCAACGCGCATCTGGTCGCGCCGATCCAGATGATGGCGCAGAAAGTTCATGGCGCCCGTTCGATCACGGCAGCAAACCCCGCGCATCCGGCGCAGGGCTCGCGCCGAGCATGGGGCGCTGATCACAGCGATCAAGGCCGGCGACCGGGTGAAGCTGGTCGAGCTCTGCCGCGCTCCTCTCGGCCCCCGCGCGCGACGCTCATATCGCCGCAGGGGAGCAGCGGTCCCGGCGTCGCCGTCAGGAAGGGCGGCGGCTGGCCCGGGGATGACGGCCCGGGCTTTCGAGGGCGGGCCAGAGCGAGATGGCGGAGACGGCGGACTCGGTCCTGTGCATGAGCGCGACCATCGCCAGGAGGCCTGGCCGTTCCACGAAAGCATCGGCCCGAAAAGTGGATCGCGGTTTTCAAGCGCAGCGTGGTCTAACCTATTGGGACGAGCATGTTCATCAACGGAACGTGCTGCTGACAGCCATACATGTCGCCCTCGCCCGCGGAACCCTGGGCGCGCGGGCGCCTGATCGTGATCTTGATGGCGTTGGCCATGTCGATCTCGAAGAAGGATGAGATGTCCGAGGGGTCAAGACTGTAAGCTTTCGCGACCGTCTCCGGCGTTATCGCGCCGGAATTCCGGATGGTCTCGTAGTTCGCCTTCTCCCTGCACAGGATGTCGAAGGTGATGCGGTAGGGACCGGCATTCTTGCTGCGAACGATGTCGGCGATCTCGCGGAGCGGACGGGCGGCCATGTCACAAATCCTCCAGCGTGACTGGGAAAAGCTCGGTCGGCGAAGCCACCTTCATCAGGTGATAGGCGCTGAACTCGTAGACGGGGCCGACATCGAGGTCGGACGGGGAATAGGGAAAGGCGAGGTTTCCGGAGGGGTTGATGATGCCCTCGTAGTGATGGTGCAGCATGGCTCCGCTGATCTGGTGGCAGGCGGCATGCGCAAGTTCCTGCGAAGCGGCGGTGACCTCGATCACGAGGCCGATTTCCCGCGCTGGCGAATGCTCCCGCTCCAGCTCCTTCATCACGCCGTCGCGGCCATAGACATGGAACTGCACCGAAATAAGATCGGGCGCGAAATAGTCGCGTGCCCGCTCTTCGAGCTGGTCCAGGATGCCGTCGAGCGCCGCGATCGTGGTCGGACAGCGAATACCGGCGATCGCGATCGAGCGATAGCCGGCGAGTCGCGCGCCCTCCAGCTTGACATAGTAGTCCTCGGTCTCGGTCAGCCTGGCACCAGTGACGCGCACCTGCCTATCGCCGAGCTGCTCGAAGGAGCAACCGGTGAGGTCGATCTCATGCCCCGGGCCGCCTTGCCTGAACGGGTTCTCGCGCTCGTAGAGCGAATGTGCGGAGACGGATTTGACGGAAGCCCGCCGCCTGATGCTGCCGGGCTCCAGCACGAAGCCGTCCTCGTCCACGGTGCCGAGCATCACATCCATGGCGAATGGCTCGGCAGAGAATGCGCCGCATTCAAGAATCTTGCCCATGTGGATGGCCAGGGCCGGATCGGCCCCCTTCCAGATCGGATAGGCGGCGATGACGGAGTCGTCGCAGGCGCGGCCGGCGATGATCACGTTGGCGCCTGCGTCGAGCGCCTCACAGATCGGTTCATGCCCCATCTGCGCGACCAGGGTGACCGTTTCGTCGAGCGCGCCCTGCGTCAGGGGGTAGCCGGCCTCGAAGTCGAGCACCTCGTTCGCCGCCACCGCCTGCTTCGCGCGCTCGATCGGGATATCCGAGCGGATGGTGGCCAGCCTGAGCTGCAGCCCGTTCTCGCTGGCGATCTCGCGGACCAGAGCCGCCGTGCGATCGACCTGGACGCCGGATCCCGCGCCGCCGACGCTGCCGACGATAACCGGTATGCCAGCCGCACGCCCGGCACGGATCAGGGCGGTCAGCTCGCGCTTGATGCTGACGTCCGAGACGAGGGGCTTGCCCGAGCCGAGATAATGCGGACCCGGATCGGTCGACCCGGCATCGACGGCGATCACGGCTGGGTTGAGCGACATGCCGCGCGCGAGCGCTTCTTCGCCAAAGCCATAACCTAGCGTTCCGGTGGGGGCGAGGACTGTGATGGGCGGCATTCCTGCCTCTCTTTCGCGAAGAAGTTCCTTCCACGATAGAGGCGGTCGCACGAGGCCTGCGGTCAAATCGCTTCTGCCGCCTCAGACATAACGAAAAGATATGCTAGATCGGAGGCTCCCCGATGGCTGTCGCCATGATTGCGAGCTTGCGGGTCAAGCCGGTCCTGACATGCTCGACGAGAGCGCGCGTGCCGAGCGCGGCATCGCGGAAGCTCGGCAGGGCGACCCAGATGTCGTAATCCACGGCGGGCCGGAAAGGGCGAACGACCAGTTGGCCGCTCGCGAAACCTTCGGTGCTCAACGGATCGACGACCGACACGCCGACGCCGGCCGCGACGAATGAGCAGCAGGCCTCGGTGAGTTGCGCCGTCAGGACGACGTTGGGCCGGGCTCCGGTTTCGGCGAAGGCCTTGTCGACTTGCAACTGCGCGCGATCCTCCTCGACCATGCCGACGAAGCGTTCCCCGGTGAGATCGGTCGCATGGACCACATCCAGTCCGGCCAGCCTGTGGCCCGGCGGCAGTGCGCAGACGGCGCGCATGGTGCAGAGCTTCTCGAACCGCACGCCCGGCCTGTCAGCCGCGAACATGCCGAAGCCGACGTCGACGGCTTGCGTGGCGATGCGCTCGACCAGCAGCCAGGAATTGCGGCTCGACATCTCGATCCGCAGGCCAGGCCGCGCCTCCAGGAATTCGGCCAGGATCGACGGAAGGATGCGGGTGGCGAGCGAGGGAAAGGCCACGAGCCGGATTTCGCCATAGTCGAGCCGCTGGATCGCCCTGGCGCGCGCCTGGATCGAATCGACGCCGAGGAAGACGCGTTCGACCTCCGCATACAGCATCTGCGCCTCGGCGGTCGGGATGACGCCGTTCCTCTGACGATGGAACAGGCCGAAGCCGCATTTGCGTTCGAGCAGCAGAACGAGCTTACTGACGGCCGGCTGAGACAGCCCGAGCCTCTCACCCGCCCGAGTGAAGCTGCCGAGTTCCATGATCGCCTTGAAGGCCTCGATCTGGCGGATGTTCATGCGCGCGGCGCCTCGGCAGGTGCAGGCATTTCATCACTCATGCCGTGCCCGTCCGCGACTTGGTCGGCGAAGCGTTCCAGCTCGGCCAGGGCATGCGCGACGAAGCTGTCGACGAGGTTGAAGGATCGCGCCGCCTTTGGGCGAATGAGCCAGATGTCGAACTCGACCGCAGGCGAGAACGGCCGGATGATGACGGCGGGGTTGGTGTTGTTGTAGGCGCTGATCGGATCGACCACCGCCACACCGGCGCCGGCCGCGACGAAGGAAAAGGCAGTCTCCGACTGGCCGACCTCGATGCGCAGGCGCCGCTGGATCTTTCGCTCCTCGAAGATCCTGTCGATGACGAAACGCGAATGGTCCTGCGGCCCGAGCGAGATGAAGTCCTCGTCCGTCAGGTCGTGAGCCTCGATGGATCGGCGCGTGGCCAGGCGATGGCCGGCGGGCAGGATGCAGAGCCCGCGCAGCCGGTGAAGATGCGTGCTTTCGACTTCAGGCCGATCGCTCGGCAGAAAGCTAAAGCCAACATCGACATGCTGGGTGGCGACGGCGTCGATCAGGCTACGGGAACGCATGCTTTCGATGCGAAAACGCGTATCGGGCCTGTCCTTGCAGAAGCCCCACAGAATGTCGGGCACGACGCGACGGGCGATGGCGGGAAAGGCGGCGATGCTGAGCGCCCCCCAGGACTGGTCGCGCAACGCCGTCGCGACCCGGGCAATCTGACCGACGCCTACGAACATCCGTTCCACTTCAGCAAACAGCGCCTGGGCCTCTCGCGTCGGGGCCAGCTTGCTGCCCTGCCGCTCGAAGAGGCGAAAGCCGCAATGGCGTTCGAACAGGGCGATGAGCTGGCTGACTGCCGGCTGCGAGATGCTCATCCTCTCGCCGGCGCGCGTCACACTGCCCGTGGTCATGACGGCACGAAAGGCCTCGATCTGGCGGACGTTCATGCGACGACATAAGCTCCAGTTATTCTGCAGCGATAATTTTCTATTGGAAAATTATATTCTGCAAGATGATCATCCCCTCAAGGACGCACGAGGATGTCCGAGGGACATTCCGGCAAGCGTTCGGACAATGGGGATCGTCATGTTCATCGAAAACGCCCAGCGGCGCCTGCGCGCCATGATGTCCGTCTCGGCCGGCACGGTTCGCAGCGCACGCTACCTCACCGGTGCATCGCTCATCGGGCTCGGCCTCGCCGCCTCGCTCGGCGCCGCGCAAGCCGACCAACTCGACCGCGTCAAGCAGCGCGGCAAGCTCATCGTCGGCATCCGCAACGACTACATCCCCTTCGGCTATCTGGACCCCAAGGCCCAGAATGTCGGCTTCGAGGTGGATCTCGCCCGGGCCGTCGCCAAGGACCTGCTGGGCTCGGAAACTGCGATCGAATACGTCCCGGTCGTCGCCTCGAACCGCATCGAGTTCCTGAATGCCGGCCGCATCGACGTGATCTTCGCGACGCTCGGCGTCACCGCGGATCGCGGCAAGGTCATCGACTTCACGCAGCACTACTATTCCATGGCCGGTATCGTCCTGATGGCGCCGAAGGAAGCGACCTACAAGAGCTGGGACGACATTCGCGGCAAGAAGATCTGCGGCAGCCAGGGCAATCTCTACAACCGGACGCTGAGCGAGAAGATGGGCGCCGAGCTGGTGCTGTTCACCGGAACCGCCGAAATCTTCAGCGCCTTCCAGGGCGGCCGCTGCGACGCCATCGCCTTTGACGGCCCGAACCTGAACATGAAGGTCATGGAGGACGGCTGGAAGGACAAGTACAAGATCGCGCTGCAGACCTTCGAATACGTCCCGATCGCCGGCGGCGTGCGCAAGAACGAGCCCGCATTCCTCAAGGCCGTCGACACGGCCATCATCAAGGCCGAAGCCGGCGGGCTGATGGTCGAGGGCGAGAAGAAGTACAATCTCGGCGAGAGCGAATACGTCCAGAAGCGCGCTGCCGATGCGAAGAAGGCGCAGTAGCGCGAGCGCGGAGGGTCAGGCGCGAGCGAGCGGGGTTCGGCTCATCATGCATGCGTTGAAGGTCGCTCCTCGCAACAGGCGCCGCGCCATCGATGGCAGCGCCGGTCTCGCCGGCCTGGATGCCGGCGTGCGACGCATGCTGCCGCCGGCGCTCTATCACTACCTCGCCGGCGCCTCCGACGACGAGGCGACGCACGCCCGCAACCTTCGTGCATTCGACGAGCTCGCCTTTCTGCCCAAGGTGCTCGTCGACGTCTCGCGGCGCTCGCTCGCCAAAACGCTGTTCGGCGTCGAAAGGCCCCTGCCCTTCGGAATCGCGCCGATGGGGCTCAGCCGGCTGATCGCCCCGGATGGCGACATTGCGCTCGCGCGGGCCGCCGCCGATGCCGACATCCCCTTCATCCTCAGCGGCGCTTCATTGACAGCGATGGAAGAGGTCCGGGCGGCCGGCGCGACGAGCTGGTTCCAGGCCTATGTTCCAGGCGAAGCGGACCGCATCGCGAGGCTGATCGACCGCGTCGAGGCGGCCGGCTTCGACACTCTGGTGATCACCGCTGACACCGCCGTGCACCCCAAGCACGAGCGCGCCGCGCGGCACGGCTTCCATTCACCGGTGAAGCCGAGCCTGGGCCTCGCCTGGCAGGGGCTGTCGCGCCCGGGCTGGCTCCGGCGCGTTCTCTTGCGCGACCGCTTGGCCGCGCTGAAATTCCGCTTCGAGAACATGGATGCCGGACAGGGGCCCCCGGTCTTTTCCGCGACCCTGGTCCGCGATATCGGCCGGCGCGACGCCCTGTCCTGGCCGCATATCGAGGCGGTGCGCCGACGCTGGAAGGGCAAGCTGGTCATCAAGGGCATCATGGCGGCCGGCGATGCGGCCGTGGCCGAGAAGGCCGGGGTGGACGGCATCATCGTTTCCAATCACGGCGGTCGGCAAGTCGACTGCGCCGCCAGTTCGCTGGCGGCCCTGGAGCGTATCGCCGAGCGCGGCCTGACGCTGACTGTCATGCATGACGGCGGCATCCGGCGTGGCGCCGACGTGCTGAAGGCGCTCAAGCTCGGCGCCGATTTCGTCTTCGTCGGACGGCCGATGCTGATGGCGGCGGCCATCGGCGGCCAGCGTGGCGCCGCCGAGGCCATCGCCTTGCTGGCAGAGGAGATCGACATCGCCATGGCGCTACTCGGCATCGATGACCTGCCCGGCCTGGCGGAGGTCGAGCTACTGCGGGATCGGAGACCTCTGTCATGAGCCTCGACTACAGCTGGCTCAGCGACGCCCTCTACCAGACCTGGCTGCTGCGCGGCCTGGGAACGACAATCCTGATGAGCCTGCTCGGCATCGTATTGATGCTGGTGATCGGCGTGGCGGGCGCGCTCTGCCTGCATTTCCGCCTGCCGGTACTGGAGACGCTGACGACCGTTCTGGTCGAGCTGTTCCGCAACACGCCGCCGCTGGTGCAGCTCTTCTTCCTCTATTTCATGCTCTCCGAAGTCGGGCTGAAGCTGACAGATCCGACGACGGGCCGCAGCGTGCCGTTGTTCTCGGGCTTCACCTGCGTGGTGCTGTCGCTGGGTCTCTACAACGGCGCGATTGCGGTCGAGATCATCCGCTCGGGTCTGCTCGCCGTGCCGTCTCAGACCGTCGAAGGCGCGCGCTCGCTCGGATACACGCGGTTCCAGACCTTTCGACATGTCGAGCTGCCGATTGGCCTCAGGCTGTCGATGCCGGCTATGACGAACAACGTCGTCAGCCTGATCAAGACCTCGTCGCAGGCAGCGCTCGTCGCGGTTCCCGACATCATGTACGGCGCGACGCAGATCTCCCTCGAGACCTTCAGGAATCTTGAGGTCATGCTGCTGATCTGGATTCTCTACGTCGCCCTGGCGAGCCTCGCCGTCGTCATCCTGCGCCGGCTGGGCGACGTCTTCCGCATCCCCGGATACGGAGTCCAGGCGTCATGAGCCGCGAATGGCGCGCCTTCCTGCTCGGCATCATCGGCGTTCCGGCCGTGCTCGCCGCCTTGCTCTTCGCCGTGTATGGCGCCGAAACGCCGGCCATTCTCGCGAAGATCTGGCTGCGAACGCCGCTGCTGCTCTCCGGCTCGGCCGACTTCAGCGGCTCGACCGGGGGCTTTGCGGCGAACATCCTCATCAGCCTCTGGGCGATGGCGATCGCCGCAGCCATCGGCGCCGTGCTCGGGATCGGACTGATCTCCCAGGGCAAACTCATCCGCCTTCCCTCCGAATTCGTGATGAACGTGCTGCGCAACTCGCCCTGGCTGGTCGTGCTCTACGCGATGCTCTACCTGCTGCCCTTCGAGGTCACGGTCTTCGGCGCCACGGTCTTCCTGTCGCCGATGGTGAAATCGATCGTCGGGCTCGCCCTGCCGGTGACTGCGAACATCGCCGAGGTGTTTCGCGGCGGCGTCGAGGCCATCGCCAGCGGGCAGTGGGAATCGGCGCGTTCGCTCGGCTATCGCCGGCTGCAGATCCTGCGGCATATCGTGGTGCCTCAGGCGCTGCCGCTGATGACGCCGAACCTGATGACGATCTATGCGATGCTGTTCATCGGCACGAGCCTCGTCGTGGTCACCGGGACCTCCGACGTGATTTCGGTCGCGCGCACGGTCATCGGCAGCGACGGCGATCACATCGCCACGGCCGTCTACATTTTCGTGCTGCTGCTCTTCTTCCTCTTCAGCTTTCCGATCGCGATCCTGACACGCTGGCTCGAACGGCGCGTGCGAGCGAGGTGACCATGACGACCGCCATTCCGAAAACCTTCATCGAACTGCGCGACGTCCACAAGTCGTTCGGCGCCTTCCCCGTGCTCAAGGGCGTCTCGCTCTCCGTCAACGATGGCCGCGTTGTCTGCATCATCGGCCCCTCGGGCTCCGGCAAATCGACGATCCTGCGCTGCATCAACGGGTTGACGCCGATCAACAGCGGCAGCATCCGCGTCGGCGATTTCCAGGTGGAGAAACTCCGGACCGACCGCGCATTCATCCCGCTGCGTCATCAGGTTGCGATGGTGTTCCAGCAGTACAATCTCTTCCCCCATCGCACGGTACTCCAGAACCTCACCATGGCGCCCATCCAGGTGCTCGGCGAGAAACCTGCGGAGGTGACGGAGCGCGCCCGCGCCCTGCTCGCCAAGGTTCGGCTGACCGGCAAGGAGGGCGCCTATCCGGGTGAGCTTTCCGGCGGCCAGCAGCAGCGTGTCGCGATCGCGCGGGCGCTGGCCATGCAGCCCCGCGCCATCCTTTTCGACGAGGTCACCGCCGCGCTCGACCCCGAGATGGTCAGCGAGGTGCTGAGCGTCATCCGCGATCTTGCGCGCGAGGGCATGACCTGCGTGCTGGTGACTCATGAGATGCGCTTCGCGCAGGAGGTCGCCGACGAGGTGTTCTTCACCGATCGCGGCGTCATCGTCGAGCACGCGCCGCCGGCGACCCTCTTCAAGGCCCCCTCCGACCCTCGCCTAAAAGACTTTCTCGACAAGGTTCTCTGAAACGCTGCGACCAGGATTGATTGCGATGACTGCCCTCAAGGTATTGGTTCCCGACGCGCATCTGCGCGATCTCGACGTCGAGCACGGCGTCTCGGGCGACAGGCTGGACTACATCGTTTTCGACGAGACAGATCCGGACGCGATTCCAGACGAAATCTGGCGCAGTTGTGACGCGGTGCTGGTCTGGCACCGCATGAAGATCACGGCCGACGTGGTCGCCAAGCTCGATCGCTGCAGGCTGATCGTGCGGGTAGGTGTCGGCTTCGACAATGTCGACGGCGCCGCCTGCCGCGCGCGCGGCATCCCGCTCTCGAACGTTCCGAACTACGGCACCACCGAGGTGGCCGACCATGCGCTGGCGATGCTGCTGCATCTCGTGCGGGGGCTCGGCAGCTATGAGGCGCGGCTGAAGGCCGATCCGGTCGCCGGCTTCGTCGCCGAGGACGTGCCGGTGGTGCGCCGTATCCGCGGATCGACCTTCGGCGCGATCGGCATGGGGCGCATCGGCACGGCGGTCGCCCGCCGCGCCGCAGCCTTCGACATGAAGGTCATCTATGTCGATCCCTTCCAGCCGGAGGGACATGATCTCGGCCTGGGCATCGAGCGCGTCCGCACGCAGGAGGAACTTCTGCGCCGCGCCGACGTCGTCAGCCTGCATGTGCCGCTCTCCGACGACACGCGCAATCTTATGGGGGCAGCCCAGTTCGCCGCGATGAAACCCGGCAGCATCTTCATCAACATCGCCCGCGGCGGGCTCGTCGATGTCGATGCCCTCCACGACGCGCTCAAGAGCGGCCACATCGCCGCCGCCGGCCTCGACGTGCTGCCCAAGGAACCGCCGGTGCCGACGCCGGCGCTGATCGAGGCCTGGCGCGGCAACGCCTCCTGGCTCGCCGGGCGCCTCGTCGTGACGCCGCACGCCGCCTTCTACTCGGAGGCCGGCTATCTCGACATGCGCACCTTCTCCGCCGAGATCCTGCTCGAATTCCTGTTCGAGGGACGGCTGCGGAACAACGTCAATCCCGGTTGGGACGCCAAGGCGAACTGACGGCCGGCAAACACCTCTCGCACACGGGAACAAGACAATGGCCTTTCAGCAGAGCGAAACCGACTTCAGGGCGCTCAGCGCCGAAGAACTCCAGGCCTGGCGGGCAATCCCGCCGGCCGTAGCCTCCGACTGCATGAACCGCACGCAGGTGATGAAGGCGGCGATCAAGCCAATCGCTGCCGACACGATCCTCTGCGGCCAGGCCCGCACCGTAACGACGATGGTCGGCGATTGCGGGCCGATCTGCTCGCTGATCGCTGCGGCCAGACCGGGGGAGATCATCGTCGTCGATGCCGGCGGCGTCGAAGACACGGCCGTCTGGGGCGGGGTCATGACGGAAGAGGCCGTTCAGAGGCGGATCGGCGGGGCGGTCATCGACGGGGCGGTGCGGGACGTCTCCGATCTGCGCAAGGCCGGCTTCGCCATGTTCTGCCGCGCCATCGTGCCGAGGGGACCGCATCACGGATTTGGCGGAACGATCGATGGCACCGTCGCGGTCGCGGGCGTGCCGGTTCGATCGGGCGATATCGTCCTCGGCAATGACGACGGCGTTGTTGTCGTACCGCTGGAGCGCGCTGCGGAGGTCCTGGCCGCCGCGCAGGCGCATCTGCTCAAGGAGGAGGACTGGATCAAGACGATCCGTTCCGGCGGAACAATACCTGAAATGTTCTCTATACCGGCCGCAAAATAGCAGCGGAACGACGATTGGTTGAGGGTGGCGGCAATCGTTCTGCGCTGGAGGTCCGTATGGCCCGATAGCGAATGCCGGGTTTCGGGCAAGGCTTGAACCTCTGGAGCTGGCGCGAACGTCAGCAATCCACCCGATCGGTCCCGTGCATGAGCGCGCCCATCGCCCGAAGGCTTGGGCGCTCCGCTGGACGAGGCCGCCTCAGGCCGGTGCGGCAGGCGCGCCGGCCCATTCGGTTTGCGCTGGGATCGTCTCGCCCTTCATGACGATGGTCAGCAGGCCGAGCCGGGCGTGGTCGGCGACATTGGTGTCGTAGAGCACCGTGGTCAGCCCGCCAAGCACGCAGCCGCGGCCGATCTCGATGCGGCCGACCTTCATCACCCGGTCCTCGAAGAGATGGGTCTGGAGGTTGGCGGTCGCGTTGATCGCGGCATAGTCGCCGATGCTGACGCAGTCGAACTCGGTGATGTCGGTCGAGTCGAGATAGACGCCCTGGCCGAGCTTCACGCCGAAGAGGCGCAGCACCCAGGGCAGCATCGGCGTGCCGCGCAGCGCATTGAGCAGGATCGCGCCGGCGGTGCCCCAGTAGAGCGTCGTCATCGCCTCGGTGCGCAGCGCCCACCAGGACCAGAGGCCGCGATTGCCGGGCCGGTAGACGCCCATCACCAGCCATTTCATCAGCAGCACCGCGCTCGCCAGCGCAATCGAGGTGCCGACCGCGCAGGCGATGAAGACCGGGGCGAACTCGCTCCAGCCTTCGGCGCTTTCGAGGGCGGGGAAGAGGAAGAGCTCCGCCGTGATCGTGCCGAGCGTGATGAACATCATCGTCGGCATCGAGGCGCTGAACAGCTCGAGGACAGCGCGCAGGATGCGGCGCCAGACCGGAGGCCGGAAGGTCTTGGCGATGTCGGCATCGTCGAAGCGCTGGCGCGAGGGCAGCAGGATCGGCGGGCTGCCGAAGCGCGTCTCGCCGGGCTGCATCGCCACGTCGGCGGGCGGCTTCGACTTGATGCCGAGCAGCGAGCCCGTCGGCAGGAAGGCGCCGGGCGGGACCACGGCGTCATTGCCGATGAAGACCCGGTCGCCGGTGCGCACGGGCTTTGCGGTCATCCAGCCGCGGCGGACATCCTCGTCGCCGAGCACGACCTCGTCGGCGACGAAGCAATGCGCGCCGATCTCGATCATGTCGAAGCGGCCGCCGAAATTGGTGGCGATCTCGGTGTCCTTGCCGATCTTGGCGCCCATCATGCGGTACCAGAGCCGCATGTAGACCGTGGAGAACAGCGAGGACAGGCTCTGGAGCATCACATCCGAGGCCAGGCCCACGGTCCATTTGCGCAGGCCGTAGCCGGAGGCGATGGCATGCGTGCCCTCGACCGAGCGCGGCATCACGAGCCAGCGGATCGCGGTGACGAGCAGGACGGTGGCGAACATCAGCACCATCGCGGTCGGCCAGGCGAGGACCGGCAGGACCCAGCGATAGTCGATGCCGACCAGCTCCTGCAGCGGCCCGTCGAAACGGTCGAGAATGAAGAAGGCCGGGAAGATCGGCAGCAGCGCCAGCGCCGGCATCACCAGAAGCATGGCGCCGAAGAAGACGGTCTGCAGCGCCCTGACCGGCACGGAGGGCTGCCGGGCGTGCTGGGGCCAGGACGCGGGATCGACCTTGCCGGTGCGATGGCCGGGCGAACCGTCCCAGTGCTCGAAGGCGCCGACGCGGCTGCCTGCGGCGAGCGCGGTCAGATCGGCGAGCTCGGCGCCCTCCCCGATCACCGTGTCATGGCCGATGGCGCAGGAGGTGCCGATATAGGCGTCCTTGCCGATCGTGATCGTGCCGATCACCAGCTCGTTGCCGATCACCTCGGCATTGGCGAGGCTGAGCTTGCCGCCGAGCGTGACGTCGTCCCCGATCTCGACGAGGTCGATCGCGCCTGCCTCGAAGCCGCTGACGAAGACGCCCTTGCCGACCCGGGCGCCAAGCAGACGCATGGCGACCCTGGCCAGCGGCGTGCCCTGCATCAGGCTGAGATGCACCATCCCGGTGAACTGGCGGGCGAGCCACCAGCGGAAGAAATAGACGCCCCAGAGCGGATAGCGGCCGGGCGTCGTGCGCCAGAGCACCAGGCGCTTGCCGAGGATGCCGGCGATCATCACCGAGAGCGTGACGAGCGCATAGATGCCCATCATCATCAGGATCTCACGCAGCTCGACGCGCCCGTCGACCGTGATCAGCTCGTAGATGACATAGATCGTCAGCCAGGGGCCGGTCAGCGCCAGCAGCAGCACCGGCATGCAGGCGAGCTGCGCCAGCCCGCAGAACAGCCGGCGCCGCAGCGGCGGCGGCGTGAAGGTGAGATCGCGCGCAGGCGGCCGGCCGATATTGGCCTGCCTGCGCTCGTCGAGCCGGGCGGCGATCGCACGCAGGGTGCGCAGGCTGTAGACGTCCTCCAGCGTGATGCTCGGCAAAGCGGGATTGGCACGCACGCCGGCAAGGAAGGTGGCGGCCAGCAGCGAATGGCCGCCGAGATCGGCGAAGAAATCGGCCTCGAACCCGATCGTCTGGCCCGGGAAGAGCGGCCGGGCGGCGTCGAGCAGCGCGGCTTCGGTCGCGCTGCGGGGCTCCTCCTGTTCCTCGACGGAGGCTGCCATCGTCAGCGGCGCCGCCTTCAGCGCCTTGCGGTCGGCCTTGCCCGAGGTCAGGCGCGGCAGGCTCGCCATCTCCTCGAAATGCGAGGGCAGCATATAGGGCGGCAGGGTCTCCTTCAGGGCGGCGCGCACCGCTGCACGGTCGAAGGCGGTCGCCGTGTCTGTCACCACGAAGGCGACGAGCCGGTCGATGTCGTCGTCGCGGCGCAGCACCACGGTCGCCTGCGCGATGCCGGGCAGGTCGCAGAGCCTGGCCTCGATCTCGCCGAGTTCGAGCCGGAAGCCGCGCAGCTTGACCTGGTCGTCGATGCGGCCGTGGAAGAGGATCTTGCCCTTCTCCGTAATGGTGACCGCATCGCCCGAGCGGTAGAGCACCGGGTCGGTGCCGTCGCCGCCGAAGGGATTGGCGATGAACTTCTCGGCGGTGAGCTCGGGACGGCCGAGATAGCCGGCGGCGACGCCGGGGCCGCCGATCAGGAGCTCGCCCTCGGTGCCGGGGCCGACGATCGCCATCTGCTCGTCGACGACATAGCAGGTGTAGTTCGGGATCGGCAGGCCGATGGTCACCGCCTCGTCCGGCGTGACCTCGTCGACGGTGGCGACGACGGTGGCCTCGGTCGGCCCGTAGGAGTTGAAGACCTTGCGGCCCGGGCGGCACCAGCGCTGGCGAACGGCGGGCGGGCAGGCCTCGCCGCCGAGGATGATGATGCGCAGGCTCGGGATGTCCTGCGGCATCATCGCGAGCAGCGTCGGCACGGTGTCGAGCGCGGTGATGCCGGCCTCGGTCATCAAGGCCGGCAGGCGCTCGACCTCGCCCAGCACCTGCGCCGAGGCGACCCAGAGCGTCGCACCGACGAGATAGGGGACGAAGATCTCCTCCAGCGAGAGATCGAAGGCGACGGAGGCGCCCTGGAAGGAGACGTCGTCAGCCGCCATGCCATAGACGTGGTTCGACGAGCGCAGATAGTGGCAGATGTTGCTGTGCGCGATGACGATGCCCTTGGGCTTGCCGGTCGAGCCCGAGGTGTAGATCGCATAGGCCGGGCTCGCCGGCGTCACGCCCTCACTGCGCGGATCGACCGGCGGAGCGTCCGTGCCGGCGGCGATCAGGTCGGGGCAGCGCACGGCCTCGGCGGGCAGCTCCCGGTCGAGTTTCGCGCCGGTGACGTCGTCGATGACGATGATACGGGCCTCGCAATCGGCGAGGCATTCACCGATGCGCTCGGGCGGGGCGTCGGCGTCGAAGGGGATATAGGCCGCACCGGCCTTGAGGATGCCGAGCAGCGCGACATGCAGGTCGAGCGAGCGCGACATCCACAGGCCGACAAAGGCCCCTGCCCCGACGCCGCGCGCCCGCAGCGCGCGCGCCACCTTGTCGGCGCGGGCGTCGAGCTCGGCATAGGTGACGCGCTCGGCTGCGAAGATGATGGCTGTATGCTCAGGCGTCCGCCGGACGGATGCCTCGAAGATCTCGCCGAGCAGTTCGTCGCGCAGGAGCGAGGGCTCCACGGCGCCCACGAGCTTTCCGGCACCGCGCCCGACGATGGCATGCATGATCCGCTTCCCCCAGCCAGACGCCGCAAGGCTGAACCGCCTGTGCGAGACCGGGATTTGCTAGCGATGAGAGATGTAGATTGCGTTAGGACATTGCGAAGCGTTGTTCCCGCCCCGCCCCACGAACGCTGGGTCAGCGCAAGGCAGGCTCTTCAGGCTCGGGAGGAGAAAGCCCCCTGGCCGGGGCGATCGATCGCAACGCTTGCGGACGGCACTCTAACGACGGGCCCGGAGCTTCATCGGCATGCCGCCCTGCGGCCGCAGCGTGATCCGCTGCTGCGGGACCGGCGGATCGCTTCCGGCGTATTCGAACCGGAAGGCGCCGATCAGCTGGGTCAGGCTCAGCACGGCCTCGATCATCGCGAAATGCTGGCCGATGCAGATCCGCGGTCCGGCGCCGAACGGCAGATAGCCATAGCGATCGATCGTCTCGCGCGCTCCAGGCAAGAAGCGCTCCGGCCAGAACTGCGTCGGCGCGGTCCAGAGGGAGCGATGCCGATGCAGCACATAGGGCGAGATGATCACGAGCGCGCCCTTGGGGATCGCGACGCCCCCGACCTCATCCTCGGCTATCGCGACGCGCGACAGCGAGGGCACGGGCGGGTAGAGTCGCATGGCCTCCTCGATCACCGCGCGCGTCATGGTCAGGCGATCGCCAGCGAGCACTGCGGCGACAGGGTCGGCCGCCACCGCATCGGCCTCGGCCTCGAGGCGCTCCCTGACATCGTCGGCCATCGCGACGAGGTAGAGCGACCATGTCAGGGCATTGGCCGTCGTCTCGTGGCCAGCGCCGATGAAGGTCACGATATTGGCGCCGACCTCTGCGTCGGTGAGGCCCGTGCCGGTTTCGGGATCACGCGCATCGAGCAGGGCATCCAGCAGATCGCGGGCATGCGGATCGGCGCTTGGCGGTTGAGACAGGCGCAGCGTTTGCCGGTCGGTCACGATCGCCTCGATCTGCCGCTCGAAGAAATCGATGGCGGACCGCGCGCGAATGCGGCCGATCCGCGGGATCCAGGCCGGTGCGCCCAGGATATCGAGCGGATCGATGCGCCCCTGCGTCGCGAAATAGCGGGTCAATGCCTGCCCGAAGGCCACGGCGCCGCCCGCGATCGCGTTCGAGAACAACGTCTCGGCCAGCACGTCATAGGTCAGCCGCGTCATGTCCTCGCCGATGTCGACGATCCTGCCGGCGCGTCGCTGCGCCATCCGCGCCACCTGACTGGCGATCGGGGGCAGCATCCTCGCGGCAAGCGCTTCGACCCGCCTCGGCGTGAACAGCGGGGCCAGCGTGCGGCGGGCCCGCTTCCAGGCGTCGCCCTCGACCGTCAACAGTCCCTGCCCCAGGCCGGGCGCGAGAATGGTCTTCTGAAGCGCGTCCTTCGGATAATTCGCGTTGTTCTCGACGAGCACGTGCCGGATCGCAGCAGGGTCGGAGATGACGACGCCATAGCCGAGCACGCTCTTGCCGGCGACGATCGGGTCCTGGAAATGCTGCTGGCGCCAGATCGTCAACGGGTTGCGGCGCAGGCGCAGCAGCAGCTCCAGACGGCCGAGCTGGCGATCGCCCGGAATCGGCGCCGGGGGCGTCCGCCTCTTGGACGGCTCGGCGGGAACCTCTGACAGAACCATGCGATGGCGCCTTCTGAAACGAAGAACCGCCGGGCGAGCCTGGCCTGTGCGGGTGTCGTTTCAAAGGCAGGTGCTGAGGGCTGCTGAAAAGGCGATCCCCTCCGATCGAAGGGGGCGCCCGGCGAGGCAACACTCCGGAAAAGGGGCTGAACCCATCCCTCGCATTCAGGGAATCGTTACGTTCAGCAGCTACGCCCGGTCTTCATCGGGCACGCGGAGCTCGCCGGGTCGCGCAGGATGACAGCTCCACAAGGCGACCCTGCAGCGTCACGCGCGCTCCCGGCGCGGAAGGCTCGACCTGCGCTTGCCGTCCTCTGGACCCCCGGCCGGACGCTCGCCCCGTCCAATCGCGCTGCAATGGATCAGTTTCTCGCCAGCGCACGCAAGCTGGATCTGGATGTTACGATCGTCGCAGAAGCCGACCTCGATCGGCTGGCTGAGTTCGACGGCGTTTTTATCCGGGATCACACGCGCCTGGACGATTACACCCACCAGTTCGCGCTGCGTGCGGCCGAACTCGGCCTGGCCTCGATCGATGACCCGATCTCGATGCGGATCTGCGCCGACAAGGTGTCCCAGGTCCGTCTCTTCGAACGCCACCGGGTGCCGACGCCGAAGACGTTGCTCCTGCACCGCGGGAACATCGGCGATGCGATCCCGCTGCTCGGCCTGCCCTGTGTCGTCAAGCTCCCGGACAGCTCGTTTTCCAGAGGCGTCTGCAAGGTGGAAGGCGAGGCCGAATTTCGGGTGCGCTGCCTGCAATGGTTCGATCGCTCCCCCGTCCTGGTCGCTCAGGAGTACATCCCGACCCGCTTCGATTGGCGCATCGGGGTGCTCGATCGCCGGCCGCTCTTCGCCTGCCGGTATCACATGGTGCCGGGCCATTGGCAGGTTGTGCAGAACGCGGGCTCACGGGACTATCGGGAAGGCTTGACCGAGGCCGTCGCCATCTCCGAAACGCCCAAATCCGTGCTGGCAGCTGCGCTGGCTGCCGCCGACACGGTCGGCGACGGCTTTTATGGCGTTGACGTCAAGGAGTGTGGAGAGCGGCCCCTCGTGCTCGAGGTCAATGACAACCCCAATGTCGATGCCGGCCATGAAGATGCGCTCATCGGGAATGCGCTCTACGACACGGTCATGGGATCGCTCGATCACCGCATCAGAGCGACGTGCCGATAATCGACAGGGCACGGCCCCGGGGCCGCGGCGTCCTCCCTCGGAGGCCTTCGAATGCCAGCCTTCAGCCGGTCCGCCCCCGCTAGCCCGGGCCGGCATCCGGAACGCGTCACAGATGCGGACCTCGAGAGGGGAATAGCGAAGCTTTTGAGCCGGCGAGCGCCGGTCTCGCCGCTCCGGGGGCTTGCCGCTCTTCGCCCTTGCCAAGGAACGGGTCCCGATCGCGGCATAAGCGGATTCAACCATGGCCCACCGTGGCCCCGACCAGAATTGATGGCACTACGAATTAGGAACTGAAGGCCACGAACGTTCCTGTCGATGGGTTCTGGTCGGTCAGCCTCTACAACGGGGACATGGTTCGGCTCTATCGACCGCGAGCCGAAATTCTCAACGGATCGCGGACGTTTCCGGAGGCACAGCCGATGAACTCCCCGGTACCTTCTAGCTGGCTGTATCAACTCCCACTTTGGAGACGCGATCCCTTTTGGGTCAGAGCCGCGGAATCACACTGATCAGCACCGGGATCAGGAAGCCCAGTGCGAAGGCTGCCGACAGGCAGATCAGGCGCATCCTGCGGATGAAGGCTGATGTATCGCGGATCATCCGACCTGCATCCTTCGCGCCGTGCTCGAAGGCCAGAGCGACGCAGGCCAGCAGCAATGCCACCGACAGGCCATGGAGCGATACGGCAAAGCCATCCGGCAGGAGGCGCAGCATGGCCGAGGCCATGAGGATGATGGCCCCGACCAGGGCACCTGCGGCGATAGACACGGGAACGCGTGCAAGGATCGAAACCCTGACGTCCCGGGTGATGGATTGAGGGGCAAACGCGGTGTAAAGGGACATCGGACCGAGCCTTCCGGGGGTTCCCTCGGATCATCTCCCCTTCCCGCGCCCGCTTGCATGCGCTTGATCACACAAGCTCCGAAGCCAGCCCCAGGCCGGCGAACTCGACGGTGGCCGGAGGCCCGGAGGCGAGCATTCCCGACTGGACCTGCCTGACCGGACCGCTTGCCTGACAGGACCTCTTGCCCGACGGGACCTCTTGCCTGAGCGGACCGCCTGACCTCGGCTCTCGACCGCAAACGGCCGCAGGCGACCGGTCAAGGCAACGTCCGGGTCTGGTTGGACCGGACCTCAGTCGGTCTCTGGAAAATGCTGATAACGGACCACCCCCGTTGCAGACGCTTCTGCGACGCGACACCGTGGCGTTCAACTCAGGCTGCCGATCGTTCGCCCGTCCTGCGCCCGCTCCCCGGCAGCCCGGCCGTTCACGGCTGCGCGGCCAGCGCCTTGGCTATCGCCTGCGCAATCCAGTCCTGCGGGGTCAGCCCCGCCGCCCGCGCCCTGGCGCTGACCGCGTCGACAACGTCGGGCATCAGCGGCACGTCGAGAATGATGCGGTCCGCGATCTCGATGGCGTAGACCGCCCGCGTCGCCTGCAGGCTGAAACTCCGCAGCCGGGCGGTCTTCTGCGCGTCGGCCAGCGCCGTGTCCTTGGCCAGCAGGGCACAATAGGCGCCGATCAGATTGTCGATGATCAGGGTCTTGCTCAGGCCCTGGCTGCGCAATGTGTCGACGGCGGCATTGAGCGAGGCGGGATGGTCGAGCGGATCGGAGACCGGCAGCAGCGCCGTGATGTCCTTGACGCCGGCCGGCGTATCGGCGGTCGGCCGCCCCCCGCACTCGAAACCGGCCGCCCAGGCGCCCGGGCCGATCAGCAGGGTCGACAGTGACAGCGCAGCCAGCAGGCACGTTGCGGTTCGCATGATGGTCCTCCTCGAATTGGCCCGAGCCGGTGCCGGCCGCCATGGAGCCTGGCGCTCACTGCGCCTTCTCATAGGCAGCATATTGCTCTTCGGTCATGGTCGGCAGCTTCTGCACGAAGGCGACGACGGCCCGCAGGTCGTCATCGCTATGGGTGTCCGCGAAGGACGGCATGCCGGTCATCCGCACCCCGTTCTTGACGATCCAGAAGATCTCGGCGGCGCTCCAGTGCTGGATCGTATCCGGCAGGAAGGGCGGCTCCGGATTGAGGCCCTTGCCGATATCGGTCGGGTCCTTCCCCGGGGCGCCATGACAGTAGACGCAGGTCTCGTTGTAGAGACGGAAACCCCGGGAAATGTCCGTGGACGGTGCCGGCGCCGGCACCTTGGCCGCCTGGCGGGCGACCGACTGGCGCATGGCGGTCTGCAGGAGGACGAATACCGGGGCGCTGTGCGGCTCGCGGGCGGCGATATTGACGAGGCCGCTGAAGACCAGGGCGAGGCCGGCGATGGCCAGGACGATGAAGGCTGTGACGAAACCCGCGATGAATCGCATGGCACCCTCCGGCGCGGGATGCGGACCGGCCGGTGCTTCGCCGCCGGGCGGCCACTCTCCTGCGGCATGTCCATGCTACCTGAACGATGCGGGATCGAATAGCGCCTGCCGCCTTGCGCCCAGGCGCAAGCCGGCTTTCGATCGCCGCCGGGAACCGGGCAGTGCTTCAGGACTGAGCACCAGATCGCCGCGAAGGCAGCAGCGCAGGCCGGTTGCACGGCATTCCGTTCGAGCGCATCTAATGTCCGACCGACGCAACGGAGCTTGCGAACGCCCATGCGGGAATCACCGACGAACTGGATTACCGCGGTGGTGCGGCCAAAGATCAGCACCCTTTTGCGGAGGGAAACCTCCGAAAAGCTCTGGATCAAGTGCCCGGTCACCGGCCAGCTTGTCTTCCACCGGGATGTCGAGGCCAATTTATGGGTGATTCCGGGCTCGGGTCACCATTTGCGCATCACGGCAGCGCAACGCCTGGCGATCACACTCGATCCGGGCTCCCAGGAGGATGTGCCCGTGCCGGAAGGGCCGGTCGATCCGCTGCGCTTCCGCGACACGAAGCGCTATATCGACCGCCTCAAGGAGGCGAGAGCGAAGACCGGGCTGCAGGACGCGGTCAAGGTGGTCCGCGGCAGGCTCGAGGGCATGCCCGTCACGGTGGCGGTCCAGGACTTCCATTTCATGGGCGGCGCGCCTGGCATGGCAGCCGGGGAAGCCATCATCACCGCTGTAGAAGCCGCCATCTCGCACCGCACGCCCTTGATCCTGTTCGCGAGCGGCGGCGGGATGCGCATGCAGGAAGGGATGCTGGCATTGATGCAGATGCCGCGCACGACCGTGGCCCGACGGCGTCTGGCGAAGGCGAAATTGCCGTATCTCGTCGTGCTGACGGACCCGACGACGGGCGGCATCACGGCGTCCTATGCCATGCTGGGTGATGTGCATATCGCGGAGCCTGGTGCCCTCATCGGCTTCGCCGGCCCGCGCGTCATCGAGCAGACGATCCGGCAAAAGCTGCCGGAGGGCTTCCAGAAGGCCGAATATCTCAAGGAGCACGGCATGGTCGATATCGTCGTGCCCCGAGCCGACATGCGCGCGACGCTCGCGAGACTCTGCGGCCTGCTGACCCGCGAACCGTCGCGGCCCCCGTCCTGAATGAGCTGATCCTTGCGGCCGTCGCCGAGACGTTGTCGGCCTCGATCGCACGCTTCGCGCATGGCTGCGGCAGCAGCGCTCCCCAGCTTGTGGGGAGGCAAGACTGGCGGTCGATCGCCCTGCGTCCAGACGCAGGCGGCCGCTCGCAGTCAGTCCAGCGACAGGCCGCCGCGAAGGCCGCGGGTCTCGGGCGGCAGCGCAGCCACGCGGAGGCCGCTCGCCGGCGGCGCGCTGAGGGCGCGCAGGGTCTTCTTGGGCATATCGAGATCATAGGGCCGGCTGGGCGGCAGCCGCATCGTGCTGACGAGCGTCAAGGTCGGGCTTGCCGGCGCAGAAACGGCCGGCGCGGGAGCCTCCGGGGCGAATGCCAGCGGCGCGGCGGCAAACGAGGTCTGCACGGTCGATGTGGTGGCGGGAGCCGCAGGCAAGTTGAGCGCAGCCAGCTGATAGTTCGGCTCCTCGATGCGGCGCCGCTCGGGCCGCTCGCCCTTCACATAGAAGGCGTTCCCGCCTGCCAAGGTCACGTAATGCATGTTGGGATAGGAAAAGCGCATGCCGGCCATGTGGAAATGCTTGGCCGCTCCGACAGGCTCGTGGCGCTTTCCATTGAGGATGTCTTCCGCGATGGCCTCGACCCTCGGCAGGTCGCGTGCAGCCATCGGGCGGGTCAGCACGCCCGCGGCGAACTGGCGCGGCGCGCCGACGACGCCGCAGATCGTCTCAGGGTAACGCGGCGATTCCACCCGGTTCATCACCACCGTGCCGACGCTGAGCAGACCCGCATCGCTCGACCGGTTCGATTCGAAATACATCGCGCGGACGAGGCATTCCTTCTCGCGCGGATCGGCCTTGGCCAGGGTAACCGCGCGCTTGCGCGCCTCACGAGGATCCTTTGTCGCCGGTGCCACCGTCGAAGCGGTCTCGACAGGCGACATGCTGCAGGCGCCCAGCGCCGGCGCAGCCAGTGAAATCAGAAGCGGGATCGCCTTGCGGCCGGAGCGGCTCTTGCCGATGGGACGGCCAACATTGCCGACGGGACGGACAGCATTTGCAGCGATCACGGCGCGCTTCATGCGGCAACCTCCTGATTACGGGCTCCGGGCTGCCGCAGGCGGCGGACCGTCATCCCTGGAAGGGACCCTGAATACGTTAACAGAACGTTAACGCCAGATGAACGGAGCGAAGGTGCCCGACCGCGCTTCGGCCGTCAACACGGCGCGGCCGTCCAACGACCGCCATGGCGGCGCCATGCAACATGCGGCTCTTCGCCCGTGCCAATGGACTGGTGTCGCTCGCGATGGATCCGGAACATGGACCTCGCCCGGACGCGCATCTTCATCGCCCGGGACCACGCAGCGCCCCGCGAAAGCCGGTCGCCGTGCCGGAATTTCGACCCTAGTGCACCGTCGCTTCTTCGTCCCCTTCCGGGTCGATCAAACCAGCGAGTCCCAGTTCCTCCAGCCCTTCATTGAACTCAGCCAAGGCCGCAGCGTCGCTGGCGAACGTCTCTTCCCAGACGGTCGACCCTCCATCTTCATCGACAAGCTCGAGCGTCCAGCCCTCGCTGTCCGCGAGACGGTAGATCTCGACCTGCACCGTCACGCCATCGCGAGTGACAGTCTGGCAGAGCGGCGAACGGAGAATGTCAGGGAAGTCGTCGGTCATGTCGCTGAATGTACCCCCGGGGCAATGGGGACTCAATCAGCGACGGCGCCCTCTCCTCCGAAACCAGGACGGTCATTGCCTTCATCTCAGCTCCCCTCTCGGTTCTCAGCGCGAGCGGCTCCGGGGATCGGATGCGTCACGCAGCGCATCACCGAGAAGGTTCAGCGCAAGCACCGTCGCCAGGATCGCGAGGCTCGGGAAAACGGCGAGCCACCAGGCATCGAGGATATTCTCGAAACCCTCGCGGATCATGCTGCCCCAGGTCGCGGCCGGTGGCGGCACGCCCAGCCCGATGAAGCTGAGCGACGCTTCGGTGCGGATCGCGGAGGCGAGCCAGAGCGAGCTCATCACCACCACATCCGAGATCATGTTGGGCAGGATGTGGCGCGTCATGATCCGCAACGGCCCGCAGCCATAGGAACGGCTCGCCTCGACGAAATCGCGCTGGCGCAGCGTCATGGTCGGCGCGCGCGCGACGCGGGCAAAGGGCGCGACCTCGGTGACCGCGATCGCGATGATCAGGTTCTCCAGGCTCGCGCCGAGCATGGCAGCGATCATCAGGCCGAGCAGCAGCGTCGGGAAGGCGAGCAGCACGTCGAGGACGCCCATGACGATCTGGTCGAACAATCCGCCGATATAGCCGGCCAGCACGCCGATCGTCGTGCCAACCAGCATGGCGATCAGGATGGCGACGAAACCGACGAAGAGCGAAATGCGCGCGCCGTAGATCAGCCGCGAGAGCACATCGCGGCCATAGCTGTCGGTGCCGAGCCAGAACTCGGACGAGGGCGGCTCGAGCCGCATGACGATGTTCTGCTCGTACGGATCATGGGGGGCAAGCCAGGGCGCGAAGATCGCGACCAGAATGATGAGCGTGAGCAGGACGAGCCCGACCCAGGCCAGCTTGTTCTGCGAGAAGGCGAGCCAGAGCCCGCCCGGCCGCATTTCGACGGTCGTGGTGGCGACAGAGCTCATGTGTATTTCACCCTTGGGTCGACGAGGCCGTAGGCCAGGTCGGTCACTGTGTTCACGACGATGACGCAGATGGCGAAGATGATCATCAGCCCCTGCAGCAGCGTATAGTCGCGGGCGTTGAGCGCGCCGATGATCAGCTTGCCCAGCCCCGGGCGGTTGAAGATGATCTCGGTCAGCACGGAATTGCCGATCAGCGTGCCGAAATAGAGCCCGACCACGGTGATGATCGGGATCAGGCTGTTGCGCAGCGCATGCGTCACCACGAGCTGGGCCGGGCCCACCCCCTTGGCGCGGGCCGTGCGGATATAATCTTCGGTCAGGACGCCTAGCATCGCGGCGCGCGTCACGCGCATCACATAGGCCGTCATGATGATGCCGAGATTGAGCGCCGGCAGCGCCAGCGCCCGCAGCCGCTCGGCGAGGCTGCCAGCGCCGCTGGTGTTGCCGAGCACCGGAAACCAGCCGAGCTGGATCGAGAAGACGATCAGCAGCAGGATGCCGGAGACGAAGGCGGGGAAGGACAGGCCGACCAGCGAGACGACGCGCGAGAGATAGTCGATCCAGCCGCTGCGGCTGAGCGCGGCGGCAACCCCGAGCGGCAGGCCAAGGACGAGGCCGATGGCGACCGCTGCGACGGTGAGCTCGATCGTCGAGGGCAGGACGAGCAGCACCTCCTGGACGACGCTGCGGCCGCTGCTGAGCGACTGGCCGAGATCGCCGGTCAGGACCTTGCCGAGGAAGGCGATGTACTGGGCCGGGACCGGCTGGTCGAGCCCGAGCTTTTCCCTGAGTGCGGCAAGCGAGGCCGCGCTCGCCTGGTCGCCGAGGATGACGGAGGCGGCATCGCCCGGCACGAGCCGCACCAGCACGAAGATCGCCGTCAGCATCAGGAACAGCGTCGGCACGGCGAGAAGGACGCGCCTGAGAACGTAACTCATCATGCTGCGACCCTTTCCTGCATCAGGCGCCGCGGCGCGAAGGCGGCGATTTCGCGCCGCGTCGTTCCCTGGGTGACGAGATCGGTCAGGATCGCGCCGACGACCGGGACGAGCTGAAAGCCGTGACCGGAGAAACCGAAGGCATGGAACAGGCCAGGCGCGTTCGGCGAGGCCCCGATGACCGGCAGATGGTCGCGCGTCTGCGCCTCGATGCCCGTCCAGCAGCGCGCGATGCGCACGCCGCGCACGGCGGGGAAGAGGTCGCTCGCGGCCCGCGCGCCCTTGGCGAGCTCGCTGAAGTCGACGCTGCTGCGCTCCCGGTCGAGATCGGCTGCGCCCTGCAAGCCGCCGCCGATCACCAGCGTGCCCTGGTCGGACTGCTTGAAGGAGAGCGCCCGGCCGACGACGCTGATGACGGGATCGAGCAGCGGCGCGAGGCGCTCCGTCACGATCATCATCGAGGCGCGGACGCCGAGCGCGATCTCGTCGCCGAACAGGGCCGCGAGCCGGGCGGCCCAGGCCCCGGCGGCGTTGACGACGACGGGTGCGCGGAAGCGGCGCTCGCCGCAGGAGAGCAGCCAGGCACTGCCTTGCCGGTCGACCGTCTCGACGCCGCAGTCCTCGGCGATGACGACACCGGCTGCGTCGCAGGCGCGGCGGAAGGCGAGGATGGTGCGGTGGGGATCGGCGGCGCCGTCGCGCCGCGCCACCAGCGCCCCGACGCAGTGCGGGCTCAAGGCCGGCACGAGGCGGCGGAGCTCCGCGGCATCGATGATCTCTTCATGCCTGTGGCCGAGCGCGCGGATTGTCGCCTCGCGCTGCAGCAAGGCCGGCATCTGCTCCACGGTCTCCGCGATGCGGAGCTGGCCATTGGCATGGAAGCCGCACGGGTCGCCGACGATCGTCGCGATGGCGTGCCACATCTCCATCGCTTCGAGCGAGATCGGGATCTCGGCGATGTCGCGGCCCAGCGTGCGCACGCCGGCCGCGGTGGCGCCGGACGCGTGCCGGCCCGTCCAGCGCCGCTCGATCACCGCCACGCGCCGGCCGGCACGGGCGAGATGCAGGGCCGCCGACAAGCCGTGCAAGCCGCCGCCCACGACCGCAACGTCGAATGCTTCGACGGTCATGCCGCCGGCTCCCGTTCGTCGAGGCTCGCCAGCTCGCCGAGCGTCACCGGCTTCAGCGGCGGGCGGATGCGCTGGAAGCCGACCTCCCCGACCGGACGATGCTGCGCGGCCGCGATGATATGGGCCATGGTGTAGCCGCATTGCCGGCCCTGGCATGGGCCCATGCCGGCACGGGTGAAGGCCTTGATCTGGTTCGGTCCAGGCCGCCCCTGCACGGCGCGGGCGCGCAGCTCGCCGGCCGTGACCTCCTCGCAACGGCAGACGAGCGTCTCATCGACGGGGGCGAAGACCTGCGGACGCGGCGCATAGAGCGCATCGAGGAAGGGACGCAGGGAGAGCGCGCGGGCGAGCCTTTCCCGCTCGGTCCGGGCAGCCGCGTCAGCGCTGCCTTCGCCAAGCCTGCCCAGCCTGGCGGCGACCCGCAGCGCGGCGATCCGCCCGCGCGGCTCGGCCGCCTCGGCGCCGCCGATGCCGGCACCGTCGCCCGCGACGAAGACATTCGCCTGCGAGGTCTCGCCCCAGCCGTCGAGCTCCGGGACATAGCAGTGCTGGCCGGCATGCCAGCTCACCGCGCAGCCGAGCGCGAGCGGAACATGGATATTCGGCACCACGCCCTCATGGACCAGCAGCACCTCGGCGGCGACCTCGCCTTCGCCTCCGTCCTGCGTGCGGTAATGCAGGCTTTCGAGCCGCCCTTCCCCCGCGGCGCGAAGCTCCGCGACATGGCGGATGATCGAGACCCCGGCCCGCTTCAGCGCAAGCGACCAGGACAGGCCCTTGGCGAGATCGCCGAGGCGGCCGAGCCCCTGCGGCAGATGGCGCAGCGCCGCAGGGATGCGCCCGCGCGGCGTGGTGTCGAGGAAGCCGGCGATCGTGCCGCCCGCCGCGAGCAGCTGCGTCATATAGAGCAGCGGCAGCGGCCCGCAGCCGGCGATCCAGACGGGGCTCGACGGCACGCTATCGGCCGTTTTCAGCAGGATCTGCGCCGCGCCGACCGTCAGCACGCCCGGCAGCGTCCAGCCCGGAAACGGCGCCGGGCGCTCCTGCGCGCCGGTGGCGAGGATCACCGCCTTTGCCGTCACGCGGCGCGCCTGGCCCTCGCGCGTCAGGAAGGCGCGAAAGCCGGGCTCGATCTGCCAGAGCTGGCTGTCGGGCTCGTAGAGCGCGCCGCAGGAACGGAAGGCGGCAGCCTTTTCCGCTCCGGCGCGATAGGCCTCGCCGAGCCGGGCTAGTCGCGGTGTCGCCGCGACAGTCTCGATCCCGCGCCAGATCTGGCCGCCGGGCGCCGGCTGATCGTCGACGACGCGCACGGAGAGGCCGTGGCTGCGGGCGGTCACGGCGGCCGCCATGCCGGCCGGGCCCGCGCCGACGATCAGGAGATCGGTTTCGTTTCCGGTCATGCCGACAGTCTCCTGGGGCCCTGCTGGCGGGCGATGCGCATGCCGTTGCGGACCGGCGTCAGGCAGCCTTGCACGGACCCCAGGCCGTCGACCTCGACGAGACATTCGAAGCAGACGCCCATCATGCAGTAGGGCGCGCGCGGGCTCTGCGAGACCGGCGTCGTGCGGCTCCAGGCTTGCGGCTGGCGCAGCAGCACCGCGGCGACGCTTTCGCCGGCTTCGGCGAGGACGGGCTGCCCGTCGATATGGACCGTTACGGCTTGCGCCCCGGGATCATGCAGCTTGCGGAACATCGAAGCGTCTCTGGTGAAAGGGAGAAAGGCTTTCGGGCAGAATGCCGGCGGCGATCGCGCCCGCCAGCGTTTCGGCATGGAAGGCCGCGAGCGTCACGCCGGAATGGCAGAGCGCGACGAAGGCGCCGGGATGGCTCTGCGACTGCGCATAGATCGGGTAGCCGTCGGGCGTCATGATCCTGAGCCCCGCCCATTGCCGCACGAGCCGGGCCCCGGCCAGTGCGGGGACGATCTCGACCGTCTTGCGGCTCAGCCGCGCGGCAGCGTCAGCCGTCGTCGAGGCATCGAAGCCGGTGTGCTCCTTGGTCGCGCCGATCATCACCGTGCCTTCGCCGGTCTGGCGCAGCCCGCTTGCCGGCAACGGCAGGAACGGTTCGAGCCGCTCGGTGACGAGCACCTGCCCGCGCTCGGGATGCACCGGCACCTCGAGCCCGACCTGCCGGGACAGAGCGGGCGAACCGAGCCCCGCTGCGATGACGATCCGCGGCGCGACCAGCGTCTCGCCTTCGAGCACGAGGCGGAAATCCGGGCCTGCCGGCTCGATCCGCTCGACACGGGCCCGATGGCGAATGCTGCCGCCATGGCGCGCCAGCGCGCCATGCAGTGCCGCCAGCAGCCGCAGCGGATTGGCATGCCCGTCCTGCCGACCGAAGCTCGCCCCCGTGACGTTAGGGCCAAGCGCGACCTTGGGCAGCAGGCGCTCCAGCGCCGGGCGATCGAGCATCTCCCAGTCAGGCTCGCCCTCACCGCCCTGGTTATGCAGCCGCAGCAGCTCGAGACGCCGCTTCTCGAAGCCCGCTTCGCCCAGGCAGAAGGCGAGCCCGCCATTCCTCTCGTAGCTGAGGTCGATCCCCGCCTCGGCCTCGAGTTCATCGGAAAAGCCGCGCCACAGCGCGATGCTGCCGCGCGTCAGGACCTGATAGGCCGGCATGCCGAGCCCCTTGCCCTGCAACCAGACCAGCCCGAAATTCGCGCGGGCGGCCCGGAAATCTCCGTCGTCGCCGTCGAGCAGCACAACCCGATGCCGCGTCCTGGCGAGGCCATACGCGATCGCCGCGCCGACCGTGCCCCCTCCGATGACGATGATGTCCGGCCGCATGTGAAATTCCCTTGCCGGCTTCGACGTTAGGGAGCCATGTTGTAATTCGTCAAAGTCGTTTTTCTCTCGATGCTATTCTCCAGGGTTATACAATGGTGCGGCGGCTCAACCTGCGTCAGGTCGAGGCCTTCAAGGCGGTGATCGAATACGGCACGGTGAGCCGCGCCGCCGAGATGATGAACATCTCGCAGCCGGCCATGAGCAAGCTGATCGCCCATCTCGAGGAGGACACGGCCCTGCAGCTGTTCGACCGCGTCAAGGGACGGCTCGTACTGACCCGGCGCGGGATGCGGCTCTACGAAGAGATCGACCGGATCTTCGCCGGCGTGCGCCAGGTCGAGAATGCGGTCGAGGCGATCCGCCGCGATGAGCAGAGCCGTCTGCTGATCGGCGTCATGCCGGCGCTGTCGGGTGCCTTCATCCAGCAGGCGACGACGCGCTTTCTCGCCCGCCAGCCGGGTGTCTTCTGCTCGGTGCAGTCGCGCAGCTCGCAATGGATCGCCGACGGGCTCGTCACCCGAAAGCTCGACGTCGGGTTCACCGTCTCACCGATCGACAACCCTTACGTCGTCTCCGAGCCGCTGATGGCTCATCCGCTCGTCTGCATCCTGCCGCTCGACCACCCGCTGACCGAAAAGAGCGTGATCACGCCTCAGGATCTCGACCGAGCCGCCTTCGTCTCATTCGATCCGGAGAGCTTTACGAGCCGGCGCATCGGGCAGGTCTTTGACGCTCACGGTGTCGCGCCGGAGATCGTCATGGTCGTCAGCATTTCGCCGACGCTCTGCGAGTTCGTGGCCGCCGGTGTCGGCGTCTCCTTGGTTCATCCATCGGCCGTCGGGGGGCTGCGCGGCAAGGTCGCCATACGCGCCTTCGCGCCGGCCGTTCAGCTCGACTTCCAGCTCTGCCGCATCCGCGACAGCCGCAATGCCCGGCTCGTCGATGCCTTTCTGGACGGCGCACGGGAAGCCGCGGCCGAGATTTCGCGAACGATCCTCACCCCGGGCCAGGATTGATCGCCAGGCCAAGCCTGATCGTCGCAAAAGCGCCTGCCGTGGAGCGTGATCGCCGCTCCACAGCAGGTGCTTAGTCCAAGCCAAGGCTGTCTTGCGCGCCTTCGAAGCGGTCGCGCTCAGCGCGCCTTCAGCGTGGTCGCCTCGGTGATCGGCGGGGCGAGGTTCAGCGCGCCCTTCAGCTCGTAGCCGAAATCCAGCCGATCGCTGCGGGCCCAGACCTGGCGCAGCTCGAACAGGGGGATCGCGCAGACATTGTCCATGATCTTCTGCTGCGCCTCCTTCCAGAGCGCCTTCTGAGCCTCGGCATCGGGCGCGGTGCGGGCCTGCTCGATCTCCTTGTCCGCGACGGCGCAATGCGAGAAGTTCGTCGCGGCGGTCGGCGTGCCGACGATGGCGCGCGAGTGGAAGAATTCGCTGAGATAGGTATCGGCGATCGGGAAGCGCGCGGCGCCGTAGAAGACGAGCGCGCTCAGGTCCTTGCGGGTCTGGCTCTGATAGGTCGCGTGGTCGACGACCTGCATCTCGAGCTTGATCCCGGCCTTGGCGAGCTGCGCCTGCATGATCTCCATGAAGGGCTGCTGCGCCGAGATGTTGGAGACGATGGCCTTGATCGTGATGCCGTCCTTGTGCCCGGCCTCGGCCAGCAGCGCCTTCGCCTTGGCGAGATCGAAGCTGTAACGCACCGTGCAGTCCTCGCCGAGATAGCCCGGCGGCACGACGGAGCAGCCTTTGGGGCCGACATCCTTGCCGACATAGCGCACGAGGTCGTCGACATTGATCGCGGCCGCGATGGCGCGGCGCACGCGGATATCGTCGAGCGGCGGAATGTTCTGGTTGAGGTGCAGGAGCCGGTACTCGCCGGGCCGGAAGATCTCGACGTTGAGGCCGGGCCGGCGGCGGGCGGAATCGACCCAGCGCTGCTCGCGCTTGCCATACATCAGGTCGATTTCGCCGGAGGTGAAGGCGAGTTCGCGGGCGCTGTCGGAGGGGATCACGCGCACCATGATCGTATCGATCTTCGGCTTGCCGCGGAAATAGCCGGGATGGGCGGCGAGCTTCACATATTGCTGCGTCACCTGCTCGACGAAGACGAAGGGGCCGGTGCCGACTGGCTTGGCGCCGAACCTGTCGCCGAGCTCCTCCGCCGCCTTGCGGCTGACGATATTGCCGCCGTGATAATTGGAGACGCGGCCGAGGAAATTGACATCGGCATATTTCAGCGTGATGCGGACAGTGAGATCGTCCACCTTCTCCACAGAGGCGATGGCCGAGAAGTCCGAGGAGAAGGTCGAGCGCTTGGGGTCGGCCGAGCGTTGCAGGGAATAGACGACGTCGTCGGCACTGAGCATGCCCCAGTCGCCCTGGAACTTGACGCCGGGACGGAGATGGAAGGTCCAGATCTTTCCGTCGGCAGAAGTCTCCCAGCGTTCGGCGAGATCGGGTTCGAGGTCCTTCGGGTCGGAGCTGCCCGGTTTGAAACGGACGAGGCCGTTATAGATCCAGCCGACCAGCGTCTTGTCGCTGGTGGCGCTGGCGCGATGGGCGTCGAGCGTCGAGATGTCGCCATCGCCGGCAACGCGCAGCAAGGTCTCCTGGGCCGAGCCCGCGACCGGCAGGCAGGCCGCCACCATCAGGCCCGCAAGCCCCAAGACAGATCGCTTCATCACGTAATCCCCTCGTTGTCCCGTTTGGGGAATAGTGGGAGCCATGGTCCCAAGCTGTCCAAGTCGAAATCGGCGATGGACTATTCCGTAGGGTTATAGCAGCGGCTCGGGAGCCCTCGTCGGTGTAGCGCCCATGGCAGGGCGTCGGGCCGCCGGCCGCCCCATTCGACCTGATCTCGGCGCTGCATGTGCTCGAGCATCCGCGTGAGCCTGTCGATGTCTTGGCCCGCATGGCCTCCTGGACGCGTTCAGTCGGCGTGCGCGTGACCTCTGCCCCAGCAGATTTCGCGGCCCTATGGTTCCCGGCTTGCACCCGATCGCGTCTCGCTCTGCGGGGGCCAGAGGGGCGGCTGACCTGATGACCGACAGCACGTGCGGGCCCGGGTTCTGCTCTCAGGCCTGCGCGCGCGGATTGAGGACGTCCCTGAGCTGATCGCCGATCAGATTGATCGCGACCACCGTGACCAGCAGCGCCACGCCGGGATAGAAGCTGATCCAGAACTTTCCCGACAGCATGTGCTGATAGCCATTGGAGATCAGCAGGCCGAGGCTGGGCTCGGTGATCGGCACGCCCAGCCCGAGGAAGGACAGGGTCGCCTCCAGTGCGATGGCGCGCGCGATCTGGACGGTGGCGATCACCATCAGGGGCGGCAGGCAGTTCGGCAGCAAATGGCGAAACAGGATGCGCAGCGATGACGCGCCCTGGCAGATTGCCGCCTCGATATATTCCTTGCGCCGCTGCACCATCGCGCTGGCGCGGGCGATGCGGGCATAGGCGGCCCATTCGACGATGACGAGCGCCAGGATGACGTTGACGACGCCCTTGCCGAGAAAGGCCAGGATCATCAGCGCGACCAGGATCGTCGGGAAGGAGAGCTGCAGGTCGACGATGCGCATGATCGCGGTGCCGATGCGGCCGCCCGCATAGGCTGCGATGAGCCCGAGCGTCGTGCCGATGGCGGCTGCCGCCAGCGCCGATGTCAAGCCGACCAGCAAGGAGATGCGCAGGCCGTAGAGAATGCCCGACAGCATGTCGCGGCCCTGATCGTCGGTGCCGAGCCAGTAGGTCATGCCCGTGGGTGAGACCGATCCGGGCGGCAACTGGCCGTCCATGATGTCGAGCTGCATCAGGTCATAGGGGTTCTGTGGCGCAATCCACGGCGCCAGGAGCGCGAGCGCGATGATCGCGCAGAGCAGAATGAGGCCGAGCACGGCCAGGCGCGAGGCGGCAAAGGCCCGCAGGAAGCGCTGCAGCGGCGTGCGCCGCGCCGCGGGCGCCGTTTCCAGAGCGGCCGTTTCCGGAGCGGCGGAACGCGAGGAGGTTGGCATGGTGTTCACCTGCAAGGCCCGGTCGCTCAGTTCTCAAGCCGAACGCGCGGGTCGAGAGCCGTGTAGATCAGGTCGACCACGAGATTGATGACGACGAACAGCACGACGATGACCATGAGATAGGCGACGATCATCGGGCGATCGAGCAGGTTGATGCTGTCGATGATCAGCTTGCCCATGCCCGGCCAGGCGAAGATCGTCTCCGTCACCACCGAGAAGGCGATCACCGAGCCAAATTCCAGCCCGACGATGGTGACGACGGGGATCAGGATGTTCTTGAGGAGATGGACCCGCAGGATCGCGCCCTCGCCAAGGCCCTTGGCGCGAGCGGTGCGGATATAGTCCTGCGGAACGATCTCGCGGGTCTCGGCCCGCACCAGCCGCATCACCAGCGAGATCTTGAACAGGGCGAGGTTCAAGGCCGGCAGGATGAGATGGCGCAGGCCCTCCAGGGTCAGGAACGACCATTGCAGCCCGAGCAATTCGCGCGTCGGCCCACGGCCGCCGGCCGGCAGCCAGCTCAGCTGCACCGCAAAGACCATGATCAGCAGCAGCCCGACCCAGAAGCTGGGCAGCGAAAAACCCAGGATCGAGCCGGCCATCATCGTCTTCGCCACCGGCGAGTTCGGCCGGACGCCGGCATAGAGGCCGAGCGGAATGCCGATCACCACCGAGAGCAGCATGGCGGCGAGCGCCAGCTCGAGCGTCGCGGGCATGCGCTGCAGGATGACCCGCAGCGCCGGCTCGTTGAAGACGAAGCTGCGCCCGAGATCGCCCCGGACCGCGCCGCCGAGGAACGAGAGATATTGCTGCCAGAGCGGCCGGTCGAGCCCGAAGGCCGCGACCACGCGCAGGCGTTCCGCCTGGTCGGCATCGGGCGGAACCAGAACGGCAACCGGATCGCCGAGCACGTTGACGCCGACGAAGACGATCACCGTCATGGCGAGCACGACCGCGAAAGCCTGCAGAAGTCGTTGGGCGAACCAGGCAATCATCTCATGTCCCCCGGCGACGGACCGGACCGGTCCGTCGCGTTGTCGATGCTCGTGCTACTTGGCTCGTGTTATTGGGCCTGGCGGGCATCCACCGCCAGCGTGCGCTCGTCGCGGCGCGGGTCGATGACGATGCCCTTGCGGGTGACCCAGGCGTTGTCGAGGATGAAGAGCGGGATGATCGGCACCTCGCGCGCCGCGGTCTCGACCGCGCCGACGAGCAGTTGCTCGCGCTTGCCGTCGTCGATCGTCGCCAGCGCCTGGACGATCTGCGTATCGAGCGCCGGGTTCGCATAGCGCCCGTAATTGAAGACGCCGAGGCCCTTCGAGGGATTGTTGCTGGCGAGCACGTTCGAGAGCAGATAGCCGGCCTCGCCCGTCGGGCTGCCCCAGCCCCAGAGCCCGGCACCGAATTCCTGCTTGCCGCCCCGCGTCGCATAGGCGCTCCAGGGCAGCGTCTCGACCGCGGTCTTGACGCCGATCCGCGTCCACATCTGTGCGACCGCCTGGGCTGTCGCCGCATCGTTCGGGTAGCGGTCATTGGGCGTGAAGAGCGTGATCTTGAACCCGTCCGGGAAGCCCGCCTCCTTCAGCAGCGCCTTGGCCTTGTTGGGGTCATTGGCGGGAACCGTGACGCTCTTGGCATAGGAATAGGTGCCGGCCGGCAGCCACTGGCCGGTCGGCCGGGCCGTCTTCTGCATGATCCGGTCGGCGAGGCCGTCGCGGTTGATCGCGATGGAGAGCGCCTGGCGCACCTTGAGATCGAGCAGCGGGTTCTTCGGCAGCGGCTTGCCGTCATTGTCGGTGATGGTGGCGGCACCCGGCTCAAGCGAATTCAGCGCGAGATAGATGACGCGCAGCCCTTCCGTGGTGGAGACGGTGACGCGCGGATCCGCCTTCAGCTTCTCGAGATCGCCGACGGGCGGCGTGTCGATGATGTCGACATCGCCCGCCAGGACCGCGGCGACACGTGCACCGGAATTGGTGATCATCCGCAGCGTGACCTTGTCCCAGTCCTGCTTGGGCCCCCACCAGGCGTCATTGCGGACGAGTTCGACGCGGTCGCCCGGGGTCTGGCTGACGAATTTATAGGGGCCGGTGCCGATGGCGGCCTTGCCGGAATTATAGTCCTCGGTCGTGGCGCTCTCGCCGACATGGCGCGAGATGATCGGCACGAAGGCCAGCTCGCGCGGCAGGTTGGGGGCCGGCTCGCCGGTGTCGATGCGCAGCGTCAGCGGGTCGACGACCTCGACCGTCTTCACGGCGCGCAGGAAGCCGCCGAAGCCACCGGGGCTGTTGGGGACATTGCGGGCGCGCTGATAGGTGAAGGCGACATCGTCGGCGGTGAAGGGCTTGCCGTCATGCCAGGTCACGCCGGGGCGCAGCTTGAACTCCCAGACGGTGTCGGAGACCGGCGTCCAGCTCAGGGCGAGACCGGGCTTCAGGCTGACATCGGGCGCGCGGTCGACCAGGCGGTCGAAGACATGCATCGCGACGGAATGATTGGGCGTGGCATTGTAGAAATGCGGGTCGATCGAGGTGAAGGCGCCGCCGATCGCGATCCGCAGCGGGGCCGCCTGTGCAGGAGCGAGGCCGAGCCCCGTCGTCAGCAGCGTCGCCGCAAGCCAGGTTTTGAGTGATGCGCTCATCGGGGTCCTCATGATCGAATGACTGGAATTAGGTCTGCTGGCCGCTTCATTCCGGCTCAGCCGCTCAGCCACATGCCGTCGCGCTGCGGGTCGGCGCCGGCCGACAGGCGCCCGGCATCGGCGAGCACCGCATGCAGCGCCGCGAAGGCGAAGCCCTGGTAGGAGCGCGCGACGCGATAGCCCTGGCGCTCCAGCTCCGCGGCGACATAGCGCGGGATCCGGTTCGAGATATCGATGCTATTGCTGGTCACGCTGATCCGTGGCGCCGCGACCGCATCTAAGACCGGCATGCCGAAATCGATGATGTTGCTGATGCCCTGCGCCATCGCCGGCAGGATCGCGGTGCCGCCTGGCGCGCCGATGACGATGAAGGGCTTGTCGTCCTTGAAGACGATGCTCGGCACCTGCGAGCTGGTGCGGCCCTTGTTCGGCGCCAGCGAGCCCGGCCGGCCGGGCCGCGGATCGAAGGCGCTCATCAGCCCGTTATACATGAAGCCCAGCCCATCGCTGATGACGCCGCTGGGGATATTGAGCGTGTGGGTGAGCGTCACCGCGTTGCCCTCGCCGTCGACGACGCAGACCTGCGTGGTGTCGTTGGCCTCGGGCTTCAGCTTCATGCGCTCGATGGCGCCGCGCTCGCCCCGACGGATGCTCTGCGCCAGCGTCGCGGCATAGTCCTTCGCCAGCAGCCGGTCGGTCGGCACCTCGACGAAATCGGGATCGCCGATATGCGCGTCCTTGTCGGCCGTCACCCGCATCAGCGCCTCGGTCAGGATGCGCAGATGCTCGCCGCCATTATGCTCGAATTCGCCGAGCGGGAAGTTCTCGAGGACATGCAGCAGCTGGATCAGCGAGACGCCGCCGCCGGGCGGCTGGACGCTGGCGACGCGGTGGCCGCGATAGCTGCCCCAGACCGGCTTCGACCGCCGCAGCTGGTAGTTCGCCAGATCCTCATAGGCGAGCAGACCGCCATTCGCCTTCATGTCGGCGGCGATCTGCTCGGCGATCTCGCCGCGATAGAAGATCTCGGGGCCGGCTGCCGCGATCCGCTCCAGGGTGCGGGCGAGATCGGGATTGGCGACGGTGTCGCCGGGGCGCTTCAGGCTGCCATCGGCCCGGAAATAAAGGTCCCGGCCGGTCGCGCTGAAGCGGAGCAGGTCCTCATTGGGCACCCGCCCCTGCTCCGACTGGTTCAGCGCCATGTAGTAATGCATGTAGGGCCGGATCCTGAAGCCGCCCCGCGCGTAGTCGATCGCCGGCTGCATGATATCGGCGAGATCCATGGTGCCGTATTCGGCCAGCGCCGTGGTGTATCCCTTCAGGTTGCCCGGCGAGCCGACGGCCTGATAGCCGATCTCGTTGACATGGCCCTTGACCACGAAGGAGAAGCCGTCGGGCGCCTCGCCGATGATCGCGTCCTGCCACATGTCGGCACGGGTCGCCGCCGGGCTGCGGGCATAGAATTCCAGCACCTCATGGGCATTGCGGCCGGGCATGTAGATCTGCATCGAGCCATAGCCGGCGATGCCGGTCATCTGCGGATCGACGACGGATTGCACGAAGGCGCAGGCGATCGCGGCATCGACGGCGTTGCCGCCGCGCCTGAGAACCAGCGCCCCGGCCTCGACGGCCTCAGGCTGGGCCGCGACGATCATCCCGGCCATCGGCTCAGCCCTTCCCGCCCGGAGCATCAGCCCCAAAGGCCGCGGCAGGAAAACGCCCGAGCTCCTCCAGCAGCATCGGCCAGGCCTGCAGGCCGAGCGGGATCGACGCCAGATGGAAGAACTCGTTGGGCGCGTGCACGTCCTCGTCGGGCAGGTTGAAGCCGAACATCAAGGTGTCGAGACCGAGCGTCTCCTTGAAGATCGCGGTGATCGGCACGGTCGCGCCGAGCCGGACATGGACCGGCTCCTGCTGCGATGTCGTCCTCAGGACGCGCGTGGCGGCCTGGACCAGGGGGTGGTCGGCAGCGAGCGTCGAGGCCGGCGAGCCGCCGCCGATCGCCTCGAAGCTGACCGCGACGCCGGGCCGCGCCACGGCCAGGATATGTCCCTTGAGCGCCTGCGCCGCCTGGTCGGGGTCCTGTCCCGGTGCGAGACGGATGGTGATCTTGGCGCGCGCCTCGTCGGGGATCACCGTCTTGCTGCCGGAGCCCGTATAGCCGCCCCACATGCCGTTGACGTCGATGGCGGGGCGCAGCGTCAGTCTCTCGCGGATGCTGTAGCCCGGCTCGCCGGCCGCGATGCCGCCGATATCGCCGACAAAGGCCGCCTCGTCGAAAGGCAGGGCGGCGGTGTCCTGCCGGTCCCGCTCACTGAGCGGGCGCACGGCCTCCATCAGCGCCGGGATGGCGATCGCGCCATTCCTGTCATGGAGCGTCGCGATGATCGCGGCGAGCTCGTGCAGGGCGTTGCGGACCGCGCCGCCATAGCGGCCGGAATGCAGCTCCTTGTCGGCGGTGCGGACCACGAGTTCGAGCTTGGTCAGCCCGCGCGCCCCGACATTGATCGTCGGCACGGTCGGGCTGGCGCGGCCGCCATCGGCGGAGATCATGGCGTCGGCCTTGAGCAGCGGGCCATAGCGCGCGACGATGGCATGCAGGCTCGGGCTGCCGGTCTCCTCCTCGCCTTCGATGAAGAGCTTGATATTGACCGGGCAGCGGCCCTTGACCGCCAGGAAGGCCGCGACCGTCTCGATGGCGATCGTGGTCGAGCCCTTCACATCCGACGCGCCGCGCGCATAGAGTCTCCCGTCACGGGTCGTCGGCTCGAAGGGCGGTGTCTTCCAGAGCGCCAGCGGATCGGGCGGCTGCACGTCGTAATGGCCGTAGATGATGATCGTCGGGGCGCCGGGCGCGCCGAGCCAGGTGCCGTAGACCGCCGGCTGGCCGCCGCCATCGAGCAGCTGGACATCCGACAGCCCGATCTCCTTCAACCAATCGAGCAGGAACGTCCGTGTGTCCTGCATGCCCTGCGCATAGGCCGGATCGGTGCTGACGCTCGGCAGCCTCAGGAAGGCCTTCAGCCGGTCCAGCACGGCATCGTGCCGGGCGAGCAGATGATCGACGACGGGCTGGGCGCTCATCGCGGGCCTCCAGGAGTTTGGGGATGGCGGGTCGAAGCGAGGATCGGGGTCTCGTCGGCGACAGCTTTCAGCACGGCCTTGGGGACCGGGACGGAGGCCGCGAGCAGCAGGAAGGACAGGGTCTTGCCATGGCCGTCGAGGCCCAGGCTGGCATTGACGCCGCCGTCCAGAACATCGTCGAGGACGAAATTGAAGGCAGCCAGCCGGGGCAGTTCGTAGCGCACGACCCGGGAGGGCGCCCTCGCCCGAAAGATCTCCGCCACGAGATCGGCCGTGAGCTCTGCGGCCAGCACCGGGAAGAGCGCCGGGTGGCGGCAGACCACCGCGATATTCAGGCGGTTGCCCTTGTCGCCGGAGCGGGCATGGGCAAGCGCATGGAGCGGCGTGCGGATCAGTTCCATCATGCCGCCTCCTCCATGAAGGTGACGCGGGGCGTGACCCTGTCGCGCGCGACCAGGCAGGACGCGCTGCGCAGCCGCGGCGTCAGGCGCTTGCGCACCCCGCCCCCGCCCGCCGGCCCGGCGCAGTACAGCGCCTCGACCTCGTCCAGCAGGCACTCGGCGGCGGCACGATCATCGGTCTCGGCCGCGAAGCGGATGCGCAGATCGGCCGGCAGCCTGTCCCAGACGAGGTCGGAAATGCCGGAGCCCGCGCTGTCGCCGAAGACGCTGACGGCGCCGATCAGATCGACACGAATGGCGAGAGCAGGATGGAAGCGGCGCATCCGAAGCTGCACGGTCTCGATTGCGAGTTTTGCCCGCGCCCCGGCATTGGGGCCGGCATAGGAGATTTCGGCCTCGGCGAGATGGCCGCCATCGACGCAGATCGTCGCTTTCAGGGTGGGCGGCAAAGGGTGGCCCCTGGCGCCGCTGACGCGCACCCGGTCGGGGCCGACCTGCTCGATCTCCACCTCAGTCAGGTCGAGCACGACATCGGGCGTCAGATAGGCGGCCGGATCGTGGATCTCATAGAGGATCTGTTCGGTCACGGTGCGCCGGTCGACCAGCCCGCCGGTGTCGTCGGGCTTGGTCACGACGAAGCTGCCATCGGCCTCGACCTCGGCAATGGGATAGCCGATCCGGTCCATGCCCGGCACGTCCTTGATGCCCGGATCGGCGAAATAACCGCCCGTGACCTGCGAACCGCATTCGAGCAGATGTCCCGCCAGGATGCCGGCGGCAAGCCGGTCCCAATCGTCCCAGGCCCAGCCGAAGCTGTGGATCAGCGGCCCCAGCACCAAAGCGGGATCGGCGACGCGCCCGGTCACGACGATGTCGGCGCCGCGCGACAGGGCCTCGGCGATCGGGCCCGCGCCAAGATAAGCGTTGGCGGCGATGATCTCGGGCGCCCGCGCCAGGATCGTGCCATCGCTCTCGCAGGCGGCGAATTCGGCCGGGCTCATCAGGCCGAGAAGGTCATCGCCCTCGACCACCGCGATCTTCAGGCGGGGATATCCGGCCTCTGCGGCCCAGCTGCGGATTTTCGCGGCAGCGGCCCGCGGATTGGCCGCGCCGAAATTGCCGATGATCCTGATGCCGTGCCGGGCGGCGTCCCCGAGAGCCGGGCGCAGCAGGCGCTCGAGCGCGGGCACCTCGCCGCGGGCAGGATTGGCGATCCGGTCGATCTGCGCGAGCGCCAGCGTGCGTTCGGCCAGTGTCTCGAAGATCAGGAAACGGGGCCCGTCATGCTGCGCCAAGGCTTCGATCACCGGCCCGGCCGAATCCGATCGGTCGCCGGCAAAGCCCGCCGCAGCACCGATCCGAACCTGTGTCGCCATGCCGAACCCATCCGTTGCCGCCAGCCCGGCCCATGGCCGCGCCTGATGCATTGGTGGCGACGCATTCAGAAAGTCAAATAATGGGAATTCATTATTCCATAGGACGAGCCTATGACTGAGCTGCACGGGAGGCGACAGACCGCCGGCCCGGCCTATCGACCACCGAGGCGCCATGAATCTGACAATCCGGCAGTTGGAGATCCTGGTCGCGATCGGCGAAACGCTGAATCTCACGGCCGCGGCCGAGCGCCTGGGCATCACGCAGCCCTCCGTCAGCGAGACGCTGAAGCGCATCGAGGCCGAGCTCGGCTATCGGCTGGTGCACCGGACGACGCGCGCGCTGACGCTGACCTATGAAGGGCGGCACGTCGTCGCCAGCGCGCGCGATGCCGTGCGCAGTCTGCACCAGACCTTCGAGGCGATCGCCAGCCGGAACGAAGGCGTGCACGGCCGGGTCTCGATCGCCGCACTTCCATCCGTGGTCTGCACGCTGCTACCCCCGGCGATCCGCGCCTTTCGCAGCAGCTTCCCCGGTATCGATGTCCAGATCCGCGACGCGCCCCAGGACCGGGCGACGGAGCTGCTGGAGGACGGTATCGTGGACCTCGCGATCGTCGGCCACCCGGCCTCGCTCGGCGCCTTCGCCTTCGATCCGGTGACGTCGGACCGCATGCACCTGGTCTGTCACCGCCAGCACAGCCTCGCCACGCGCGAGAGCGTGACCTGGGCGGACCTCGCCGGCCATGACTTCATCGCGATCTCGCCGGCTTCGTCGGTGCGCAGGCTCACCGATGCCGGGTTCGTCCACGGCAACCTGTCGATCGAGCCGAGATACGAAGTCGACCAGATCCCCTCTGCGGCAGCCCTCGCGGCGGCCGGCCTCGGCATCACCGCGCTGCCATCGATGACCTTTGCGATGTTCCGGAGCACGGACCTGGCCATGGTGCCGATCACGGCGCCCAGCATCGAGCGCCGGATCGGCTTGCTCTGGGTCAAATCCCGGCCGCTCTCGCTCAGCGCGACCCGGCTGGCGGACGCGATCCGGACGCATGGCGGCGCCTGACCCAACGGCGCGTCGACGAGCCCCCTCGCCGTCTCAAGGTGCAACCGCTCTTCGCCGAAGGGCTGGATCATCGGACCGGAAATCGTGTCCGGTCCGATGATCTAGCTGTGGAGCGTCAACAGGTTGTCCTCGTCGAGAGCGAGTCTGCTGATGGGTGTCTTGGCCTGGATTCCGCCGTGGGGGCGATGCCAGTTCTGGGGATGCGTTCCGGCCGCAGGCTCGGCAGAAGCCCGCGGCCGGAACCGTGCACTTTGTGCGACGCCTCAATGCAGCGAGCGGAATGTCGCGCGCAGATCGTCCGTCAGGGCTTGCGGCTGCTCCCAGGCCGCGAAATGCGTGCCCGTGTCGTGGCGCCTGTAGAAGACCAGGTTCGGATAGGCCTTGCGCGTCCAGCTTTCCGGCGCCTGGTAGATCTCGTCGTGGAATGCGCTGACACCGGTCGGCAGCGGCACCCCCTTGGGCGCGAAGAACGCGAGCTTGCTTTCCCGGTAAAGCCGCGCCGATGAGACCGCCGTGTTCGTCAGCCAGTACAGCGTGATGTTGTCGAGGATATCGTCCCGGGTCAGGCCCTCCTTCGCGCCATCGAAGACGCGCGCGATGAGGTTGTAGCTGCGGATGTCGTGGTCGATGATCCAGGCCGCCAGCCCCACCGGCGAATCCGCCAGCGCGTAGAGCGTCTGCGGCCGGCCCGCCATTTCCTGCGCGTAGCCGAGCCCGTTCGCATAGAAATCGACGAGCTGGTCCCAGGCATGCTTTTCCTCGGCATCCAGGCCCGCGGGCTCGGGGCCGTTGGGAAGCAGCGGGGCGATCTCGGCGGGAACGGTCGCCGGCATGTTGGTGTGGATCCCGGCCAGCCCTGCCGGGCGCTGCAGCGCCATCTGCTCGGTGACGGCATTGCCCCAATCGCCGCCTTGCGCGACATAGCGCTCATAGCCGAGCCGCTGCATCAGCACCGCCCAGGCGCGTGCGACATGCTGCGGATCCCAGCCATTGACGGCCGGCTTGCCGGAAAAGCCGTAGCCCGGCAGCGACGGGATCACGACATCGAAGGCATCGGCTGCAGCGCCGCCAAAAGCGGTCGGATCGGTGAGCGGGTCGATGATCTTCAGCTGCTCGATGATCGACCCGGGCCAACCATGCGTGACGATCACCGGCAGCGCGTTCGGGTGTTTCGACTTCACCTGGATGAAGTGAATATCCACCCCGTCGATCGTCGTGACGAAGTTCGGGTAGCTGTTGATCCGTGCTTCGACGTCTCGCCAGTCATGCTGGTCCGCCCAATACGCGGCGAGCTTCTCGATGCTCGAGAGGCTGACGCCCTGGGTCGGGTCGTTCTCGCGCTCGGGCCATTTCGTCGCCTTGATGCGGCGCTTCAGCTCGGCGAGTTCTTCGTCGGTCGCGTGGTAGCGGAATGGCCGGATCGAACTGTCGCCGCTCGCCTTCGGGTCTGCGGCCGCGCTCTCCTGCGGCGAGCGCGAGGGAGACGGCGCTGCGGTCGCGCTCACGGCGGGAAGCATCGCGCCGATCGTTCCCACGACGGTTGATGCGATGAAGCTCCTGCGGCCGATCAACGGGTGCGGACCAGGCATGGCGGTTCTCCTCAGGGGTTAAGGCGGAGACGTGGACGGTCTGTGCGATGATCTGGCGTGCCGCATCGACATAGTCGCGCCCCGCATCGGTGAGCTGGACATTCCGACTGGTCCGGACGAGCAGGCGCGTACCGAGATGGCGCTCGAGCTCCGCGACTTTCCGGCTGACGCTCGGCAGCGGCGCGTTCAGCTTGCGGCTTCCCGCAGACAGGCTGCCGGCATCGACGACCGCCAGAAAAACCTGCATCGCATCGAAGCGGTCCATCAGGCCCCACACTCCTTTGCGCCGGCGGCAGAGACGTTGTCCGCGCCCCCGGTCCGAAGCTTCGCACCGGCCTCGGCCAGCCCGATCGATGGGCCGGCTTCAGTCTAACGCGCGGTCGGCCTTGCTGCCATGGGTGACGCACCAGTCCCGGTCGCGCCCAGGCGGAGATCTGTCATTGGCTTTGCCCAGGGTGCTCCTGAGCCGGTACATGAGCGCATGGAAAACCGCTTCACACTCCTTGGGCTCAACTCATTCCGGCAGGAGATCAAGAAGAGCCGCTTCATTGCGACCGCCGCTCCCGTTGCGGATGAGGCGGCAGCCAAGGAGTTCATCGCTGCCCATTCCGACCCGGCGGCCAATCACAATTGCTGGGCCTGGCGTTGCGGGCAAGGCTATCGCTTCAACGATGACGGAGAACCGAGCGGCACCGCAGGAAAGCCGATACTCGCGGCCATTGACGGGCAAGCGCTGGACGGCATCGCGGTTGTCGTCACGCGCTGGTTCGGCGGGGTCCTGCTCGGCAGCGGCGGCTTGATCCGCGCCTATGGCGGCACGGCCGCCCTCTGCTTGCGCGCGGCCGAGACGGTGGCGCTGGTCGAGGCGGCATCAGCGACGATCACCTGTGCGTTCGGCGACCTGGCGCGCGTCCAGGCGCGGCTCGGCGAGCGACCAGGCGTGCAGGTGCGCGATCAGGCCTTCACGGATACCGGCGCCGTGCTGTCGGTGTCGGTTCCAAAGCTGGAGGCCGATCTGGTCTCCCAACTGGTCAGGGACATCACCAGCGGACGCGCGGCGATCAGATGGGACGACTAGGCTCAGGACTTCGGTAACGGGGCCGTCTCAGTCAACTGGATTTTGGCGCAGATCATCGTTCGGCCGCTCTGATCGCGCGGTCGCGTGGCGATCCACATTGGCCGACACCGTCCAGCCTGGCTGGCTACGCGGCCTCGCCCTGAGAGAGA
>NZ_JBFRGS010000031.1:0-45729 GCF_052115465.1 Allobosea sp. 2RAB26 | reverse complement strand
AGGCAATGATGAGATGGACGAGGTCTCGGGCGACGGATGGGCCAAACTTCAAACGGACGGCTCCCTCAAGGGCGAAATCCGCGTCCACAACGGTGACGATTCCACCTTCATCGCCCGCCCTAGGACGACTTCTTCAACAGCCTGCTAAATACTGCGCTACGCCATCAGGAGATCATAGGCGAGGAACGGTACGAGGGTTCCCGCCTCGATACGTGTCAGCTCCTCCGCGAACTCCACCAGCCCCTCCGTGCGCGTCAGCGAGGTCATGACCCCGGCCCCGTCTCGTAGATGCTTGGACGCGATCATGACACCGTCCGCTCCAGCAGCGAGCGAAACACCGACATACTCACGCCGCCCAGGCTTCTTTCGATAGGGGAAGCCGAGCCTTACAGGCAGCGGCACCGGAGCAACATGGGCCGAGCCGGCAAGCCGTGCCATGACCGGGCGTGCGACAAAGGCGAAGGTGACGAACACGGCAACCGGATTTCCCGGCAGGCCAATGAACGGCACGCCTTCGATGACGCCCATGGCCACCGGCCGGCCGGGCTTGATGCCGATACGCCAGAAGACCAGCGCGCCGACCTGTTCGACCGCCGCCTTGACGTGATCCTCCTCTCCGGTCGAGACGCCGCCGGAAGTCAGGATCAGGTCGCAACTCCGGGCCGCGTCGCGCAGCCGCGCAGCCAGGCTGCGCGGCTCGTCACCCAGGATGCCGAGATCGACCACATCCGCCCCCGCCCGCGCCACCATGGCACGCAGCGCAGCGCGGTTGGCGTCGTAGATCGCGGCCGGCGGCAGGGGCAGGCCCGGCTCCGCCAGCTCATCGCCTGTCGAAAAGATCGCGACACGCGGCCGGCGGCGAACGTCGACCGAGGCATGACCGAGCGCAGCCAGCAGCGCGAGATCCTGCGGCCGCAGGCGCCGGCCTGCCGACAGGGCGGTCTCTCCGCGCGCGATATCCTCGCCGGCCGGTCGGGCATTGGCTCCGTGTTTGAGGCCCACGGGCAAACGGACGAAGCCTTCTTCCGCCGTTACATCCTCCTGCATGAAGACGGTATCGGCTCCTTCCGGTATCGGCGCGCCCGTAAAGACCCGGACGGCCACGCCTGCGGTTGCAATGCCCGCCGCGTCAGTGCCGGCGGCGACCCGGCCTGAGAGTGCGAGGCGGGTCTCTCCTGCCGACGCCAGATCGACGAAGCGGACCGCATAGCCATCCACGGCAGAATTGGCGAAGGGCGGGAGATCGAGGCCGGCCACGACATCGCTGGCGAGAACCCGACCATCGGCGTCGGCCAGGGCGACCTGCTCCGTGCCCTCCACCGGCCGAATCCGCTGGCCCGCAAGCTCAGCCGCTTGCTCGATGCTCATCAAGGGGCCACCGAAGGCGAAAGTATCCTCGCTGAGTTGCGCCATTCTGCCCTCAACCCTGTTGCTGCACGCGAGCCAGAATGGCGGTGAGCGGCTCGGCGCAAGAAAGCACAATCTCTGCGATTGCGCCGATGTCGTCGAGATCCACGACAGGGCAGCCCGCCTCGGGAAATGCGCTGTCGCAGGCGATCGCGACGATCATGGGGTCGCCCGGGTGCAGCGGCGGCTTGCCGTTGGCTGCGCGATGCACCTCGATCTTGAGATGCGGCTCGCGCTTGAACCCCTCGATGATCACCAGATCGACCGGGGATAGTCGCCGGAGCAGATCCGGCAGATGCGCTTCCGGCTCGCCGCGCAGTTCATGCATCAGCGCCCAGCGGCGCTCGGACGAGATCAGCACCTCATGCGCGCCCGCCTGACGGTGTTCGTAGGAATCCTTGCCGGGCTTATCGAGGTCAAAGCCATGGTGCGCGTGCTTGACCGTGGAGACCGAGACACCGCGGCGTGCAAGTTCCGGGATCAGGCGCGTCAGCAAGGTCGTCTTGCCGGCACCGCTCCACCCTGCCAGGCCGATCACACGCATCAAAGCTGAATCCCCCAAAACACGATCGGGCACAAAGGCACCCTGTTGTCATCTGGCACGCCCCCTCCCCGGTCAAGCCAAGTGGATGGGACCGCCACGGCTCATGCCCGCGATCATCGCGCCCCGTGCGATGCCGACAGGGCAGCAAGGCCTCTCGCGCTCCGCTGCGGCGAAGGGCCGGTGGTTGCTCCCGCGCAAGAAGCCATCATATGAAGCACTGCGTATTCGACAGGCTCGGCCCATGATCTCGATCCCCCTCAATCTGCGCGGCTTGAAATGCCCCTTGCCGACACTGCGCGTGCGCAAGGCGCTGAGGAGCGCCGACGCCGGAGCCTTGTTCGTCGTCGAGTGCACCGATCCCATGGCGGCGATCGACATTCCCAACCTGATGCGCGAGACGGGCGACGCAATCGAGCTCAGCCGTTCCGAGGGCGAACTTCTCGTCTTCCACATTCGCAAAGCTGCGGCCTGACGCCGCGCCAGCCGGAGTACGCCTTCGTGGCCCTGACCGAATCCGACATTCTGCGCGCGCTCGAGCTGGTGAAACTGCCCGCGAGCGGCCAATCGCTGCGCGCTTCCGGCCGTATCGCGGAAATCCTGATCGACGGCGGCAAGGTGATCTTTGCGATCGGCATCGACCCGACCGAGGCTGAAGCGATGGAACCCGTGCGAAGGGCCGCGGAAAGCGCGGTCGGCGGTATTCCGGGCGTCACCCAGGTTCTGGTCGGGCTCACGGCAGACAAGGCGCCGTCGCGACCGGCGCCCTCTGCCGCCGCGCAGGCACGCCAGCAGGCGCACGGCCAGCCAGGTCCCGGCGGGCCGATGCCAAAGGCCGCCGGCGTGCCCGGCGTGAAGCAGATCATCGCGGTGGCCAGCGGCAAGGGCGGCGTCGGCAAGTCGACGACCACGGCCAATCTCGCGGTCGCGCTCGCGATGCTCGGCCTCAAGGTCGGCGTACTCGACGCCGATATCTACGGTCCCTCCGTGCCCAAGATCTTCGGCATCACCGGTAAGCCGCGCCTGGTCTCCGGCCGGACGCTGGCACCGATGGAGGCCTATGGGCTGAAGATCATGTCGATCGGCTTCCTGATCGACGAGGAGACGCCGATGATCTGGCGTGGGCCGATGGTGATCTCGGCCATCACCCAGATGTTGCGCGAGGTCGCCTGGGGCGAACTCGACGTGCTGGTCGTCGACATGCCGCCCGGCACGGGTGACGCGCAGCTCACCATGGCGCAGCAGACACCGCTCGCGGGCGCAGTGATCGTCTCGACGCCTCAGGACCTGGCTCTGCTCGATGCCCGTCGCGGCGTCGCCATGTTCAAGCGCGTCGAGGTGCCGATCCTCGGTATCGTTGAGAACATGAGCTATTTCGTCTGCCCGGAATGCGGCCACCGCTCCGACATCTTCGCCCATGGCGGGGCGCGGCACGAGGCAGAGCGGCTGGGCGTGCCCTTCCTTGGCGAGATCCCGCTTGCCATGCCGATCCGCGAGACCTCGGACGCCGGCCGGCCGATCGTGGCAAGCGACCCAGAAAGCGCCCATGCCAAGGCCTATCTGGCCATTGCGCGGCAGGTTCAGGCGGGCCTGAGTGGCAAGACCCGGGCCGCGCCGCGCATCGTCATCGAATAGAGACGCCGCCCCCGGCCCGAAATCAGAACTCGGCGGCGAGCGGACACTCGCCTCCGGCCTCATGCCGCGAGCGTGGAGGCGGCCAGACATCGCGAGCACGTGGTTGACCCGGCCCCTGGGACCGCCCCGATAAGGGCAGCGGTCAGCCGGCAACGAGGTGATTCGTGAGCTCTTGCACTCCATTCCTGAACCCAGCCGAGGCGGCCAGGCGGCTTGGTGTTTCCGCCAAGGCGTTGCGCATCTACGAGCAGCGCGGACTGGTCGCCCCGGTCCGCACCATGGCCGGGTGGCGCGCCTATGGTCCCGCTGAGATGGCCCGTGCCGCCGAGATTGCCGCATTGCGCGCGCTTGGGCTGAGTCTCGTCCAGGTGGCGCGCGTGCTTGGAGGCGATGCCCAGGAGCTGGAACCGGCCCTGGCTGCTCACCAGGCTTCGCTCGAGGAGCGTGCCCGTCAGCTCGCAGGAACGCTGGAGAAGGTCCGCAGCCTGCGGGCTGACCTTGCCAGAGGTCAGGCTCCCGCGGCCGGAGAACTGGTGCGCCTGCTGGAGCCCGCAATCGAACGCGGCGTCGCCTTCGATCTGCCCTGGCCCTGGGGCGGCGAACGGTTTGAGCTGCGCGAAATCCTGCCGCTGACCTACATTGTCGGCCCGCTCGGCAGCGGCAAGACGCGGCTGGCCCGGCGCCTGGCCGAAGTCTTGCCCGATACGGCCTTCCTCGGGCTCGATCGGATCGCGGCTGACGGCGCAATCGGCCGGGCAGACATGGATTCCGATCCGGCATTGAAGTCTCGGGTCGCCAGGACCCTGGCCCGGCTCGTCGACGACGGCGCCCGGATGTCTGGTGCGCTGGCCGCCCTGGTCGCCGAACTGGAAGCGGAGGGTCCCGCGGTCCTGGTCGTCGACATGATCGAGGACGGGTTGGATCAGGCCACCCAGCAAGCCTTGATCGCCCATTTGCGCGGCCGCGGGCCGCATGGACGGCCGCTCTTCATGCTCACGCGCTCCTGCGCGATTCTGGATCTGGCAGCCGTGGGGTCCGACGAGGCAATCATCCTCTGCCCTGCCAATCACAGCCCGCCGGTCCGTGTCGCCCCCTATCCCGGCGCTCCCGGCTACGAGGCCGTCGCCACCTGCCTCGCCTCACCCCAGGTGCGTGCCCGGGTCGCATGCCCACCCCGGCAGGCGTAATCAATCGGCCCTCCGCACCGGCGCCCAACCGCCCCGGCCGGATACGGGGGCGGCTCGAGGCATTTGCCAATGTTCTTCTTTTGTTCTAGTTTGACTGAAAGGAGGTCATTCCATGCCCGTTCAGCCCGCGCGCCATATCAGCATCTCGATCGGCAGGCCGATCGAGCAGGTCTACGGCTTTCTGGCAGAGCCCAGGAACTTCCCGAAATGGGCCGAAGGGCTGGGCCATAGTTTCAGGCATATCGAAGGCATGACCTGGGCTGCCGAGACCCCATTGGGCCTGATGCGCATCCTGTTCAGCGAACCCAATCCTTACGGTGTGCTCGACCATGCCGTGATCCCCGATCACGGGGAGCCGATGCACAACCCGATGCGCGCCCTCGCCAATGGCGATGGCAGCGAGGTGATCTTCACTCTCTACAAGCGGGCCGAGATGAGCGACGACGATTTCGCCCGCGATGCCGACTGGGTCACGAGCGATCTGGGGCGTCTCAAAGCGCTGCTGGAAGGCTGACGAGAGCGATTGGCCCGTGCCGACGCCATCGGGCGCAGAAACCTGAGATCCATGCCCGGCCCCGCCTGATTGACGCTGTTCGATGGTTTCCAATGCACCTTCGCGCTTCCGTCGCGAAGCCGGCACGCGCCTTCAGAGCCGTGTTCTGCGGCAAGCTGGGATAGCGGGCGCCCCAACCACCATCACGCATCGCTCAGCCGCGCGTGAAGCTGCTCGGCCTCAACCAGGTCATCAGGGCGATTGGCATTGAAGAAGGGGTCAACCGGATCGACCGGCCACTCCGCCGCCGCAACACCATGGCGCGCCGTCCAGCGGCCGATCTTTCGCTCATCCTCGACCGTGAGTGCATGCCGCAAGTCGTCACGCAGCGCGACCGGCCACAGCCCGATCACCGGATGGTCCCAGCCGCCCGATGCAGCGCAGGCCAGCGGAACATTGCCCGCTGCGCGCGCCACATGGAGCCGTTGCACAAGATCACGCGGGATGAAGGGGGTGTCTGCCGCAACGCTGACCATCCAGGCATGTCCGGGGCGGTTCGCGGCCATCCAGTCGAGCCCGGCCAGGATGCCGGCCAGCGGCCCGGCGAAACCGGGCACGCTGTCGGCGACCACCGGCAGGCCGAATTCAGCGAAGCGCGACAGGTCGCCATTGGCATTGATCAGAAGTCCGTCGCATTGCGGCCCCAGGCGATCGACGACATGGGCGAGAATGCTGCGCCCGGCGATCAGCCGAAGCGGCTTGTCGCCACCGCCCATGCGGCGCGCGAGCCCGCCGGCGAGGAGGAGACCAAGCGTTGGAGGGATGGTCATGCCATGGCCTGCAAGCGTCGCATCTCGCGTTCGCGATCGGCGGCGCCGGGCCTCACGCCGGCACACCGAGCCGATCCGCAGCCCAGGTCTCCACCGCTCGGCCCTCAGGCGGCAATGGGGTCCAGTCATCGCCGGCAAACTCACGCCAGGCCGAAACGAAATCCTCGCGAACGGCGATCAGCACCGGCAGGCCCGATAGCGCCGCGGCCGCTATCTCCTGGCGCAGGCCCTGACCAAGCTGCTCCTGCCGCCCGAACTTGTTGACGATCACGAGATCGATGTTTCCCGTCAGAGCGGCCGCGACCGCTCCTCCCGCTGCCGCAAGGCCGGCGACGTCGAGCCGGCAACCCGACGCGCCCGCGCCGCGATCCTCGCTGATCGGAAAGCGCCGGCCATTCGCGAGGTCCTCCAACGCCATGGAGTGACACCCATCCCCGCAATCATCGCCGTTGTGCTGGACGACACCGCCGAGCTTCAGCCCCTGCCGCTTCATCTGGCTGGCAAGGCCAGCCATGAATGCATCGATCTGGAAACCGGAGGAATAGACGATTGCGGCAAGCGTGTTCATCGTCCCTCCATCCCACGAAACATCATCCGCAGCCAGAACCGTGACAGCAAGGTGCTATGATGGCGTCATGGCCCTGCGTCAGATGCCGGCTCACTGTTGCAGCGCACCTACAGTCGCGCGGGCTGCCACAAGCTAGGGTGCTGCGGGGCTGACGTCCGGCGTGTTCTCCGGTCAAAGCCGTTTGTTCGGTTGCCGTCCATGATCCGCCACAACGCCAATGCCCCGATTGACCCCGCCGCGGACGCAGCCTTGCTGCTGCGTCGCATCGGCTTCGCCACGCTTGCGCTGGCGCTACCGATAGCGTCGCTGGTGTCGCGTCGCGCGGCCGTCGTGCTCGCGCCGATCGGGGTTGCGTTGCTCATCATTTCCTCGCTGATCGAGGAGCGTGGCCAGTTCGGCAGGAATCTGAGGGATTCCCTGCTGAGCCGGCCGGGCATGATCCTGATGGGGCTCGTGGCCTGGGCCCTGCTCTCGCTGGTCTGGAGCCCCTACACGCTTTCGGCGACCGAGAAGGCCACCAATCTGGTTCTTGCCGTCGCGCTCGGCTTTTGCGGTGCCGCGGCGCTCCCGGAACGCATGCGCGCCTCGAACCTCAATCTCGTGCCGCTCGGCACCGGCATCGCCGCGCTGTTTGCTCTCGCGCTGCTGGTCGCCGGGAACATGAGCGCCGCTGGCGTCTCTCCGGGCGTCGAACGCGGCGTCAGCGTCGTGCTGATCATGTCGTGGCCCGCCTTCGCCTGGCTCCTCTCGCGTGCGCGCGGCTTGAGCGCGCTGGGCCTCGCTCTCGCCGTCGGCCTGCTTGCCATGACCCGCTTCGAGGATGGCGAGGCGGTGGCGATGATCTGCGGCACGGTGGCCTTCGGAGCGATCAGCGCCAATCGTGCCGTCGCCGCTCGCGCCATCGCCATCATCGTTGCCGGGCTGATGTTGCTGGCGCCGCTCCTGCCCTTCCTGCTGATGCCGATCGCCTCGCGCTTGCCCGACGATCTCGCCCTCACCCTCGGCATCTGGGCCGACATCGTCAGCCGCGAACCTGTTCAGCTGATCACCGGGCACGGCCTCGACACCGTGCTGCGCGGCCGCCTGACGGGTGGCCTGCCTCAAGACACGCCGACGACCATTCTGTTCGAGTTCTGGTACGAGCTCGGCCTTGTCGGAGCCGCTTCGGCCGCGATCTGCCTGTACTTTGCGATCAAGGCCGCGGGCCAGATGGCGGGAGCGCTCGCCGCCGGCGTCACTGCTGCCTATGTCACGGCCTTCGCGCTTGCCGTTCTGGGCTTTGCCACCTTCCAGACCTGGTGGCTGATGACGCTCGCCTCCGTCGCCCTGATGTTCACGGCGATTGCCCGCGGGCAATACCGGACCGAGCGACCGCTCGCGCCATTGATGCCGCAGCCTGCAGCGAACAGCAGGCCAAAGGCCGGCGGGCCTACTTCCTCCTGATCGCCCCCTGAGCGGCGCGGCTCAGGCCGCTGCCGCCCGGTCGCCGTTCACGGCATGGCAGGCGACACCGTCGATCACCGGCGGATTCTCGATCTTGCAGCGGTCGAACGCCAGCGGACAGCGCGGATGGAAGGTGCAGCCGGAGGGCGGGTTGATCGGGTTCGGGATTTCCCCCTTCACGCCCTCGCGCGCCATGCCGACCATGGCGAGATCCGGAACCGCATCGAGCAGCATGCGGGTATAGGGATGGCGCGGGGCTGAGAAGAGCTGCTTGCCCTCCGAAACTTCCACAAGCCGGCCGAGATACATCACGCCGATGCGCGTCGCCATATGCCGGACCACGGCGAGGTTGTGCGAGATGAAGAGATAGGTCAGCCCGAATTTCTGCTGCAGATCGCGCATCAGGTTGAGGATTTGCGCCTGCACGGAGACATCAAGCGCCGATGTCGGCTCGTCGCAGACGATGAACTCGGCATTCGAGGCGAGCGCGCGTGCGATCGCGATGCGCTGGCGCTGCCCCCCGGAGAACTCGTGCGGGAACTTCTTGGCGTCATCGGGATGCAGGCCGACCAGCGTCAGCAATTCGCCGATGCGGGCATTGATGTCGCCTTCGCCCTCGATGATGTCGAAGGCGCGGATCGGCTCGGCGATGATCCGGCCGACACGCCAGCGCGGATTCAGGCTGGCATAGGGATCCTGGAAGATCATCTGGATGCGCCGACGCATCCGCTGACGCTCCTGCGCGACCGCAACGTCGTTCATCGAGATGCCGGCGATGCTGACAGTACCGCCCGAGGGTGGCAGCAGGCCGACCACCATGCGCGCGACGGTGGACTTGCCCGAGCCGGATTCACCGACGAGCGCGAAGGTCTCGCCCTTGCGGATATCGAAGGAAACCCCGTCGACGGCCTTCAGATATTGCTTCGGCGCGTGTTCGAGCATGCGGTTGAGCCAGGGCTTCGACACGTCGAAGACGCGCTTCAGGTCGCGGACCTGGACGAAGGCGGCGTCAGGCGGAGGGAGCTGGCTCACGCTGCGATCTCCGCATTGGGCTGGTCGTAGAGATGGCAGGCGACCTGCCGGTCGCCGACCCTGGTCAGCTCGGGCCGCTCGACATGGCAGCGGGCGAAGGCATGAGCGCAGCGCGGATTGAAGGCACATCCCCGCGGAATGGCCGAAAGCCGGGGCATCGCGCCGGGAATCTGCACGAGGCGGTCGGCATCACCCTCGATCGACGGGATCGCGCCCATCAGCCCCTTCGCATAGGGGTGGAGCGGGTCCTTGACGACATCGCGGACCGGGCCGATCTCGGCGATCCGGCCGGCATACATCACCGCGACCCGGTCGGCCGTTTCGGCGATGACGCCCATATCATGGGTCACCAGCATCACCGAAGTGCCGCGCTCACTGCAGAGGCGTTTGATCAGCGCGATGATCTGGGCCTGGACCGAGACGTCGAGCGCAGTCGTCGGCTCGTCGGCGATAATGAACTCGGGCTCGGCGCAGAGCGCGAGCGCGATCACGACACGCTGGCGCATGCCGCCGGAGAATTCGTGCGGATAGCCGTCGATCCGCCGCTCCGGCGCCGGGATGCCGACCTCGTCGAGCAGGGCGATGGCGCGCGCGCGGGCATCCGCTGCGCTCAGGCTCGTATGAGTCCGGATCGTCTCGATCAACTGCTCGCCGACCCGGTAGAGCGGGTTCAGGCTGGTCAGCGGATCCTGGAAGATCATGCCGATCCGCTTGCCGCGGATCCTGCGCATCGCCTCGGGCGGCAGATTGTCGACGCGTTCGCCCGACAGCACGACCTCGCCACCGGCGATGCGCCCCGGCGGATCGATCAGGCCGATGATCGCGGAACCGGTGACGGACTTGCCCGCGCCGGATTCGCCGACGACACCGAGCACTTCGCCGCGTGCGATATCGAAGGAGATCTTGTCGAGCGCGCGCAAGGTTCCGCGCCGCGTCACGAACTCGACGGTCAGGTCACGGACGGAAAGAACGGGGACGGTCATCGGGTCACCTCAGCCGCGGATTGAGCGCATCGCGCAGCCAGTCGCCGAGCAGGTTCACCGCCAGCACCAGGATCGCCAGGGTCACGCCGGGAAAGGCGACGATCCACCAGTCGCCGGAGAACAGGTAGCGGTTGCCGATGCTGATCAGAGTGCCGAGCGAGGGCTGCGTCGGCGGCAGGCCGACACCCAGGAAGGAAAGCGTCGCCTCGGTGATGACGGCGAGCGCCAGATTGATCGTCAGGATGACGAGTACCGGGCCGATCACGTTGGGCAGGACATGGCGCAGCATGATCAGCGGCGCCGGCAGGCCGACGAGGCGTGCCGCCTGAACATAATCCTTATTGCGCTCGACCAGCGTCGAGCCCCGCACGGTGCGGGCATATTGCACCCAGAAGGACAGGCCGATCGAGATGACCAGAACATAGATCGCGGTGTCCTCGCGCGAGGCACTCTTGAAGATACCGCGGACGACGCCATCGATCAGAAGCGCGATCAGGATCGCCGGGAAGGTGAGCTGGACATCGGCGATGCGCATGATCAGCGAATCGACACGTCCGCCGAGATAGCCCGCGAGCAGGCCGAGCGTGATGCCGATCGAGGCGGCGAGGATCACTCCGAGGCCGCCCACCACCAGCGAGACGCGCAGGCCGTAGAGAATGGCCGAATAGAGATCCCGCCCCTGGTCGTCGGTGCCGAAGATGAAGCGGGCCTCCCCGCCCTGCTGCCAGGCCGGCGGGATGTTGGCGTCGGCGAGGAAGACGGAGGCAGGGTCGAAGGGATTGGTCGGTGCGATCCAGGGTGAGAAGGCCGCGCCGATGAACAGCAGCAGCACGACGAAGGAAGCGACCATCGTCACCTTGGAGCGCAGGAAGCTGGCCAGAATGTCGCTGTCGAGGAAGCGTTCCCAGCGGGTCGGGATCTTCTCGGGCGAAGCGGGCGGCTGAGTGGTCATGCTCATGGTTTCAACTCTCCGCCAGCTCAGTGCGCACCGATCGTCGCGCGCAGGCGCGGATCGACGGCGGCATAAAGCAGGTCGACGACCAGGTTGATGCTGACGAACAGGAAGGAGATCAGCATCAGATAGGCAGCCATGATCGGGATATCGACGTTCTGGACGGCCCGCAGGAAGAGCAGGCCCATACCCGGCCACTGGAACACCGTCTCGGTGATGATCGCGAAGGCGATGATCGAGCCGAGCTGCAGTCCGGCGATGGTGATGACCGGAACCAGCGTGTTCTTGAGCGCATGGCCGAAATTGACCGTCCGGGTGCGCAACCCACGCGCCCGGGCGAACTTGATGTAATCGGCCCGCAGCACTTCGAGCATCTCGGCGCGGACGAGGCGCATGATCAGCGTCATCTGGAACAGGCCGAGCGTGATCGAGGGCAGGATCAACGCCTTGAGGCCGGACACGGTCAGCAGGCCCGTCGTCCACCAGCTGCCGATCTTCACGACCTCTCCGCGCCCGAAGGATGGCAGCAGGCCGAGCGTGACCGAGAACAGGTAGATCAGGAGGATGCCGATCAGGAAGGTCGGCAGACTGATACCGATCAGCGACACGGCCTGGAAGATCTTGGCGAGCCAGCTGTCACGCTTCAGCGCGGTGTAGACACCCATCGGGATGCCGACGAGGAGCGAGAACAGGGCCGACATGAAGGCGAGTTCGAGCGTCGCCGGCGCGCGGTCACCCAGCAGCGAAATCACCGGAAGCCGGAACTGGTAGGACACGCCGAATTCGAGCCGGGCGGCGTTGTAGATATAACGGAAGAACTGGACGATGACGGGGTCGTCGAGGCCGAGCGAGCGCCGGATCTGCTCGACCTGCGCCTGTGGCGTGTCGAGGCTGACGAGTTGGTTCACCGGATCACCGACGAAACGGAACATCGCGAAGGCGATCAGCGCCACGCTCAGCATGACGAGAAGCGACTGAAACAGCCGACGCAGAATGAAAGCTAACATGGCCGCCTTGAATCCCCGGTTTGCCGAGGTCGGATAAACACGCGGCCATCCCAGGCCGGGGGACGCGGAGATCCGGAATCCAGCAGGAGCGCCATGCGCTGCAACGATCCTGGGTCCGGCGGCTGCACCAACTGTCCGGGATGACGATGAGGATGAAAGAAGGCGCGCGGATCGCTCCGCGCGCCCCTCACGTCACTCCTTGGTGGCGTAATAGAGCAGGACCGAGTTGTCGGCGCGCTGGGTCAGCTTGACCTTCTTCGAGACACCCCAGGCGAGAGCCTGCTGGTGCAGCGGGATATAGGCGAACTCATCCACCGTGATCTTGAAGGCTTCCTTGATCATGGCGTCGCGCTTGGCCCTATCGGGCTCGACCAGGATCTTGTCGGTCAGCGCGTCGACCTTCTTGTTGCAGTAGCCGCCGAGATTCGACTCTCCGCGCGACGAGCCGGCGACATCGCGGCAACCCAGGATGTCGTTGAGCACGTTGTGGCTGTCGAACGTCCCGGGGGTCCAGCCGAGCAGGTAGAACGAGGTCTTGTAGCCGCCCGACTTCAGCACCTTGGCGAAGTACTGGCCCTTCGGCTGGGCGTTCAGGTTCACCTTGATGCCGGCGCGAGCCAGCATGCCGACCACGGCCTGGCAGATCTGGCCGTCATTGACATAGCGGTCGTTCGGGCAATCCATGCCGACCTCGAAGCCGTTGGGATAGCCGGCCTCGGCCAGGAGCTTCTTGGAGGCCTCGGTGTCGAACTTGGCCCGCGTGAACCCGGCGTGCGGGAAAAGTTCCGGCGCGATCATCAGCGGCGACGGGGTCGACAGGCCGCGCATGACGCGGCTCTTGATCGTCTCGATGTCGATCGCCTGGTAGAAAGCCTGCCGAACCTTCGGGTCCTTGAAGGGGTTCTTGCCCTTGACGTTGGATTCGAGCAGTTCGTCGCGGGTCTGGTCCATGCCGAGGAAGATCGTGCGCAGTTCCGGCCCGGTCATGACCTGGACATTGCCGGCGCTGTTGACGCGCTGGATGTCCTGGATCGGAACCGGCTCGATCACGTCGACCTCGCCCGAGAGCAGGGCCGCGACCCGGGTCGCATCAGAAGCGATCGGCGTGAACACGATCTCCTTGAGATTGTGCTCGACCTTCTTGTTCCACCAGTTCTCGTTGACCTTGAAGACGGTCTTCACGCCGGGCTGATGGCTCTCGATCTTGAACGGTCCGGTGCCATTGGCATTGAGCGAGGCGTGGCTCGGCGTCGTCGCCGCTGCCGGTGTCGGAGCGACGGCGTTATTCGCCTCCGCCCACTTCTTCGACATGATGTACCAGGTGTCCCACTGGGCATTCAGAATCGGGTTCGGCGAACTCAGCGTCACGTCGATCGTGTAATCATCGACCTTGGTGAACTTGGCGTCGGTCGGAATGCGCGTGGTGAAGTTCGAGCCGGGGGCGCGAACGCGCTCGGCCGAGAAGATCACGTCATCGGCGGTGAAGTCCTCGCCATTGTGGAACTTCACGCCCTTGCGCAGGAAAAAGCGCCATTTCAGGCCATCATCTGAGACTTCCCACTTCTCGGCGAGGGCCGGCTCGATCTTGAGGTCCTTGCCGCGCGCCGTCAGGCCCTCATAGGGGTGGCCGAGGTGGGCGTTGGTGGTGGTCTCGTTGACGGTATAGGGATCGAGCGACTTGAGCTCGCCTTGGTTGGCATAGCGCAGTGTCTGTGCCTGCGCGGCGCCGCACATCAGCGCCAGAGCCGCAACCGCGGCGAGGCAGTTCGTCTTGAATGACATAATTCGATCGCTCCCAATCGTTTTTGCTACCCACTCCTCCCGGGAGCGGCTCCCGCCCGGCGCCTCCCAAGCGCCCGGCGAAAGAAGATGGCAGATTAATGACGCTTCGCGAGCGGCGTCCAGTACGGCTGATGAGAAACGCTCCAGATTGCATTTTCTTGCGCACCGAACCCAAGGCTCACACGCAACCTGCAAAATCGACGCCAGGAACGGACGTTCATGGCGTCGGATATCTCTCAGCGTGCCAATTCGGCGATTACGCCACGGATGAACCGCGCCCCGGCATCGAGCTGGGCTACCGTAATGAACTCGTCGGGCTGGTGAGCCTGGGCGATATCGCCCGGGCCGCAGACCACCGTCGACCAGCCTGCCGCCTGGAACAGCCCGCCCTCGGTGCCATAAGCGACGACATGGCTGCCATTGTCGCCGGTCAGCCGGCGTGACAGGGCCTCCGCCTCGCCACGCTGCTCCGGTCCGAGCGCGGGCGTGAAGGAGGTGACTTCCATCTCGATGCCCGTCTCGGGCGCGATCGCCTTCATCCCGGCCTCGAGTTCGGCGATGCGGGCGCGGTAGCGCTCGACGTAATTCTGGTCGCGCTCTCCGGGAATGACGCGCACCTCATGGGTGAAACTGCAATGTTCAGCCGTGATGTTGACGGCCGTTCCGCCCTGGACCACGCCAACATGCAGCGTCGTGTAGGGCGGTTCGAAACCGTTATCATTCGGGGTCCGGGTCTTGTTCTCAGCCATGACCTCGTCGTGCCAGGCGATCAGCTTGCCGGCGATCATGACGGCCGGCACGCCGATGTCGACGCGGCTCGAATGCACCGCATGGCCGCGCACCGTCGTCTTCATCCGCGTACCGCCCTTGTGGCCGGTGACGACCTGCATCATCGAGGGCTCGCCGACGATCACCGCCGACGGCGTGAGGCCAGCAGTGACCATGGCGTCAATCATGATCCGCGCGCCGAGACAGCCGACCTCCTCGTCATAGGAGAGCGCGATATGGACCGGGCGCTTCAACCCAGCCTCGATCATCTCCGGCACCAGCGCCAGCGCGGTCGCGTCGAAGCCCTTCATATCGCAGGCTCCACGACCGTAGAGCTTGCCGTCGCGCTCGGTCAGCGTCCAGGGATCGGAGCTCCAGTCCTGCCCCGCGACGGGAACGACGTCGGTGTGCCCGGAGAGCACGACGCCGCCGGCAACCGCCGGTCCGACCGTCGCATAGAGATTGGCCTTCTGGCCGTCGGGGCTCGGAACGATCGTGCTCTCGACACCGAGGCTGGCGAGGTAATCACGGCAGAAATGGATGAGCTCGAGATTGCTGCGCTGCGATTCCGTATTGAACGAAACCAGCTTCGCCAGCATTTCCTTGGGGGTGTATTTCACGGGGTCGGATCTCCAAAGGCAGACGGGAACGCAGGTTTCATGCCGACACGCTAGGCAGCCTGACAGCCAGGTCAATCGTCAGCTGTGGCTTGACCGGCCTGCGCCGGACGCGTTGATGTGCGCGCCGAGACGCCGGCGCCGCCGGGCCATGAGAGAAGTCCAGTCCCATGAATTTCGACGTCACGCTCGCCGATATCCAGGCTGCCGCCACCCGCATCTCCGGCAAGGTGCGGCGCACTCCGACCTTCCATAGCGCCGGCCTCTCGGCGCGGCTCGGCGTCGAGACCGTGGTGAAGGTGGAGAGCCTGCAGCTCGGCGGTTCGTTCAAGGTGCGCGGCTGCTTCAACAAGCTGATGGCGCTCAGCGAGGACGAGCTGAAGCGCGGCATCGTCACCGTTTCCGGCGGCAACCACGCGATCGCGGTTTCGATGGTCGCCAAATCGATGGGCGCCCGCGCGCTCGTGCTGATGGCGAAGAATGTCGCGCCCTTCAATGTCGAGCTCACCCGGCAGGCCGGCGGCGAGGTCGAACTTTGCGAGGACGCGATCGAGGCCTTTGCCAAGGCCGACGAGTACGCGGCGAAGGGCATGACCAATGTCCACTCCTATGACGATCCGGCGATCATCGCCGGGCATGGCTCGCTCGGCCTCGAACTGGCGAATGACGCCAGCGGGCGCCTCGACCATGTCTTCATCTCGATCGGCGGCGGCGGCTTCGTGGCCGGAGTCGGCACGGCTCTCAAGGGGCTCGACCCGGCGGTGCGCATTCATGGCGTCGAGACGGAGGGGGCAACGACGATGACCCAGGCGCTGGAGGCCGGCAAGCCGGTACCGATCCGGCCGACCTCGATCGCCCGCGCGCTCGGCGCCCCCTTCGCGACCGAACGCACCATGGCGGCAGCGCGCCAGTATCTGGAGGAGATCGTCACCGTGCCCGATGCCGAGGCCGTGCGCGAAATGGCCTGGGTGCTGCAGAACGGGAGGGTGCTGATCGAGCCGGCGGCAGGCTGCGTGGTTGCCGCAGCCGTGGCGCGCAAGGAGATGTTCAAGCCCGGGGAGCGCGTCGGCCTGATCCTCTGCGGCTCCAACGTCTCGCTCGACGATTTCGCGGCGTGGCGCAAGGAGTACGGGGTGTAAGGCAACCTCGTTGCCGCCGGGTTTGATGCTTGACCTTACACGAGGGAGCCGACCGGTTAACGATGAGTTGACCTGCGCGATGAGCTAGCGTTGTCTTGGGCGGCGATACCCTGCCGTTCGAGGGAAGACCATGGCCGTCTTGCTCGCAGTGCTCATCGGGGTCGTGGCCGGGCTGCGCACCATGATGGCACCGGCCGCCGTCAGTTGGGCCGCCCATCTCGGCTGGATCAACCTCGGTGCCAGCCCCCTGGCCTTCCTGGGCTATGCCTGGACGCCCTGGATCCTGACCGCGCTGGCCATCGGCGAACTGATCACCGACAAGTTGCCGTCGACGGCGAGCCGCAAGGTCCCGACGCAGTTCGGCGGCCGCATCGTGACAGGCGCCCTGTCCGGCGCGGCCATCGGCGCCGCGGCCGGATCGCTCGCGCTTGGCGCGATCGCGGGCGCGGTTGGCGCCGCCGCCGGTACGCTTGGCGGGGCCGCAGCCCGGGCGGGCCTCGCAGGAGCTTTCGGTCGCGACAGGCCTGCCGCCCTGATCGAGGACGTGGTGGCGATCCTCGCCGCCTGGCTGATCGTGGTGGCCGCGCGATGAGCCGGACTTTCGACGCCATCATCATCGGGGCCGGCCAGGCCGGACCTTCACTGGCAGGCAGGATGACCGGTGCTGGCCTGTCGGTTGCGATCGTCGAACGCCATCTCTTTGGCGGCACCTGCGTCAACACCGGCTGCATGCCGACCAAGACGCTGGTCGCCAGTGCCTATGCTGCGCATCTCGCGCGCCGTGGCGCCGAGTACGGCGTCATCCTGGATACGCCGCCGCGCATCGACATGCCGAAGGTCAAGGAGCGAGCCGCCCTCGTCTCCGCCAATTCGCGCCGCAATATCGAGACCTGGCTGCGCGGGATGAAGGGCTGCACCGTCCTCACCGGGCATGCGCGCTTCGAGAGCGCCGACCGGATGCGGGTGGGCGACGATGTGATCAGCGCACCCCGCATTTTCCTGAATGTCGGCGGGCGCGCCGTCGTGCCGGACATGCCCGGGATCGGCGACATCTCCTACCTGACCAACACCTCGATCCTTGGTCTCGACACGGTGCCGAAGCATCTCGTCGTCATCGGCGGCAGCTATATCGGCCTCGAATTCGCTCAGATGCACCGCCGCTTCGGTGCAGCCGTCACTGTTGTCGAGAAGGGGCCACATCTCGTGTCCCGCGAGGACGAAGAGGTTTCGGAGGCGATCCGCGATATCCTTGTCGCCGAAGGGATCGAGATCCGGACAGGCGCGGAGTGCATTCGCTTCGCTCCCCACCCGGAGGGCATCGCGGTCGGCGTGGATTGCACTTCCGGCGCACCCGAGATCATCGGGTCACATGTCCTGCTTGCCGTCGGGCGCCGCCCGAACACCGACGATCTCGGTCTCGACAAGGCCGGGGTCGCAACGGATGCGCGAGGCTATATCGAGGTCGACGACAGCCTGGCGAGCAATGTCCCCGGCATCTGGGCGATCGGCGACTGCAATGGCCGCGGCGCCTTCACGCACACGGCCTATAATGATTTCGAGATCGTCGCCGCCAATCTACTCGATGGAGAGACGCGCAAGGTCAGTGACCGCATCCCGGCCTATGGGCTCTTCATCGATCCGCCGCTCGGGCGGGTCGGCATGACGCTTGCCCAGGCGCACGCCAGCGGCCGGCCGTTGCTGGTTGGCCACCGGCCGATGACGCGCGTCGGCCGCGCCATCGAGAAGGGCGAGACGCTTGGTTTCATGAGCGTCATTGCCGATGCCGAGACGCGCCGCATCCTCGGCGCTGCGATCCTCGGGACGAGCGGCGACGAGGCGATCCATGGGATCCTCGACATGATGAATGCGGGCGCGCCCTATGACAGGCTGCTGCGCGCTGTTCCGATCCATCCGACCGTATCGGAGCTCATCCCGACGATGCTTGGAGACATGCGCGCCCCAAACTGACCTCAGAAATAGCGCGCCAGGTTCCGGCGGATCCTGTCCACCGGCGGCTCCTGGCCGGCAGGGGCCTCAAACGCCTGGCCTGTAATGGTCTCGAAGGCGCGGATATAGACCTGCGAGGTCTGCGCGATGAGCTCGTCCGGGATCTCGGGGATCGGCTCGTTGTAGGGATCGCAGCGTGCGGCGACCCAGTTGCGCACGAAATCCTTGTCAAAGCTCTCCGGCCGCTCTCCCTCCGCAAAGCGCGCCGGGTAGCTCTCGGCGAACCAGTAGCGGCTGCTATCGGGGGTATGGATCTCATCGGCCAGCATGATCCGGCCCTGCCGATCGGTACCGAACTCGTATTTGGTATCGGCAAGGATCAGCCCGCGTCCGTGCGCGATGTCCTGCCCCCGGGCGAACAGGGCCAGCGCGTAGCCGGACACCGTATCCCACTGTTCCTGGGTCAGGAGCTTGCTGCCGACGATCTCGTCCGGGGAAAGCGGCTCGTCATGGCCGCCGTCGAAGGCCTTGCTGGTCGGCGTGATGACGGCATGAGGAAGCGCCTCGTTGTCGCGCAGGCCATCCTGGAAACGGATGCCGTAGAGATCCCGCCTGCCCTGCTTGTACATGGTCAGCACCGACGTGCTGGTCGTGCCGGCGAGATAGCCGCGCACCACGATCTCGACGGGAAGGATATCGAGCTTCTGGCCGACGACGACGTTGGGGTCCGGATATTCCAGCACATGGTTCGGGCAGATATCCGCGGTCTTCTCGAACCAGAACCGGGCTGTCTGGGTCAGCACCTGCCCCTTGAACGGAATGCAGGCGATAGCGCGATCGAAGGCGCTGAGGCGGTCCGTGGCGATCAGAATGCGGCGCCCGTCCGGCAGATCGTAATTCTCGCGGACCTTGCCCCGATAGTAGTTCGGCAGCTCCGGGATGACCGCTTCGCGAATGGGTTGAATCTCGGACATGGTGGACATCACTTCATCAAGGCGAGGAATCATGCAGGGAGAGAAACCCCGGCGCTGCGTTCCTTGTAGCCAAGTGGATCGATACGCACCATTGCGCTCTCGCTGTCGCCCCTGCGCGATGCTAGGGAGCACCATGACGAAGGGCGAGCGCCGGAGGTGAGCAGCCATGTTTCAGGCACAAGCAATCGCGAGCAGCGACAAGGCCGGCTTCTATCGCGAGCTGACCTCGCAGCTTGAGGGCCTGCTGGCGGGAGAAAGCGACCCGATCGCCAACGCGGCCAATACCTCGGCACTGCTGTTCCAGATGATGCCGGATCTGAACTGGGCCGGATTCTACATCATGCGGGACGGCGAGCTCGTGCTCGGGCCCTTTCAGGGCAAGCCGGCCTGTGTCCGCATTTCCGTCGGGCGCGGCGTCTGCGGAGCGGCGGTCGCCCGCCGGCAATCCATGCTGGTGGAAGACGTCCATGCGTTTCCTGGCCATATCGCCTGCGATACAGCCTCGCGCTCGGAGCTGGTCGTGCCGCTGATCCGCGACGGTGAGGTGATCGGCGTGATCGATCTCGACAGCCCCCACCCCTCCCGCTTCGACAGCGCCGACCAAGCCGGAATCGAACGGATCGCCGGGATCTATCTCGCTGCGAGCGCCCGCTAGACCGATCCACCCTCCGGCTGCGGGCGGAAGCGCGATGCGCCAATCAGCAGGCCTCGGCGGAGAGGCTCTCGTTGGTGTCCGCCACCGGAGGCACGACTCCGTGCGGCCCAGGTGCGGGTGGGACCGGGGCCGGCGCTGCCACCCATCTCGCCAGAGCCGTGCGGCCGGCGTCGGTCAAGGCGTAGACGCCGCGATCGGCTCGCTCGAACCAGCCATAGACGTTGCGGTGCAGGATCTTCTGTGCGTCCGGGCATGACTGTTTGAGATCGCGCGGCCGCTGCGGGCCTGCCGTCATGGCTGCTGCGCAAGCGAGCGCCTGCTGCCGGTAGGCCGTCATGATCGGTGCGCGCGAACCGCCGCCTGCGACAGGGTCTCCCCGACGCCGCTTGTGCTCCTCCACGAGCTTCGAACGCCGCTTGGCATCCTTGCGCGGCGTCGCCGCGGCCGGGGAAACGAGGATATCGACGCGACCGGACAAAGCGACCCCGAGAAGGCCGAAACCGAGATGCCGGCACAGATTACGGTAGCGGGAATCGCTCTCGCGTCCCTTCCCCCGCGCCGACAACCGGGCTGCAAGCCAGATCTCGTCACCGAGCTTCATCCGGTCCACGCCCTGCAGGATGAGTTCGAGATTGAAGGTCAGTTTCAATTCTCCCACCACGACGACAGCCGGATCATCGCCCTTGAGACCAACAAGGTCGCAGCGCCCGACCTCACCCTTCACGGAATAGCCCAGGCCTTCGAGGAAGTGTTTGACCGGCAGATAGAGGGAAGTTTCCACGCGAGATCTCCGGTGCATTCCGATGCCGGACCGTTCCAGCAAGTCCGTAGCGCTGACCGCTACACCAAGGTGCAGCGGCGGTCGTTTCGGAATGGCAAACGGGAGGCAAGCCGGATGAGATCGACGGGCAGGCGTTCTGACCGCGGCACCTCAAAAGGCCGATGGCAACGCAAGGGGCAGCCCCCCTGTCCAGGCGGCCACCCCTTGGGAATTCGTCACCGCGTCGATCCCGAGACGGGACCGACCTGCCATGACGGCTGGATCAGTGCGCCAGTCGCAAGGCGCCGCGGATTTCGGACTTCGCTCCTTCGAGATCCCTTTGGAAATCGGGGTTCCGGTAGGCGAGAACCGCGATCATCGCGGCCATCTCCCGGCCCGCCTGGATGTCGCTTGGGTAGTGCACTCCGCCGATCACCCGGTTCTCGCCGAATTCGACGGCACGCCCGAAGATCGCCTCGCCCTTCTCCGGCACGATATCGGCCAACACGATCGCGGTGAGGTACGAGAATGCAGCGTGACCGCTCGGATAAGAGCCGCTGTTCGCATATTTGGCGACCGGCTTGAGACGAGCGTCCACCACCGGTGGCCGCTGGCGATCCCATTTTTCCTTGCCCTGCTTGTTGAAGGCGCTCTCCGTCTTGTAGACCTTCGTGAAGAATGCCGCCGCTTTCGGCAGTTTTTCGGCCGTGAATTCGGGTCCCATCACGTCGGCGAAGCGAAAGACGCTCTGCTCAAGGTCCGCGACCGACCGCTCGGCTTGTTCGGCTGTTCGCTTCTCCTGCAGGCTTAGCATGATCTCGAGCTCCCGCCGGGTCGTATCCGCTGATGGCGGCGGCGCCATGAACCGGGTCGTGTCGAGTTGCTCCGGCGACACATAGTATTTGCTGCTCTGGACCTCCGCGCCGGCATAGCCAATCGCAAGAAGCGTAAGTCCGAGAGTCAGGCCCGCGAGTCTTTTCATCTTGTTGTCTCCCGATAAGCGTTTCTTCCCTGCTGCGGGAAGCAAGTCCGCGCAGCGCTCGATGCTGATCAAGAAACACGCCAGTCGTGCCCGCACCGCATGACCGCAATAGAATCAGAGGGTTGTCACGATTTCGGCGCCGAGCGGCGCGGGTAGTGTCAGGGAACGATGAGTAAAACCCGTAACATCGGCCGCGAGCATGGGTCATCGAAGATACCTCCTTGCAGCGCGGCCACTGATGCAGCCGGCAGCAAGAGGCGCCGGCATCCCCGGCAAAAGGACAGCAATCTGGCCCTACGTCATTCGTCGCCTCGCCCCCAAGCGAAGGCATCGACGACAACACTCGCACGAAATGAAGGTGAGCTGCCTACCGGCTCATGGCCTCGAACACATTGCGCATCGATGTGCTTGGGATGCCGAACAGGCCGCCATAGGGCGAGTTCAGGTCAACGATCACGAACATCACGCTCGATATCGAAACCACACCGATCGCCAGGACGATGGCGGCCAGCAGCTTGCGGGGGACCTGCAGGCCGAAGCTGACGAAGACCAGCATCAGCCAGAACGTCAGGACGTTCGTGAACAGCCGCGACGCCGGGTCCCTCGCATCTTCAATCACCGCCCAACGACGTTGTTGCAGGCTCATGAAATTCGCACGGCATTCCGTAGCCAGGTTCGCATGCAACCCGTCGACAGGGGCGAGGCCATTGATCTCGAGGCCGATCTGATTGACCAGCACGCTGAGCGTCGGGCTTTCCCCGTGGCGTCCCATGGTGCTGGGATCAGGATAGGCAATGCCGGTCGGCCTTTCCTCGTCGGGCCAGGTGCTCGCGATCACCGCGGCGGTATAGCTCCGGAGATTCTCGCGGGCCTTCTCAGCCCCCGGGCCGAAATTGCGCAGGCACTGATCGAGCTGGGCCAGTTGCCCGGCATCCGCGTTCCTGTCCCGGTACGCCATGTCGAACGCGCTCTTCACGCTCGACAGCTGCAGGCTGAGGACAAGCGCCGCAAAGGTAACGAGGAGGCTCGTGATCAGCCGCAGCGCTTCCATGTTCCTTTCGGTCAGGTGCTCCTCGGGCAACCGGCTCCGCAGCAGGAGGCCGAACACCGCGGCTGCGCTGAGCAGCGAGCAGAACGTGAAGGCTGAAAGCCACTCCACCATGACAGATCCTGCTCTCCTGGAAGCCCGCGACACGGACACATGCAGTCATCTCGACCGCGAGAACGATCTGCCGCCGACACCAGCCATCGATCCAGAATGATGCGAGGATTGCAACCATACGCGGTCGCGACGCCATTCCTCCGCTTCTGCCCCCTCATGCCGCAATCGGCTTGGACAGACCCGGTCGGACCGCGCTAGCTTGCATGACTTGGCAACCCGATTTCTGCCAACCTTCCCTCTCTGCCCGAGGACATGATGCCGAAGTCCGAACTCATCGCGGCGCTGACGCCCGAGCTCACCGCGATCCGTCGCGATTTTCACCGCCATCCCGAACTGCTCTTCGACGTGCATCGCACGGCGGGCATCGTTGCCGAAAAGCTCAGGGCCTGGGGCGTCGACGAGGTGGTGACAGGCATTGGCCAGACCGGCGTCGTCGGCGTGATCAAGGGCAAGCGCCAGGGTTCCGGCAAGGTAATCGGCCTGCGTGCCGACATGGATGCTTTGCCGATCCACGAGGAAACCAATCTCGAGCACCGCTCGACCGTGCCCGGCAAGATGCATGCCTGCGGTCATGACGGCCACACCACCATGCTGCTCGGCGCCGCGAAATATCTCGCCGAGACCCGCGATTTCGACGGCACCGCGGTCGTGATCTTCCAGCCGGCAGAAGAAGGCGGCGGCGGGGCCAAGGTGATGTGCGATGAGGGCCTGATGGAGCGCTTCGGCGTGCAGGAGGTCTATGGGCTGCACAACAAGCCTGGCATGGCGATCGGTCAATTCTGCATCCGCAAGGGCCCGCTGATGGCCGCTGCCGATCGCTTCCTGATCAAGATCGAGGGCAAGGGTGGCCATGCCGCCGCGCCGCACGACACCAAGGATCCGGTGGTTGCCGCCTGCCAGCTCGTGACCGCGCTGCAGACTGTCGCCTCGCGCAATGCCGACCCGCTCGATTCTGTCGTGGTCTCGGCGACAGCGATCAATGCCGGCGAAGCGTTCAACGTCATTCCGCAGACCGTCGAGATCAAGGGCTCGGTCCGGACGCTAACGCCTGCCATGCGCGACCTCGCCCAGAAGCGCATCCTCGAGATCGCCGACGGGCTGGCGAAGGCGTTCGATCTCAAATGCGACGTCGACTACGACCGCGGCTACCCGGTGACCTTCAATCACGCCGGGCAGACGGATTTCGTGACCAGCGCCACGCGGAACGTTTTCGGCAAGGACGCGATCGACACCGAGATCCCGCCGGTCATGGGGTCGGAGGATTTCTCCTTCATGCTCGAGGAGCGCCCCGGCGCCTATATCTTCATGGGCAATGGTGACTCGGCTGGCCTGCACCACCCGGCCTATGAGTTCAACGATGCGGCGATCCCGGTCGGGGTGACCTATTGGGCGAGCCTCGTCGAGATCGCCATGCCGCCGCGCGCAGCCTGATCGCAGGATCACGATGGCCGATATCGATTGCCTCGTCATCGGGGCCGGCGTCGTCGGCCTCGCAACGGCGCGCGCGCTTGCGCTCGCCGGACGCGAGGTCGTGATCGCCGAGGCCGCCGACGGCATTGGCACTCAGACCTCCGCGCGCAACAGCGAGGTCATCCATGCCGGGATCTACTACCCGCCCGGCTCGCTCAAGGCGCAGGTCTGCGTCGAGGGCCGTAAGCAGCTTTATCGCTATCTCGGCGAGCGCGGCCTGCCGCACAAAGCCTGCGGCAAGCTGATCGTCGCGACAGCTTCGGGCCAGCGCCCGGCACTGGAAACGATCGCGGCGCGCGCGAAAGCCTCGGGCGTGGACTCGCTGCGCTATCTCGACACCGCCGAAGCGCGGGCGCACGAGCCCGAGGTCGCCTGCGAGATCGCGCTGTTCTCGCCAGAGACCGGCGTGGTCGACAGCCACGCCTTCATGCTCTCTCTGCTTGGAGAGTGCGAAGCTGCAGGCGGCTCGCTGGCCCTGAATACGCCCATCACCGGCTGGCGCCGCGAGGGCGAGGCGTTCAGCGTCGATTTCGGCGGCGACGATCCCGCAACCTATTCGGTCCGCAGCATCGTCAATTCGGCCGGCCACGGCGCGCCCCGCCTTCTCGGCAGGCTCGACGGCTTTCCTGCCGCCTATGTGCCAAAGCAGTCTTTCGCCAAGGGCAACTACTTCGCACTGCTGGGGAAGCAGCCCTTCTCGCATCTGGTCTACCCGATCCCTGAAGCAGCCGGGCTCGGCATCCATGCCACGATCGACATGGCCGGGCGGGTCAAGTTCGGCCCGGATGTCGAATGGGTGGATGACGACCAGGATCTGGTCGTCGACCCGGCCCGGGCCGAGCGATTCTACGCGGCGATCCGAACCTACTGGCCCGGTCTGCAGGACGGGGCGCTGGTCGCGGATTATGCCGGTATCCGGCCGAAGCTGCACGGACCGACGGAGCCGATGCCTGATTTCCGCATCGACGGACCGGCCATCCATGGCGTACCCGGACTGGTCAACCTGCTCGGGATCGAGAGCCCCGGGCTGACGTCCTCGCTCGCGATCGCAGAGCTGGTGGTGGACAGGCTGCCGGCATGACGGAGGGCGTTTCACGCTATGTCGGCCGCATCATTGCAGTCGGCAGAACGCCTCTCGGAGACTTGGTTTCGGCATACCGCGTTTCGAGCAGATCGTTTCCGAACAGAGATGCAGAGCGCTCTGGCAACGCGATCCGGATCGTGCCGCGTGCGAACAGCGCCGACGCGGCATCGGAGAGCCCCTACATCGCCTATGAAAGTCTACTCTGGACCGAGCGCTACGTCGTCGCGAGCAATGGCACCCAAACCCGACCCATTTTCGAGCGGTTGCGGGCGGGTCACACGGTAAGAGATGCGCTGATCGGGGTGCTTTCCGGCCTCGACCGGGAGTTCGATGCGCATGATACGCCACGCATCTGTTCGGTGCTCGATCTCGCCAATGACACGGCTTATCTCGGAAGCATCACGGCGGAAGCGCTGTCTGTGACGCCGGTGCATATAGCTCCGGGGCAGGCGACCTACATCACGACCTATGGATCGCCCCTGGCGGCAGCCGACAGGGTGGATCCGCACTTCACCGCAAGGACGGCCGAGGACGCCTGCCAGCATGTCGTGGGTGGATCAATCTTCGCCCACCTCGACAGCCCGGTCTGCTCTGCGGCGCTTCATGCCGGAAAGTCCGGGCTGGAGGCAGCCGTCTTCAACATCAGGGATGACGCTTAGCCGCGGATCGCCTTCACGGCTTCCCGCGCTTCCCTGGCAAGCTCAGTCACACGCGCCCAGTCGCGTTTCGCAACCGCATCCGCCGGCACGAGCCAGGATCCTCCGACGCAGATCACCTGCGGCAGGGCAAGGTAATCGGCGAGATTGGCGAGGCTGACACCGCCGGTCGGGCAGAACTTCAGCTGCGGGAAGGGTCCGGACAACGCCTTCAGCGCCGGCGTGCCGCCCGCCTGCTCTGCCGGGAAGAACTTGCAGGTGATCCGTCCGGCCGAGACCGCGCGCATGCAGTCGGACGCCGTCGCCACGCCAGGCAACCAGGGCAGCCCCGCCGCGCGCATCGCCTCGTCCACCGCCTCGCTGAAGCCTGGGCTGACCACAGCCTGCGCGCCCACCCGCTTGACCTCTGCGACCTGCAAGGGCGTCACGACCGTACCGGCAACCGAAAGGATTTCCGGCACCTCGTGGGCGATCCTCTCGAGCGCGGCCAGTGCAGCAGGGCGGCGCAGCGTGACCTCGATCACGTCGATGCCACCCGCAAGCAGCGCCCGGGCCAGCGGGACCGCGACCTCGGCCTCGTCGATCACGACGACCGGGACAACGCCACAGGCCTTGAGGCGTGCAATTTCGGGTTCGCCTGACATTGGCTCGATCTCCTCGCTGAGCACCTTCGCTTAAGCCCTGGCCCAGTAAACGTCGAGCCCCTGCGGCCGTCGCAGCAGGATGCCGACCGGATAGGCCGCCGGAAGGGCCTGAGCCGTCGCCAGCGTCGTTTCCTTCTCCTTGCCGGCAATGAGCAGGGTTGCCCAACCTGCCTTCGCGATTCGCGCGGCCGAGAGTGAGATGCGAGGTGGCAGGCCGGGCGGACGGGCTGCGACTGCGTGGATTGCGTCGTCGCTGCGCGTAGCTGCAGCGTCGCCTGGAAAGAGCGAGGCGATGTGCCCATCGGCGCCCATGCCACTGACCAGGATGTCAATCGCAGGCAGGCGCGAGAGCACGGCATCGAGGCTACGCGCTGCCGCGGCGAGATCGTCGCCGGCATTGTGGAAGGACACGAAGCTGGCCCGTTCGTCACGCAAAGGGGAGAAGGCGTCCCGGATCATGCGCTCGTTCGAGGCGGCATCGTCCGGCGCGACGAAGCGCTCGTCGGTCGGCATCAGGGTAACCCTGTCCCAGGCGAGGTCGTGCGCGCCGAGTGCCGCAAGAAAACGTGCCGGCGTAGTACCGCCGGGGACCGCGAGCAACGCGCCCCCGCGGGCGGCTATGGCGGCACGCAGGCGCACTGCGACAGCTTCGGCCAGCGCTTCCGATGCGCCGGCCAACGTCTCGAAACGATGCCAGGAGAGCGGCCCCACCGCGCTCATTCCATCAGTTCCGGGTCGGCCCAGGATCGCCCTTCGCGCTCGATCAGACCGATCGCCTGAGACGGCCCCCAGGAGCCGGCGGCATAGCGATGCGGCTGCGGATAGTACTCCTGCCAGCCGGCAATGATCGGATCGATCCAGGCCCAGGCCTGCTCGACCTCGTCACGGCGCATGAACAGGGTCTGGTCGCCGCGGATCACATCGGTGAGCAGCCGCTCATAGGCGTCAGGTGAGCGCACGCCGAAGGCGGTGTCGTAGCGCAGATCGAGCTGGCGCGGGACGATCTTGAGCTTGCCGGAGCCTGGCACCTTCATCATCAGCTGCATCTGCACGCCATCATTGGGCTGCAGGCGGATGATCAGGCGATTGGCATCGAGCCGCCCACAATCGGCAGCGCTTCCGAAGATCGAGTGCGGCACCGGCTTGAAGGTGACGGCGATCTCGGAATAGCGCTGCGCCATGCGCTTTCCGGTGCGCAGATAGATCGGGACGCCGGCCCAGCGCCAGGTTTCGAGTTCGCAGCGGATCGCGACGAAGGTTTCGGTGTTGCTGGCATGGCCGAGTTCCTCGGCATAACCATGGACGCGAGCGCCACCGCTGACGCCCTGGCCATATTGCCCGCGCACGGTCGCCCGCAGCACATCGGGGCCGACGATCGGCTTGAGAGCCTTCAGAACCCTGACCTTCTCGTCGCGGACGGCATCGGCTTCCAGCAGGTTCGGCGGCTCGATCGCAAACAGGCAGAGCAGCTGCAGCACGTGGTTCTGCACCATGTCACGCAGGTGTCCGGCCTTGTCGTAATAGCCGGCGCGCGACTCGAGGCCGACCGTCTCGGCAACCGTGATCTGGACATTGTCGATGTCGCGACTCGACCAGGAGCGTTCGAACAGGGTGTTGGCGAAGCGCAGTACCAGAAGGTTCTGGACCGTCTCCTTGCCGAGATAATGATCGATCCGGTAGGTGCGGCTTTCCGGAAGGATCCTTGCCACGGCGTCGTTGATCTCGCGGGCGGAGGCGAGATCCCGCCCCAGGGGCTTTTCGAGAATGACGCGCGAGGTCGGCGTCAGGATGCCGGCACTGGCGAGGTTCTCGCAGATCGGGATGAAAAGATCGGGCGGCGTCGAGAGATAGAAGGAGCGCACACGCTCCGAATCGCCGAGCTCCTGCCGCAGGCCGGCATAGGTCTCCGGCTTCAGCGCATCGACCTGGACCACGGAGAGCCTGCGCAGGAATGTCTCGATCCTGGCGGCGGAAAGCCCCTCCTCGGTGAGCTTCCGGCTGATCTCGCCGGGCAGTCCGGCGACATCCTCGCTCTTGCGCACCATCGCCAGGATGCGGCTTTCCTCCGGCAGAACGCCTTCCTGATTGCGCTGGGCCAGCGCCGGAAAGAGTTTGCGCAGGGCCAGATCGCCGCTGGCACCGAAGATCACGAGATCGAAGGGCGGGACCGGAGTGCGCTCCGGCGCAGCTTCGAGCTTTACGACATGATCGGCGACGGCATCCATGGGCATACACACTCCGCAGCAGCGAATACGGGCCAAGCTAGCCGATCGCTGCGACGAGAGTTAGACGGTTTTGGCGCTCCACCCAAGCAGGCAGGACGCGCAACCGCCCTGCCGCTCAGGCGGTCTGGCGGCGGAAGCCTTCGCTCGCGATCAGCAATTGCTGGGCATAGGTCGTCTGCGGCGAGCGCGCCGCCAGCGTCTCGGCCGTCATCTCCTCGACGCCACGGCCGAACTGCATGACCAGCAGCCGCTCGCACATATGAGCAACGACCGCGAGATCGTGGCTGACCAGGATATAGGTCAGATTGCGCTCCTTGCGCAGCGCCTGGAGCAGGTTCAGCACCTCTGCCTGGATCGAGACGTCGAGCGCTGAAGTCGGCTCGTCGAGCAGCAGGATCTTCGGTTCGAGCACCAGTGCGCGCGCAATCGCCACGCGCTGGCGCTGGCCACCGGAGAGCTGGTGCGGGAAGCGGAAACGGAACGAATTCGGCAGCCCGACATCCTTCATGGCGCGTTCGATGCGCGCCTCGGCATCGTCGATGCCGTGAATGGCCAGTGGCTCGGCCAGCGTATCGTCGACCGTCTTCTTCGGGTGGAGGCTGCCATAAGGGTCCTGGAAGACCATCTGCACGGCGCGATAGAAGGCCTTGTCGCGAACCTTGGGCTGCTTGCTGCCCAGGATCGTGACGTCACCACTCCATTCGCGGTTCAGGCCGGCGAGGACACGCAGCACGGTCGACTTGCCCGAGCCGGATTCACCGACGATGCCGTAGCTCTCGCCGGATGCAACCGAGAAAGAGAGGTCCTTCACGACATGGGAATCGCCGAAGGAGACGTTCAGCTTCTCGACAATGATGGCGGGGTTCATGTTCATGCCAGCCATGCCGGGTCACGTTTCAGGGTGGCGAGCTTGTCCTTGCGATGATCGAGATCCGGCAGGCAGTCGAGCAGGCCGAGCGTATAGGGATGGCGATGGGCGCGTGCGCTCTCGTCGGCAAGTTCGGCGGCCGGCAGCGTCTCCATCGCCTTGCCGCCGTACATGACGATGACGCGGTCGCAGAAGGACTGCACGAGATGCAGGTCGTGGCTGATGAAGATCAGCCCCATGCCGCGGCTGGTGACGAGGTCGTCGAGGATCTTCAGCACCTGCAACTGCACGGTGACGTCGAGGGCCGACGTGGGCTCGTCGGCGATCAGGATGTCGGGTTCGGCGATCAGCATCATCGCGATCATCACGCGCTGCCCCATGCCGCCCGAGACTTCGTGCGGGTAGAGATCGTAGACGCGTGCCGGCTCGCGGATCTGGACCGCTTCCAGCATGGTGAGGCTGCGTTCCCTGGCCTCACGCGAACTCGCCTTGTGATGGACGCGATAGGCTTCGGCGATCTGCTCGCCCACGGTCTTCACCGGATTGAGCGAGAATTTCGGGTCCTGCATCACCATCGAGATATGGCGGCCGCGCAGCTTGCGGCGCGCGCCCTTGTCCATCGTCAGCAGGTTCTGCCCGCGATAGACGAGCTTGTCGGCCTGAACCTCGCCGGGATGGGGGATGAGGTCGAGAATGGCGCGGCCGGTCATCGACTTGCCGGAGCCGGACTCGCCGACAATGCCGAGCCGTTCGCGGCCGAGCGTGAAGGAAAGCCCGCGCACGGCGCGGACAATGCCGGTCGCGGTGTGGAAATTGACCCGCAGATTGTCGAGTTCGAGCAGCGGCTGTTCGATCGGGCTATCTGGTGCGCGCATCATCTCACCTCGCATCCATGACGTCGCGCAGGCCATCGCCCAGCAGATTGAAGCCGAGCGCGACAACGCAGATGGCTAGGCCGGGGAAGGTCGCGACCCACCACTGGTCGAAGATCTGCTCGCGGCCGGCTGAGATCATCGCGCCCCATTCCGGGATCGGCGGCTGCGCGCCAAGGCCGAGGAAGCCGAGCCCGGCAGCGGTCAGGATGATGCCGGCCATGTCGAGCGTGGACCGCACGATCAGGGATGGCAGGCACATCGGCACGACATGCCTGAGTACGATCCGCCATTGCGACGCCCCCTGCAGCCGGACCGCGGAGATGTAGTCCTGGTTGCGGATGATCAGTGTCTCGGCGCGGGCGACGCGCGCATAAGGCGGCCAGGCCGTGAACGCGATCGCGATGACCGCATTTTCAAGTCCGGGGCCGAGTGCCGCAACGAAAGCGAGCGCGAGCACCAGGCGCGGGAAAGCCAGGAAGACGTCGGTGATGCGCATCAGGACGCGATCGACCCAGCCGCCGAGATAACCTGCAGCAGCGCCGATCAGGAGGCCGATCGGCCCCACGGTGATGACGACGAGCAGCACGATGACAAGCGTGACGCGCGAGCCGTAGACGACCCGGCTGAAGATATCCCGGCCGAGTGAATCCGTGCCGAACCAGTTCGTTGCCGACGGCGGCAGCAGGCGCTTGTCGAGGGCCTGCGCCAGCGGATCATAGGGCGCGAGCAGCGGCGCGAAGGCTGCAGCAAGTAGCAGCAGCAGGACGATGGTCAGCCCGATGACGGCTGCGGGGTTGCGCCGGAACGCGAGCCATTGCCGGTAATACTGGCCAAGCCGTGCCTGACGGCGCGACGCGGGGGAATCGGTGATGAGCCAGGCGGCCCAGCCGGACGAAGTCTGTTCGGTCATGGCCATGTCCTCAGCGCGCCCGCGGATCGGCCAGGCGGCCAATGATGTCGGAGAACAGATTGACACCGATGAAGACCGCGCCAACCACCAGCGTGCCGCCGAGCACGGCGTTCATGTCGGCATTGAGAAGGGAATTGGTGATGTAACGACCGAGGCCGGGCCAGGCGAAGATGGTCTCGGTCAGCACCGAACCTTCGAGCAGGTGCATGTAGGAGAGTGCGATCACCGTCACGAGCGGCACGACGGCGTTGCGCAGGGCATGGCCCCAGATGACCTGCCACTCCGACACGCCCTTGACCCGGGCGGCGATGACATATTGCTGCTGCAGCTCGTTGATCATGAAGCTGCGCGTCATGCGGCTGATATAGGCGACGCTCAGCAGGCCCAGGACGGAGGCCGGCAGGATCAGATGGGAGAAAGCGTCCCAGAACGCATCCCACTCACCTTGCATGGCGGCATCGAGCATGATCACGCCGGTGATCGGCGTCACGAAATCCTGATACGCCACCGAAATACGCCCGGGTCCGCTGACCCATCCGAGCTTGGCGTAGAACAGCAGAAGACCCATGAGGCCAAGCCAGAAGACCGGGATCGAATAGCCGATCAAGCCGATGACGCGGGCGATCTGGTCGGGCCAGCGGCCCTGGTGGACGGCAGCGACGATGCCAAGCGGCACGCCGAGCATGATGCCGATCAGCGTGCCCAGCGTCGCCAGCTCGAGCGTCGCCGGGAAGACGGTCTTGATGTCGTCGACCACGGTGTTCGAGGTCAGTACGGAGCGCCCGAGATCGCCGGTGAAGACCTTGCCGATATAAATACCGAATTGCTGCCAGAGCGGCTTGTCGAGGCCGAGGTCCAGCCGCGCCTTGTCGTAGACATCGGCGGGAGCGCGATCACCGACCACGGCGAGCACCGGGTCGATCGGCATCACGCGCGCGATCAGGAAGGTGACGAGCAGAAGCCCGAACATCGTGATGGCGACCGTGCTGAACTCTCGCCCGGCAATCTTGCCCCAGCGACCCGATTTGCCCGCCCATGTCTCGCGCGATGACGCCATGCAACCAACCACTGTACAAAAGCCCGAAGAAGGGCGCTTCCGGAAGCCACGGCGCGCGGGAATGCAATCCCCTCGCCCGTGGCGCTCAACAGAAAAGAATAGAAATAAGCCCGCCGCAGCCATTTAGCCGCGGCGGGTTCCGTCAGAAGACGTGTCTCAGTTCTTGGAGATCGGCCAGTAGAAGTTGGTGTCGGAGCTCGGTCCGATCACCCAACCCTTGACGTTCTTGCGCTCGGCCGTGACCTCGACCTGCTGGTACATGATCACGAAGGGCGAAACCTTCTGGTGCTCGCGCTGCAGGACTTCATAGGTCGCCTTGCGCTTGGCCGCATCGGTCTCGAGCACGGCGGCCTGGGCGACCTTCGTCATGTCCGGGATATCCCAGGCATTGCGCCAGGCCAGCGTCTTCGACTTCGCATCTTCGCCATTGTTCTCGTTGATGGCGAAGGTCTCGGCATTGGTATGCGGATCGAGATAATCCGGACCCCACTGGCCGATATAGATGTCGTGGGTGCGGGCGCGATACTTGGTCAGCGTCTGCTTGCCGTCGCCCGGGATCAGCTCGAGCTTGATGCCGGCCTGGCCCCAGCTCGACTGGATCGCCTGCGCGATATCGGTGATCGGAGCGACCGAGCGAACGTCCATGGTGACGGTGAAGCCATTCGGCAGACCGGCCTTGGCGAGCAGCTCCTTGGCCTTGGCGGGATCGAACTTGTAAGGCTTCTCGTCAATGGCTCCCAGGAAGCCCTTCGGCAGGAAGGATTCGTGGTGCTTGTAGGTACCCTCGACGATGTTGCGCTCGATCGACTGGTAGTCGACCAGCCACTTCAGCGCTTCGCGGACCTCAGGCTTGTTCAGGTTGGCGTTCTTCTGGTTCAGGCCGAGATAGAGAATATAGCCCTTGTCGCCCTGGACGATCTGGATGTCGGACTTCTCCTTCACAGCGGCGAGCTGGTCCTTGGAGAGGTTGCGGGCCATGTCGATGTCGCCCTTCTCGAGCAGCAAACGCTGCGAGGCCGGCTCGGCGACATGGCGTACGATCACGCGCTTGTTCTTCGGCGCACCCTTGTACCAGGTCTCGTTGGCATCGAGCGCATACTGCTCGTTGGGACGATATGCGCGGACCTTGTAGGCACCGGAACCGGCCGAGTTCAGCTTGAGCCAGGCATTGCCGAAATCGCCATCCTTCTCGTTCGCCTTGACCAGCTTGGAATCGACGATCGAAGCCACGCCAGAGGTCAGGCAGTTCAGGAAGAAGGTCGGGGCGAAGGGCTTGGAAACGGTGACGACGACGGTGCTGTCATCGGTGGCCTTCACCTTCTCGAGGACATTCTCCTTGGTGAGGCCGAATTGGGTGAGGATGAAGCCCGGAGACTTGTTGAGCGTGACGGCGCGCTGGAAGGAATAGACCACGTCGGCTGCCGTCAGCGCGTTGCCCGAATGGAACTTGACGCCCGGGCGGAGCTTGAACGTGTAGGTGAGATTGTCCTCGCTCACAGTCCATTTCTCGGCAAGCTCGCCGACGAGGTCGTTGTTCTTGGCCAGATCGACGCCGATCAGCTTGTCATAGACATTCGCGCCGACTTCGACACCGGAGAATTCGAAGGCTTCGGCCGGATCGAGCGTAATGATGTCGTCGATCTGCTTGGCCATGACCACCGTATCCTTCGGCGTCTGGGCCATGGCTGTCGTCGCCATCAACGCCGTAAAGGCGGAGGCAACCATCAATTTCGCAACGTGACGCATGGACTATCCCCATTGGTTCATAGGGCGGCCGTTTCGCCGCCGCTTGGGCGCTATCTGTGGCCAGAACGAGCCCGATGTCCAGCGGCTCGGAAATTGCACAGCGCACTGTTCACAAGCCTGCACTCTTCTTGCGCAACGAATTGATAGACCGACGCATTCTTGCGCAGCGACAGCTTTGCGAGCAATCGAAGCTGGGGCTATCCTCAGGGAGAGCCGTGCCGCGGGCACGCCCGACCGAGCAGGTGTCGCCCTTGGCCATCATCGCCGCGCTGAACCACGTCACCCATTACCGCTACGATCGCCCTGTCGTGCTCGGCCCGCAGATCATCCGGCTGAGGCCCGCTCCGCATTGCCGCGCAGCGATCAAGAGCTACGCGCTCAAGGTCTCGCCAGCGCAGCATTTCGTGAACTGGCAGCAGGATCCGAGCGGCAACTGGCTCGCCCGCTACGTCTTTCCCGAACCGGTGAGCGAATTCCGCATCGAAGTCGATCTCGTCACCGAGCTTTCGATCATCAATCCCTTCGACTTCTTCGTCGAGACCAACGCGGAGGTCTTCCCCTTCGTCTATCCCGAGGAACTCCAGGCGGAACTCGCTCCCTATCTCGTCACCGAACCGGCCGGGCCGCTGCTGATCGACCTCCTCGCCAGGGTTCCGCGCGAGCCGGTCAACACCGTGAACTTCGTCGTTGATCTCAATGCCCGGCTGCAGGGCATGATCGCCTATGGCATCCGGATGGAACCCGGCGTGCAGGAGCCGGAGCACACGCTCCAGATCAAATCGGGCTCGTGCCGCGACACAAGCTGGCTGCTGGTCCAGATCCTGCGCCAGCTCGGGCTCGCCGCTCGCTTCGTCTCCGGCTACCTGATTCAGATGAAGGCGGATATCGACCCGCTCGAGGGGCCGCGCGGGACCGACAAGGATTTTACCGATCTCCACGCCTGGGCCGAGGTCTATATTCCCGGCGCGGGCTGGATCGGGCTCGATCCGACATCGGGGCTGCTGACCGGCGAAGGCCATCTGCCCCTCGCGGCGACACCGCATTTTCGCTCGGCCGCGCCGGTGAGCGGCGTTGCCAGCTATGCCGAGACGACCTTCGACTTCGCGATGAGCGTTGAGCGCGTGCATGAAGTGCCGCGCATCACCCTGCCCTTTTCCGACCAGTCGTGGCACCGCCTCGATGCGTTGGGAGAGAGGGTCGATGGCGATCTCGCAGCGCAGGATGTGCGCCTGACGATGGGCGGCGAGCCGACCTTCGTCGCGACCGATGATCAGGAGGGCGCGGAGTGGAACACCGCCGCGGTCGGCCCGACCAAGCGCCGGCGCGCTGACGAACTGATCCGCCGCCTGCGCAGCCGCTTCGCGCCGGGCGGCATGCTGCATTACGGCCAGGGCAAGTGGTATCCGGGCGAAAGCCTGCCGCGCTGGGCCTTCGCGCTCTATTGGCGCGAGGACGGCGAGCCGATCTGGCGCAATGCCGCATTGATCGCGCGCGAGCCCGGCGCCGTAACCGGCGGCGACCGTGAACTGGAAGCGGCAACCTCGACCCGCGATGCCGAGGCGCTCGCATCGGGCCTTGCGGAGAAACTGGGCGTCGGTGCCGACCATGTCCTGCCTGCCTATGAGGATACCGGCCACTGGCTGCTCAAGGAGGCGCAGCTTCCAGACAATGTCGACCCGCTCGACCCGCGCCTCGCCGATCCGGAGGAACGCGCCCGCATGGCCCGTGTCTTCCAGCTCGGCCTCGGCAATCCGCGCGGCTATGTCATCCCGGTGCAGCGCTGGCAGAGCCAGGCAGGCGACCGGCGCTGGCGCTCCGAGAAATGGACGCTGAGACGCGGCAAGCTCTTCCTGGTGCCGGGCGATTCACCGGTCGGCTATCGTCTGCCGCTCGGCTCGCTGCCAGCCGTGCCGGAGGCGGAATACCCGCATATCCACCCGCAGGATCCGATGGAGGCGCGCGGCCCCCTGCCCTCGCCCGGCAGCGCGCCTGCGGCGCTCGCGGCAGAGCCCGCGCCCACGGTGCACCGGCATGCCCAATTCTCGATCCCGGGCGAGGCCCCCGCAGGCGCTGCGGCCCAGGATCGCGTCGAGCAGGAGATCGGGCGCGAGCATGTGCGCACCGCGCTGAGTCTCGAAGTCAGGGACAATGTGCTCTGCGTGTTCCTGCCCCCCGTCGAGCGCCTGGAGGACTATCTCGACCTGATCGCCAGCGTCGAGGCCGTGGCCGAGCAGACCGGGATCGCCGTCCATATCGAGGGTTATGCTCCGCCCTCCGACCCGCGCCTCAATGTCATCAAGGTGACGCCCGACCCCGGCGTGATCGAGGTCAATATTCATCCTGCAAAGAGCTGGCGCGATGCGGTCGAGATCACGCGTGGCGTCTATGAGGAGGCGCGTCAGGCCAGGCTCTGCGCCGAGAAATTCATGGTGGACGGCCGCCATACCGGAACGGGCGGTGGCAACCATGTCGTGCTCGGCGGTGTCACGCCGTCCGACAGCCCCTTCCTGCGCCGCCCCGATCTGCTGAAGAGCATCATCCTCTACTGGCAGCGACACCCCTCCCTCTCCTTCCTGTTCTCCGGCCTGTTCATCGGGCCGACCAGCCAGGCGCCACGCATCGACGAAGCCCGGCACGACCAGCTCTACGAGCTCGAAATCGCCCTTGCGGCGGTGCCGAAGCCGGGTGAGAAGTCGATTCCGCTCTGGCTCGTCGACCGCCTGTTCCGCAACCTGCTGGTCGATGTTTCCGGAAACACCCACCGCACCGAGATCTGCATCGACAAGCTCTATTCGCCGGACGGGCCGACCGGCCGGCTGGGCCTGATCGAGTTCCGCTCCTTCGAGATGCCGCCGGATGCGCGCATGTCACTGGCGCAACAGCTTCTGGTGCGCGCGCTGATCGCCTGGTTCTGGCGCGAGCCGCAGCAGGGCAAGCTGGTGCGCTGGGGCACGAGCCTGCATGACCGCTTCATGCTGCCGGAGATGATCTGGCAGGATTTCCGCGAGGTGCTCGCCGATCTCGCGCATGCCGGCTATCCGTTCGACCCGGTCTGGTTCGAAGCACAGCAGGAGTTCCGCTTCCCGTTCTACGGTAAGGTCAACCATGGCGGGGTCGAGCTCGAGCTGCGCCAGGCCCTCGAACCCTGGCACGTCATGGGCGAGCAGGGAGCGATCGGCGGCACCGTGCGCTATGTCGATTCCTCGGTGGAGCGGCTGCAGGTCAAGGCAAGCGGGCTCGTTCCCGGTCGTCACGTCATCATCTGCAACGGACGGCGCCTGCCGATGACCCCGGTCGCGGGCTCCAGCGAGGCGATCGCAGGCCTGCGCTTCAAGGCCTGGCAGCCGGCCTCAGGGCTGCACCCGACAATTCCCGTGCATGCGCCGCTGACCTTCGACATCGTCGATAGCTGGGTCGGCCGGTCGCTCGGCGGCTGCGTCTACCATGTCGCCCATCCCGGTGGGCGCAATTATGAGACACCGCCGGTGAATTCCTACGAGGCCGAGGCACGCCGCCTCGCCCGTTTCGAATCCATCGGTCATAGTCCCGGCGCGCTGGTGATTCCGGTGGAAGAGCGCAGCCCGGAATTTCCGATGACCCTCGATCTGCGCCGTCCAGCAGGACTCTAACCAAGGCCATGGCTTTGCAGGGCCGATCGCCGTCGACACGTCTCCGAGCGGAGCGGCGCAATGCGCTGCTGGCCGATTATCGCCCCTTGCCCGGAGCCTATGACGAGTTCATGGCGCCCGATGGCAGTGTACGTCCGCATTGGGAACCGTTTCTCGCCGAGTGGAGCGGGCTCTCCCAGGATGAACTCGGCCATCGCTTCGGGCTCGCGGATCGCCATGTCCGCGACACCGGCGTGTCCTATCGCGTGCATGGCGATCTCGATGCGAGCGACCCGCTGGCCGGGGAACGCTCCTGGCCGCTGAATCATGTCCCGCTCATCATCCCCGGCGCGGAATGGCAGACCATCGCGGCCGGCGTGGCGCAGCGTGCGACGCTGCTCTCCTCCCTGCTTGGCGACATCTATGGACCCGGCGAGATGATCGCCAAGGGCCTGCTGCCCGCGGCGGTCGTAACCGGCAGCCCGGACTATCTGCGCCCACTGCAGGGCACGGCCAATGGTGGCACGCTCCAGCTCTATGCCGCCGATCTCGGACGCGGGCCGGATGGCCGCTGGTGGGTGCTCGGCGACCGTACCCAGGCCCCGTCCGGAGCGGGCTATGCGCTGGAGAACCGGCTGGCCCTGGGCCGCGCCTTTCCGGACCTGTTCCGGACCATGAATGTCGAGCGGCTGGCCTCGTTCTTCCAGGGTTTCCGGGCCGGTCTCGCGGCAAGCTCGCGCCGGGTCGAGCCGCGGATCTGCCTGCTGACGCCGGGCGCGCTCAACGAAAGCTATTTCGAGCACGCCTATCTCGCACGCTATCTCGGCTTCCTGCTGGTCGAAGGCGGCGACCTCCTGATGCGCGACGGACGCGTCCATGTCCGCACCATCGCGGGCTTGAAGCGTGCCGACGTGATCTGGCGGCGGATCGACGGCGATTTCTCCGACCCGCTCGAGCTCAACTCAGCCTCCGCGCTCGGCGTCGCCGGTCTCGTCCAGGCGGTGCGGCAAGGCAATGTCCAGATCGCCAATGGGCTCGGCTCGGGCGTCGTCGAAGCGCGAGCCCTCATGGGCTTCCTCCCGGCCCTCGCCGAACATATCCTCGGCGACGAACTGATCCTGCCGCATATCGCGACCTGGTGGTGCGGGCAGCAGCGCGCGCGATCCGAGGTGATCGACCGGCTCGATGAGATGAGCATCTCGTCGGCCTTCCGCGCCTCGATCGATGGCCTCAATGGCAACACGATCCTGCCCGGCGAGTTTTCGCCTGAAGCGCGCTCGGCGTTGCAGGCGCGGATCGAGGCACGCGGGCTCGACTATGTCGGGCAGGAGATCGTGCGCCTCTCGACCATGCCGGTCTTCCAGGGCGGCCGGCTGCAGCCGCACCCGATGACGCTGCGCGTCTTCGCGGCTGCGACGCCCGACGGCTGGAAGGTGATGCCGGGTGGCTTCTGCCGCATCTCCGAGGATGTCGACGCACGCGCCGTCACGCTTGGCAATGGCGTGCGCTCCAGCGATGTCTGGATCACGTCCGACACGCCCGTCGAGCAGGTGACGCTGCTGCCAAGCGCCGACCGCATCAGCATCCGCCGCATCATCGGCACCATGCCGAGCCGCGCGGCCGACAACCTGTTCTGGCTCGGACGCTATCTCGAGCGGACCGAGGCGACCTTGCGGCTGGTGCGCGCATTGCTCGGCCGACTGATCGACGCCGACGATGCCACGCCCGAGCGGGCGGAGACGCTGCGCCGCCTCGCCAACCTGCTGATCGCCTGGGGCGCCGCCCCGACGGGCAAGGAGCATTCCACCGCCTCCCAGGCCTCTGACGCGCTGCACAGCCTTGACCAATATGGCTCCGCCCTTTCCTCCGTCCGCGAAGCGCGGCGTACGGCGTCGGTCATTCGCGAACGCCTGTCGATCGACGCCTGGCGCCTCTTCGGCGACCTGCAGCGGCAGCTGACGCTCAACGGCGACAAGCCCAGCGAGGGCGATGCCTATGAAACGGCGGACACCGCCCTGAAGACGCTCGCCGCCTTCTCGGGCCTGAGCCAGGAGAACATGGTGCGGGGTGCGGGCTGGCGCTTCCTCGATATCGGGCGGCGGCTGGAGCGTGGCATCGCGACCTGCCGCTTTGCCCGCCATTTTGCCGACTCGTCCGCGCCGGGCGATTGCCTCGACGCTCTTCTCGACCTGACCGATTCGCAGATCACGTACCGCTCCCGCTATCTGCTCGGCCCCGCGCTCGCGCCCGTGCTCGATCTCGTGATGCTCGATCCTTATAATCCGCGCTCGGTCGCCTTCCAGATCGATCGCCTCGATGTCGAGATCGCCGCGCTGCCGACGCTGAGCGAAGACGGCATGCTGGAAGCGCCGCGCCGGCTCGCGCTCAAGCTCGCTGCCGAATGCCGCACCGCCGAGGCAAGCCGCCTCGACCGCACCAGCATCCTGCTGTTCGAGCAGTTGCTGATGGGGTTGGCCAGCTCCGTGGCGGACCGCTACTTCCTGCAGAACAGCGAACCCGAAGGCTCGCGGATGACAGGCATCGCGTGATCTACGACGTCCGTCATGTCACGACCTATGCCTATAGTCGGCCTGTGCCCTTTGCACGCTGCATCCTGCGGCTGCTGCCGCGTGACGGCGTTGGCCAGAGCGTGCGCAAGAGCAGCCTGAGCGTGACGCCGCGCACCAGCGAGCGCAATGACGGGATCTGCTTCTTCGGCAACCACATGACGACCTTGACCATCACCAAGCCGCATCGCGAGCTGAAGCTCGACATGCGGGCGCGGGTCGAGGTGAACCGGCCGGCGGCGCCCTTTCCCGGGTTGACGCGCGGCTGGGAAGAGGTCGGTGCACTGGCGCTGGCGTCCAACAGCCTCGCGCCGAATTCCCCGGCGCATCAGCTTTTTCCCAGTCGGCTGGTGCCGCCGGTCGCCGAGGTGGTCGACTATGCGCGCTCCAGCTTTGCGCCGCAGCGCCCCGTGCTGGAAGCAGCGAGCGAGTTGATGCGCCGCATCCGCACGGATTTCGTCTATGATCCCGAGGCAACCGAAGTCTCGACCCCGCTGGCGGAAGCCTTCCGCCAGCGCCACGGCGTCTGCCAGGATTTCGCGCATATCATGATCGCCGGCCTGCGGGGGCTCGGCCTGCCGGCAGCCTATGTCAGCGGCTATATCCGCACTATTCCGCCGCCAGGCGAGAAGCGCCTCGAAGGGGCCGATGCCAGCCATGCCTGGGTGCATCTCTGGTGCGGTCCGGAGACGGGCTGGATCGGCCTCGACCCGACGAACGACCTCGTCGTCGCCGACGATCATATCGTCACCGCGATCGGCCGCGACTATGCCGACGTCTCTCCGCTCGATGGCGTGATCGTCGGCCCCGGCACGCAAAAGGTCGGCGTCGCCGTCGATGTCATTCCGGTGCAAGACGCCTGACCATGCTGCCGCTGCGTGGACTGCTCTTCGACAAGGACGGCACTCTGCTCGACTATGGTGCGAGCTGGCCGCCGATCAACCGCGAGGCCGGACTGCTGGCGGCCGACGGCGACGCGATGCTGGCCGCCGACCTGCTGCGGCGCGCTGGCGCCGATCCGGAGACCGGCCGGGCGGTGGCCGACAGCCTGCTTGCGGCCGGGAATACCGAGGAGCTGGCGCAAGCCTGGCATGAAGCGGGAAGCCCGCTCGGCATTGCCCCTCTGGTCGAGCGTCTTGATGCTCTCTTTCAGGCTGCGGTCGTGCGGATGGTTCCGGTCTGCGAGCTATCCGCGCTGTTCGAGCGCCTGCGCGCCCGCGACCTCGCGCTCGGGATCGCTTCCAGCGACAGCGCCGCAGCGGTCTCGGCCACAGCCACGCATTTCGGCATCGCGCCGCATCTCTCCTTCGTCGCGGGCTACGATTCCGGCCACGGCGCCAAACCGGGCCCCGGTATGGTGCAGGCCTTTTGCGCCGCCTGCGGGCTTGCGCCTGGCGAAGTTGCCGTGATCGGCGACAACGCCCATGACATGGAAATGGGCCGAGCGGCCGCTGCCGGCCTGCGTATCGGCGTGCTGACGGGAACTGGAACGCGCACGACGCTGGAGCCGATCAGCGATCTATGCCTCGGCAGCATCGCGGAACTGGAGATCGCGCTTTTCCCGTGATCGTTGCTATGGCAACTTAATTGCGGCTCGCCGGCTGAGTGCGAGGGTTGCAGGGAACGCTCGTGCGCACGCAGGTCGCCATCATCGGCTCGGGCCCGGCCGGGCTTCTGCTCGGCCAGTTGCTGCACAAAGCCGGCATCGACACCATCATCATCGAGCGCAAGAGCCGCGACTATGTGCTTTCACGCATTCGTGCCGGCGTGCTCGAGCAAGGCATGGTGCGGTTGCTCGAGGAGGTCGGCGCCGCGGGCCGGCTGCATGCCGAGGGCCTCAGGCATAATGGCTTCGACCTGCTCTTCGGTGGGGCGCGCCACCATGTCGACCTCGCCCGACTGACCGGCGGCCAGCACGTCACCATCTATGGCCAGACCGAAGCCACGCGCGACCTGATGGACCTGCGCGAGGCGTCCGGTGCCGCGACCGTCTTCGAGGCTGAGAACGTCGCCCTGCATGATTTCGACCGCGACAAGCCCTCCGTCACCTTCGTCAGGGATAGTCAGGCGCATCGCCTCGATTGCGAGTTCATTGCCGGTTGCGACGGATATCACGGCATTTCGCGGGCCAGCATTCCTGAGGCTGCGCTCCAGAGCTTCGAGCGGGTCTATCCCTTCGGCTGGCTCGGCATCCTCGCCGAGGTAGCACCCGTCTCGCATGAGCTGATCTATGCCGGTGATGAGCGCGGCTTCGCGCTCTGCTCGATGCGCTCGCCCCACCGCAGTCGCTACTACGTGCAGTGCTCGCTCGACGACGATGTCGGGAACTGGTCGGATCAGCGCTTCTGGGACGAATTGCGCCGGCGCCTTGATCCCGCAACCGCCGAGGCGCTCGTCACCGGCCCGTCGTTCGAGAAATCGATCGCGCCGCTGCGCTCCTTCGTCGCCGAGCCGATGCGGTTCGGGCGCCTCTTCCTGGCCGGCGATGCCGCCCATATCGTGCCGCCGACCGGCGCCAAGGGGCTCAATCTCGCGGCCAGCGACGTGCATTACCTGTCGCAGGCGCTGATCGAGCGTTTCACGGAGCGCTCATCGGCCGGGATCGACGACTATTCGGCCAGGGCCCTGGCGCGTGTCTGGAAAGCCGAACGATTCTCCTGGTGGATGACCTCGCTGCTGCACCATTTCCCGGAGAACGGCGCCTTCGCACGGCGGATGCAGCGGGCGGAGCTCGATTATCTCGTCTCGTCGGACCACGCCATGGCGGCACTGGCCGAGAACTATGTCGGCCTGCCCTATTGAAGCTCAGGCGGCTGCTTCGACCGGCGGCACATTCCGCAGATTGGCTTCGCCCCAGGCCTTGAGCGCCAGGATGATCGGCTCAAGGCTCCGACCACGCGCGGAGAGGCTGTATTCCACCCGAGGCGGCACTTCGGGATAGACGACGCGAATGATCAGGCCATCGGCCTCCAGCTCGCGCAGCTGATTGGTGAGCATGCGCTGGGTCACCTGCGGCATGCGCTTGCGGATCGCGTTGAAGCGCATCGTCCCGTCCATCAGGAAATAGAGGATGATGCCCTTCCACTTGCCGTCGATCAGGGCGAGCGTACTCTCGACCGGACAGCCCGGCAGGCAGTTCAGGGTCTTGTGGCGCGCCCGGCGCATGACGGTATCCTTTTCGATACTATATGCGAAAATTGTGCGTTCTTGCGATGAACGAGTGTATCTCTCATCTCAGAGCTCCCGCAATCAAGGAGCCCGCCATGCGCGCCATCGGCTATCGTAAATCCCTCGCCATTTCATCGGCCGAGGCCTTGCTCGATCTCGATCTGCCCGAACCTGTGGCAACCGGACGAGACCTTCTCGTCGCGGTGAAAGCCGTCTCGGTGAACCCGGTCGACACCAAGGTGCGTATGCGCAGTGAGCCGAAGCCTGGCGATACCAAGGTCCTCGGCTGGGACGCTGCCGGCATCGTCAAGGCGGTGGGGCCCGAGGTGACGGGCTTCAAACCGGGCGATGCGGTGTTCTATGCCGGGGCGATCGATCGCCCCGGCAGCAATGCCGAGTTCCATCTCGTCGATGAGCGCATCGTCGGGCCCAAGCCCACCACACTCGGCTTCGCCGAGGCCGCTGCGCTGCCGCTGACCGCGATCACCGCCTGGGAGACCCTGTTCGACCGGCTCAAGGTCAAGGATCCGGTGCCCGGCGCGGCCAAGGCGATCCTGATCATCGGCGGAGCCGGCGGTGTCGGCTCGATTGCGATCCAGCTCGCGCGTCAGCTGACCGATCTGACGGTGATCGCCACCGCCTCGCGCGCGGAGACGCAGGCCTGGGCGCTGGAACTCGGGGCCCATCACGTCGTCGACCATACACAACCGCTCGCCGCGCAGGTCACGGCACTGGGGATCGGCGCGCCGGGGCTGGTCTTCTCGACGACCCATACCGACACGCATATGCCGGCGATCCTCGAACTGATCGCACCGCAGGGGCGGATCGCACTGATCGACGATCCAAAGGCACTCGATGCCATGCCGCTCAAGAGCAAGAGCCTGTCGCTGCACTGGGAGATGATGTTCGCGCGCTCACTGTACCAGACGGCGGACATGCAGGCACAGGGCGATCTGCTGGCGGAAGTCTCGCGGCTTGTCGATGCCGGCAAGGTCCGGACCACGCTGAGCGAGAGTTTCGGGACGATCAACGCCGCCAATCTGAAGCGGGCGCATACCCTGATCGAGAGCCATCGCGCCAAGGGCAAGATCGTGCTGGAAGGTTTCTGAAACGAAGAAGGGCCGCGCCTTGCCGGCGCGGCCCTTCTGTCGGACATCAAGGGCGATCAGGCGAGCGTGTAGGCCGTCTTCACCGTGGTGTAGAATTCCCGGGCATAGGCGCCCTGCTCGCGCGGGCCGTAGCTCGAGCCCTTACGTCCGCCGAACGGCACGTGATAGTCGACGCCGGCGGTCGGCAGGTTGACCATCACCATGCCGGCCTCACTGTTGCGCTTGAAATGCGTCGCGTGCTTCAGCGAGGTCGTGCAGATGCCGGCGGCAAGGCCGAACTCGGTGTCATTGGCGATTGCCAGCGCCTCATCATAGTTCTTGGCGCGGATCACGCTCGCAACCGGACCAAAAACCTCTTCACGGGAGATGCGCATGGCATTGCTCGCCTCGGTGAACAGAGCCGGCTGCATGTAGAAGCCGGGGCTCTCGCGCTTAAGCACTTCGCCGCCCCAGGCGAGCTTGGCACCCTCGTCCTTGGCGATGGCGACGTATTTCAGGTCCTGGTCGAGCTGGCTCTGATCGACGACCGGGCCGATATGGGTGCCGGCCTTCAGGGCATCGTCGACGACGAGGCCCTTCATGCGCTCGATCGCAGCCTCGACGAAGCGATCATGGATGCCTTCGGTGACGATCAAGCGCGAGGAAGCCGTGCAACGCTGGCCGGTCGAGAAGAAGGCGCCGTTGACCGCGGTCTCGACCGCGAGCGTGAGATCGGCATCGTCCAGCACCACGAGCGGGTTCTTGCCGCCCATCTCGAGCTGAACCTTCTTCATCGGGTTGGAGGCGATGCAGGCGGCCGCAACCTTGCGGCCGGTCGAGACCGAGCCGGTGAAGCTGATCGCATGCACATCCTTGTGCTCGAGCAGCGCCTGCCCGAC
>NZ_JBFRGS010000030.1:0-48929 GCF_052115465.1 Allobosea sp. 2RAB26 | reverse complement strand
GAAGCCAATGCGGAGAATGTACCGTTTCCCGACCAGCATTTCGATTTCATCCTGGTCTTCACGGTGTTCTCCTCGATTTTGAGCCCCCTCATGGCCAGAAACGTGGCGCGCGAGATCAATCGCGTCCTGACTCCGAACGGAGTGATCATTTGGTATGACATGCGCTATCCCAATCCCTGGAACCGCAATGTCAGGGCCATGACACGGCGCCACATCCAGGACCTGTTTCCCGAGTTCGAGAGCGAACTGGCCTCGAAAACGCTGATTCCCCCCATTGCCTACCGTCTCGGCGCTCTCACCGATCCGCTCTATCCGGCGCTGACATTCTTCCCCGCCTTTCGATCGCACTATTTCGGCATGCTGCAACGGGCGTCTGCCGCCGTGGCCGAACCTGGGGACACCGTGTCCTCGCCATTGCGCCCGACCGAACTCAAATCGCGACGGAGCGCTTCCGTCTGACGCCGATGAGGTGTGCGTGGGCTCGCGGGGAAACCGCGGGCCTCTTTGCGTTCGCGTGTCGAAGCCGAAGCTGCGTGGCGCCGGCGCTGCGCCGCCAGCCCGATGGTCGGGGCCCGGACACCGACAGCCCTCCGAGTGACATCCGGGATGTCGAGGGCGACAGCCTCGACGACAGAGCCGGTGATCGCAGTGGCCTCCATCGCGGCCGGCAGGTCAGGTCACCTCCGCCAATGCCGATCTCCCTGGCGCTACAGCAGCGGCCCGGGAACGGGATTGCGGTTTTCGGGAAAGCCGGTGCGCTCACAGAGGGGTGGATCACCGGGCCGGATACGGGATATCCCGGTCGGATGATCTAATGTGAGAGCGCCGCATAACCACGTGCTGCGGGCTCCTCAGCGACAACGCGCGATGGGCGCATCCTGGCCTGCACCTCGGCGGTGATCCGATCGATCGACAGATCGCAGCTAGGGGCATCGATGCTGCTGATCCGGATCATGGGGAGCGCGCGTGCGCTGACCATGTCAGAGATCAGGTCGACATGGTCGACGTGGTCCAGGCTGCCTTGCAGGTCGATTTCTAGGTAGCGCTGAAGCGGGCCGATCTTCTGCCAGCGATCCCGAAGGCGCTCCTCCAGAAGGGTACGTGGCGCTTCGAAGCGGATGAGCAGGTCCGGCTTCGGCACGATGTCGAGCGCACGTCCGACAGGGTCGCGGTCGGTTATGCCGCTAAGCAGGATAAGCGAGGCCACCGCCTGGACCATGCCCTGATCGAAGATCGTGATCGCATCGGAGGCTTGCGCCGCCGTCCATTCGTGATGGAGCAGGGCCAGGTGCCAATAGAGGCGAATGAACCAAAGCCGGTCCTTCGGTGGCAGGATCCGGAAGAGCTCCGCGACGCCAGCGGCCGGACCGGCGGACCTGAGCAGTTTGACGCTGGCCAGGCATTTGAGAATGCCGCGCCTCAGCGGATGGGCCCGCACACCAATCCGAGGGTTTACGACATAGCCGAGGCCGCGCAGATGGGCGGTCAGGGCGGAAACCATCGTCGTCTTTCCGGCCCCGGACGGCCCAAACATCTCCAGGATCATCGCGAGCCTCTCCGTCTTGCCTGGGCGCCCGGGAACCGAGCGCTGACTTTAGGGCATTTGGCTGCGCCATGGTCCCCGCGCCTGGCCATTCCCGCCCGTGCGTGCATTCCATGGATCGACGGCATTTCGCCTGCCCCTCCCCACCCAGGCCCGACGCAGATCGGCTTCGGCCCCGGACGGAATACGGCCATCCCATTGCTGCCTGGCCTCGCCGAAGCGGAGCTTGAGGCAGCCTTGGGAAACTAGGAAGGAGCCTTGCGAACGTCATCCTCCGTTCGAAGGATGTGGCTCAAGCCCCTGCCTGCCGGGCAGGATCGAGGCGGCGCGGTCGCGGGAAAGGATGCGCGAGGGTGCGCTGGTCTCCGGCGGACAGGCCGGTCGGCGGCGGCGCCTCGGCAGGGCCGTCTGCCTGGCCGGGAGGACGGCTGCGAGGCCGCCAGGATCATCGGCCGGAACGGATCCTGTGCCGGGATGGGTGGCAGCGGCGCGATGTCGCCCGCTTCCCTGGCAGGCGGCCTGCGGCGTCAGGCCGCGAGACGCATCTTCTCCAGGCGCGAGAAGACCTGCGCGACATCCGCCGCGGGGGTCGGCGGCCCGAAATAATAGCCCTGCACCTCGGTGCAGCCCACCGCCATGACCGCCTCCAGCTGTTCCCGGGTTTCGACGCCCTCGGCGGTGGTCGTCATGTTCAGGCTCTGCCCGAGATGGGCGATCGAGGTGACGATGGCGCGGCAATCCTCCTGCACATGCATGTCTTTGACGAAGGACCGGTCGATCTTGATCTTGTCGAAGGGAAAGCTGCGCAGATAGCTGAGCGAGGAGAAGCCGGTGCCGAAATCGTCCATGCAGGTGCGGATGCCGAAGCGGCGCAACTGGTGCAGCACGGCGAGCGTGGCATCGCTGTCCTGAAGCAGCACGGATTCGGTTATCTCGAGTTCGAGCCGATGAGCCGGCAGCTGGCTGCCAGCCAGCGCACTGAACACGATCTGCGCGAAGTCGTCGTTGCGGAGCTGGACGGCCGACAGATTGACCGATACCCGGGTGCCGTTCGGCCATTGCGCCGCATCGGCACAGGCGCGCCGCAGCACCCACTCACCTATCGTCACGATAAGCCCGGTCTCCTCGGCGACCGGGATGAATTCTGCCGGCGAGATCGCCCCTCGGACCGGGTGGGTCCAGCGCAGCAGCGCCTCGAAACTGACGATCTCCATCCGCTTCAGATTGACGATGGGCTGGTAGTAGACCTCCAGTTCGTTTTCCTGGAGCGCCCGACGGAGCGCATCTTCCAGCGCGCGCCGCGCGTCGATCTGCTCTTCCATGGGGGCTTCATAGAAACAGTAGGTTCCCCGTCCGGTATTCTTCGCCGCGTACATCGCCATGTCGGCATGGCGCAGCAGCGAATCGCAATCGCTGCCATCCTTGATGGCCATCGCGATGCCGACGCAGGTCCCGATCCTGATGTCGCGACCGGCGATGCGGAAAGGCTGCCCCATGCGTTCGACGATGCGGGTGGCGATCCGGCGAAGCTCGTCGAGATCGGGGTATCCGCGACACAGGACAGCGAATTCATCGCCGCCGAAGCGAGAGACGATATCGCTGCCGCGGACCGCCTTCTTCAATCGGACGCTGACGGATTTCAGCAATGCGTCGCCCAGTTCGTGACCGAGCGTGTCATTGACGGTCTTGAAACGATCGAGGTCGAGATAGAGCACGGCGAAACTGCCGGCCTCACCGTGATGAAGTTCGAGCGCGCGCTCCAGATGTTCGCGAAACTGGGCGCGGTTCGGCAAATCCGTCAGCGCATCATGATGCGCCATATAGGCAATGCGCTCCTCCGAGCGCCGGCGCTCGGTCACGTCCTCATAGGTCGCAACCCAGCCGCCATCCGGCATCGGCTGCTGCGAGACGGAGCAGACCGTGCCGGCGGCTAGCTCGAACGAGAACGTCGCCGATCGCGGTCCCGACGCAATGGCCTTCTGATGGGCGAGCAGGGCAGCGAAGCGCTCGTCAGCCACGGTCGTAAGACTCGCCCCCGGCTTGGTGCTCGACGCCGGCAGCTCGAACATCTGGCGAAAGCGCTCGTTGCAGACGATCAGGCGGTGTTCGCCGTCGACCAGCAGCAATCCCTGCGACATGTTGTTCAAGGCCGCATCGAAGCGCTGGTTCTGGGTCCGCAATTCGATGTCGCGCAGCACCAGCATCTCGTTTTGATTCTTCAGGCTGTCGTTCTTGCTGGAAATGTCCTCATTGGCCCGTTCGAGTTCGCCCTTCGCGTCCTTCAGCCCGTCGGTCAGCACATGCATCTCGCGATGGGCATGATTGAGCAGCCGGTTGCGAAAATGAAGCAGCAGGACCAGGCCAAGCGACATCAGCACGAGCGTCATGATGATGCCCGAGAAGAACCAGTGCAGGCTCAGAAGCTCACGTTGATCGCCATCGACCTGATCGCCGGAAATGCGGTTGGCCGCGGCCGCGAGGCTCGACATCTTCTGGTCGAGCGGCGCCAGTCGCGCACGGATCCGCGCGGCATTCTCGGGGTTGAGATGGTCGACCCAGGGTTCGATCTCGGCCAGGGCCTGGCGGAATTCATCGACGGTCGCGCGCCTGTCGGCACCTTGATTGACGAACTCCTCGAACTCGCCGGAGCTGAGTAGGCTGAGGCGGTTGAGCAGGATCTGATAGCGCAGCGCCACCTCGTCGGCGTCGACCTTGCTGGACGGAATGCTGAAGCTGGCGACGCGCTCCTGGAAGCGCTGGAGCTCGACGACGGACTGGCTCGCAAGCCAGGTTACATTGTAACGCGCCGTCTGTCGGATCAGATTCTGCTGCTCGACGATAAGACTTGATACATACAATGCAGACAAAACGAGGCCGACAAGAACGGCCCCGAGAAAGGTTTCTATCTTCCGCATCTTCAGCATGAGTTAATCCCGGCAGATTCTCCCACAGATGCTAGACAGTTGCCATTATCTACCCTCTCCCTAGCGGACAATCAACTTTGAAACCTGCCAGGCCGAGCGGCTGTAGAACTTCTGGCTGCGCAACTCAGGGTTGCTGTCATAGGGATAGACGATGAACAGCGGCCCCTTGTCCCGGATCGGCATGTATTCACCATTGCGCTTCAGCGCCAGGATGACGTTGTACTTCGCGAAGTCCTCGAGTGGTATTTCTGTCGTATAGTCGTTGAGTGCGATCGCTTGAACGGTGTCGCCCTTGGCGCCGACCGACTTCATCAGTTTATCGAGAGAGATGCCTTCGAATTTCTGCGGTCCGGAGTACCACGGGGTATTGGTTTCGATTGTCATGAGCCCCATCGCCTCGAGCGCGGCGCGATCGAACTGTGCGGAATCCCCGCTATTGGTCACGGAGATCTTTCCGGATATCGTCAGGATGACCTTGTCCGTCGGAGCGGCCAAGGTCTGGGCGCTGACTGTCCCGGCCATGAGCAGACCAATGGACGAGATCGCGCCCAGGGTGATTCCACGTCGCAATGTGTCTATAGACATGAGGGGCTCCCGATCGGTCCAAGCTCGAAATCCTACGAGCCGGCCATTAAAAACCTCTAAAGCGGAAATCGGTTAAATTATTGATATACTTACACAAGAACCCCGCGAATTCCTCTGCGATTTTGACGTACTAACCCGACCCACGTGCGACCCCTACCGCCCACGAAGGCATCTGGATGCAACATGTCACGAGCGAATAGCCTACCGAATTCAGCCCGCCTCGGAAACCACGCGGTCGAGGGCTACCTGGACAAGACCGAGCGGGCGGACATGCGGGCCGCGGCTGCGAAGAAGATCGAAGAGCTGTTCGATATTCTGCAGATCGACCACCAGAACGATCATAACACGCGCGATACACCGGCGCGGGTCGCCAAGATGTTCGTCGAGGAACTCCTGCACGGCCGCTACAACCCGCCGCCGAAGATCACCGAGTTCGACAATGCCACGAGCTATGACCAGCTGATCGTCACCGGCCCGATCGATGTCCGCTCGACCTGCGCCCATCATCTGATGCCGATCTATGGCGTGGCCTTCATCGGCGTGCTGCCGTCGCCGGAAGGCAAGATCATCGGCCTGTCGAAATATGATCGCATCATCCAGCATTTCGCAGCCCGCCTCCAGATTCAGGAAGAGCTGGTCAAGCAGATCGAGCAGCATATCGTCGAGACCACCAATCCCCGCGGCCTGGCGGTGAGGATCAGCGCCGTCCACATGTGCAAGACCCATCGCGGCGTTCGGGCCAGCCATGCCAGCCGCATGGTGAATAGCTCGTTCTACGGCGAGTTTGCCACAAACGCGTCATACAAGGCCGAATTCATACAGGAATGCACATCTCTGGAACGGTATTAGGGCCCAGATCAATGGACAGCGTTGCAATGATGCAGGACCACAAGCCTGCGCGGACCGTTCACCGGGACGTCTATCGGTCGACCAAGACCTATGACTTCGTCGAAGGCCTGTCCTGCTGCTTCCGCCAATGGCGCGCAACGCATTCGCATTGCAGCCTGGTTCACGGCTATGCGCTGTCCTTCAAATTCATCTTCGCCACCCACGAGCTCGACGAGCGCAACTGGTGCTTCGACTTCGGCGGGATGAAGGAGATCAAGACCTGGTTGAAGCACATGTTCGACCACACGATGATTGTCGCGGCCGACGACCCGCATCTCGACGCGTTCCAGGGGCTGGCCGACAAGGGCCTTGTCGACCTGCGGATCATGCCCGCAGTCGGCTGCGAGGCGACGGCGCGCTACACGTTCGACCATGTTGCGGCCTGGCTTGCCAATCAGATCGGCGAGCGTGTCTGGCTGGAATCGGTCGAGGTCCGCGAGCACGACGGAAACTCGGCGATCTTCGAGCGTCGGCAGGGCTAACGGCTGACGCTTCAAAGCCGGCGCCCCATTCGCAGGCCAGACCGCGGGCCGACCTACCGCCTTTCAGGCCAATCCGGAGGATCGGCTCCGGCGAGTTTACGGGGGAAGCGGGGCAGATCCGTCACCCTGGAGGCGACAGACGGTTCAGCCCCGACGTCGCGCCCTGATCGGCGATGCGGGCTGCCGCCGATCGCAACGGCACATCCAGCGCAGGCCATGTGAGGATCGCCCCCTCCGCGCGACGCACGTCAGATCAGGTCGTGGATGCCGGATTGGGACCGAACTCGGTATGCTGTCGGCTTGACGATCGCGGCGTGGCAATTCCTTCCCGTCTTCAGCGGTCAAAGCGTCCGATTCTGCCTAGACCTCCTGTTTTACCGAGATCATGATGGGCGGTCCCCCGGGTGGGAGCGCAGTTTTTTCGCAGCGATGTACCGGTCCCTTCAAGGCAGCGGGAGTTTGCTATGGCGAAACTCGGTCGCAGCGCCCTCGCCGCCGCGAGCCTTCTCACCCTGGTCTACCTGCCGGCACTGGCTCAGCAAGTTACTGGCACCCTAGGTTCGCCAAGCGCGACGACGACGCTGAGCGGAAAGCAGTTGCCGCCCCCCGATCCGAGATTCGGCGGAGTGATCAACCAGAAGGCTTCGGAATCGAAGGCTTGGTGGGCGCCAAGCATCGTGCCGCCAAAGGGCGCGCCCAACGTGCTGCTCATCATGACCGACGATGTCGGCTTCGGTGCGCCGGGCACCTTTGGAGGCGTTGTTCCAACTCCGGCGCTCGACCGCATCGCAAATAGCGGGATCCGCTACACCAATTTCCACTCCACGGCGCTGTGCTCACCGACGCGCGCGGCGCTGATCACCGGGCGCAACCATCACGTCGCCGGCTTCGGCGTGGTGGGCGAAATCGCGACGGGGTTCCCAGGGTACAATTCGATCATCCGGAAGGAGAACGGCACGATCGGGACAATCCTTAGAGAGAATGGCTACGCGACCTCGTGGTTCGGCAAGAACCACAACACACCTTTCTACCAGGCGAGCCAGGCCGGACCATTCGATCAATGGCCGACCGGATTGGGCTTTGACTATTTCTACGGCTTCGTCGGCGGAGACGCGAGCCAATGGCAGCCAAATCTCTTCCGAAACACGACGCCGATCTATCCGTTCCAGGGCGCATCGGACTGGAACCTGACCACAGCCATGGCCGACGAGGCCATCCAGCATATGAAGCAGCTCAAGGAGGTCGCTCCGGACAAGCCGTTCCTCGTCTACTATGTCCCCGGTGGCACGCATGCGCCGCATCATCCCACGCCGGAGTGGATCACCAAGATCAGCGACATGCACCTCTTCGACGGCGGCTGGAACACGCTGCGCGAGACTATCTTCGCCAACCAGAAGAGGCTCGGCATCATGCCGGCCGAGGCCAAGCTGACCCCCTGGCCCAAAGAATTGCCGGAGTGGGATTCGCTCGGTTGGGAGGAGAAAAAGCTCTTCACCAGGCAAATGGATGTCTACGGAGCTTATCTCGCCTATACCGACCACGAGATCGGACGGGTCATCCAGGCCGTCGAGGACCTCGGTCAGCTCGACAACACCCTGATCATCTATATCAGCGGCGACAATGGCGCGAGCGCCGAGGGCATGCTCAACGGCACGCCGAACGAGTTCACCACCTTCAACGGCGTTGCGGTGCCCGTGAAGGACCAGTTGCTCTGGTACGAGTTCTGGGGCTCGGAGCGAACCTTTCCGCATTTTGCCGCCGGCTGGGCCTGGGCGATGAGCACGCCGTTCAAATGGGTCAAGCAGGTCGCCTCGCACTTTGGCGGAACGGCCCAGGGCATGGCCATGTCCTGGCCCGGCCGTGTCAAGGATGTGGGCGGTATCCGGCGGCAGTTCCACCACATCATCGATATCGTGCCGACGATTCTGGAAGCGACCGGTGTCGCTGCCCCCGCTACTCTCAACGGCATCAAGCAGCGTCCGTTCGACGGCGTCAGCATGATGTACACTTGGGACAAGGCGAGTGTGACCGGGCCATCCCGGCGCAAGACCCAGTATTTCGAGATGCTCGGCAACCGCGCGATCTACAATGACGGCTGGGTGGCGGCCACGACGCCGGCGACCCTGCCCTGGGCACTGAGCACGGCCACGCCTCCGGATGTGATCACGGGCTACAACTGGGAGCTTTACAACATCAGGCAGGACCCCACGGAGTCCAATGACCTGGCTGCGAAATTGCCGGACAAGGTCAAGCAGATGCAGGCGTTGTTCTATTCGGAAGCCAAGAAGTACGACGCACTGCCGCTCGACAATTCGTCGCTCGCGCGCTGGAACACACCGCGTCCGAGCCTGACCGCGGGCCGAACGCTCTTCACCTATTCAGGAGAGCTGTCCGGTGTGCCGCCGAGCGCTGCCCCAAGGATCCTCGACAAGTCATACACCATCACCGCAGAGGTCGAGATTCCCGAGGGCGGACGCTTCGGTGGTTATGGCCTCTTCCTGAGCAAGGGCGAATTGGGGATCGGCCGCGGCAAGCCTGTGTTCCTTTACAATCTCCTCGATCTGCAGCGGACGATCTGGGAAGGGCCGGAACTGACGCCGGGAAAACACAGCATCGTCTTCGACTTCAAATCCGACGGCCCCGGCCTGGGTAAGGGCGGCACCGGCGTCCTTTCCGTCGACGGACAGGAAGTGGCCAGAAAATCGATGGACCATACCATCCCGATCACGTTTCCCGAGGACGAGAGCTTCGATGTTGGCCTGGATACCCGCACCGGGGTCGCGCTGCTGGAGCATCGCTATGACCCACCGTTCAAGTTCACCGGCAAGATCAAGAAGCTGACGGTCAAGCTCGAGCCGGTGCAGTGAACGCAGCCAGATCCCTGCGCGCTCCCGTGCATCTCGTGCGAATATTCGATCAACAAGATGAACCGGGTCCAGGCGATGAAGAACGTGCTGACGATCGCCGCCGTGGCAGAGATCGCAACCGGTCTGGCGCTGCTGGTCGTGCCTTCATTCGCCGCGCAAGCGCTGCTCGGCGAGGAACTGGACGGGGCTGCCCTGCAGATCGCGAGCATTGCGGGTATCGCCCTGGTTGCACTGGGGATCGCCTGCTGGCCCGGCCCGCCTCTGCTGGGCATGTTGATCTATAGCGGCGCGGTCGCACTCTATCTCGCCTATCTCGATCTTACCGGAGCTTCCGACGGCGTCTTGCTATGGCCAGCGGTCATCTTCCACGCCGTCCTGACCGCACTATTGCTCCGGTCGGTCGCGCTGGCGGTTCGCGCGGCGAGATAGGGAGACGGCCGGATATCGGCCGGTCTGGGCCAATCTCGTACGGTTCGGCGCAGATGCATGAACCCTCTCGTCACGAAGCCCTAGATGTCGTCATCGTCGCGCAGCACAAGGACATGATCGCCGACGAGTACAAGCATGATTCATCAGGTCATTGGTATGACCCGTTGACAGCATAATGACTGCGTGTCACCAAGGCTGCGGCTCAAGGGAGACTGCCAATGAAGATGGCCAAGCTGGTCGCTACCGGTGCATTGGGCCTACTGGCCTGCATAGGCTGGACGGGAGCCAGCGCGTCAGACCCCTACCCGCAGCGCTTCGTCACGCTCGTCGTACCCTTTCCCGCCGGAGGCAGCTTCGACGTGATCGGCCGTCTCGCGGCCCGGGCTCTCAGCGAGAAATGGGGGCATCAGGTTGTTGTCGAGAACAAGCCTGGCGCAGCCGGCGACATCGGAGCGGCCAGCGTGGCAAAGGCCGCGCCCGACGGATATACGCTGTTGCTCGTCAGCGACGGGCTGCTCAGCAATGACAGCCTGATGACGCGCCGGCTCTTCGACCCGCTGAAGGATTTCAAGCCGGTCACCCTGATCGCCCGCTCACCGCAGGTGCTGGTCGGCGGCCCTGCCCTGAACACCAGGACGCTGGTCGAGATGGTGAAGCAAGGCGGCGGCACGGATTATCGTTTCGGCACCGCGGGCACAGGAACGCCCGGCCATCTCGTCGCCGAATTGCTGGCAAAGGTCAGCGGATTGACGCTGACCCATGTGCCCTATCGCGGCGGCGCTCCCGCCCTGACCGACGTCCTCGGCGGCCAGATCGAGCTGGTCTCGACGGGCTTGCCGGCCCTGATCGCCGCCATCCAGTCCGGCTCGGTCGTGCCGCTCGCCGTCTCCTCCGAGAAGCGCTTTCCATCCCTTCCCGACGTTCCCACGATGGCGGAAATCGCCCCCGGCGCTTCGGTAGAGACCTGGTATGGCATTGTCGGCCCGGCCGGACTGCCCGATGCGTTGCGCGACCGTATCCACGCAGACACCGTGGCCGTCATGCAAAGCCCCGCGATCACGGCACGGCTGATCGACAATGGCTTCGAGTTCGTCGGCGCCGGCCCTGCCGAGTTCAGCGCTGCCATGGCGCGTGATCTGCCGCGCTGGCGCGAGATCGTGACCCTGTCCGGTCTCAAGCCTCAATAGCGGAAGCATCCTGATGTTCAGTATCGAAGGTGCCCAGATCGCTGCACGGGCGGCGGACGGTTGCGCGATCAACGCCACTCTGATGCAGGCAGGATTTCCTGGCGCGCCGCGCATCCTCCTGATCCACGCCCTCGCCATGAGCTGGCGGCAATGGCGCGGCGTCGCGGCGGCGATCGGCCAGGAAGCGACAGTCGTGGCGCTCGATTGCCGTGGCCATGGCGCGTCCGAGCGGCGGCGCGGCCCCTATAGCTGCGAGATGATGGCGGCCGATTGCATCGCCGTCCTCGACGAACTCGGCTGGGAGGAGGCTACGGTCGTTGGCTGCTCGATGGGCGGCTGCGTGGCCCAGGCGGTCGCCGCCGGTTTTCCGCAGCGCGTATCGGGCCTCGTGCTGGCCGACACGACGGCGACCTACGGCCACCAGGCCTTGCCGGCCTGGCGCGAGCGCGGCGAACGCGCGCTGCGCGACGGCATGGGCACGCATATCGGCTTCCAGCTGGCACGCTGGTTCAGCGACGGCTTCCGGGCGAGCAGCCCCGAGATCGTCGAGGACTGCCTGGCCGTGTTCCTGGCCAACGACCTGCGTTGCTATGCCGATAGCTGCGCCATGCTGGGCGAGACCGATCTGCGCCCAGCCCTGAAGGCCATCCGATGCCCCACGACCATCTTGGTCGGCGAATTCGACCACGCGACGCCGCTCGCCATGGCCGAGCAGCTCGCAGAGGCAATCGCGGATGCGCGATTGGTGATCATCCCCGAGGCCAAGCATTTCGCCCCGGTCGAAAAGCCTGACGTCGTGGCGAGGGAAATCCTGGCAATCGCCGGGCACCCGGCCGCGGCGCAGGTGAACTGAACAAGAAAATCATGCTGGAGGAAACGCCATGACGATGAATCGCCGTCATTTCTTATGGGGAAGCGCTGCAGCGATGACGCTGGGGGTCGGCGCGGTCCGGGCCAGTGCGCGCCGCATCTTCGATTCCCACTGTCACATCATCGATCACGCTTTCCCGATCGTACCCAATCAAGGCTATACGCCACCGCACTACCCTCTCAGCGAGTACCAGGCAGCCACCCAGCCGCTCGGCGTCCGCGCCGGAGCGATCGTATCCGGCTCGTTCCACGGCTTCGACCAGACCTATCTCGAGAGCACCCTGGCGAAGCTGGGCAAGGGCTGGGTCGGCGTCACGCAGGTGCCGAACACGATTGCCGACGGAGAAATCGCGCGGCTGAGCACGCTGGGTGTCCGGGCGCTGCGCTTCAACATGTTCCGCGGCCGCATCGACAGCGTCGACGACCTGATGTCGCTGGCGACCAGGGCCCACGCAGCCGGCCAGTGGCACGCCGAAATCTATGCCGATGCGGCAGCGCTCGGTCCCTATGTCGACAAGCTCACCAAGCTGCCGCAGATCGTCATCGACCATCTCGGCATGACCGAAGCGGGCCTGCCTGTCGTGCTCGATCTCGTCGACGCGGGCGCGAAGGTGAAGGCCACCGGTTTTGGCCGAGCCAAGCTCGATATTGCCAAGGCGCTCGAACGGATTGCCGCCAGAAATCCGAGCGCGCTAGTGTTTGGCACCGACCTGCCCTCGACTCGCGCCGAGCGCCCGTTCCAGCCTGCCGATATCGACCTCGTCGAAAAGGTGCTGGGAGCAGACGTCGCCGGCCGCGCCTTCTGGGATAACGGTCTTGCCCTTTACCGGATCTCCGCGCCCTGAGTCCTCAGGTCAGGCGCACCTTGTAGCGAAAGCGGTCTCCCCGGCCATAGGCGCGGCGCCAGTCGATCGGCGCGCCATTGGCGTCCATGGAGGTTCGCTCGACGACGATGATCGGGTCGCCCACTGGAACGTTCAGCAGGGCGGCCCTGGTCGCATCGGCGTGGCCCAGCGAGAGTTCATCCTCGACGGCCGCGACCACCTGCCCGAACTCACGCTCATAGACCGGGTAGAGCAGCGGCCCGATCTCCGCCTCCGGCAGGTCCGCAAAACGGGCAAAGCGAGGCAAGGGCAGGAACAGGTCTTCGGAGATGGCCGGCTCGCCGGCCCAAAGCCGCAACCGCAGCACCTTAAGGACCTGTGCGCCGGGCGGCAGTCGCAGGGCCGCCGCCACCTCCGCATCGGGCTCCATGATCTCGCGCTTGAGCAAACGGCTCTCCGGCACGGTCTTGCCGGCATTTGACGCCGCATCCTTGAAATTGAACCAGCGAAACAGGCTGCCATCGAATGAGGGGCGCCGCACAAAGGTGCCACTGCCCTGGCGGCGCTCCAGCAAGCCCTCCCGCATGAGCTGCTCGACGGCCTTGCGCACCGTGTTGGTCGAGACGCCGTATTCCCTGGTCAGAACCTGTTCGGACGGGATGGTCTGGCCCGCTTCCCATTCGAGCGAAGCGATGCGGGACGCGAGGGCATCGCGCAGGCGCGCATGCAATGGCAAACGCTCGTCAGTATTCTGTAGCATGTCCTTATTCCAAGCTCGGGCCTGTCCGGGCGGGCGTCCCACCATCTGATGATGCCTACAGCCTAACAACCTCAAGCTGGGAGGAAAAACATCTACGGCCAAGATTCTCGCAGGAAGCGCACCGGAATACGGAACGCTGATCGGTGTCCGCCGGCGCACCCTGCATGGCGCGCGCATACGGCGATCCCTCTGCCGGGTTTCGGCATCCGCACCAAGCCTTGGCGGCGAGCGCACCGATGCCTCGGCCCGACCGGCGCAGGCGGGAGGCCTGACGCCGCCTCGCCGCAACCGATCAGGCGCTGCCGTCACAATTGCTGTCAGCCACGAACGAAGAGTGCATCGACAACGCGAACCTCACCCGAACCTTTTCGGATGAGAACCGGATTCAGATCGCATGCCGCCAGCAAGCCCTCGAAATCGCTGGCGAGCTGCGAGAGCTTCACCGCGAGATCGACCAGATGGCTCGTGTCCGTTTGGGGCATCAAATTGCGATACCCTCCCAATATGCGGTCGAGCTTGGTCCGGCGGAGCATCGCACCTGCCTGCTCGTGATCGAGCGGCGCAAGCGCGACCGCCCGATCGGCCAGGAGCTCGACCAGCGTGCCGCCACTGCCCAGGACGATCATCTGGCCAAATGGCGGCGCAGCCGTGAATCCAGCCATGGCCTCGACACCGTCGACAAGCTGCTCCTGCAATTCATAGCCGTCGATCGTCGCAGCCGGCAGCGCCCTGCCGACATTCTCGGCAATGGTCGCGATCGCGCGGCGCAAGCCGTCCTCATCGCGGACGTCCAGCACGACGCCGCCAACATCCGACCGGTGCTGCACGTCCCGGGATGCGACCTTGACCACCATGGGAAATCCGAGCTCGCCGATACGGGCGACCGCTTCGCCTTCGTCCTTCACCACGATCGATTTGACCAGAGGGATGCCGTAGGCGCGCAGCAGCCGGAATGACAGTTCGGCATCGAGAGTGCCCGAGCATTGCTCGATCTCGCGCCTCAGGCTGGCGACCTCCTTGTAGAACGGCGTCCGCGCGGCGCTGCGCTGGCGCGCCCAGGAGCCGGCGGGCCCCGGCTTGCCGAGCGCGAGATTGCCGACGGCGCGAAGTCCGGCGTGAAGCCCGCGCAGCAGCGGCACCCCGTGATCGGCCAGCATCGAACGAACGCCCGGATCGACATTCTCCGAAGTCGGCGAGATCACGACCAGCGGTGTTTCGCTCCCCTTGCCGGCCTCTGCATAGACGCCGAGCACATTCATGTAATTCTGCAGCGTCGCAGGGTTCAGGCTCTCCTGCGTGTCCTGAAGGGCGACGACGGCACCGACATTCTCGTCACTGAGAACCGCCTGCATGGCTTCGGGCGTATTGCGATCCTCGACATTGACCGTCGCTCCGAAATCGACCGGATTGTTTCCGGCCGTTCCCGGCAAGGCAGCACGAAGGCGTTGCCCGGTCGCCGCGCTGTAGGCCGCAACAGTTACACCCTGCACTTCCGCAACATCGCAGGCCAGGGCGGTCTGACCGCCGGAAATGCCGACGATGCCGATGCTTGCTCCCCGGACCATGCGCCGCGCCACCGCCGAGCATTCGAGCGCCGCGATGAGCTCGTCATAATCCGCGACCGTCGCGATATTGGTCTCCCGAAAGAAGCTGTCATAGGCGTCGCGATCACTCACCAGAGCCCCCGTATGGGCCTGGGTGGCCGCAACGCCGACATCCGAGCGACCAACCTTGAGCACCACCAGGGACTTGCCCGCGGCATGAACGCATTCGGCGGCCTCGGCGAGCGCACGGGGAGACTTGATCGACTCCGCGACCACCCCGATGACCCGTGTCTCATCGTCGTCCGCAAACCAGCGCACATAATCTGCGGCCGCGACCTGGAACTCGCTGCCGACGGTCACGACCTTCGAAAGCCCGATGACCGTCGAGTTCATTACCGAGATCGCCGCCGATCCGGATTGGGCCACCAGCGCGACGTTCCCGGGCTTGAGACGCAGCGACGGCCTGGATGGGTAGAGCGGGATCGAGTCGGTGAAATTGACCAGCCCCATGCAGTTGGGGCCGTGCAAGACGATGCGGCTCTGGGCGCCGAATGCACGAATTGCCCTCTCCTCGTCATGCGAGAAACCGTTGGTGAAGACGATCGCCGAGCGTACGGAACTCGACTCGAGTTCCTGCAACATGCCCGGCACATGCGCTGCGGGAATGGCAATGATCGCAAGGTCAGTCTCCGCGCGGATCTCGGCAACCGAGTTGACGGCGCGCAGACCTTCGATCTGATCGGCCTGGGGATGGATCGGGAGGATCTCCCCCGTGTAGCCCCATGATTTCAGATTGCTGATGACCACGTTGCCCTGCGTGACGCGCTTCGCCGAGGCGCCGATAATGGCCACCGAGCGTGGCCTGACCATGGGGGTGACGTCGATATGCAAGGCGATATGTCCTTCGATAGCGGTGTGCCGTCGCAGCCGCCATCGGCGGCTGCGGGCGCTGTGTCCGATGGGAGTTACTGCTTGTCTTTCGGGAGCCAGGCTTCCGCCCAGTTCGGATGGGTGTTGAACGAGAAGTTGAACTGAGCGTCCAAGTTCTTGAAATTGTTCGTCACGGCCTCGAAGACGCGCGAATTCGTCAGCGCAAGCTGGTTCAGATCGCGCGCGATGATCTCGGCATAGGTCTTGTAGTGCGCCTTCTGCTGATCCGCCGGCGCCGAAGCCGCATTGGCCGCGACCTTGTCGAACTCGGGATTACAGTAGCTCGTCGGGTTGGCGTAGGGGACGCTGGTCTCATTGCAGACGAAGCTGCGGTCGACGCCGAGAACCGGGTTCGAGCGTCCGGTCAGCGAGATGATCGACGCATCGAAATCATGCTGGGTATAGACTTTGTTGGTCCAGATCTGCTGATCCAGCGCGCTGAGCTTCACGTCGATGCCGAGCGCCGTCCACTGCGCCTGCACGACCTGCGCCACCGCGTCATAGGGCGCGGCCGAGATCACCGCGAGCTCGAGCGCGAAACGCTTGCCGTCTTTCAGCGGAAATCCGGCCTCGTCGAGCAGCTGGGCCGCTCGTTTCGGGTCATAGGCGTACATCGTATCGTAGTTGACCGACGTATCGTGCAGGTTCTTGAACTGCGTCGGGATGGCGTTCTTGGCGGTCTCGGCCAGCCCCTGGTAGACATCCCTTACGATCCGCTGGCGATCGATGGCGTGGAACAGGGCCTGCCGGACCTTGACGTTGTTCATCGGCGAGCGCCGCAGATTGAAGTCGATGACGGCAGTCTCTGGCGCGTTGGTGACGATCGGCACAACCCGGAACGAGCCCCGCTTCGCCGCCTGCTGGGTCGCCGGGACCTGCACCACCTCGGGCCGGAACCAGTTGACCTCGCCGTTGACGATGGCGTTGAGGCGCTGCTGCGGGTTCGGGATGAGCGCGAAGATCACCGAGTCGAGATAGGGCTTGGGCGCCTCCCAATAGTGCGGGTTGCGCACGAAGGTGATCGACTGGCCGCTGACCCATTTGTCGAACTTGAACGGGCCAAGGCCCACCGGAGCGATATTGGCTGGGTGAGTGGCGATGTCCTTGCCCTCGTAGACGTGCTTCGGCATCAGCGGAAACACTTCCTTGTCGAACAGATCGAGCGTCGCGGTCAGCGGCTGCTTGAGCGTCAGGACGAAGGTCTTGTCGTCGGGAGCCGAGGCCTTCTCGACCAGCGGCATGAGCTTGGTGAGATAGGTGTTGAACTTGCCGAAATTCTCCAGCGTGAAGACCACGTCGGCGGCAGAGAACGGCTTGCCGTCCGACCACTTCACGCCCTCGCGGAGGTTGAAGGTGTAGGTCTTGCCGTCCTCGGAAATGGTCCAGCTCTTTGCCAGGCGCGGAACGCGATTGGCTTCGCGGTCATAGGTCATCAGCCCGTCCGCCCAGACATCAGCGGCGAACAGCGCTGGGACCGACGATGTCATCTGGGTGTTCAGATTCGGAATTGTCGTAGAATTCAGCGCGGCGATGACCGTGCCACCCGGGACGGGCTTGCCATCGTCCGCCTGGGCTCCGGCGGAGAGCAGAAGGCTCGACGCTCCCGCAAGCAGTGAGATCGCGCCCAGCCTCTGCATCGTCCACGCATCGCTTCGTTTAGCCTTGTCCATGATGTGCTCTCTCCCTTGGCTTTTTTTGAGTAGTCCCTGAATCAGATCTCGACGGGCCTCGGCATCCTCTCTACGGGGGCCACACCTGCCGGACGCGATGACGCGCCGATTTCGTCCGCGCGGTGACAGGCCACGAAGGTTCCGGTCTGGCCGACCGGTTTCAGCGCGGGGTCGGCCGTCGCGCAGATTTCGATCGCAAAGGGGCAGCGATGGCGGAACCGGCAGCCGCCCTGCATGGGCTCAGGCATATCCGCTCGCACTTGTGTCGCGCTCAGGCTGCGGATCCGGCCACGACGTGGATCGAGCGAAAGCCGCGCGTCGAGCAGCAGCCTGGTATAGGGATGGAAGGGGCGCTCGTAGATAGAGTGGCCGATCTCGACGATCCGGCCGCGATACATCACGGCGGTCCGGTCGGCTATCGACTCCATCGCTCCGAGATCGTGGCTGATCACCACGAAGCCGACATTGGTCGCCTTATGCAGGTCGCGCATCAACTGCAGGACCTGAGCCTGGACCGACACGTCGAGGCTGGACAAAGGTTCGTCGGCGATGATGATCGCCGGCCGAAGCATCATCGCCCGCGCAATCGCAATGCGCTGCTGCTGCCCGCCGGATAGCTGGTGCGGATAGCGGTCGAGATAATGCTCCGGGGGGTTGAGGCCGACCGCGGCAAGATGGCCGGCGAGAAAGGCCCGGGTTTCCCGCGGCGTGGCAAGCTCATGGCGCTGAACGATGTAGCCGAGCATGCGTTCGACCGTCATGCGTGGGTTCAGCGACGAGGCCGGGTCCTGAAACACGGCCTGGACCTGGCGTCGGAAGGCCTGTTTCCCGGAGGAGGCGAGCGAGGCCAGCGAGGTGCCGCGAAACTGCACGTCGCCCGCCGTCGGCCGGTTCAGCATCAGGAGTAGCTTCGCGAGCGTGCTCTTGCCTGAGCCGGACTCGCCCACGATCGCCAGGGTTTCGCCCTCGTTAACATCGAGATCGACGCCATCGACCGCCCGAACCGTGTTCCAGCCGGGTCCGTTGGCGTTGCGGCTGGTGTAGAGCTGTTCGACGCGAGTCATTCGCATGATCGGAGCGGTCATGACTGAAGCTCCCGCGTCAGCCGGCGCGTGCTGAGATCGATCAGGCGCCGGGAATAGTCGTGCTGGGGCTGCTCGAAGAGCGCGATGGTCTCGGCGCTCTCGATCACCTCGCCGGCGCGCATCACGTAGACCCGATCGCAAAGCTCGGCGACGACACCGAGGTCGTGCGTGATGATGGCCATCGCCATGTTGCGCTCCTTGTGCAGCCTGTAGAGCGTCTGCAGGACCTGCAGCTGCACGGTCGCGTCGAGGGCCGTCGTCGGTTCGTCGGCAAAGAGAAGCTGAGGATCGCTGGCCAGCGCGATCGCGATCATCACGCGCTGGCGCATGCCGCCCGAAAGTTCATGCGGGTAGCGACGAGCGAGATTGGCCGGGTCGGGTAGACCTACTTCGTCCAGAAGGGTGAGAACGCGGGTCTTGTCGGAGCCGCGCCCTGCATCCCGGGAGAGCGCCTCGTGGATCTGCCGGCCGATCCGCTGCGTCGGGTTGAGATAGCCGAGCGGATCTTGGAAGATCATCGAGAAGCCGCGCCCGCGGCGCAGGGCCCGCAGGTCGCCGTCGTCCATCGCAAGGATATCGCGGCCCTCGAAGGCAAGCCTGCCGCTCAGTTCCTCGATGTTCACGTTCGGCATCAGGCGCGTCACGGCTCGCGCCATCGTGCTCTTGCCCGAACCGGATTCGCCGACGATGCCGACGCATTCGCCCCGGCGGACCTGGAAATCGACCCCGTCGATCGCCTTCACGACCTTGTGGCCGAGACGCAGATGGACCTTCAGGTCGCGCACGTCGAGAAGAAGCGATGCGCTCATTGCAGCCCTCCCATCCCGTTCGTGCTGCGCGGATCGATGACCTCGTTCAGCCCGTCGGCAAAGAGATTGAGGCCGACCACGGTGATGCAGATGGCTGCGCCGGGAAACAGGCTCATCCACCAGGCGCTGTCCATGTAGTCCTGCGCGACGAAGAGCAACCGGCCCCAGCTCACCCTGCTCGGGTCGGAGAGACCGAGGAACCCGAGCCCGGCCTCGATCAGGATCGCGATACTGGCGTCGAGCGCGACCTGGACGATGATTGGCTGTATCGCGTTGGGCAGGATCTCGCGGAACATGATATGGGCCGTCGAGAGGTCGGCGACGCGGGCGGCAGCGATGAATTCGCGGTCGCGAAGCTTGATGTACTGGCCGTAGACGAGGCGGGCCTCCATCGGCCAGATCGCCAGCGCCACCGCCGCGATCAGCAGCCAGAAATTCGAGCCGAACAGCGCCACTGCGCAGAGCACGAGAATTATGACGGGGAGTGTCTGGAACAGTTCCACCAGCCGCATCAGCGCCGCCTCGACCGGGCCCTGGAAATAGCCGGCGAGGATCCCCAGAGTGCCGCCGACGAGCAGTGCGGCCAGCGCCGCCCCGAGCCCGACGAGCAGGGACGAGCGGCTGCCGTGGACGACCAGCGAGAACACGTCCCGGCCGATATTATCCGTGCCGAACAGGAATTGGGACGATGGCGGCGCGAGGCTGAGCGGGGTCTGCTCCAGCGGATTGTAGGGCGCAATCAGCGGAGCGGCGGTCGCCACGATCACCAGGACGATGAGGATGCCTGCTCCGAGCGCGCCGTGACGCGTCCCGAATAGATTGGCGATATGGGCCTGCCAGCTCCCGACCGGGATGCCGTTGCCGGATGCCGGCGCCATGGCGGTTTTGCTGTCTGACATGGCTTCGACCTCACCGCATGGTTCTGATGCGCGGGTCCAGCGCCGCGTAGAGGAGATCGACGATCAGGTTCATGGCGACGACGGCGACGGCCGAGAAGATCACGACACCGACAACCGTCATATTGTCCCTGAGCCGGATCGAGTCGACGAGCAGCAGGCCAAGGCCCGGCCAGGTGAAGACCGTTTCGAGCAGGACGGCGCCGCCGAGGGCGGAGCCGAAGGCATAGCCCGCGATCGTGACCAGCGGCAGGCTCGAATTGCGCATTACGTGGTTGCGGATGATCTGTCCGCGGCTCAAGCCCTTGGAGCGTGCGGTGATGATGTAGCCTTGCGAAAGCGTGTCGATGACGCTGGCGCGCATGATCCGCGCGATCCGCATGCCCTCGTGGACGCCGAAGGCGAGGACCGGCAGCGCGAGATAGCGCATCTTCTCGAAGAGCCAGGCGAGGCCATGTGTCCGGCTGATCAGCGGGCCGATGCCCTGGGTCGGAAACCAGCCGAGCCGGAGCGCGAACAGCATCACCAGGAGCTGACCGAGCCAGAATGTCGGGATCGCGTAGGCGATCAGGGCGGTGGTCGTCCAGAACTTGTCGACACCCGGCCGGCGCGTCGTTCCGGCCGCGATACCGATCGCCATGCCGAGTGGAATCGCGAGCGCGAAGCTGACCGAAGCCAGCAGGATCGTCCGCGGCGCCCGCTCGAGGATGAGGTCGAGAACGCCGCGCTGGTTCTGATAGGAGAATCCGAAATCGCCCTGCGCGACATTCAGCAGATAATTGCCGACCTGAACGAGGAAAGGGTCGTTCAGGCGATACTTCTCTTCGATCGCCTGCCGATACGCCGGCGGAACCGGGTAGTCGCCGACGAGGGCCTGCACAGGATCCCCCGGGATCATGTGCAGCATGGAGAACATCAGGATGATGATCGCCAGGAGCAGAGGGATTGCGTAGAGCGCCCGCCGGCCGACGAAGCGAAGCATCGGACCGCGCCCTCAGTTCAGCCGGAAAAATTCAGCGGCGTTGCCGTACAGCCATTTCTCAATGACCTTTTCCTTGAGCGGCAGCTGCTTGTACTGCTCGATGATGCTCTCGAAGGAGGTTCCGAACAGGTAGCGCGAGAGCCCGACCATGACCTTGTCCTGGAGCAGCGTGTTGCCGAACTGCAGGAACTGCTCCCAGCCTGAGCCGGGCTGGCTGAAATAGCGGGGATGATGGGCCGCCGTATCGACATAGAGCCGCGGGTGTCGGCGGAGCAGCCCGACCATCTCGTTCACCCAGGGCCATCCGGCGAGGCCGGCCACGATCCTGAGCTCGGGAAAATCGATGGCGACATCATCGAGATAGCGCGGATGCCCGAGATCGTACGGCCGGTCATTGGCGTAGTTCATCGCCGTGTAGATGCGGACCGGGACGTCGAGCTCGGCTGCCTTCGCGTAGAGCGGATAGTAGCGGCGATCATTCGCGGGCACGCCGTTATACAGCGCCGACAGGCGCAGGCCGTTTGCGCCCTCCTCCTTGACCAGCCGCTCGAATTCGCGAACCGCCCGCATCCCGTCGAAGGGGTCGAAGGTCGTGAAGAGGAAAAAGCGGCCGGGATGGGCCTGGTGAATCCGGCCCGTCGCACTGTTCTCGGCGCCGACCAGCAATCCCCGCGCGATACCGGCACGGTCCATATCCTCGACCAGCCGCACGAGACCGCCGTCGTCAGCCTCCCCCTTCTTCGGAGCCGCCTCTTTGCTCCTGAAGACATTCCCGTAATTGGCGAATCCGTAGCCCTCGGGCCGCGGCAGCGACTGGGCGAAGGGCGTGCCCGGCCGTCCTCGCGAGATGCGCTCCAGATCCGGATTCGCCTCGCTATGAGGCAAGCTCAGTTCCATGTCGATCACGCGGCTCATTCACATTTTCTCCGTGACGAGTGCAGGCGCAGATATCCACCCGCCTTCGATAATTGAGCGCTCGCTTCGGAGTGGAGTCAAGAGAGTGATTAATTCCTTCCAAAAATGTTCACTATCTTGACATTTGAGCCAAAGAGGCCAATTCTCACCCCGACAACGCAGGGGCAGGTCGAGGCTCTCAACCCCGCTCATCAAGCGCATCCGGTAAATATCAAACAATAATCGATCGAAATAATACGAACGAAGCCAACTACATAGATGGAGAAACTCTTGAAGATCCCCGCAGACGATCCCGACATCGCAACAACTCTCGTCAAGGGACTGGCTGTTCTGGAGACTTTTCGTCCGAATCGCACATTGATGAGCAATGGCGAGATCGCGAAGGAATCGGGGATCAACCGTTCCACGGTCGCACGTTTGACCTATACGCTGGAAAGAATGGGCTACCTCAGGCAGGAGAAATCCAAGTTCCGGCTGAGCTGGCGCGCGCTCATGCTGGTCAACCCGCTGCTGGTCAACCTGAAGCTGCTGCACATCGCGCGGCCCTCGATGCAGAAGCTGGCTCAGGACCTCGGAGGGACCGTCTCGATCGGCACGATCGACCGAACCAACTTCGTCTATCTCGAGACCTCGCGGGTGAACGAGAACATCTGGACCTCGCCCGACCTCGGCACGATCGGGCCGCTGCTGCCGGCCACGATCGGTCATGCGCTCGGCTCCCTCCTGTCAGAGGACGAACTCAAGCTGAAGCTCGAAGAAATGAAGCGTCGCTCGCCCGAACTCTGGACGAAATACTCCGAATCCTTCCTGCAGGGCGTCATCGATTGCCGCAGCCGGGGGTTTTCTGTGGCCAAGGGCGTCTGGATTCCGGGCACCCATTCCGCTGGCGTGCCGCTGATCCGGGACGCCAACGGCGATTGCTTCGGCATGAACTGCCGGGTGCCTGTGTTCCGGCTCAGCCCCAACCAGATCGAAGACGAGGTCGCACCCCGGTTGATTTCGCTGGCTGCGAATATTCGCAATCAACTGAGCTATATCATGCCGAGTTGACGGCGATCACTCAGTCGACCTGGCGTAGCCTTGGCAAACTCGCCCCCGGCGCAATGCGCTCGAGCGATTGCGAACCGTAGATCGTCGAGAACCACATATCGGATAGGGTGCTCGCCACGAGTTGGGGCTTGGCTTGAAACCCAGCGAGCGAAGGCTGGGTCTGCCCGTAGATCTTCAACAACAGCTCATCGACCATTCCGATCAGGCAGAAGATGGTCAGTTTGAGTTTTTCAACATCCCACAGCTCGAGCTGTCCTTCGCGGCGCAGCCTGGCGAGGACGCGCTCCACCATGGCGTTGTCGGCGCTACGGCCAACCTCGGCGATCAGCTCGTCCTCGTCCTTGAGCCGGAAATGGCAACGCATGAGTCCGACATTGCGACGGAAGCATTCGACATAGTGCAGGTTGGCCTGGTGGATTGCTTCGTATTGCGACGCATCACGGGCAATTGGGTGGCGCGATGCGCGCACGAACATGAAATAATCGGCGATAGTCTTAGCAACGACATCGCGCTTGGCTGCGAAATACCGGTAAAACGTCCCGTGCGCGACACCAGCGGTCGCCGCAATGAGATCAACCGAAATTGCGTGATAGTTTTTTTCTCTGAGAAGGCGCGCGGTTGCCAGCTCGAGCTGCAGCTCAGTGCGAATGATCTTCTTCTCGCTTTGCGCGGCAGCCAAGCGTTTCTCCAGGTAATCCACGTAATCGAAATTTACGTTTTCCAACAACAAGGGCCCGCCCTTCTCACTATCGCTTCTGACAGCACACTCAATCGCGCCGCAATCTCAATACCAGCATAGCGCGCTTGACAAAAAATGACACTATCGTCACTTTTCAAATATGCCTCTCATTCGGAGCCGGATCAAATGAGTTCGACCGGAGCGACGATCGATTTCAGAAGCGTTCGAAAGACGTATGGAAAGTTCGTCGCGCTGGAGAGCTTCTCGATGCATGTCGAGCGCGGGGAATTCATGACCCTGCTCGGGGCGAGCGGCTCTGGAAAGACGACCGCCCTCAACGCGCTGGCAGGCTTCACGGATATCGACAGCGGTGAAATTCTCATCGACGGAGTGCCGATCACGAAGCTGCCGACGGAGAAGCGCGACATCGGCATGGTGTTCCAGAGCTATTCGCTCTTTCCCCATCGCAATGTCATCCGCAACATTTCCTTTCCCCTCGAGATGCGCGGCGTGCCGCGGGCCGAAGCCCGGCGGCGCTCGGAGAAGGCGCTCCAGATGGTGCGGCTGGACACACTAGCGAACCGCATGCCGCACGAACTGTCCGGGGGCCAGAAGCAACGCGTGGCCTTTGCACGCGCGGTCGTGTTCGAGCCCCGGGTGCTGTTGATGGACGAGCCGCTGGGCGCCCTTGATCTGAAGCTGCGAGAGACACTCCAGCTCGAGATCAAGGAATACCAGCGCCAGATCGGGTGTACCGTCATCTATGTCACCCATGATCAAGGCGAGGCGCTGACGCTCTCCGACCGGCTGGCGGTCATGGACAAGGGCCAGGTCCTGCAGATCGGCCCTCCGGAAGAGCTCTACGACAAGCCGCAATCACGCTTCGTCGCGGAATTCGTGGGTGCAAACAACATCCTCAAGGTCGAGGGCGCCGCGCCAGCGTCCGTCATGCTCGAAGGGCTTGGCCGCGTGTCCGGGAATGTCGCGCATCTCTCGGCGGCCAGCTTCGCGTCAATCCGGCCGGAGCTCATCCAGATCCGCCAAGATGCCGCCGGCGCGCATCGGGCCACCCTCGCGGAGGCCGTCTTCTTCGGCAATTCCGTCCGCTACGTGCTGCGCGCTGCGGACGGCAAGGACATCTCGGCCATCGAGCCACGAAGGCCAGGACAGGACGTGCTGCCGCTGGGCACGCCGATCAGCTTCGATCTCAACGTCGCTGACCTCGTCTCGCTCACGGGTTGAGCTTCCCAGACCACCAAAAAAACTCAGGGGACTATCGATCATGACGATGACCAGAAGAGCTTTCGGAATCGCCACAGGTGCACTTGCCGGCGTTTTCGCGTTCAAACCCTCTTTCGCTCAGGACGTGACCATCGTCGTCAACGGCTCCGGCGGGGCGCTCGCCACGATGATCACGAAGATCTTCGAAGAGCCTTTCACCAGGGAGACGGGAATCAAGGTCAGGCCGACAGCACCCGTGAGCCTTCCCAAGCTCAAGGCCATGGTCGAGTCCGGCAATGTCGAGTGGGATCTGACCGAGCTGAACGGCGACGACGTCGTGACCGCAACCAAAGCCGGATGGCTTGCAAAGATCGACTATTCGATCATCGATCCCGACAACAAGCTGCCGGCCATCGCAAAGCAGCCGACTGCGATGGTCCGGGCCTCTTATTCAACCGTGATCGCTTTCAGGACCGACAAATTCGGCAACGGCAAGACGCCGCAATCCTGGGCCGATTTCTGGGACGTCAAAGCTTTCCCGGGCCCGCGCTCGCTGGAAAATTCGCCCAAGGGCAACCTCGAATTCGCCCTGCTTGCCGATGGCGTTCCGCTCGACAAGCTCTATCCGCTCGACGTCGACCGCGCCTTCAAGAAGCTCGACCAGCTCAAGCCCCATATCCCGGTCTGGTGGACCAACGGAGCCCAGCACGTCCAGTTGCTGATCGACGGCGAGGTCAGCATGACTTCATGCTGGAACGGCCGCATCACCCCCCTGAGGAACGAGGGCAAGCCCGTCGACATCACCTTCAAGGGCGGAGCCCTGATGCTCTCCTTCCTCGCCATTCCAAAGGGCGCGAAGCACCCCACCGAGGCGATGCGCTTCATGAAGGCTCGCATGGACCCTGCGGCATCGGCGGCATTCGTGAAGCAGGTCCCCTACCCCGGCTTCGTGCCGGGAATGATGGAATTGCTGGACCCGGCCTTCGCAGCGACCCTGCCGACCTCGCCCGAAAACGCGGCGGTGCAGTTCGAGTTCAACAGTGCCTGGTGGGCAGAGAATCTCGACGCGGTCTCAACACGCTGGAACGAATGGCTGCTGATCTGAGCCACTCGGGAACCTGGCTGCATCATGAAACTCCGGTGGACGAAAACCACGCTTTTGCTCGCGCCAGCGACGTTGCTGGCAGCGCTTCTCTTCGTCTTTCCGGTATTCGGCGTCCTGAAGCTGACCGTACACGATGGAACGGCTTTCACGGCCGAGGCGCTGCGACAGGTCTATAATTCGCAGCTTTCCATCATCGTCCTGCAGAGGACGTTCGTCACCGCCGCGACTGTGACGGTGATCTGCCTCGTCATCGGCTACCCCATGGCTTACTTCATGGCGGGGCTCTCGCCGCGCAAGCGGGTGCTGGCGACCTATCTGATCCTCCTACCGTTCTGGATCAGCATCCTGGTCAGGACCTACACCTGGATCATCCTGCTCGGGCGCGAAGGCATTCTCAACAAAGCGCTTGCCGCCCTTGGCCTGACGGCGGAGCCCATTCAGCTGCTCTATACGCCGATCGCCGTTCACATCGGAATGGTTCAGATCCTGCTGCCGATCGTGATCCTGACCTGCCTGACCTCGATACTCGATGTCGAGCGGGATCTCGTGAAAGCGGCCCGATCCCTGGGTGCATCGCCAAGGCAGGCCTTCTGGAAGGTGGTCTTTCCCCTCAGCGTGAGTGGAGCGGCGACGGGTGGCATCATCTGCTTCATCCTCTGCCTCGGCTTCTATGTCACGCCGACGCTGCTGGGCGGCCGCACAAGTCTCCTCATCGCCAATCTCATCGATCTCCAAGTTCACAAGACGCTGAAATGGGACCTGGCGGCGGTGATGGCTTCGACGCTGCTGGCGGCGACCTTCTCCTGTCTTCTGGCTTACTGGGCCCTCACGCGGAAACGCTCCGAATTCGCGACCGGAGGGCTCGCACGATGACCCGGGCCGTCCTGACCGCGTATTTTGTCCTCGTCGCCAGCTTTCTGCTGCTGCCGCTGTTCTTCCTCGTTCCGATTTCGCTGACCGACAGCCAGTTCCTCGAATTCCCGCCGAAGTCGCTGTCCCTGCGCTGGTACAGGGAATTCTTCGTCGATCAGAGTTGGGTCGACGCCACGCTCGCGAGCCTCAGGATCGGGGTCGGTGCGACAATCCTCAGCCTGCTCTTCGGGACCCTGGCGTCGGTCGCGCTCGTTCGTACGGATTTTCGCGGAAAAGGCCTGCTGAGTGCCATCTTCATCGCGCCCCTCATCATCCCATCGGTGGTTATCGCCCTTGCGCTCTACATCGTGTTCCTGCGCTGGCAGCTGGTGAACAATATCTACGCGCTGACATTGGTTCATGCGCTGATCGCCCTGCCCTATGTCGTGATGATCGTGTCGGGCAGCCTTCGCAGATACGACATGACGATCGAGCGGGCAGCGCGTGTCCTTGGCGCGAGCCCCATCCGGGCGTTCCTGCACACGACCCTGCCTTACCTAGCGCCAGCGATGTTTGCTTCGGCGATCCTGGCCTTCTTCGCGTCCTTCGATGAGCTGATCATCACGCTCTTCATCTCCGGCGGATTGCAGACGCTTCCCGTGCGCATCTGGAACGATCTCAGCCTCAAGCTCGATCCGACAGTGCCTGCCGTCGCGGTCATGCTCACTCTTCTCAGCATCGTCGCGATGACCTTGGGTGAGATCGTTCGCCGCCGGAATGAACGCCGATACCAGTCGAATTCAGTGTCCGAGGCCTGACATGCAGCAAAACAACAGCAGCCCCAGCGATTGGTCCGAGCTCAAGCCTCTCGTCGATCATATGAGGAGCACTATCGAGGCGGCGCCGCTGGCGCAGAACATCGGCTCGTTCGTCGACGAGCGGGCCTCGGTGAACGGCGACAAGACCCTCTGGACGTTCTTCGAGGAGAGCGAGGGCGGCGTCGCAACCTATGCCGAAGCCAGGTCGGCGATCGAACAGGCTGCGGCGGGCCTCTATGCGGCGGGCGTGCGCAAAGGCGCTCATGTCGCCGTCATGCTTCCCAACATCCCGGCGTTTCCCCTCACCTGGCTTGCCCTGGCAAAACTCGGGGCCGTCATGGTGCCGGTCAATATCGGCTATACCGGCCGAGAGCTCGACTATGTGCTCACGGACTCGCAGGCGACGTATCTCGTCATCCATGCGGACTGCCTGCCCTCCTACGAGGCGCTGAGTGCGGAGGCACCGTTACGGAGTTCCAACGTTCTTGTCGTCGGGGCCGCTTCCGATGCGTCGGATCGATATGCCCGGATCGAGCGGAATCCGCCCGCCCTCCCCGCGGACCTGCCACAACCCGCGCTCGATGACCTCGTCAACATCCAGTACACGTCCGGCACGACCGGATTCCCGAAAGGCTGCATGCTGACGCACCGATACTGGCTCACCATTTCCCTGGTGGCCGCGATGCGAGGCGGCGACGCCGAGAATTCCAGGAATATCCTGGCGGCTCAGCCCTTCTTCTACATGGATCCGCAGTGGCTGACCTTGATGGCGATGCGTGTCGGCGGCCAGATCTTCGTCGCCCGCCGTGCAAGCGCGACGCGCTTCATGGATTGGGTCAGGACATACAAGATCCATTACTGCCTCTTTCCCGAGATCGTCTATCAGCAGGCACCCAAGCCATCCGACGCCGACAATGAGCTGAAGCGCGTTTCGATCTTCGGCTTCAACAAGGAAAAGCACGCCGACTTCGAGCGGCGCTACAACACGATCGCCCGGGAATCCTTCGGGATGACCGAGGTCGGATCGGCGCTTTTCCTGCCGCGAGAGGCCTATCACATGGTCGGCTCCGGCTCCTGCGGGATGGTCGCGCCCTTCCGCGAGGTACAGATCACCGACCCCGAGGGCAATGTCCTGCCCGCTGGTGAGGTTGGCGAGCTTTGCATCCGCGGGCCGGGCATCATGCTGGGCTATTATCGCAAGCCGGAAGCGAACGAAGCCTCTTTCAGGGGGGATTGGTTCCGCACCGGGGACCTGTTCTGGCGCGACGCCGAAGGCTTCCACTACATCGTCGGGCGCTTGAAGGACATGATCCGCAGAAGCGGCGAGAATATCGCCGCTCGCGAAGTCGAAGCTGCGCTGACCGAAATGCCGCAGGTTCTCGAAGCCGCCGTCGTCGGCGTGAAGGATGCAGCGCGCGGCGAAGAAGTGAAGGCCTATATCGTCTTGCAGCCCGGCGTTTCGGAAGCCGAGGCCTCGCCCGAAATGATCTTCGAGCACTGCAAGAGCCGGCTCGCCCCGTTCAAGACACCTCGTTACGTCGAGTATCGCGACGCGCTTCCGAAGACGCCGTCCGAGAAGATCGCCAAGCAAAAGCTCATTGCCGAAAAAACCGACCTTCGCGTCGGCAGCTTCGACCGCGTCACCAATCAGTGGTTCTGATTATATCTAAGGGATAGATCTCATGCCTTTCGAATACGAGCGCGTCGGCAAGATCGGATACTTCACCATCCGCAACGGATCGGTGAACCCGATGACGCCGGCGATGCACAAGCAATTCTATCATATGATGCTCGAATTCCTCGCCGACGACGAGGTGCGGGTCGGCATTCTGCAGGGCGCCGGAGACCGGGCCTTCTCGGCCGGCGACGACATCAAGAACGACTACGCCAAGTTCGCGACGCCCAAGGACGAACTCGCCTATTACCTTGCCCCGAAGCACCGCGTCGCGGAGGGCGAGCCGGACACGTTCACCTGGTCGCGCGAAGTGCTCTCGCTGAACCGATTCAAGCCGATAGTCGGCGCCGTGCGCGGCTATTGCTACGGCCAGGGCATGATCTATCTCAGCCACCTCACGGATATCCGCGTGGCGTCGGAGGATGCCAAGTTCGGCTTCCCCGAGATCGCCTACGGCATGGGTGGGGCGGGCGGCTCGACCCGGTTGTCTCGGTATGTGCCGCATACGATCGCGATGGAAATGCTGCTGACGGGCGACCCGCTCTCGGCGCAGGACGCGCTGCGGGCGAACCTCGTCAATGCGGTGGTCCCTTCCGATCAAGTCCTGGCGAAGGCCGAGGAATATGCCGCGCGCATCGCACGCCACCCTCAACTCGCGTTGCGGATCGAGATGGAGGCCTCGATGCGCTGCATGGACATGTCCCGCCAGGACGCGCTCGACTACGTGAAGAACCTCTACCGCATGCAGCGCTTGGCCTATAACGGCGAAGAGAAGGTCGATGCCTTTCTCTACAAGGGCAAGAGCTGAGCAAGGCGCGCCACAGCTAGCCGCTCGGAGCGGGGCCGCCCCGCCGGGCGGCTCTGCTCCCTGCCCTGCAGCGGCGGCTAGATCTCGGATCGGTTGTCATATCCGGTCAGAGATCCAGCACTTCCGTGTCTGGATCGAGTTTCCTTAAAACCACAATCGACTTTTCGAGCCGACGCCTTAGACCTTCATGCCGGGGAGATTGAGGGAGGCGGTGTTGCCGCCATCGACGGCGAGAGCCTGGCCCGTGACATAGCTCGCGTCCTCGCTGGCCAGGAAGGCGATCACGCGGGCAACCTCCTCGGGATGGCCATAGCGGCGCAATTCGCAGCGTGCGCCCAGCCGGTCCTCCTTCCCCAGTTCGCGCGCCTTCTCGAAGATCGGCCTGGTCATTCCCGTCTCGATCAGGCCGGGACATACAGCGTTCACCCTGACGCCATAGGCGCCGAAATCGCAGGCGGCCGTCTGGGTCATGTTGATGACGGCAGCCTTCGAAGCGCTATAGGCATTCCCGCCCGCACCAGCCCTGATCCCAGCCACGGAGGCGGTGTTGACGATCGCGCCGCGACGGGCCGCGACCATGGCCGCGCCGGCATGCTTCATGAACAGCATCGCGCCAAAGACATTGACCTGCATCACCCGGTCCCATTCCGCGAGATCCTGCTCGAGCGCGCTCCCCTTGGAACTCGCCATGCCGGCATTGTTGCAGAGAACGTCGATACGCCCATGCCGCTCCAGTGCGCGGGACACACATGCGGAGACCGCGTCCTGGTCAGCGATATCCAGCACCGCGACGGAATGGTCCCGGGCCCGCGGCAGGTCGGCCACGACGTTTGCGAGCTCCGCCTCGTTCCGATCGACTAGGACGAGGAGCGCGCCCTCAGCGGCGAAGCGCTGTGCGGTGGCCCGGCCGATACCGCTGGCCGCTCCAGTCACAATGCAGAGCTGGTCCTTGAAACGCATGGTCATCCCTCGCCTCGTCTCAGTATCGGTTGTTCGTGCCGGACAGGGCCACCTGCCGACCCAGTTCGGCCAGCATCCCGGCGCGCTGTGCAACCTCGGCCGCGTTCGCATCGCTGGCATTGCCCAGCACGGAGCGGGCCATCACGCCGTGCAGGATCGCCGACAGACGGAAGAAGGAGAGCGCCAGGAAGACGTGCCAGTCCGGCAGCGAGGCACGGCCGCTCGCCCGACAGTAATGCGCGATCACCTGGTCCTCGCGGGGGATGCCGAGCTCTTTGAAATCGAGCCCCGATAGCCCCCGTCCGCCCGCGACGGTCGGGCTGATATGATAGGGCATGCAGTAATAGGCGAGATCGCTGAGCGGGTGGCCGAGCGTGGACAGTTCCCAGTCGAGCACCGCCGACACCTGCGGGCCATCGCGGCGGTAGCAGAGATTGCCGATCCGGTAGTCGCCATGCACGATCGTGGTTTCATCGGCCACGCCGCAATGCTCGCGCAGCCAATCGGCGAGCCAGGTCAGGTCGGCGATCTCGCCGGCCTCCGAGGAGGCACGATACTGCTTCGTCCAGCGCTCGACCTGACGCGCGACATAGCCGCCGGAGGGACCGAAATCTCCTAGCCCGACATCCTCGGGAACCACCGCATGCAGCGCCGCCAGGGTATCGACGGCGGCGAAATTGAGCGAAGCGCGGTCGTCGCGCGGCAGGTCGGGAAGCGCCAGGCTGTCAAACTGACGCCCGTCGACGAAATCCATGACGTAGAAGGCTGTCCCGATCACCTCGGCGTCTTCGCCAAGCGCCAATGCCTGCGGAACAGCAACCGCTGTCCCCGCCAGCGCCCTGATGATCCGGAACTCGCGCTCGACCTGATGCGCTTTCGGCAGCAGCTTTCCCGGAGGCTTCTTGCGCAGCACGCAGCGTCGATCGGGCGCAGAGATCAGGAAGGTGGGATTGGATTGGCCGCCCTGGAACTGGCGCACCGAAATCGGGCCGCCGAAACCGGGCACATGGGCGTCGAGCCAGCCGGCCAGCGCTCCCTCGTCGAAACGGTGGTTCTCGATCACGTCGACAAGGGTGGCCACGGGAGCGGTCATCATGCACCTCAGCTGATGGTTTCGCCGCCATCGGCGACGATGACCTGGCCGGTGATGTAGGCGGATGCCGGGCTGGCCAGGAAATGCACGATACCGGCGATATCCTCGACCTCGCCGAAGCGGCGCAAGGGAGTGCGCTGCTCCATCTGCGCGCGCCGCTCGGGCGATTCCACCAGCTCCCGCGCGAAGTCGGTGCGCACGATGCCGGGCGCGATCGCGTTGACCCGGATCCCCTTGGGGCCCCATTCGACGGCCAGATTGCGCGCCAGGGCCGCTTCCGCGGCCTTGGACATGCCATAGGCGCCAATGACTCCGGTGCCGCGCAGGCCCGCGATCGAGGACATCATGATGACGGCGCCGCCGCCGCGATCGGCCATCTGCGGAAGGACGAGGTTGCTGAGCCAGATCGCGCTCTGCACGTTGACCGCCATGATCTTGGTGAAGGCCTCGTCCGGCAGGGTGGACAAGGGTCCGTAGACCGGATTGATCGCCGCGTTGCAGACCAGGATGTCGATCCCGCCCCAGACCTCCAGGACGTGGTCGACGAGCCCCTTCAGCTGCTCATGCGAGCCAACATGGCAGGCTTTGGCGATGGCCTCGCCGCCGCTCGCCCGGATTTCCCCGGCCACGGCATCGCAGGCGTCCTGCTTTCGGCTGGACACCACGACCCGGGCACCGCTGCGCGCCAGTTGCTGCGCGGTTGCCTTGCCGATCCCGCGCGACGAGCCCGTGATCAGAGCGACCTTTCCTTGGACGTCGAACATTGCCTGCACCTCAGTTGCGGTAGGCCTTCAGTTCCATGCGGGCGATGCTGTCGCGATGGACCTCGTCGGGGCCATCGGCGAAGCGCAGACTGCGGGACTTGACCCAGGCGGCGGCGAGGAAATGGTCCTGGGAGACGCCAGCCGCCCCGTGGATCTGGATCGCGCGATCGATGACGTCGCAGGCCATGTTCGGCGCTACCACCTTGATCATCGCGATCTCGCGGCGGGCGGCCTTGTTGCCGACCGTGTCCATCATATGCGCGGCCTTCAGGACGAGCAGCCGCGCCGCCTCGATCTCGCAGCGCGAGCGGGCGATCTGGTCACGGACGACGCCCTGGTCCGCCAGCAGCTTGCCAAAAGCCGTCCGCGACAGGGCACGGCGGCAGGCTGCCTCCAGCGCCCGTTCCGCCAGGCCGATCGAACGCATGCAGTGATGGATGCGGCCGGGCCCGAGCCGCCCCTGCGCGATCTCGAAGCCGCGCCCTTCGCCAAGCAGCATGTTGGTGGCCGGCACACGGACATTCTCGAAAGTAATCTCGGCATGGCCATGCGGCGCATGATCATAGCCGTAGACCGTCAGCGCCCGTTCCACGGTGACCCCGGGCGTATCGAGCGGCACCAGGATCATCGACTGCTGCTGATGCTTGGGCGCATCCGGATTGCTCCGGCCCATTACGATTGCGATCTTGCAATGCTCGCTGAGCGCGCCCGAACTCCACCATTTACGTCCGTTGATGACGTAGTCGTCGCCGTCGCGCCTGATCTCGGTTTGAATATTGGTGGCGTCCGACGAGGCCACATCCGGCTCGGTCATCGAGAAGCAGGAGCGGATCGCCCCGTCGAGCAGCGGCTCGAGCCAGTCCCGCTTCTGGCCTTCCGTGCCATAGAGAACCAGCGTCTCCATATTTCCGGTGTCGGGGGCCGAGCAATTGAAGATCTCGGGCGCGATGGCGGAACGGCCCATCACCTCACAGAAATGGGCATAGTCCAGGTTGTTGAGCCCTGCCCCGTAGCGCGTGTCGGGCAGAAACAGATTCCACAGCCCTTCGGCACGCGCCCGCTGCTGCAGTTCGCCGAGGATCGGTGGCGTGCCCCATCGCGATGGCAACGCGGCGTGCCGGCGCTCAAAGACCGCCTCGTTCGGATAGACATGCTCCTCCATGAAGCGCTCCAACGCCGCCAGGCGCGGCTTGTGGATGTCCCTGAGCTCAAACATCTGCTTTGTCCGCATGCTGGGTGGAAGGATTGGGCTGGCTTCCCGGCCGCCAGCGGAACGTGCCTATGCCATGGGCGATGCGCTCGCCGTCGCTGTCGAAGACATGGGCCTCGGCGGTGAAGCTCGACTTGCCGGCCGAGATCGTCCGCCCCTCGACTGACAGCCATCCGGCCCGGACCGGCCGAGTGAATTGCGTGGTCAGTGAAATGGTGATGGCGAAACGTGGCGCCTGCCCCTCTTCGGCGTGCAGGCCGGAGGCGCAGGCGGCGAAGTCGATCATCGTGCAGAGCACGCCGCCATGGACGTAGCCCATGCGGTTGAGATGTTCCGGGCCGATCCGGAGTCCGCCCTTGACGTGACCGACCGCCGACTCCTGGAGATCGAGCCCGAGCACGCCAAAGATGCCGATATCGGCATAGCTCGTGGCTCTCACGACAGGGCCCGGCCGGTCGTGAGGACGATCTTGCCGATGGCGCTGCGCGCAGCGAGCAACTGAAGCGCCTCGACCGTATCGGCGAGATCAAGCGTCCGGCTGATCAGCGGCTTCAGTTTGCCCTCTTCGAACCAGGTGAAGAGCTGGGCAAAATTATCCTTGTTGTCCTGGCGGTCGCGCGCGGCAAAAGTCCCGAAGAAGACGCCCACGAGCGCGCAGCCCTTGAGCAGCAGAAGGTTTGCAGGAATGCGCGGAATGGTGCCCGCGGCGAAACCGACGACCAGAACGCGGCCCTCCCACGCGGTCACGCGCACGGCCTGCTCCAGAAAATCCCCGCCGACCGGATCGTAGACCACGTCGACGCCCTTGTCGGCCGTGAGCTCCTTGACGCGGTCCCGGAGCGATTCAGTTGCGTAGTTGATCAGGTGATCCGCGCCGGCCGCGCGCGCCACCTCCAGCTTTTCGGCGCTGCTTGCGGCTGCGATCACGGTGGCGCCCATCGCCTTGCCGATTTCGACGGCGGCCAGGCCGACGCCGCCACTTGCACCGAGGACGAGAAGCGTCTCTCCGGGCTGCAGCCGCGCCCGCTGCCTGAGAGCGTGCATGCTGGTGCCGTAGGTCATCGAAAAGCCGGCGGCCGTGACCGGGTCCATGCTGGCGGGACGCCTCATCAGCCGTGCGGCACTGACCACGCATTCCTCGGCGAACGCACCCACGCCCACCATGCCGACGACGGGCATGCCGACCTCGAGATGTGTGACGCCATCGCCGACCGAGCGCACGATGCCCGCGACTTCGGTGCCGGGCGTAAAGGGCAGCGGCGGTTTGACTTGGTACTTGCCCTCGACCATCAGCGTGTCGGGAAAATTGACCCCCGCCGCCTCGATGGCGACGCGCACCTCGCCCGGCCCTGGCTCGCCTAATTCCTTCGCTTCGACGACGAGATCTTCCAGCGGCCCAAACGCCTTGCAGATGACTGCGCGCATTTTTCTCTCCCTATGGTTCGGATACGAGGCTCCCGCCTGAGCCGCGGGTCCGGGGACCCGGTAAGCGGCCTCCCGGTTGAATCAGGCGGCCGCACCGGCCCGGCGGGCATCGCGGATCATGTTCCTCGCGATGACCAGTTGCTGGATCTGGGTCGTACCCTCGTAGATCCGGAACAGGCGCACATCCCGGTAGAAGCGCTCGATCCCGGCATCGGCGACATATCCGGCTCCGCCATGGATCTGGACGGCCTTGTCCGCGACACGCCCCACCATCTCGGAAGCGAACATCTTGGCGCAGGCCGCCTCGGTGGCGATGCCATGGCCGGCATCGCGCCGACGCGCTGTCTCTTCCACCATGCAGCGCGCGGCAAAGCTCTCCGCCTTCATGTCGGCCAACATGGCCTGGACCAGCTGGAATTCCGCGATCGGCTTGCCGAACTGGTGCCGCTCCATGGCGTAGGCGAGACTGTCGGCAATCAAGCGCTCAGCGACGCCGACGCAGACGCCGGCAATGGTCAGGCGCCCGCGATCGAGCACCTTCATGGCGGTAACGAAGCCCTTGCCCTCGTAATCCGGCCCGCCAAGGATCGCCGTCTTCGGCACGCGGACATTGTCGAAGATCACGTCGCAGGTATGGGCGCCCTGCTGCCCCATCTTCTTGTCGGTCCGGCCCAGCGTGATGCCCGGGCGATCGGCATCGACCAGAAACGCTGAAATGCCCGCGGCCGTTTTGCTGTCAGGGTCGGTGCGCGCAAAGACCGTGAAGAGGCCGGCGACCGGGGCGTTTGTGATGAAGCGCTTGGTGCCGTTGATGACAAAGTCATCGCCGTCGCGCCGGGCCGAGCTGCGCAGCGACCCCGCGTCCGAGCCTGCTTCAGGTTCGGTCAGGCAGAAGGAGCCGACGCGCTCCCCGCTCGCCATCTCAGGCAGATAGCGGCTTTTCTGCTCCTCGGTGCCGTCGATGATGATGCCTTGCGAGCCGATGCCGTTATTGGTGCCGATCATCGAGCGGAAGGCCGGAGATGTTCCGCCAAGCAGGAACGAGACCTGGACCTCTTCCGAAAGCGTGAGTTCGAGGCCGCCATAGGCCTCCGGAATCGCCATGCCGAACAGCCCCAGCTCCCGCATCTGCGCAATGATCTCGGCCGGCACCTGATCGTTCTGCGACACGAGCGCCTCGTTCGGCCTCAGCTTTTCGCGGACGAAGCGCTCGACCGCGTCGAGCAACTGGCGGAACACATCAGGGTCGAGCGCCATCTAATTCCATTCCTCGGAATTTAATTCCATTATTGAGTTTTCTCGCATATGGTCTATCAGACCGTCAAGCCGGCACGGGCGGTTGGATCGGTTCAAGGCCCGCTTCTTTGGGTCGCAATCAGCTGAGCGATGGTGACGAAGCAGTATGCGCAAACGCGAAACGCCGGTGGGCGCCGCCCTGCCGGGCGAGAATGAGGACCAGGACCCCCGCTTCGTCACAGCGCTGGCGCGCGGCCTGAATGTGCTGCGCTCCTTCAAGCGCGGCGATCGCGCTCTGGGCAATCAGGAACTTGCCGACCGCACCGGGCTGGCGAAATCGACGATTTCGCGGCTGACCTACACGTTGAGCAAGCTCGGCTATCTCGAATACTCACCGATGAACGGGCAGTACTCGCTGTCTGCCGCAGCCCTGGCGCTCGGCTTCTCGGCGCTCGGCAACCTGGCCATTCGGGATGTCGCACGGCCACTGATGCAGGAATTGGCCGATCGCGTCGGCGCCTCAGTCGCACTCGGCGCGCCCGACCAGCGCACGATGATCTATATCGAGGAATGCCGTGGTTCGAGCCCGCTGCATCTCGGCATCGAGATCGGCTCGCATATCCGGATGGCGACCTCGGCGATGGGCCGCGCCTACCTCGCAAGCCTGGATCCGGCGACGCGATCGCGCATCGTCGACGTGCTGTGCGACCATGAACCCGACAGCGAGAGCACCCGGGCCGGCATCGAAACCGCCGTCAGCGAATACGCCGTGCATGGCTATGTTCGCTCGGTCGGGGAATGGAAGCAGGAGATCAATTCGGTCGGAGTGCCCATCCTGCTGCACGGCTCACGCCCGTTTGCGTTGAACTGCGGGGGATCGGCTCTCTCGCTGCCAAGGGAGAAGCTGGATGAGGTGGGCGTGCAGTTGCAGGACGTCGCCCGCCGTATCCGCCAGGCGTTGGGCAGCGACTGAACCTGAGGTGATAAAGGGCATGGGTCGCGGCGAAATCCCGACGGCCGCTGACCGACTCCGGAATACCCTCCTCATGAGCGGTCCATGGCGTTCGCCGCCCAACGTAAACCAAGATCTCGTCATGAGGACGGAAATCGACGTTCACAGCATCGACGGGGATGAGAGACCCGCTATAGTTCGCGAAGGTCGAGCATTGGGGGAACAGATGACTATCGCCTCTTACGCAAGTGCTGCCATCGCCGGTCTTGTCGCCGCAACAGCTCTGGTCTCGCATGGTTGGGCAGCCGAGGGTCGCTACGCGGCCTATCAGGGAGCCTGGCTTGCCGACGGCACGGCCTGTGAGGAGATTTTCTCACCAGGCCGAAACGGCATGACCTTCAAGAGCCCACCCGATCTTTTCGTCTCGGCCTTCATCATCAGCGGTGACCGCATCAGAACATCGGCCGCCACATGCAGGATCCAGTCGGTCAAACGTGTCGGCGATCGCGACTTCCTGTCGCTCGGCTGCGTCAACCCGGTCTCGACCTCACAGGTGTCCGCGATCATGGCCAAGGAACCGGATGGCCGCATCAAGCGCTTCTACAGCGCGAACGACACCAGCGGCACCAATTACAGGCTTTGCCCGAAATAGGACGGCACCGCTCGCGGAACCTCACGGCACTATCCTGAGCCGAACGCTGGTTTCGGCATGCGAGGGGCACCTGATCGGCGCCACGATGGGCAGTGCCGGCCACTTGCAGGTCGGTGGAGGGAGCCGGGCCGCCGGTTTGCGCTGGACGGTTCCCGGCATCGGCGGCTTCATGAGCGGGACCGTGCACTCTTTGATGTTGATCGTAAGCGGCGCTGACCTTGGAAGACGGTTTGGCCCAGGCCGTCCTGCTTCGGCATTGGCCTTGCCGGAGCCGGGCCATTCACGCAGGCACGATCGTGAGGGCGCGCCATGCAACCAAATGGTCCCCAGGCCGACCGCGGCGGCGGGTCGTCCATCGGCAGATTCACCGAGAACCTGTTCGGATGGGCTCGCCGATATCAGATGGGCAACCTCAAACAGGATATCCCGGCGGGCCTTGCCCTGGCGGCCTTCACGATCCCCGAATCCCTTGCCTATGCTTCGCTCGCCGGTTTGCCTCCCGTCGCCGGGCTCTATTGCTATCTCGTGGCCGGCCCCGGCTATGCCCTGTTCGGCGCGAGCGGCCAGCTCGCCGTTGGGCCGACATCCGCGCTCTCGGTCCTGTTTCCGACCGGCTTGTCCGCCCTCGCCGCAGGAGATCTGTCGCGTTACGCCGCCTTGGCGGCCGCGACCGCGATCGTGTTCGGCCTGATCTGCGTCGCCGGACGCCTGCTTCGCGCCTCGCAGACTGCCTATTTCATCTCGGACACGATCCTGCTCGGGTTCAAGACGGGCGCTGCGCTCTACATCGCGTCGACGCAACTGCCCAAGCTCTTTGGCCTGCCTGGCGGGACCGGTAATTTCCTTCCACGTCTCCTGCAGCTTTGGCGGGAATTGCCCACCGCGCACGGCCCCTCGCTCGCCATGGGCACCGCCGCGGTTGTCCTGTTTCTGGTGCTGGAGAAACTGATGCCGCGGCGGCCCACCACCTTGTTCGTGGTGGGCGCCGCCATCATCGCGACTCACCTGTTCGGCCTTGATAAACTCGGGATCGCGATTGTCGGAGACATCCCACAAGGTCTCCCGCATTTCGGTATCCCCGCGATCAAGCCGGAGGACCTGACGGAGCTCGTACCGCTGGCCGTTGCCTGCTTTCTCCTCGGCTTCGTCGAGACGAGTTCGGTTGCAAGGAGCTTTGCCCAGGAGAACGGCACCGAAATCGATACGGATCGGGAGCTTCTGGCCCTTGGTGCGGCCAATCTGGCCGTGGGTGTTTCGCAGGGCTATGCCGTCTCGGGCGGGATGTCGCAGAGCGCGGTCAACGCCATGGGCGGCGCGGTCTCGCCGGCGGCGCTGCTCGTCAATTCGGCAGCGATCCTGCTCGTACTGCTCTTCTTCACGGGCGTGTTCAAATACCTGCCCGAGCCGGTGCTTGCCGCCATCGTGCTGATGGCCGCGAAGCATCTCGTCCGCTTCCGGCAGATCGGCAACCTGCGGCAGGTTGCGTTCGCGGAATGGATCATCGCGCTGGTCGCGTTCTTTGGCTTGCTGATTGCGGGCGTCCTCAACGGGGTGCTCATTGCTGCGGCGGCATCGCTCATGCTGACCATTGCACAGCTCACTCGGCCGGAGATCGCCACCCTTGGCTTCGATGCCGAGAGCAGCAGCTTCGTGAACCTTGCCAATCGCCCCAGCGCAACCACCGCGCCCGGCGCCCTGATCCTGAGGACAGCCCACCCTTGGGTCTATTTCAACGTCGAGAATATTCGGCGCGGGATTCTGGACAGGGTTGCCGAGACTCAGGGGCTCAAGCTCGTTGTCCTGGATTTTTCACCGATCACCAGCATCGATGGCACCGCGGCTGCGGCGTTGGCCAGCATCCGCCAAAGGCTCGCGGCCGGCGGAATCGCGCTCGAGATCGCGAATCTGCGCGACGAAGTCGACCAGCGGCTGAAACTCCTTGCCCCGGAAGACGGAGAGGTCGCGTACAAGGTGCATCTCGGAATTCGCGAAGCGTTGGCGGCACATGGCCTCCTGGCCCGCGTTCCGGGCGCCACGCCTGCCGGCACATGAGCTCCACTCTCGCCGAGATCGAACTCCATCGCGCAGCGCACCGACAGAGACCGGGGCGGCAGCACAGCATGAACGCCGCCGCCTGCCACCCCGTCAGTGATCAGAGCGCGAGATCGGGGGCGAGCGCCGCCAGGAAGTCCCGGGCATCGAAAACTGCGCCCGGAGCGAAGACGCCGCCGCGTGCCTTCGCGCCTTTCAGGAGCCGCTCGACGGCCTCGACCACGAGCGGTGCGGTGATGGCATAGATATCGTGCCCGCGCGCGGCCGCCCGCCGTACGGCATCCCCCCGTCGGATCTCGACCTCGACGAGGAATTTTTGCGCCGAGCGCCCGGACGCGTCGGCTGCGACCGGCGCCGGGGTGGAACCGTCGCGCAGATCGCGCAGCGGCGCCGTGTTCAGGTAGCTGTGAAGGTCCGACAGCTGGAGATGGCTGTCGATCAGGATCGCCTCGGTGAAAGGCAGCTCGACCATCTCCTGCGCGCCAAAAGGTTCGGCGAAGGGCCATACGGCGTTCGGAGCCGGATCGGGCAGGTGCTGCAGCCTCCCCTCCGCAATCGTCACGCGCCTTGCCGTGTTGCGCTGCCCCGTCACCCGCGTGCCCTCGGTCGGATGCCAGCTGTCCAGGGCGATCGCGACGCGGGCCTCGTCCGCACCGGTCCAGTCGCCCATTGCGGCTGTGACGAGGAGGTCGCTCAGGCCGCCATAGAAGCCCATGGCCGGGATGACGGCGACACCGGCCTCTTCCGCAGCGGAGGAATAGCGTTCGAAGGTCGCCCGGGCGCTGGGCTGCTCAGCCGTCACGTCGAGATAGGGGATGCGCGCTCGCAAGGCCGCCGGCACCAGGAATTCGGCCGTGTCGAGGAACGGCCCGGCGCAGTTGATCAGCGCCGCCGCTCCGGAGAGGACGCGGGCGAGCGCTGCAGAATCCGCAAGCGCTGCAACTTCTTGCCTGACGCCGGCCGGGAAACCCGCCTCCGCCAACTTTTCGCCATCGCGCCCGATCGCGATGGCCGGGAAGCCGCGCCGCAGCAGCTCCCTGACCACGAAGCGGCCCGTATGTCCGGCGGCCCCGTAGACTGCGATGGCAGGCTTGCTGATCCCTGCCCCTTCAAACTGATCGCTCATGACGCTCTCCCGCTACAGACCTGTCTGTTTCCCTTGGGTACAGACAGGTCTGTAGCGTGTCAACTGGAGATCTGCTATCGTCGCCTCGTCAAGGGAGAGCAGTGCATGCGGACGGAGCCGACGAACCAACGGCTGGCTGAGGAACCTGGCCAGGTCGACATGCGCGAGCGGCTGCTCGCGACCGCATCCGACCTGTTCTACCGGCGTGGCGTCCGCGCTGTCGGCGTCGATGTGATCATCGAGGCGGCCGGCGTCGCGAAGACGAGCCTGTACCGTCACTTTCGCACGAAGGATGACCTCATCGCCGCGTATCTGCAGCGGGAAGACGAGGATTTCTGGGCATGCTGGGATGGCGTGGCAGCGCGCCACTCGGACGACGGCGAAGCCGAGCTCGACGCCCATATAGCCTGGATCGGCGAGCGTGTCGGCCGGCCCCATTATCGCGGCTGCCCCCAGATCAATGTCGCCGCGGAGTTCCCGGACGAGGATCACCCTGCCCGGCTCGTGGCCCGCACGCATAAGCAGCAATTGCATCGGCGCCTGCAGGACATCGCCGAGCGGCTGCGGGTCAAGCATCCCGAGGTGCTCGCGACCCAGCTCTCGGTGCTCATCAATGGGGCCTTCGTCAGCTCGCAGATCCTGTCCACCTGCGACGCGACAGCGATCCTGCGGCAGATGACGCACGCCCTGATCACCGCGGCCTGGCACGCTCCGGCCCGCGCCGCGTAGCCGCAGCGCTCTCGCTCGGGTCGGCCCCGAGCGCCCCCCAACACCAGCGGTTCGAGCGATCACATATCCTTGGTCTGGCGGACGGTGTTGAGGAAGGCCCGCACGATCCGGCTGGCCTCGCGCTTCCGCAAGATGACGACATGCGCGTAGGTGTAGATCTCCGCATCCGCGATCGGGATCAGGCGGAGCGCCGGGTCAGGCACGAATTCGGCGACCGAGACATAGCTGATGCCGAGCCCGCGGATCACCGCCTCGCGGATCGCCTCGCGGCTGCCGATCTCCATGACGGTGCGCGGCCGCGTCCTGGTCGCGGCCAGCGCTTCCTCAAAGGCCCGCCGCGTCGTAGAGCCGCGCTCGCGCACGATCATCGCCTCGCCATCGAGCGCCGCAATCTCGATGCTCGCCTGTCCGGCGAGCCGGTGGTCCTCGCGCACGAACACCGCAACCGGATGCCGGCGATAGGGAATGGTGAGCAGCCGATCATCCTCGTCGAGATAGGCGAGCACGGCAACGTCGCAGCGATACTCGAAGAGATCGTCCAAAACTTCGGTCGAATTGCCGATCTTCACGGCGAGTTCGATCCCGGGATAGGCGCGGTTGAAGGCCGCGAGCATCTCGGTGACGTGATAGGGGCCAACCGCGCTGATCGACAACCGGCCGGTCCTGAGTTCGCGCGACTGCTCGAGAAAGGCGATCGCCTCGTCCTCCTCGGAGAACAGGCGGGTGGTAATCGCCAGCAATTGTCGCCCCGCGTCGCTCAGTTCCCGGCGTCGCCCCTTCCGGACGAAGAGCTCGACCCCGTACTCGTCCTCGAGCGCGCCTACCTGTGCGGTCAGCGTCGGCTGGCTGATGTTGAACTCCGCGGCAGCGGCATTGAAGCCGCCTGCCGTCGCAACGGCATGGAACGAGCGAAGGCGCGTATAACGCATAGCAAATTTCTATCTATCACGTCTGAAAAATCAATTTGTTTATTGGGTCGCCCTTTGTGAGCATCCACTCCAACAGCGCCGGGAAAGCGCGGCGGACGAGACGGAACGAGGGTGGAACGCATGCATTGGGCCTATTGGAATCCCGTCAGGATTCGGTTTGGCGCCGGCCTCTTCAACGAGGTCGCCGGCCTGATCGGCAAGCGGCGCTGGGCGCTCGTCACCTATGACCAGCCAATCTTCCGCGACCTGGCTGAGCGCCTGGCACAGGCTGCCGGGGCGCCGGTGGTGACGATCGCCAATATCGAGACCAATCCCGATTGTGCTGACCTCGTCGAATCCTGCCGCCTGTTCGGCGCCTCTGCAGAGCGGGCCGAGGTCATCGTCGCGCTCGGCGGCGGCTCGATGATCGATGCGGCCAAGGTGCTCGCGGCAAGCGGCGGCAATTTCGAGACGGTGCGCCGCCATCTCGTCGACAAGGTCCCGCTCGACGCCTCGGACATCATCCCGATCATCGCCGTTCCCACGACGGCGGGAACCGGCAGCGAAGTCACCTCCTGGGCCACCGTCTGGGATGCCGCAAATGGCAGCAAATACTCGCTCGCCCATCCCCGGCTCTATCCCGAGGCTGCAGTGCTCGACCCGGCCCTGACGCTGGGCGCGCCGCGCGGCCTGACGCTTGCGACCGGGCTCGACGCGCTCTCGCATGCGCTGGAGAGCATCTGGAACGTCAACGGCAACCCGGTCTCGGCCAATTACGCCGTGGAGGCCGCGCGCGAGATCATCGACACGCTGCCGCGGCTGATGGAGCGGCTCGACGATATCGGCCTCAGGGAGCGCCAGATGCGCGCCAGCCTGCTGGCGGGCCTCGCCTTCTCGAACACCAAGACGGCGCTGGCCCATAACATCTCCTACGACATCACGCTGAAAAGCGGCACGATCCACGGCATCGCCTGCTCCTTCTCGCTGCCGATCGTGATGCGCTGGGCCATGGGCACGCAGCCACAATGCGATGCCGCGCTGCGGCGGGTGTTCGGCAGCGATCTCGATGCCGGCGCCGAACGGCTTGGCCTGTTCCTGCAAGGGCTCGGCGTCAAGACCGACCCGGCCGCCTATGGCGTGTCACCGGTCGAATGGGACCGTCTGGTCGCAAAGGCGCTGGAGGGTGAGCGGGGTCGCAATTTCATCGGGAGACAGGCCGCCAAAGCTGCCTAACATCACTCACATCAGGGCTACGGCGCCCGTAATCGGTTCACCGGCAAGGTCAAAAGACCACCGGATCATCTCGGGAGGATGACATGAACATTTCGCGTCGGAAGGTGTTGACGGGTTCGCTTGCCGCAGCGGGGGCCGTTCTGGCCATGCCGCATCTGGTTCGGGCCCAGACGAAGCTGATCAGGGTCGGGCTGATCCCGTCGGAGGATTCCCGTGCCATGCTGGAATCGAGCCAGCAATTGCTGGACGCCCTGGAGAAGAACCTTGGCATCAAGGTCCAGGGCTTCGTCGCCTCGGACTATAATGGCGTCATCGAAGCCATGCGCTCGGGCCATGTCGAGGTCGCCTATCTCGGCCCGTTCTCCTATGTGCTCGGCACCACGGTTGCGCCGATCGAGGCCTTCGCGACCGCCGAAACCGCCAAGTCCGGCCGCACCTATTATCACGCCCAGATCATCACGCGGAAGGACAGCGGCATCAAGGAGGTGAAGGATCTGAAGGGCCGCACCTTCGCCTTCGTCGATCCCTCCTCCACCTCCGGCCACCTCTTCCCGAAGGCCGGGCTGATGAAGCTCGGCTTCGATCCAGAGAAGGATTTCGGCCGCGTGCTCTTCACCGGCTCGCACGATGCCAATGCGCTCGCCGTCGCCAACAAGCGCGTCGATGCCGCGACGATCGCCGACCGCATCTTCGACGCCGCGGTCCAGAAGAAGCTGATCGACCCCGCCGACATCCAGGTCGTCTGGCGCTCCGACCCGATCCCGGAATCGCCGACCTGCTGGCGCAAGAACCTGCCCGACGACCTGAAGAAGCAGATCAGGACCGCCTTCCTGAACATCAGGGACATCACCTGGGCCGATCAGGGCAAGCTCAACCGCTTCGTCGAGACCAATGACCAGGCCTACGACATCATCCGGGACACAGCGAAGGTGCTGAATCTCGATCTGGCCAAGATGAAGTAGCCGCGCCTGGCGCGGTTCCGCGGAGGATCCGAGATGATCAAGATCGAAGGACTGAAGAAGTCCTATGTCGGTCGGCCGGTGCTGCAGGGCATCGACCTGACCGTGAGAGCGGGCGAGTTCCTGGTCGTGCTCGGCCCCAGCGGCGCCGGCAAGTCGACCCTGCTGCGCTGCATCAACGGGCTCGCCCAGCCCGATGCGGGGCGGACGCTGATCGACGGCACCGTCTTCGATGCCAAGCGCAGCGTGCGCGGCGAGCGGCCCGTCGCCATGATCTTCCAGCACCACAATCTGGTGAAGCGCCTCTCGGTGCTGAAGAACGTGCTCGTCGGCCGCATGGCCGGGCTGTCCTCCTTCCTGTCGATGCTGCAGCTCTTTCCCAGGCGCGATGTCGATATCGCGATGGAATGCCTGACGCGGGTCGAGCTGGCGCACAAGGCCAATGCGCGCGGCGACCAGCTCTCCGGCGGCGAGCAGCAGCGGGTCGGCATCGCCCGGGCGCTGGCCCAGCAGCCGTCCGTGATCCTGTGCGACGAACCGGTGGCGAGCCTCGATCCGAAAACGTCGCGCGTCGTGCTCGGATACCTCAAGGCGATCTGCAAGGAAGAAGGCATCGCCGTGATCTGCAACCTGCACCAGGTCGACTATGCCGTCGAGTTCGGCGAGCGCATCGTCGGGCTCAGCGGCGGCCGGGTGATCTTCGACGACACGCCGGACCAGCTGACCTCCGAGATCGTCCACCAGATCTATCCCGGCCTGGAAGACCCCGGCATCAGCCGCGTCCTGAAGCCGCGCGCGCTGGCTCAGCCGGTGCTGACGCCGCTCATCGCCACCGCAACAGCCTGAACGCGACGGGGAGCCCGATCATGTCATTCGGTACATTGCAACTCGTCCTTCGTCCGCCGCAGGGCCGTTTCGGCTGGTGGGGCGTCAGCGCCCTGTCGCTCGCGATCGTCGTCTTCCTGTGGTGGGCCGCGCTCGGTTCGCAGATCAATGCCAGCAACCTGTGGAACGGCATCCCTTATATGTGGGATTTCCTGGTCCGCATGATGCCGCCCAACCCGGATTTTCTGGATCGACTCTGGAAGCCGGCGCTGGAGAGCCTGCAGGTCGCGGTCTGGGGCACGCTGCTCGGCGTCGTCATCGCGCTGCCGATCTGCTTCTTTGCGGCCCGTAATCTCAGCCCGAGCCCGGTCGTCTATCACGCCACGCGCCAGGTGCTGAACTGCATGCGCGGCATCAACGAGATCATCCTGGCGCTGATCTTCGTCGCCGCCATCGGCCTTGGCCCCTTCGCGGGCGTTCTGGCCCTTGCGATCCACGGGGCCGGCATGCTCGGCAAGTTCTTCGCCGAGGCGATGGAAGATATCGACGAGGGACCGCTGGAGGCTTTCCGCTCGGCCGGCGTCGGGCCCTTCCAGACCTTCTTCTTCGGCGTCCTGCCGCAGGTGCTGCCGACCTGGCTCGGCACGGTGTTCTACCGGCTGGAAACCAATGTCCGGCAGTCGACCGTGCTCGGCATGGTGGGCGCCGGCGGCATCGGCTTCGAGCTCGTCTCCTCGATGAAGCTCTTCAAGTACCAGGATACCGCGACCTGCATCCTGATGATCCTGGCGATGGTGCTTGCGGCCGATCTCATCTCATCGCGTGTCCGGGCCATGATCCGCTAACGCCCTTCGACCGTGGCGCCCCTCGCCACGGTCGACTGACCTTCCCGGCGCGGGCCGCCCGCGCTCCCCCCTGCCTCGACCAGCCCATGTCGCTGAAGCGCCAAGTCCGCTTCTCGAAAGGAAGACCCATGCTCACGCGAGCCCCCAACATCGTGGCCGCCAATGGCCGCAGCTATCGCCTGCCGGAGGTTCCGACCGTCGTGGTCTGCATCGACGGCTCCGAGCCCGGCTATATCGAGGCGGCCATCGCCAGGGGACTGGCGCCCAATCTCGACCGCCTGCTGCGCGCCGGCTCCTACCGGCTGGCGCGCTCGGTGATCCCGAGCTTCACCAATCCGAACAACATCTCGATCATCACCGGACAGCCGCCGGCAGTCCACGGCATCGCGGGCAACTATTTCTACGATCGGGCGGCCGGCGAAGAGGTGATGATGAACGATGTGCGCTTCATGCGCACCGGCACCATCATGCAGGCCTTTGAGGAGGCCGGCGCCAAGGTTGCCGTCGTCACCGCCAAGGACAAGCTTCGCACCCTGCTCGGCAAGGGCCTGGATCCGAAGAGCGGCCGCTCGATCGCCTTCTCCTCGGAAAAGGCCGACAAGGCGACGCTGGCCGAGAACGGCATCGAGAACTTGCTCTCCTTCGTCGGCAAGCCCCTGCCGGAGGTCTACTCGGCCGATCTCTCGGAGTTCGTCTTCGCAGCGGGCGTGAAGCTGATCAGGACGTTCCGGCCGGACGTCATGTATCTCTCGACGACCGACTATATCCAGCACAAGGCCGCACCGGACAGCGAGGTAGCCAACGCCTTCTATGCGATGATGGATCGCTATATCGGCGAACTCGATGCGCTCGGCTGCGTGCTGGCGCTCACCGCCGATCACGGCATGAACGATAAGCACCTCGCCTCGGGCGAGCCCGATGTGCTCTATCTCCAGGATTGGGTCGACGCGCGATGCGGCGCCGGCCAGGCGCGCGTGATCCTGCCGATCACCGACCCCTATGTCGCCCATCACGGCGCGCTCGGCTCCTTCGCTACCATCTATCTGTCGGAGGGAACGGACGGCCGGGCGCTCATCGCCGAGCTCGCAGCCACCAACGGCGTCGAGGTCGTGCTGGACAGCGGCGCTGCCTGCGCCCGCTTCTCGCTCCCGGCCGACCGGATCGGCGACATCGTGGTGATCTCGACCCGCCACAAGGTGCTCGGGACCAGCGCCGCGCGGCACGACCTGGCGGGTTTGACCGAGCCGTTGCGCTCGCATGGCGGCCTGACCGAGCAGCTTGTGCCGATGCTGGTCAACCGCGCCGTCGACTGGCCGCAGGGGCCATTGCGCAATTTCGACGTCTTTGACGTCGCCCTGAATTGCGTCGCGGCGTGAGGACCTGGTGATGAACGCTCCCTTCAGCCCGACACCCCGCCGCGAGACGATGCGGATCGCCGGCAAGCTCGTCTCGACCGACGACATGGTCGAGGTCCGCAATCCCTACGACAATTCCGTCGTCGGCCTGGTGCCGGCGGCGCGGCCCGAGCATGTCCGCGAGGCCTTCGCCAAGGCGCGCGCCTT
>NZ_JBFRGS010000029.1:0-50296 GCF_052115465.1 Allobosea sp. 2RAB26 | reverse complement strand
CCCGTAGCCATGGCTGTCCTCCTGAGCCCAAAAAAGGGCCCGCGGTGTCCTCCCACAGCGGGCCCAGTCAGGGGTCATGGGTAATGTCGGCTGAACGCGCATGGAAACGGAGGGTTCCGCCAAAACGCAAAAAGGCTCGCCACCCTTTTCAGAGCAGCGGGCCGGTTTCAAGAGGAAGCACCAAGCCGAGCGGCCGGCTGACGCAGCCAGATACCCAAAAGGAACATACGTACAAATTTGTTTTTAATGGCTTTCCCAAGGACCACTTCCTTAACCTGGCGCAACTCAAATGAAACGGCCTCGGCTGCCCGATGTCGATTCGTGGGTTTGGATTATGATTGCGGTGATGCTTGCCCTGGCCGTGGCTCACCCGCCCTCGGTGTTTCGGTCCGACACCGACCCTCATTTTGCATGGGGATGCCGACCATGTGGTCCCGGTATCAGACGCCGGGGCCATCGAGAGGCTGATCAAAAGTAACGGGGGACATGTCCAGAGCCATATCTATCCAGGCGAAGGAGATGGACTTTCTCTCGCGAGTTGGCCGGATGCGATATCGTGAGCACAGGCGTTCCTGCGGGAACCTCTGACGCTCGGCGGGAAAGGGCCGAAACCCCTGAGCTATGTGGAGAGATTCCCGGCTAGGAGGAGAGCCGTCATTGAAGATCGCGACCTACAATGTAAACGGCATCAACGGCCGCTTGTCGGTTCTTCTGCGGTGGCTGAAGCAGGACAACCCCGACGTAGTCTGTCTGCAGGAGCTGAAATGTTCCGATGATCGCTTTCCGGAGCGTGAGCTGCAGCAAGCCGGCTATGCGGCGGTTTGGCAGGGCCAGAAGAGTTGGAACGGTGTCGCCATCCTCGCAAGGCGCGGCCGCGCTCTTGTCCTGACGCGCCGGGGCTTACCCGGAGATCCCGATGACAGCCATAGCCGGTACATCGAGGCGGCGGTGAACGGGATGCTGATAGGGTGTCTCTATCTTCCCAATGGCAATCCCGCCCCTGGGCCCAAGTTCGAATACAAACTTCGCTGGTTTGATCGACTGCAAAGCTATGCCGAGGAGATACTATCACTCGACGTGCCGGTTGCGCTCGTTGGTGACTTCAATGTCATGCCGACGGCGCTGGATGTCTATGCGCCTGAGCGGTGGAGGGAGGACGCTCTCTTTCGCCCCGAGGTGAGGAAGGCATACGCCAAACTACTTGAACAGGGGTGGGTCGACGCCGTCAGGCACCTCCACCCCCACGAGCGCATCTACACGTTTTGGAAATACTGGCGCAACTCGTTTGAACGCGACGCGGGACTGCGGATTGACCACTTCCTGCTAAGCCCCGCTTTGGCTGCATCACTCAAGCGTGCGGAGATTCGGCGTTCGCCGCGTGGCTGGGAGCATACCAGTGACCACGCCCCGGTCCTGATAGAGCTTGAATACCCCCCGCCGTAGCTCGTCGAACTTGAAACAGATCGTTGCCAATTTCCCGCCGCCTTGCAGGAACCAAAGCCGTCACCATCTCGTTGTCCGCGCGGTGCCATCATCGCACCTGCCTGCTCTCCGGTTGGATGCGTTGCCGCGGATGTACCGGCCGCAACCGACAGGAGGGCAAAGCCAGTTTCCCGGCGATGGCCGGAGCCGTCTAGTCCTGACGATCGTCAGAGGCCCGCCGTTCACAGAACGGTGGGCTTATTTTTTGAAACGTAGAGCGAATTCCGGGGACGGGGGCGTCCTGTGCTCACTTGGATTAGGCTCCCGTGTAGGGAGAATTAGCCCGAACTAAGCGAGTGTTCTCTTCCCTGAATGCATCCACAAACTCACGCGCAATTCGTGAAAGTGGACGCACGCCCGGCTGGAACATCGCATAGCGATAATCGAGCCTGGGAAGGAACGGTTTCGCGATCAGTCCCACCTTCTGGAAATGCAGGCTGGTGACGACGTCGACGATGGTCACGCCGACGCCTTCCATGACCAGCGCGCAAGCGGTGCCGAAGAACTCGACATGAACGACCATGCGCAGCCGCGCCGAATGCCGGCGAAGGCGCGTTCGATCGCCTCGTGCAGGAAATGATCGGCATAAAGCGAGATGAAGGGGGCGTCGTCGAGATGGGCCGGCGTGATGACCGACTCGGCTGCGAGCGGATGATCGGCGGGCAGCATGCAGACGCAGGGGACTTCGATCGTCTCGATGACGGAGGCTGGGCTCTCGATCGGATGCTCGGCGAAACCGATATCAAAGGCCTCGATGCGGCCGAGATCGCGCACGGTGGGCGATGAGCGCGTGATGAAGCGCACTGTGCCGTCCGGCCAGCGCCTCAGGAGCCGAGAGATGATCGGCGGCAGGGCATAGGTGGCGAGGCCGGGCTGGCTAGCCAGCGACAGCGTTCACGAGCGTCGATCCGCTCTAGAAGAGGCTGGATCAATGCGCCCAAGCCGGATCAGCCCTCGGGACCATCGATAGTCCGCGTAGAAGAAGGCGAGGTTGCCCCAAGGTTACTTCGCGAAAAGGCCACGCCCTCCACAGGCGCAGGAACTTTTTCGGTAGCCCCGCACAGCTCCGGCGGAACGCGGAGCCCCGGATCAACTCCCCTCCACAATCTAGGCATCCCGACTGAGGAACCTCACGGCCCCCCGCGAAGTTCGGCTGGAGAAATTTCTGGCTTCGACAAGGAAATTCTCGATGGAAATCCGCCTCGGCTATCACATTGAGATTGTTACACAGCAGCCGACGCCGGCCCTTCTCTTGCTGGATCCTCATCCAGGCCGCGATGCCGATATCGTAAGTCGCCTGGTCCGGACGGTGACATCGCTGGTCGACGGAAACCCCGTGTTGACCAGCGAATATTCAGACAGCTTTGGCAATCGCCGTCGCCGCCTTGTCATACCGACGGGTGGCGTCGCATTCAAAAGTGCCATGATCGTGCGGGACTCGGGGGAAGTCGATCTCGCGAACCGCAGCGCTCGTGAAGTATTTCCGGGAGACCTACCTTCGGATACCCTAGACTACATCCTGCCAAGCCGGTACTGCGAATCCGATGAGCTTGCGGGCATTGCCTGGAATTTGTTTGGCAACTTCGCTGGTGGATGGAACCGCGTCCAGCAGATTTGCAACTTTGTGAATGCTCATATTCGCTTCGATTATCAACTGGCGCGGGCCACCCGCACGGCGGCGCAGTCGTTGAATGAAGGCGTAGGGGTCTGTCGCGATTTTACCCATCTCGCCATAGCGTTCTGCCGCGCCATGAATATTCCAGCGAGATATTGCAATGGGTTTCTCGGCGATATCGGAGTGCCGCCTGACCCAGCGCCAATGGATTACAATGCCTGGTTAGAGGCCTATCTCGACGGCTGTTGGTATACTTTCGACGCGCGGCACAACGTACCGCGGATTGGCCGCATCCTGGTCGCCAGGGGAAGAGACGCGGCGGACATCCCGATGATCCACACCTTCGGGCCGCATTTCCTTCAAAAATTCGAGGTGACAACCGACGAGCTTATCCCGCGTAACTGTGTCAGAAACCGGCGAACCGGCTGATAGGAGCAAAAGACCTCATTGGCCGGCATCGAAACCTCCCTATCACTTCCTGATCCGTTCAGAGCCGTTGCGACGTCAGTGCCGAACTCTGGCCAACCCGACGCCCTAACCGACACTTTGGACTCGCGCGAAGGCTCGCCCAATCCTGTAGTGACATTCCCTGAGAAAAGTGCGCGTCGTCGACCCAGTGCCCGCGACAAAAAATAACGGCAGTTAGCGGGGGGGCAGTATTATAAAATCTCGTTGGGTGCCGAGAGCCCTCGAACGCTCTTCGAGGGGGATGCTCTCCCGCGCGTGCACCGACCCGGATTGTTCGATCCGCTCTCAGCTTCCACGCCGTCGCGGGTGATTTCGCGAGGAAGCCGCTTCGGCCTCTGTCCGGATCGTCAATGTTGTAGAAGACGATCCCATCCGCGACATTCGAAAACTCTAAACAGTGCCATTGGCACCTGAGTCAAATTCTGAACAAACGTTCATGGAACCAATGGCTTAGCAGCCCGTTCTAATGGTCGGCGGGGGCCATTGGAGGTCGACATGATCAAGAAGATTATCCTGGTTTCTGCGCTTGCTCTTATGCCGGTCGGGGTTTTCGCGCAGTCGAATTCTGGTGCGGCAGGCGGCGCGGCGGCGGGTGCAGGAGCCGGAGCCGTCGGAGGCGCGATTGTCGGCGGTCCGGCTGGAGCGGCAGTTGGAGCCGTGGGCGGCGCCGTTGGCGGCGCGATCGTTGGCGGTATCGCGGCGGGTCAGCGTACTGAATTCCGCACCTATGTGAGGGAACAGAAGGTGCCGTCGGTCGCCTACAAGGAGAAGGTTGTGGTCGGTGCCACTCTTCCGGAGACCGTCACTTATAGGGAGGTGCCGGCTCGCTATGGAAAAACCGAGTATCGCTACACCGTCATCAACGATCAACCGGTCCTGGTCGAACCCAAGACCCGCAAGATCGTCCAGATCATCGAGTGACGTCTACGGCCCGCCGGAAACGGCGGGCCGCCACCAGAAGCTGCGGTCTTGCGTGCCTTGGTCGTATCCGCTTCACTTTGAACTCTAAAAGCTGATCGCTGCATAAAGCGGTACTACGACGAACTAATCAGGCTTGCCCAAAACCTTCGCGACGGCGGCCGAGCTCGGCCCCGCTTTTTCTACCGCCATTTTCAATTGCTCGATGCTGACGCCCCACTTTTGCGTCCAGTACTTCACCTCGTGGGGTTCATTCACATTGATGCGCGAGCGGTCCTGCGCACCTCTTTTGGTGAAATCGTCCGGCATGGGAACCTCCTTGAATCCCATTGAACCTCGCTCATGGATCTAAGTTCCGAGTGACGGTGGCAGATGGCGCGAGGATGTTCTCGGAAAGACGGAACCGGACCGATGGCGCTGACTGATGTCCGCGGTCCAGCTGGTGAGCGCCCAAATAGGCTGGTTACAGAGTGCGGGTTAGCGCAAAATATCCAATCGATCCTGCCCAAGCTGCTCGCACTCGTTCTTCGCGAACAGGATCAATATTAGAGCAACCCGGGCCGCCTGGGCGCGGCGGCCCTCCCGTCTGGCGCGGCAGCGGCGTTGACGCTCAAAAGAATGCGAGGTCCGCAACATTATCGAGCGTGTTGGCGTTGCTCCCCGCACGGAGGATATGCTGTTGCGGTATGAACGTGCACTCAGGGACGTGTCGCTAGCCCTCCTACTGGGCTTCCTGTCTGCGTATGCGATTTCTCGCTTTGAACGTTCCGACAGGAGCGCCCGGGACGATGCCTACGAGGAGAAGGTCGCGCATCGCACCAAGGCCGGAGAAAGTGCGGCCGTCCCGACCGAGAGTCCAGCGAAAGGTTGGACTGACATTGCTCGTCGCACCTACCACGAGGTTGAGCGCGATCGGGTCTTGGCAGTTGCGGCAGGTGTGACGTTTTATGGGCTGCTAGCCCTGTTTCCGGCACTAACCGCATTTGTCTCGCTTTACGGACTCGCCGCCGATCCGAGCACAATCGCCGTTCAATTCAATATGCTGGACGGATTCTTGCCCGCCGGGGCAACGGATTTTCTTCGTGAGCAGGTTGGCCGTATTGCAGCTGGCGGCGAAACAAAGCTTGGTTTTGCTTTCGCAGTCAGTTTTGGCTTGGCCGTGTGGAGCGCAAACGCCGGAGTGAAAGCACTATTTGATGCCTTGAACGTCGCATATGGCGAAGACGAAAAACGGGGTTTTATCAAGCTGAACCTTGTGTCGTTGGTATTCACCCTTGGGATCCTGGTGTTCTCGCTTGCCGCCCTTGGAGCGGTCGCTCTCATTCCCGTAATCTTGGATTACTCCCAACTCGGCGTCGCTGCAGAATGGCTCGTTACGTTGGGCCGCTGGCCAACCCTCATCGGACTTCTTCTTGCGCTGGCAGTTCTCTATCGATACGGACCAAGCCGTGATGAGGCACAATGGGCCTGGGTTAGTCCGGGCGCCTGTTTGGCGGCCGTTGGTTGGCTGGTCGCGTCGATGTTGTTTTCTTGGTACGTGGCGAACTTCGAAGACTACAACAAAACCTACGGCGCAATCGGCGCAGTGATAGGCCTGCTCACCTGGATGTGGTTGTCCGCGATGATCGTTCTCGTGGGCGCCGAATTAAATTCAGAAGCCGAACGCCAAACCTATCTCGACACCACAAAAGGTGCGCCGATGCCGATTGGCATGCGTGGCGCCGATGCGGCCGATCGCAAAGGATGACCCAATATTTGCTGCTGAACGCTTTCAGCAGGACCAAGGGAACAGGGACGGGCGCAGGTCGTTAGGCTCACATCGATGTTGCCGCCAACCTGGAGACCGCCATGGCCACGTCCAAGAGACAAACCGGCACCCGGCCCCGTTCGACATCCCAAGGCGCCGAATTGGCTCAAACACTGAGGGATGCTGGCAGCACCGTTTCAGACAATCTGCGTTCCGTGGGTGTCAATACAGACGAAATGGTAGAAATCGCTGAACGGCGCGTGACGGAACTCCAGGAAATGCTGATGGACGAGATTCGGGCTCGGCCTCTTAGAGCACTTGGCTGGGCGGCAGCCGCGGGCCTGCTGGTCGGCTTGTGGGCGGCGAAATAGCTCATGGGATCGCTGATAGCCACATTGGTTGCGCCTCTCGCCGCGGCGATCAAACAAAAGGTGATTGCCTACGCACTCATGGTATGTGCTGTGTTGCTGGTTGTTTTTGCGACCGCCTACACTCTCGATGCGGCGCACAGCTGGCTGGCGTTTCGATATGGCCCAATCAGCGCAAGCTTGAGCGTCGCAGGCGCCCTGCTCGTCACGGCGGGCGTTTGCGTCGGATTTGCATTCTATATCCGCGGGCGGCCGGTCTCGACGCTGCCGGCCGCAAAGGCGTCCCTTGAGACTTACGCGCGTTTGCTTCGTCCCAAGTTTTCAAAGACCGGTGTGGCACTGGCCGCGGCCATTGCTGGTGGGCTGACTTCATTCACGGCTATCGCAAGCTCGAGGCGTCTAAGGTCAATATTGTCCGGCCGGCCTAGATAATCCCTAAGGCCGCCCGAGCAGACTTAGTTGGTTTTAACCAAAACGACGCGGGCATTTGCTGCCTTCCGAGCGCTTCAGGACATTCATCGTGACCTCGCGTTTGTGTCGATGCACACGCAAATCGAATTGAGAGGCGCCTATAGTCCGCGTATTGTCACGTCGTCGAAGAATGATGGCAGGATCGGATCGGTTAGCCTCCCCTCGTTCGTCGCCGCCCGCAATCGCAGGCCCAGGCGCGCGGCCAGCATCGCGAAAGGTGCGGCGGCAGCCCACGCCTGAGGCGAACAGGCCACTGATAGGCAGTCGGTGTCCGCCGGCGCCTTCGCAGGAAGCCTCAGAACAATTCCGCAAGCGGCGCTGTTCCTGATAAATCGCCGCGTCGAAGATCCCCTCAAACAGTCCAGCAGCCTCTGCTTTCAAGCCATGCTTGCCAAAACCGAGGGCGATCAGTGCGCTGTCATGGGGGCATGCCGAGCCATTGTGATAGGACATCGGATTGTAGCGGGCTTCATCGACATTAAGCACCGCACATCACAGCTGATCCACACGCACCATCTGCAGGAAATTGACGGCGGCGGGGTCGTCGGCGTCGCGGTGGTCACACGATGTTCTGTGGTCCGAACACCGGATTTCCGTCATGACTGACCAGCCAACGAGCCAGGGTTTTCCTCCCGATTGCGCAGTAGTCCTTTCCTCCCTCGTCACCTGGCTCGAGGGAATGAGCTACTCATTGCCGCTTCGAAATCTCAGTAGAGAGATGCCCCTACGGGACACTACCTGCTGGCTCAGCGCTTGAGAAAAGACACCCAGGCCCTGAAGCAAGAAGTCCTGCGCCTTCGTTCGGCGCTCGAGGACCGCGGGGCTCGCTCATGAACGACGTTGCCATGCTTGATCATATCACCGCCCTCACCGCGACCCTCGCGGCGGCGGACAAGCAGTCGGCTGAAAAGCTCGCCCCCGCCTTCTCGCCGTTTGCCTTCATGGAAACGGATGAGCTCGGTTTGTCACGACTAATTGGCTGGCTGATCAACCCCTCCGGCAGCCATGCGCAAGGCGCGAGCTTCCTCGATGCCTTTGTCCGTCATCTGGGAATTCCATGGCAGCCGGTCGATTGCGCGGCGGCACAGATCACGCTTGAGGCCCCCACGCCTCGTCTGACCGAATTCCGGCGCATCGACGTCCTGGTTGAATCCCATGGCCGCGCCATTGCCATCGAGAACAAGCCAACGGCCGCGGACCAGGCCAGACAGGTTCAGGACTACTTCACCCACCTGGATCAGCACTATCCGCTGGGAGGGTATCTGATCTATCTGTCCCGCAATGGCACCGGTCCTTCGCCTTTCAGTATCCCTCCGGAGGAAGCCGAGCGGCGCACGCAGAGCAGGCAGCTCCTGGTGCTCGGCTATGTCGGTCTACTGCCTTGGCTGGAGACGTGTCGTAGCCTCTGTCTCGCATCCCGCATCAATAGCTTCATCTCGGATTTCGAGACTTACATCCGCCGCCGGTTCAATGGAGAGAGGACCGTGACTACGCACGACCAACTCGTCACCGATTTCGTGACATCGCCGACACGCCTGGCTTCGGCGCTGAACGTCATCGCCGCTGCGGACGCACTTCGCCTCAGACTGATCGGGCGGCTCCAGGATGACATTCGCACCGAAGCGGCCGGTCGGGGCTGGACGCTCCTGCCCGAAATCCGATCGACGATCCAATGGTCCGGGTTCAGCATCCTGTTCGGGGGCAACGACGAGCTGAAGTTCAGAGTCGAATTCGGCGATGAGCGGCGCTCGTCCTGCTGCTTCGGCGTTTGGGGTATGGGCCCCGGTCACAAAGAGTACGCCCCAGTAGGCAACCTGCTGACCAGCGCCTTCGGCCGGGGACGGGAGCATCATGTGTCGCCTTGGCACCGCAATCCCCGCCCTCAAGAAGCCCCTCTGCCGATCGAGGACAACTGGTTCAACAGCGACGCGCCATGGCGGGCGATCGCCGATGGCACCATGGCCCCAAAAATCATTGCGGCCGCTCAGTCCTTCCATGACGTGTTGGCACCCCAAGGGTACGTCGGCCGCCGGCTCCCCTGATGCCCCTTGTGCTGCTTCCGGGGGGCTCCAACTGATGCGGCATTCGCCGGCGATGATGGTCGGGATCGTTTCCGCTTGCGTTAAGGGGCGTCTACAGATTGGAATTGGCGCACCTCAAGCGTGCCAGATCACGCAAGGCTTCATTCGCCCAGCTCCTTCTTCACGAACGCTTCGAACCGATCCTTCCAAGCCGGGTTCCATCGCGAGAGAGCGGGCCGGTTCTCGGTCATGTCCTCGGCGCTCCAGCGGATGCGAGCCGCATCGAGTTCGGGCGTGACCATACCGTCGGGACAAATCACGTAGAAATCGCCACCTTCGACCGCCCCGATCATTCGCTCAACGACCTGATCGGCCGTCCATGTACCCACGGGTTGCTTGCCGTCGGGGGCATTGGTCAAGCCCGTATAGGTCCAGCCGGGAACCAACAGGTGCGCGCTCACGGGCTTACCGGTTTCGAGAAGGCCGTGAGCGAGCTGCTCGGTCAGCGTTTTTACGCCCGCTTTCGATACCGCGTAGGCCGCGAACCCCGGCGGATTGGTGATGCCCTGCTTCGATCCGGTGTTGATGATCGCCGCGCGAGTACCTTGTTCAAGTATCGCCGGGGTGAATGCATGCACGCCATTGACGACACCCCAAAGGTTCACCTCCAGGATTCGACGCCAGGCGTCGAGACCATTCCAGTTGTCGCTGCCCTCGCCACCGATTGCGGCGTTGTTCATGAGCACATTGACCTCCCCGAAGGCTTGGAACGCCGCGTCCCGGAGACGCTCAACGTCCGCGAACTGCCCCACATCCCCGGCGATGGTCTTAGTCTCCGCCGCCAGTGAACCGGCTACCTCGGCCAACCCGGCTGCATCCTTGTCGAACAGGACAATGCGCATGCCGATCCCAGAAAACCGCTCGGCAGCGGCGCGTCCGATGCCGCTGGCAGCCCCGGTAATGACAGCCACCTTCCCAGGAGCGAATGGCGTTTCCGATGCCATCTGATTTCTATCCATGTCTCGGGACCTCTCGTCATCACCGGTATGGACTAGGGGTTTAAGGAGCCGAAGCAGCGACCGATTCGCGCCGACGGCCGCCGATGGCTATTCCCCTACCTCGACCGCTGGATACGCGATCATTTCATCCCGCCTGCCCTCTTGGAAGCCGAAAGCGAAGGCGTCCGCCTGCCGGGACCTAGAAGGGTGCGGTCGGTCAGTCCTCGACCGCCGGCGCTCGTCGAAAATCTGGAGGCAACAACACCAGGCGCCGAGGGGACCCTTGACTGCCCTGCAAGGGCCAGTCTCGCCCCGTCAGGCGGTCTGCTGGGAAGGTATGAAGGCAAGTGGGCCTGCGCACCGATGCCGAGTTTGAATAAACACGGGGGCAACGTTATCAGGCCCACATGATGGCCGCCGTTGCTATGCGGCCAATCACACCCATTGTAAGAATTAAGCACGTCGCCTTTCAACGGCAGCCTCTCTCGGCTCCGAGCGGAGATGAAGGCGAAATCCCGACGTATTCGGATCCTCCAGTTCAGGACGGAGATGCAAGCTCGGGATGAAATAGTCCCCCGCATTTTGAGACCGATACGGAATTGGCTCGACCGTCTCCAAGGACCGCATTCTCTCGCGCAGGGCAAAGCTGATCTCCTTGAACCCCCGTGCGTCAAGCTTGTCCACCCGGTAGGTGACAAAGGAAGGAAGGACATCGTAGCCAGGATAGTAGAGAATACCGTGATTGATTGGGAACAATAGATCGTCGATGGGTCCGTTGATCCCACGCGGGGAGTAGTGTTCTTCCCATCCGCCCGTGGTAACGATCAACATCGCGCGTTTGCCTGCAAATGTTCCTTCCCCGAAACGATCCCCCCAATGCTTGTCGCTGTGTTCCCCGACGCCATAGGCGAAACCATAGGCATAGACGCGATCGACCCAGCCCTTGAGGATCGCCGGCATTGAATACCACCACAACGGAAACTGGAGGATCAACGTGTCAGCCCAGAGGAGTTTCTCCTGCTCGGCTTTGACATCCTCTGTGAGGGATTGAGCCTCGAAGGCTTCACCGGAGGCCTGGGCAACGCGCAATCGATCGTTCGCGGCAAGCAACGGGAAGTCAGAGCGGTCAACTTCTGATCTCCAGCGCATCGCATAGAGGTCAGAAACCTTTACCTCATGACCGGCTGCTTCGAGCTCGCGAATTGCCACATCGCGCAGCGACGCAGCGAGAGATTCAGGTTCAGGATGTGCGAAAACGAGAAGAATTTTCATGGGCTTCCATCCGACTGGATTTGAGAACAATCGGAAGAGTAGATGTCCCAGGAGTGATCCGGTATGTGTGGGTAATGGATATGATATTGCCAGAAAATGGATAGAACAGATATCACGCTCGAACGGATGCGCACTTTCATCCGTATTGCGGAGAGAGGAAGTCTGTCGGCAGTAGCCCGCGAGATGGGAACGGGCCAATCGACCGTCACACGGCATTTGCAGGAACTGGAAGGAGCCGTAGGTGCGCCGCTACTCAACCGGACCACTCGTCGCGTTGCACTGACAGATGAAGGCAGCCGCTACTACGCCCACTGCATGCAGATTCTTCGGATGGTTGAGCAGGCCACTGAGGAAATCCGCGAACTGCGCAGAACACCGGCGGGGACCATTCGCGTATCATGCACCGCCGCGCTTGGTGTCCTTCACATCACGCGCCTGATCTTTTCATTTCAGGAGCGCTACCCACAGATTCGCGTCGACCTAAGCCTTACTGATGAGCGGATCGATCTGGTCAAGGAAGGGGTCGACATCGCTCTGCGCCTTGGTCCCTTGGCTGACAGTTCGATGAAGCTCCGGCATCTGGGCAGCAGCAGCCGCCTCTTGGTTGCCGCGCCAAGTTATCTTGCGGCCCACGGGCGACCTGCGGTTCCGGAAGACCTCGCAACGCACAATGTTATCCGCATGTCGAACATTGCGGGAAGCGAGGTAATCGCCCTCCGGCGCCTGGACGGCCGGCACCACTCTGTTGCTGTCGATGGCCGCCTGCGTGTGGATCATGGCCTTGCAGCGCGGGAAGCCTTCTTGAACGGGCAAGGCATCGGCCCGGCTCATCGCTGGCTAGTCAACGACCTGATCGAGAGCGGTCAGCTCGAGGTTCTCCTTCCCGACTATGATCTGTCGCCTGTTCCCTTCAACATGCTGATTGTTCCCGAACGCTCCGACGTCTCGCGGATCCGTCTGCTGATTGAGTTCGTTGCTGGCGAGGCGACGCGCCTGCCAGGCATGAAGACAACTGTGGCGACATGGTCATGACCGATCAGAACGTTGGGAAATCTAGCCGCCAGGGCCTCTGATTTACCGGGGTTCGATCGAGGACTTGTCCAAAAAAGCACCCAGTTTCGAATCCTGGGTGCTTTTTTGGACAAGCAGGCCATCCGCGGCGGCCGCAAGAAATTCGGCGAGTTGCCTCTCTCGAACGACGACGTGGTCGCCTTGGCCGCCCGAACGCGGTGCCGATTAGCCACATGAACTCGCCGAGTTTGGTGTGAGCGTGCCGACAGTGAAGGCGTCATCAGCTCCCGGTACCGTTTGGCTCCCATTGGAGGACTGCATGCGTTCGTCCCTTGCGCCGGATCGTTTCCAAGACGAACCGCTTGTCCCCGACGTACTTCCGGCGAATGATGAACAATAGGCGAACAGGAGATGGAGCTCGTATTGGGTGAAAGCCGGTATTTGTCCTCCGAACGGACCGCTTCACAGCACCGGTTTACCGCCGGCCTGGACTGCTACGCATCGGTGATCCTGGAGTTGATCGGGGAGTGGAGGCGCGTGGCCATGCCGAGGCCTTGCGAGCGCCCAATTTACGATTGCGTCGCCGCGAACTTCCTTCGGCTAGCGCGCGAGTGCGTGGGCAATGACAACAACCGTAACCTTCGTCGACTCGGCGCACTTCTAGCTGGCGAACTCCGACTGGTGTGCGCACTGGGGCTGTTCACCGGCGGGCTCCTGAAGGGAGAGGCTGCCTCTATCATTACAGACCACGTTTTCGGAGAAGCACTGGCTCGCTCGGATGCCGCCCACGTAAAAGCGCTTCCGACCAGCTACGAGCTCGGACAGTTCCTGAGCGGGATCGGCATCGCGGCAGCCGATGTGGCTGACGCAAAACGAAGGCACCGAGCGGGTCGAGATGCCCTGGATGTAGGCCTACCTGGAAGGTAGGAGCCCTTGCGCAGTTTGGGGATGCGCAACTCGGCCGTGTCGGCTCGCGTCTCCCAGTCGCGTTCGCGATAGCCGTTTCGCTGCGACGGCCGCCGACCCCAAGTTCCACCTGACGCAGGCGGAAAAGCCGATCACCTCGTGCAGAAGATCGGCGTTGGCTCCAGCAGCCCACGCCACACCCCATTCAACAAAGCCTGAAAGGCTTGTCTCCTGACCTGAAGAGGGACTCGATCTTTCACATTTTGAGAAGTCTACGGTATCCGTCGTTCAACTCCACAATGATATCGTTCGCCATCCGCTAGGCGGCGGCTGCGACCGCGGCGCGCATAAGCATGCCGAAGAGGTCACGCGGATCATCCGGATCGGCGATCAGATCCAACTCGTCGAAGATGCCAGTCTCGCGGATGCAGCCATGCACGTAGCGAAGCGCCGAGAAGTCCTCGATGGCGAAGCCAACCGAGTCGAACAGGGTGATCTGGCGATCGCCCCGCCTTCCGGGAGCAGTACCTGCGATAACGCGCCAGAGCTCTTCGACTGGATGGTCAGGGGGCAGTTGCTGGATGTCACCTTCGATCCGAGTTTGTGGGGGATACTCCACGAAAATATCCGAACGCAGCAGCACCTCACGCTGGACTTCTGTCTTGCCCGGGCAGTCGCCGCCAACAGCGTTTATGTGGACCCCTGCCCCAACCATATTGTCCGAAAGGACCGTGGCGAGCTGTTTGTCCGCGGTTACGGTCGTAATGATTTGCGCGCCCTCAACCGCTTCCATTGCGCTCCGACAGGCCGTTATCGAGAAGCCATGTTTCGAGAGGTTGGCGGCGCATTTGCGCGTAGCAGCCTCATCAGTGTCGTACAGCCGAATGTTGCGGATACCGAGCAATGCCTTGAAGGCTAAGGCCTGGAATTCCGACTGAGCGCCATTCCCAATCATGGCCATGCAGGTCGCGTTTTGCGGAGCCAAATATTTAGCCGCGACAGCGGACATAGCCGCCGTACGCAACGCCGTCAGGATGGTCATCTCGCTGAGCAGGATCGGGTAACCCGTCGATACATCCGAGAGCAGCCCGAACGCGGTGACCGTCTGCAATCCATCACGGGTATTTTTCGGGTGGCCGTTGACGTACTTAAAGCCGTAGTGGAGGCCATCGCTCGTCGGCATCAACTCGATGACGCCATCGAGACTGTGTGAAGCGATCCGCGGCGTCTTGTCAAAAGTCTCCCACCGTCGAAAGTCCTCCTCAATGTAGGTCGCGAGTTCGGTGAGGAAGCGTTCGACGCCGATCCGATGGACCAGAGTCATCATTCGGTCGACGCTGACGAAAGGAACGATGTTGAGTTTTGCTGTCATGGCTTTCACGCGGCTTTAGTCGAACGGCTCAGAATGCGGCGGCCGCATAGGCTGGCGACGAGATCGACCATCAAGTGGGCAGTCTGCCCGCTTTGGTCGAGATTGGGATTGAGTTCGACCACGTCGAGGCTGGTGACCAGGCCGCTCTCGTGAAGGAGTTCCATGACCAGATGAGCTTCACGGAATGTGGCACCGCCCGGGACTGTAGTTCCCACCGCGGGTGCGATGCTCGGATCGAGAAAATCCACGTCGAGGCTGACGTGAAGCAGGCCATCTTCCGCCCGAACGCGCTCTAGAAATTCATTGAGCGGTGGGACCACGCCCTGCCGGTCAATCATGCTCATGTCGCAGGCGAAAACGCCCGCATCGGTCAGAGCGAGCCGCTCCGCGTCGTCCACGCTTCGCAGGCCGAATGCGCAGACGCGGCTCGGGCTTATGCTAACCGGCAGGTCGGGAAGATATCCATCGAACCCCGGCAAGCCGCAGAGATAAGCCAGGGGAACACCGTGCAGATTGCCGCTTTCAGTCGTGTCGAGCGTGTGAAAGTCGGAGTGGGCGTCGATCCACATCACGAATAGCGGGCGCCCCGATTCAGCGGCCCGGCGAGCAAGGCCACTGACCGTTCCCATCGAGATGCTGTGGTCCCCGCCCAAAAAAATGGGGAAGCAGCCGTCGGCTGCGCTGTGGACCGCATCCGCAATGGACCTGGTCCAGCTCGCAACCGCAGACAGGTTGCGAACCGCGGCATTCGGGTGCTCCGGAGACTCAAGATCCAGCCTCGCGATGTCGCCCCAATCTTCCACGTCATGGCCGAGTGCAGAGAGAGCCTTGGCCAAACCGGCTTCTCTTAGGGCACGAGGCCCCATGGTGCAGCCGTTGCGGTCCGTACCCTCTTCGACGGGGGCTCCCATCACCCTGCACAGCATCAGTTCTTCTCTCCCAGTTGCATTTCCGGATTGGAGACGTTTTTCGCGGCAGGGGTAAGCAGGCAAATTGCATCTAATGGCGAGGCATTATATCAGATTGAGCACCTAACTTGCTCGAATTGGTCACCTACGATGGATGCGTTCGATCACAGGCTCATCACCGCGCTGCGCCACGACGGTCGCCGCAGCATCTCGGACCTGGCCGGAGAGCTTGGCACGACGCGCGCGACTGTCCGCGCCCGGATGGAGCGTCTTGTTCAGAGCGGTGAGATCGTCGGGTTTACGGTGATCTTGCGCGCGGACGCGATAGAGTTGCCCGTTCGCGGCATCATGTTGATCGAGGTAGGCGGACAGGGCACCGACGCGGTCGTCCGTGAGTTGAGCGGATTCCCCGAGGTCTCCGCAGTGCACACGACAAACGGCAAATGGGATCTAGTGGCCGAGCTTGGGACCACCGACCTCATCGAGTTCGACAAGGTGCTGCGCCGCATTCGCCTTGTATCGGGTATCGTTGCGAGCGAAACAAACTTGCTGCTGGCGACGCCGCGCAGCGTCAAAGCCAAGCTCTAGTGTGTGCTGCTTTCGATGGGGGCCGATATGGCGCTCCACTCGTCCGGGGCGAAACCGGATGAGATCGTTGGGTCTCTTCCTCAGGTATGCGCAGTCAGTTCAAAGACACAGGCACGGCACCCGTTCCAATGTCTCTGGAGTGAATTTTCGCCTTCCGATGGGATGCCCAAGCGGATGTGAAGGTGCCCGGGACGCAGACTTTTCACTTTGCTTCGGGCTTAAGCGAAGCCCTAACCAAGATTGCACCCAGTTTCGCATTTTGGGTGCAGTTTTGGTCAGATCTCCGGCTTGCTCCGACGCAACCGTTGGTCGGCATCGAGGGATTGCAAACTTCTACATTCGCTCGATCGCGTCGAGCCTAAGTTACCACTATTACCTTCCGGTGAGCGGCGGCTTCCCGGACCGGTGCTGGTCGACCACGATCGCCGCGCGCCCACCTCTCGACGCTGGGCTGGTCACAGTCGCGCCTCGGCCGGTGGCGGGACCGACCTGACGGGACCGTCCCCGTCGGTCAAGCGGGCGTCGATCAGCGGCCTCACACTCGTGATCAATGCGCTGGCTACGCACGTGATCGAGTACGGGACCCTCGCCGCCGACGAAGGACGGTCGCGATCTCGTGGAGCACCGAGAACCTATCTCGCGGTTCGCTGGGAAGGACGAGGCGGCGCTGCGATTGAGGCAGCGCCTGAACGCATTGGCTTCGGCAGCCGCCTCGTCGACAACTCGATCGCCTCTCAGTTCAGCGGCACGTTCACGCAAGACTGGCAGCGAGAAGGGGTCGCGGTGTCCATCAGCCTGCCCCTCGCCTCGATCGTGAGTTAGCGTGCTGCCCGCAGTTCAACGTCAGAACGCCGCAGTCATCGGGTCGGGCCCGATCCGGCCATCGGACCGATCCAGGCCGTTCACGGCGGCGATATCCTGGTCGTCGAGTTCGAAGCCGAAGACATCGAAATTCTCCGTGATCCGGCTCGGAGTAACCGATTTCGGGATCACGATGAGGCCGCTGTCGATGTGCCAGCGCATGATGATCTGAGCCGGGGTCTTCGCATGCTTCCTCGCGATCTCGCCGATGACGGGATCTTCGAGAAGCTGGCCCTGACCCAGCGGGCTCCACGATTCCGTCGCGATGCCGCGTTCGGCATGCGCCTTGCGAAGTGCCTCTTGCTGGAAGCGCGGGTGAAGCTCGATCTGATTCAAAACGGGCTTCTGGCCGGTCTCCCGGATGAGCCGATCGAGATGTTCGGTGGTGAAGTTCGAGACGCCGATCGACTTGGCTCGGCCATCCTCCTTCAACCGAATGAAGGCCTTCCAGGTATCGACGTAGAGATCACGGCTCGGCGCCGGCCAGTGGATCAGGTATAGATCGACATAGTCGAGGCCGAGGCGCTGAAGGCTGGCATCGAACGCCCTGAGGGTGGAATCGAAGCCCTGGTCGGCGTTCCAGAGCTTGGTCGTAATGAAGAGCTGGTCCCGAGGAGCTCCCGTCTGGCGCAGACCTTCGCCGACGCCCTGCTCGTTCTCGTAGATCGCGGCGGTATCGACATGGCGGTATCCTGCCCGGATCGCCGCCGAAACCGCGTCGGCTGAACCCTCGTTCGGCGTGCGCCAGACCCCAAGGCCCACCTGCGGGATCTGCTTGCCGTCGTGAAGCGTGATGATCGACTATTTCATGGTCACTCTCGAATACGGTGCACCGGGAAGAGGAGTTCCAGGCTAGCGGACGATGTCGTAACGGATGTGAAGGTTGTCCAGAGCAGGTCTGATCAAACCGCCCTACAGCGTCAGCACAGTCATCATCGGCTTAGATGTGAGCGCGTCAGGGCAGCGTTTGCCCCGCCCGCACAGTGCTGATCAAACGGACCATGCCACATTAGCAGTGGTTGTTGGCGAACGCGACAATCAGCGACGCGTTCTTGTCCTACAGTCAGGCTTCGCACGAGGCCGATCTACGGTCTTGGGGATGCCCGGCGCAATGTGATGCCCGTCAGCTCCGGCTGATGACCGAGCCGTAGTGGACCAGGGGTTGAAGGAGCTGAAGCAGCGACCGATTCGCGCCGACGGCCGCCGATGGCTATTCCCCTACCTCGACCGCTGGATACGCGATCATTTCATCCCGCCTGCCCTCTTGGAAGCCGAAAGCGAAGGCGCCCGCCTGCCAGAACCTGGAAGCGCGCGGTCGATCAGAACTCGACCGCGTAGCAGGCGACGAGGCGGCGAAGGCCGTTACTTTTGAGCTTCATCCCGTCCAGGCGGAACGGCGGAAGGCAATCAGGCCCGCAGCGGCGCAACAATCGTTGATGCCCCGGGCGGCCTTGTCGTCCCTCATGACCTGCGAGCTGATACGACGCCTTCAAATCACAGCAGCGCCGCCTGCAAGGGCGCCGGCTTCGGCTCCGGAGGGTCTTTCTGTTGCGCCCGCGAGACGATTTGCAACGCTCCATCCGGCAGCGGCCTTTGAAGCCCCTTCGCGATCTCCCAGGGCGACGACAGGGACAGACGTCTTGAAGGTGACCCGAATGCCGGCGTCGGTGCGCAACCCGTCATAGGTTTTGAACGGCGCGCTGTAGTTCGCGCACCATTCGGCGAGCCGGCGGAAATAGATGCCACGGTCGCCGTCCATCGCGACCTCAACCTGATACGGCCATTCACTCATCGCCGCCTCCATCTCTTCGTCGCCACTGCGTCTTCCGCTCGGCCTGTAGCAGTTCACCCTCGCCGCCATTGATCACCGCAAGCCTGCCCATGATTGTTGGGGCCCACCCCCTGATCGCCACCCACCGTTAGTGCCATCGGGTCCGTGGATTTTGAGGGCAAGGGTTGTCGCTTCCTCAGCATCGGGTGCCGTGCGGAAGGCGTCGCGTCGTCCATGTCGTGGCGGATGACGAGACCAGCGAAGTCAGCTCGATTGAGGTCCTCGCGCGGCATGGGCTGATCCCGAGGTATTCGAAGAAGGCATCAGAGCCGCATGAGACGAGCGGACGCCGCTTGCTGCTGAAACGGCACGGGCACCAAGCACCGGACGTAATCCGCTAACGTGATCGAATGTCAGCTTATGAGCCTGGAACGAAGGAGCCTAATCGACCCGCTGCTGATAAATAGGCCCGTTGCGGGCGTTTCGGTTAAATTGTCCCGATCAACGATCAATGCGTTTGGTCGGTCGCCGTGATCCCTCTCGTCGGGCCGCGAGCCGTACGCAGATTCCCCACCGCTGCGATTCGTGGTTCGATATATCCAGTAGTGATGCAGATTGATCCCGCTCAGAATCTGGAAACAACGACCTCGATATGAAACGGGAAGCCTATATGCCCAGTATCTCTGGAAGACTTTGCGTCGATCCCTGACCAAACGTTAATTCAGACCGCGAAAATACGCCCAGTGTTGCCCATCTGCACTGGCCGCCGATCTGCGGTCATCCATAGTGGGCGCGTTCTCAACGAGGGCTAAACGATGAAAAAACTGCTGGTCTTGGCTGTTTCTGTGGCGTTGGTTGGCGTCGGTGGGTGTGCTGACTATGGCTTCGGCAAGGGCAAGGGCAAGGCGCCTCCGCCCGTGGCTACGCCGATCGTTACCAAGGGCTGACACCTCGCGCCAATGAGACTGAAAACGGCCGGTTCGACCGGCCGTTTTCTTTTGGGCATTCTGAATTCGGCCCGTGGCGATATTTCTTGCCGGTTCGACTGGCAATGATCGGGTGATCGAGGACGTCTCCTTCGCTCACCAAGTCGAATGCGAACTTCATCACTTGAACTTCCGTTTTCGACCCGATCTGCGACCTTTGGGAGGGCTGCTACTAAGTAAGACCCTCCGTCCTTCTGCGAGCGAAGGACGGCCGTGCCACCCCAATGCCAGGCTTCCCATCACCCAAGGCCGTCGAAGCCTCACAATATCACTCCGCAGCTTCACGCATGTGCAGGTTGAGCTCCGCCAAATCGATTCGTTTGAAAAGCGGTGCTTCGATGGCAGTCTTTACGCTGATTTCTTCGCCTGAGAGTGCGCGCTGGATAGCGAGGCCCATGACGCGGGAAAGCCTTGGAGGGAAGGCGTTCGCAACTTGCCGGAATTGCGCCTGCCGCGATCCGGAGAAGATCCAATCGGCTGGAAAATCCTGGAGTTGGGCAAGCATCGGCAACGTAAGATAGGGAATGCCGAGATAATCCGGATCGGGCGCCTGTTTGCCAACGGATCGAGGATTCACGCCGATTTCGAGCCACGCCTTGCGCGAATTCGGCTGAGCGAGATCCATTCCCAGCTTCTTGGCGCTGCCTCCGATCAGCGTGGGCGCGAGGCCGTCGGCTCGGGCCACCCACCCATCGAGGCCCGTCCAACCGCGGGCCCCCATCAGATCCTTCAGCAAAGTCCCCACCGTTGTCGGAGCCATCTCTGGGGGAAGCGGCCACCGGAAGCGATGCATCATCCCGCGCCGCATCGCGACGAGGATCGCGCGACGGCGATTCTGCCCGAGGCCGAACACAGGCCCTTCGATGACACGCCAATCCGTATCGTAACCGAGTCGTTCGAGCGTGGAGAAGACGTTGAGCCTGCGGACAGCGTGAGTGACCTGAGTGATCCCTACAACATTCTCGATCATCACCGCCTTCGGACGGATCTGCTCGACGATCTCAAGAGTGCGATCGAACAGATCCCGCTCGTCGGCCGAGCCACGGCGTTCCCCGGCCTGCGAATAAGGCTGGCAAGGCAGCCCGGCGGCAATGAGATCGACACCTTCGAAACGCCCGATATCAATCGTGTTCATATCCTCTTCGATGACGGGCCATCTGGGGCGATTGGCGCGCAGGGTCGAAGCAGCCTCCGGGTTTCTCTCGACAATGCCGACGTGGCGGAAACCGGCTGCATGCAGCCCGATCGCCTGACCACCAGCACCGGCGCAGAGTTCGAGTACCGAATACCGATAGGGAGCAGATGGCCGTGATGCGGAACTGAGCGGATGGCGATCGAGTGCGACGCCACCGTTCGGCACGGGACGCTTTCGGCCCGCGAGTTCCGGGATTTCCTGGCCCAGCGCCCATCCAAGAATCTCGTGCAGGTGCTCATCGATCCAGAAGGGGTGAACGTCCGGCCAGCACCAACCTTCCATGGAGCAGAGCTTAGCCTCTGCAATCTGTTCAAGAGTATCCTGCACCGTGATCCAGGATCGCTCACCCAATGAACTGCTCGGAGTGAGCACTTTGGCGGGAACGACTTCCCGGAGTTCCTTCGCAAGATGGCTTGCATCCACGGAAAGCGCCTGGACTCTTGCCAACGTCTCGGCCGAACAGTCCTCCGGAGTAGTTTCGTTGTAGAGCGCCGCGAACGCATTGGCCAAACCGGCGAGATCCAGAATGAAGCGATCCACCTGGTCCTTCGCCTTCAGCCGGGCAACTCGCTTCAACTCATTGATGGCGGTGCGATCGGGCTGCGAGGAGTTTCGAGCATCTCCGGCAAGTACGTCGCGCCGGAGCAAGCGGAGGTCAGCCAACGACAAGGTCCGCCCGGAGCGCAACACGGTCAGCGCTTCAGCCCGGACAGTGGCGGGCTGCTTGGCCAGTCGGCACAGAACACCGACTTCAATCGCACTCCGCTCAAGATCGGCTCGCTCTGGACCGGCGAAGTCGGCCAACAGCAGGTACGCGTTTGCCTCCGTCCGAGACACGCGGCACTCATTTCTGATGAATGCGAGAAGCTGCGCCTTCGACAGGCGTTGGCCGAAGGCCTTGCACTGATCAGCCAGGGCGAACGCATCGGCAATGGCGCGACGACGACCAGCGAGCGCGCGATCACGGATCTTTTTGAGACTCTCCAGCATGTGCCGGTCGTCACCGGTGGCCTGGACCTGTGAAGAGCCCTCCCCCTTCTTGTTGGCCGAACGACTCTGGCCGGTTTCGCGCGAACTTCCGGTCAGCCGTGGCTGTTGCTCTGGAGTGTTTTCCTCGAATGCAGGAGCCTTTGATTCAAAAGAAGAACTGCGGTCGACAAAGATAGAGGTGTCTTCGCTCATCAACACAGGCTCCGGAACTTCTGGGGCTCCATGCCAGCGAGGCCGTGCATTTCACGTGAGCACAATTGTTAAAATGCGAAGGACCCAACGTACCGAACCGCAGCCGCGTTGCCAGCCGTCCAGTCCTGCGCAACGTCGATGCCGACCGCGGCATCAGGTCTGTGTCTGAGCGCAAAGCGAAAGCGCGTCCGCCCCCTCCCCCATTGTTGAGAAGCCCGTGCGGACCAAGCGCAAGAAGCTCGCTGGCAGGACGCTTCCGTCCCGGGCATCGGATGATCACTCCGGTCGCTCAATCCGGATATTCGCGGGCGAGGCGATCGTAAGCGTCCTCAGACGCGGCGTCGCCCGCCATGGCATTTTCAATTTCACCTTCGTCGATAAGCACCCCGCCGAAATGGCCCACGAACGCGCGAGCCAAGCCTCGGTCTTCAAATACGATGCGGACCGAGTCGGACCCTGGGAAGCGATCGAGAACCCGGAAGCCGATTTGCCAGTCCCCACACCAGCTCTCGATCCTGCGCAGGCGTTCCGGCGCGGCAACAGGGTCCAATTTCAATTCGACCTGATGGATGAAGCCTGGCATCACGCTCTCCCTACGACCGGCACCTCTTCGAGCCGCGTCGTGTAACGCGGCGAACGCATATCGAATTTCGTGACCCATGCCTTCTGCTGGCGAGCGATACCGGCCGCCGCGGGAAACACAGCGCCACGACCGAGCTTCTTGTTGCACGCGTCCAAGGCTTCCATCAGGCGGCCACTCTTCTCGCGATCGAGCGCGCCGATCAGGGCTCGCGGTGACATCTCCAATGCCACCAGGTCAACCGTCATCAACCCCGCCTTGGCGTAGCGGTAACCCGGCTTCCAGATCTGCCGAGCTCCCCACTGGGCGGCGCGGACCAGGACGAGGGTGTCATTGCTCGCCTCGGGGAAGTCGACCGTGGTCGAGACCGAACGGGACGGACCGTTGTCGAACGGAGATGTGTGAAAAAAGACCGTGACGTGATCCGTCGCCAATCCATGATGCCGGAGCTTCTCGCCGAGACGGGTGGCATGGGCAGCAATGGCTTCCTGCATCACCTCGAGGCTTTCGACCCGGCCGGAGAACGATCTCGTAACCGCGCAGCCCTTTCGAGTGGGAGCGACGCTCTCCAGATTGATGCAGGGCTGGCCCCGGAGTTCCTGGATGATCCGTTCGCCGACGACAGTCAGCGTCTGGCGAGCGAGCTTGGGATCGAGAGCAGCGACATCGGCGGCCGTCTTGCAGCCAAAGGCACCAAGCTTCGTCTGGCTGGCACGGCCAATACCCCAGATGTCCTCCAGCGCCATCAGCGGCAGCCAATCCCGGCGCGCCTCATCGTTCGTCAGGTCGCAGACGCCGCCGAGTTGGGGCGTGGTTTTCGCGATCTTGTTCGCGAGCTTTGCCAGTGTCTTCGTTGGCCCGATGCCGACACAGGTGGGGACGCCGGTCCATTTCGAAACCGTGGAGCGCAGATCGCGGCCCAACTCCTCGCGATGCTCAGGAGCAACCGGGGTCAGGTCGAGAAAGCTCTCATCGATCGAGTAGATCTCGATGTCCGGGGCGAACCGCTCGTAGACGGTGTTCATCCGGCGGCTCATGTCGCCGTACAACGAATAATTCGATGAGAAGACGACGACACCTTCGCGCCTGCACAGGTCGCGAATCTGGAACATCGGCGCACCCATCTTGATCCCCAGCGCCTTTGCCTCGGCCGTCCTAGCGACCGCGCAGCCGTCGTTGTTCGCCAGCACAATCACCGGCCGGCGGCGAAGCTTTGGATCGAACACACGTTCGCAGGAGCAGTAGAAGCTGTTGCCGTCGATCAGGGCGAACGACTGCGTCATCGCCGGAAGCGCCGCACCGCATTGGTGACCACGCCGAAGATGTCGATTTCTGCGTCTGGACCGGGATCGTAGTCGGGGTAGCGCCGGTTGCCGAATGCCAAACTCGAGCGGCCTCCCGCGATCCTGAAAACCTTGACGCTGCGCTCGCCGTTGACATCCACCACGACGGCGTCACCGTCACGCGGGACCAAGCTGCGATCAACTGTGATCAGGCTGCCGTCGAAGATCCCAACGTCGATCGCGCTGTCACCAGCGACGGTCATTATGTAGGTCGCAGGGGCGTTCTTGATCAGCGCTCGCGAAAGGTCGATCGGCGTGTCGAGGTAGTCGTCGGCTGGCGAAGGAAAGCCCGCGCGCACGGCCTTCAGGTAAACCGGCAGAAAGATGGGCGGTCCGAGGACAGCGGGGGACATGTGCATCGAAATGCGCTCCGTTCATGAGAACGAAACAAGAACATCAAGAATGCGGCCTGTGTCAATGAGGTGAGTTTGTAAAGCCGTAGCCACGTCCATGGTCCCAATGCCGCGATCCGTGCCAACCCTTGTGACCCTTGTATCCGTGGCCCCCTTTTTGATTTGCTCAACGTGGTCAGGCGTCCCTAGGGTCGTCAGACCTGCTACGGGGCGGCTTGTGAAATCGATGGCGTCACGGAGCAGAAACTCAGCATGGGCGCTGCAACGAAGACTAACTTTCGCATCGGTTCCTCCTCATGACCAAGCAGCGGGCTAAAGCACCAACACACCCGCTGCATGGCAGCGCCAGGCGTCAGTCGCAGATGCGCATCCGGCGCTCGACAAGCTCGCCGTAGCGATTGACCCGACGCTTTATGACGATGCGGCAATCGTCATCGTCGTCGAGAACAGCGGGACCGCGGAAGCCACGCCGTTCCCCAGCAGGGCGGTAGCCACGGGGCTCGTGATAGCGCGGACCATCATAGCCCGGCCGGTCGATACCGAACTCGAGCTGGACCTGCGCTTGCGCCGGAGCGCTGAAGGCGGCGGTAGCCGCCACAGCAGCGGCGATCAGGATTGGCCGTAACATGGCGTTGTCTCCTTGGTTGATCAGGGTGAACCCGATCGAAAGGAGCCCACCCTGTCAGGGTGGGCTCCCGTTGATCACTCGATGATCTGCACGATCTTGCGAGTCTTCGGCTCGACCAGGACGGTTTGGCCGTTAATCACGGTGTAGCGATATTCGGTCTTGCCATAGCGAGCCGGAACCTCTCGATAGGTCACCGTGTCGGGTAACGTGGCGCCGACGACAACCTTTTCGCGGTATGCCACCGACGGCACCTTCTGCTCAGTCACATAGGTGCGGAATTCGGTACGCTGGTCGGCCGCAATGCCGCCCACAATCGCGCCCGCCGCAGCGCCGCCGACGGCACCCACGGCTGCTCCCACAGGTCCACCGACGATCGCGCCGCCGACAGCGCCTGTGGCCGCGCCACTCGCGGCTCCACCGGCTGCGCCCGAGTTCGACTGTGCAAAAGCAGTCGCAGGAACGACGGCGAGCGCGGCGACCAAAACAAGATTCTTGATCATGGTTCTTCTCCCTTGATGGCCCCCGCCGCGAATCTAAACGGCCGGCTTGATCGCCTGTTCCATGAATAACCGTTCATAATCAGGGAATTAGCGTGTAACTGCGCATGTAGACTTGCTTAGGGTTGTGCCGCCGCCGCGTTGTTTCTCGTTGTGCGAGCGGATACTGGCCAGCGGAACCTTCGGAGAGGTCAACATTCTCATGAACAACGTCGCGATCGGCGGCTAAGGCAGCGACAAATCGGCCGGTGGCTGATGCGATAATCAACCATGCCGTCGACTACGCTGAGGCGCTCATTAGACAAGAGACCCAATCGCCCCCGCCTCTCGCGATCAGGAAGAAAAGCGTCCGCTGCGTCACCACGCCACGTACTGGCCGTCGCCCTTGGGAATAGATTGAACTATGAAACACCTGATCATTGCGGGCGCGCTGGTCGCGTCCGGCATCGCTCCAGGCGCAAGCCTGGCCGCCGAAGCCAAGCCGGAACCACCCGCCAAAGAGCGCCAGGAGAACCACCCGCGCTACAAGTTCGGCTGCATGGTTGGGCGCTTTGGCCAGATGCCGCCGATGATCCCGCAACGATTCGAGACAGTCGAGGAAAGTGTCGCGCTGTCCCAGGAACTGGCGGGCTATACCTTTTGCAAGGCGCGCAAGGGCCTGCTGGCCGACGCCTCGAAAGAACAGATCGAGGCCGCCGATAACGAGGGAGTGGAAGAGTTCAACCGCTATGGCGTGATCGTCGGCGAGGCGATCCAGCGCAGCCGGAAGAAGGCGGCGCCACCGGCAGTACGTCGATAACCGCGCGTCCGCGCTCAGTCAGCGCGTAGGTGGTGAGGCCACCCCAGACCGGGGGTGTTTCCATTCGCTCAGTCCCTTGCGAACAGTTCCTGGCGCGTCCCCAGGAACGGCACACGCTGCCAACAGCAGCCAAGAGCCCGGGCGCAACGGCAGATCAAAACGCCTGAACGCGGGAGCGTTTTCTCAGCGACGCCAAGCCAGCCTTTCCACGAGAGTCCGGTCGTTACTTTGAGGCTGGCGCAAGCGTCCAATCAATCAGACCCTTGCGATTTCACTTCGTCGCGCGACTTGCTCGGCCGTAAATCGTGCGGCCGGTGTCTGGCCGAAACAATTGCAAGATCCAGATTTCACCACGTGTCGGCATCCGCCTTCCGTCCACTCTCGGCGAGCGCCTACCAACAATTCTCTCGCCCCGTTCGATCTCAGCCGCCGAAACGTCGCACGGAATGGACAGAACTGAAGTGCATTGCAAGCGCAGGGCGCGTTTGGCCAACATAATGGCGGAAACCAACAAAACGCGACGGAATGAACGGGGTAACCAGACTAAGTCATAAACTGAAGAAGCCACTACCACGCCATCAACGCTTGGCGCGCGCGCTGGAGCGCCCTGCCGGTCACGACGCAACTCTTTTTTGCCGTCTGCGCCATCCTCACGGTCCTCGGCGCATGGCGGGGCATCGAACAGCTCTCCTACCTCTCACGCTACAACACGTGCATGGCGTTCGAGAAAAAGTTGTCTTCTTAATACTCCTACGCCGACAGGCGTTGTGTCACCGCCGCCAGCAGTCGCGGTTGACGATCATCGCCGGCGGCGGCTTTGCCTTCGAGCTGCGCTCGCCGCCGGGAGGCAAACTCGGCTCTCTACGGCATTTCGCTGTGAGCGGCGATGGTGGTTTGGCGAGTGGCTCACCGTTATCGTTGACGATGCCATCCGATAAGGGCGACGAATGTGATGGAGATTCCGTGGACGAAGGCAAATCCGAAGCCCACCCGCGTAGCAGGCTTACTGGAATTATGAAGCGCCCGACTGACTACTCGAAATCGGCGCCCTCCATCGCCGAAAATGCGGCGGCACCTGATCCGCGTGACTGGTTGGCTGCTATAATCGATGGCTCTGACGATGCGATCATCAGCAAGGATTTGGAGGGCAACATCCAGAGCTGGAATGCGGGCGCGACCCGTCTGTTCGGCTATTCGGCAGAGGAGGTCCTGGGCAGGCCGATTACAATCCTTATCCCTGAGGACCGAGGCGATGAGGAGCCGACTATCCTCGCGGAGATTCGACGCGGAAACCGTGTCGACCATTTTGAAACCGTCCGACGTCGGAAGGACGGCAGCCTCATCGATTTGTCGCTGACCATTTCCCCGGTTCGCAACGCGCAAGGCGTCATTGTCGGTGCGTCCAAAATTGCCCGCGACATCACCGAGCGGCAGCTCATCCAGGAAAAACAGCGCCTCCTCTACTGCGAGATGCAGCACCGGGTGAAGAACCTCTTTGCACTTAGTGCGGGCATCGTTTCATTGACCGCAAGATCCGGCGAGAGTGTTCAGGAGGTGACGAGACGGATCCACGAGCGATTGGCCGCTCTCGCGCGCGCCCATGACCTGACTATGCCGGACTGGCGAGGCGAGGGTCTGGTCTCTCAATCGACGAGCCTGCTTGCGTTGGCGAAGACTATTTTGCAGCCCTATGATAGCCACTCGATAGCGATCTACGGCGCCGATCCCACGGTCGGGCCAAAGGCCCTCACGCACGTAGCTCTTTTCCTGCACGAGTTGGCAACGAACGCGGCCAAGTTTCCGCTCCCGAGGGTCGCCTGGATATTCAAGCCGTCCCTCTGGATGGATTGGTTCGCTTGATCTGGACCGAGCTTGGAGGACCTGTCGCCCCTATTCCATCATCCAGCGGGTTCGGGAGCCGTCTGGAGAAAAGTGTGCAGATCTCGCTTGGGGCGACTGTTCACCGTGAATGGCTTCAGAGTGGGCTCGTTGTCACCATCGAGGTGCCGATCGATCAGCTCATGAACTGAAAAGCGCCATCGCCTCTCTATGGGATACCCAGTTCGTTCGGGGCCTTCAATTAGGCAACACTCCGCACGGCCTCTACGAGAGAAGCCTGAGAATAGGGCTTGCGCAAGAACGTGACGTTGTCCGGCATCTCGTCAGGTTGTGGACGCACGCGGCCACTTCCTATGATGATTGCGACGGGCGGCCACCGGTCTCGCACAGCAAAGGCAAGGTTCAGCCCATTCATCAATCCCGGCATCTCGATATCGGTGAAAATGATCTGAATTCCGGGGCGCGTTTCCAAGAGCTCAATGGCTTCGTCCGCGTTTTCTGCCTCGATGACGTTGAAACCGGCGTCCTCGATCATGAGGACTACATCTAACCGGATTATTGCATCATCATCCACAACAAGGACTACTCGGGACATGATCGAACTCACACTGGAAATTAGTTCAACGTTATCCCGAGCCGATAGTTTCACCCCTTACTGACGAAATCTGTCGCGTACCCGTCTTCGGAATGAGTCCATCGCAACGCCCGCTTGGGATTTCTCGCCGTAATCGATCACGTTTCGTGTATCGGTTAGCGCAGCGGCCCTTCTGCGCCGAAGGCGTCCCAGCCGTCCAACTTTGGCCGTTGGTCGTCTTCTGCCCGGGCCTGCCTAGCGTCGACCGGCTTTCCAGTGTTCTTGCGGGCGCGCTTCAGATCCCCCGCACATGGACCTCAGGGACAATAGTGGGGACAGGTCGTTAGTGGCAGCATTATCCAGCAGGAACTTGAGTTCCACGGATCCCTTGAAAGCGATGTCCAAGCTGGTTGAGGCCTTGGCCATGACGTTGGCCCAGAAGCGGGGAAGAGCACGTTTGATGGTGCGGTTGCCTCATTGGCGTGTCGTCTTCGATCAGGCCCGCGATCCAGCATTTCTCGATCTCTTCGAGGCGTACGAATTGACATGCAACGGGCTCGCATTCTGGATCACTTCGGACGCGCCCAAGCGGGCTGAGCGGATTGCGGAGTACGAGGTGCTGGCAACCTCATTGGAGTTGGAAGCGGCATCCTTGGCGACCGCCAGGACGAAATTCGCAAAGCACGGTCGGTGATCGAGCGCAGCACCAACGAACGAAAGGTGCGTGCTCGAACCGCCGAGGGAGCACCCTCAAACACCTAGTACCCCGTTCATTCCGCCGCGCTTTGTTTGCTCCCGCCATTCTTTTGGCGAAACACACCCTATACTTGCAATGAGCTTCAGTCCTGTCGATTTCGGGCGATATTGCGGCGGCTGATCAATTGATTGATCGCGATCAAGCAGGAGGTGGCGAGCGAATTGCAGGTAGGCGCTCGCCGAGAGTACGGAAGCCCGATGCTGACGCGCGATGAAATCTGGATCTTGCAGTTGTTTCGGTCCGACACGGGCCGCGTCGATTTGCGGCCGAGCAAGTCGCGCGAGGAACTGATCCGTAAGGGCCTGATCGAATGGACGCCCGCGCCATCGTGGGCGGGCTTTAACACCTACGCGCTAACTGACCGTGGGCGGGCGGTCATGGGCGTGCTGCCAAAGGCGCCGGTTGATTAGTTGCGAGGAGACGAGGGAAGCAGCCGAGTTGAAGGGCCCGATCGAACGTCAGCTTCTGAGCCTGGAACGAAGGGGCATAATCGACCCAAGGGAGACGTTCGCGGCAAAGCGCCAGGCGGGGGAAGATGGCCCGTTGCGGACGCTGGGACGGTCCGCTTCCGGCCGTTCGGCTCAACGCCAGCAGGGCCGGAACTGGCCCATGCTGCTTGGAACCTGTGCTTGCGGGCATTCAATTCAGCGATTTGCCGCGAGCATTCATGGCATTCGATGCTGCGATACGGAGATTGGGGAGAGCGCCTTTCCCGACCCGCTCCCCATCACTGCGACATCGTCGAGTCCGGAAACGAGAGCTGCCGCTTCGGATCGTGGGTTAGGAGGCGGCGCGGCGCAGCTTGTTGCGCAGCCGCGCCGCGCTCCCGATCGATGGGGCGCTGGCGGGATAAGACTCAGAGCCTGTTCTTGGTATCAGACGGCGCCCAATGTACCGTTGACGTCTCGGCGTTCTGTGAGCGCGCTGGAGACCGTGTGTTTCCAGTGAAGGAGGATGCCGTCGATCTGGCGTGGCGGCGCCCGAAGACCGAATATATGGCAGTCACTTAGCAGGCGGTTTCCCAGCGGCAGCGGGTTAGCGAAATGACGAAACCGCAAGACCGATATCGCGATCTCATCAAGCGCGTCATCGTCAACGCGATCTACGGCGATCCCAACCGGTATCCTGTGACGCCACGCATGTCGCCTGCAGAAGTCGCTCTCCTGACTTCCGTGCTTCGCATGACGCGGCATTACTTCGAATTCGGGATGGGTGGCAGCACTGTCCTGGCTAGCCGGCTCGCGTCGGGGAAAGTTCATGCCGTAGAGTCCGATCCGGCATGGATTCAGCATGTTCGCGCGACAATGCCGCTGGAAAAAGACCGCGTGCATCTGATCCAGGCGGATATTGGCCCAACCAAGGAATGGGGTTACCCAGCCGAGCTGAGCGCGCCCGAAGTTTACGCACGCTACCATACCGAACCATTAGCGAGCTCTGATGTGCCTATTGATACTTTCTTCGTTGATGGGCGCTTTCGCGTTGCTTGTTGCTGCTCAGTTGCGCTTATGATGAGAACGGATTCCGTACTTCTATTGCATGATTATAGAAGTCGCAATCAATACCACATCATAGAGAATTTCCTGAGACCTATTTCTGAAGTAGAAGATTTGACATGTTTTGTTAGGCGACCGGAAATAGATATAGAATTTATCACTCGCTTGCGTAAGATTTACGCGACGAGAGCGGAATAGACTGATGAGTATGCCCTACGGTTGGGTCAGGAGAGCTTAGAGACCGTTTGAGAATGGGTTGAGGCGATTGCTGCGGCATGATTCAAGCTTGGGATGTGGACCCGAGCGAACCGTGGCCGGATGGCTGGATTTGAGAAACGCGCGAAGCGCTACCCGACTGATCTGACGGATGAGGAGTGGCTCTTCATCCGTCCGTTCCTGCCGTCGATCGCGAAGCGCGGACGCAAGCCGACGACCGACCTTCGCGAGGTGCTCGACGCGCTGCGCTATCTTGCCCGAACCGGTGGCGGCTGGCGGATGCTGCCGAACGACTTTCCACCCTGGCAGACGGTCTATTGGTGGTTCCGGCGGTTCGTTCGTCGCCTGCTGTTCAAGACGATCCATGATGTCGCGCTGATGCTCGACCGCGAGCGCGAGAGCCGGGAGCAGTCACCGACCGCAGCCGTCGTCGACAGCCAGTCGATCAAGGCGCCAGCCGCAGAAAAGCGCGGGTTCGACGCCGGTAAGAAGATCGTCGGACGCAAACGCCACATCGCCGTCGATACCGATGGCAGACTGCTCATGGTCAATCTCACCACCGCCGACATCTCCGACAGTGCCGGCGCCCAGCTCATCGTTGCCGCCATCCGCAAGCGCTGGCCCTGGCTCAAGCATTTGTTCGCCGACGGCGCTTATGATCGCACCCGCCTCCTGGATGCCGCCACCTATCGCGATTTCATCATCGAGATCGTCCGTCGCACCGACAAGCAGCCCGGCTTCAAGGTGCTGCCGAGGCGATGGGTCGTCGAACGCACCTTCGGCTGGATGACCCGGTGGAAGCGCCTCGTCCGAGACTATGAACAGCGCCTCGACGTCTCCGAAGCCATGATCCACGTCGCCCTGGGAAGCCTCATGCTGCGGCGGATCGTCCATCCTTAAACATTCTCAAACGGACTCTTAGAGGTTAACTCTCACGCGAGCCTCTCGAACGCCGCGGTTGGTCGCCGACAGTAGTGTCCAGGCTGCCAGGGCGCGGAGCCCCGGTGAGTTTATGGAGATCCTTCACCGGTTGAAGGATGGCGACGAACAAGCGGTGCGTGGACGTCGAGGTTGTCCGCGTATGGTGTGGCAGGGAGCGTGATTCCGCTCTTGTGAAGGGTTTCGGATGCCGGCCCCTGCGAGCGGGTTCGGACGGGCTGAGGGCCGGCGTTCGAAAGCCTCCAGGGGAGGAAGCCGCGGCCCGGGGCCGTGGGCTATGGGGATTTCGCCGCGCGGCCTGGTCGACGGGATCGTACGAGACGCGCGTCAGAGGCGCCTGATCGCGGCCTTTGGCGCCGCATGTGAAAGCCCACGCACGTGCTGCCCGGCCCCGACGTGATCGCCGGCCTCATCGGTTCCGAGGATGTGCCGGCCCCAGCAGGTCACCTAGCGTCGCTCCCACGGCCAAAACCATTGGGAGACGATCGATGTCGGAAACGCTCTCCACCGTGCCACAAACGAACAGCCTCACTGGCGAACTGTTCGAGCCATTGACCAGCAGAGCGGCTTTCTATTTGAGCTTGGCCCACCGATATGCGCGGCGGGCACGGACCAAGATCATCCTGCGCTCGCTGCGATCGTTGAGCGACACGCAACTCAGGGACGCTGGCATCGACAGGTCTCTGATCCATTCGGGCCCTGAATTCGAGATAGATGCTCGCCTCATGAGCGATCTGATGTCGATGAGGTGAACTGCCACTGTCAGACCTCGCAAACCACGTCAGTGACTCGGACGCGATATGCGCTCGTACGTCCGCAATCCACCCTCTTGCGACTTTCCGAAGGTCTGCAAAAGGCGCGTTGGACATGTTCGGTCGCCGCCTAACTCCCGGAAATGCGTTTTGTGCCCTGGAGTCAGAGTACCATTCACAGGTAACGTCGAAGGAACTCCAGTGTTCTACCGACGGCATCCGGCAGCGCGGCAAACGACAGCCCGTGTCCTTCACCGGGGTAAATATGGCTCTCCACGACGCCGCCGCGCGATTTGAGGGTCCGCTCGATCGAAACCGCATTGGATACCGGCACCACGCGGTCGGCGTCACCGTGAAGGATGAGCGTTGGAGGCAACCTCCGGGCTCCTTCCAGCCCTGGCGGTGCAAAGCCAAAAAAGTCGACCACGGCATTGATGCGAGGTGTCTTGGCGGCAAGGGCAAGTGCCAAAGCCGCGCCAAGCGAGAACCCGACCACGCCTATACGACCAGGGGCAACGCCGATGGCGCGCTCGATCTCCCCACCCAACGCGCTCGCGATAGCCTGCCTCCAAACCGGAAACTTAGCTTGGATTTCGCCATAGCGAGCTCTGCGATCCCCGGTGGCTTCGAAGTAGCGGGGCAGGAATACGGCGTAGCCGGCTGCGGCAATGGCTTGGGCCGCAAACTCGTAGCGACCACCATTTGTGAGGCCATCCGAGCCGTGGAGCAGCACAATCGCCGGCTTCGAACCAGTCGTCGGGCCATATCGGTCGACAGGAATCCTGGACTCCGCTCTCGGGGTATTGGAAGCGATCGCGGCACTGCAAGCGCCCGCTACAAATGCGCGCCGATGCATCTACTCAGCGGCCTGGGACCAGCGTTCCTTGGCCTCAGAGGCCGGCAAAATGAGTTTGATCGTGTCGCCGTCGATGGCGACCACTAGCCCGATGTCCAGATAGTGATGCGCGCCGCCTGATTCCGGATCATTTTTCTTCAGCTTCAGTAACTGGCCGCTGAGACTATCCACGGTGCCGACGTGGCCTCCGTCGGCGCCAACGACCTTCTGGCCCTCCTTGATCTGCTGAACGAACATCATGGGACTGCTCCGCTGGTGCTGCATCAATGCGGCAACGGAGGGTGTGAGCCAAAGTTCCCAAATAAATTCCCCGAGTGCTCCATGCGCGAAAGTTGGGTGGCCGATCGGACAGGTGCGATGGGCCATAGGGCTCCTGCGCTATTCCGCATTGCGGAAAATCCTTAGAACCAATTGCTCTTCCGGACGTTGCGATTTCATCGGACGGCTCCAGTGAAAAAACGGACCATGACGATTCCGCATACTTCGCCTGGCTCCTTCGAATGCGCTGACGCCGTCGAGCTTGCGAAGGAGCTGATCGGAGCGCTGCTCCTTGTCGACGGCGTGGGAGGCACGATCGTCGAAACCGAGGCCTATCTTCGTGACGATCCCGCATCACACAGCTATCGCGGCCGCACTCCCGCCAACGCAACGATGTTCGGGGATTCCGGGCACGCCTATGTCTACCGCTCCTACGGCTTGCATTGGTGTTTCAATGTCGTTGCGGAGGGCCATGGCGCCGTTTTGATCCGCGCGATAGCCCCGGAGGTCGGCATCAATAAGATGATCATGCGGCGAGGGACGGAGAGAAATCTCTGCTCGGGACCCGGGCGGCTCGCAAGGGCGCTTGGAATAACCGATGTGCACAACGGCCTGAGTTTGGCGGAACCCCCTTTTTTCGTTGGAGCCCCCAGTGAACGACCGGCAATCGTGAGCGGCACTCGAATAGGCATTTCCAAAGCGCCCGAGCGGCCCTGGCGATTCGGTCTGCATGGTTCACGCTTCTGGAGCCGCCCCTTCGCTCCGCAGCAACCTGGAGACGCAGGGACAACCGGCTAGTGGTTATCCCGGGACTGCCGAAAGCCCTTGGGTGGTGAAGAACTCTCGGTCAGGCGCATCCCTCGGGAACATCGGGGCGAGCCAACCGTATCCCTTGCAAGAGCATCGCGGCACATTTTGTGGGCGGGAGCTCTGGGAAACCATCGGAGGTCTCGAATATGAGCGACCCATCCAACAATGATGCCAGCAAAACGGCCGAACGGGCGCATCGGCAAAGTGAAACTCCGGGGGGGCAGGCGATAACGCCCATGCGCGCGGAAGACCATTCGAATGCCCGTCCAGCCGCGGAGACCCCTGTCGAGGGGCGGCAGGGTTTTCTCGGCCGCCCGGTTCTCGCTGTGCTCATCGGCGGCCTTTTACTGGTTGGCCTCGCGTGGATCATCGTGCACTACGCGACGAGGTAACCGTGGGGATGGTCCCGACTCCGGCACGGGCCTGCGCATCCGGTGCCTTGCCGCCAGGCTCGGCCGCAACAGGCGGTTGATCGTGTGACAGTCGCTTTTCGAGCAAGCGCCGCATTGCCAGAGCATTCTTTGGCGCAAAACCTTCATAGTCGTTGTTGAAGTAGATCCACGCTCTCCTGGCACCGCTCGCTCGGATCTTGTCGGCCCAGATTTTCAATTCGTTGTCTGAATAATCATGCCGGTACCATCGTTCCGGACCGTGGAGCCGCAGGTAGATTTCATCGGCGGTCCGCACCAGGTCATCGGGAAGACGGGGTCCGCTGCATGAGCAGAAGATCGTGCCGGTCTCGCGAAAAGCCGAGTACACCGTTTCATTCCACCAGCTCGCGTGGCGGAACTCCACGACATTGCGCCGCGCCGGATCGAGCTGGCTCAGAATCCTGTTCAGCCTCACTTTTGTGAACGTGTAGCTCGGCGGAAGCTGGAAAAGGAAGCAGCCCATTCGTTCCCCGAGAATGTCGGCTATCGCCCCGAAATCCTTTACGAGGGTCTTGGTGCCCTCAAACCTTTTGATATGAGTGATCAGCTCGCATACTTTGATCGTATAGATGAAATTGCGATCGCCGGGTTGACGAAGCCAGTTTTTCACGTTTGCAACGGTCGGCCACGAATAGAATGACGCGTTGATCTCGACAGTGTCGAACTGTTTCGCGTAGTGGCTGAACCATTCGCCCGTTGGCATCTGCGCCGGGTAGAATTGTCCACCCCATTTCCAGTAGAACCATCCCGAGCAACCGACATAGACCGATGCCTCCAAACAGGAACTATTCCCGCTCTCTGCGACAGTCCCCGCCAGGCGAGCGGCCCGCATTTTTTCGGCGCGCCCAATGTTCTCTGTCCGCTGCTTCTCTCTGCGCAGCCGCCGCCGTTCGCGACGTTCTTCGGTTCCAGGTGCTTTCTGCTTCGCGGCTTGCGTATCCATCATTGTCCTGACCGGCCGTTACGCGGGTGAAGCTGGATGGCCAGTTTGGGATTCTGCTAGCGCAGCAGCCCGTCCGCTTCGAAGACATCCCAGCCGTCCAATTGCGACCGGGGGGCGGCCTCCCGGGCATTCCTGGCGTCGCCGGCCTTGCCCTCGCCGTTGCCCGCACGCGTCCGTGCGGCCTTCCCCGCCGCGCGCCGCCGGGTCTCGGCGAGCGCCTGCGCATCCTCCACTCTCCAGATGGCCGGCAGGTCCCCATCAAGCACGGCCTCGATCTGCCGCGGGTCGAAGACGTGGAACGTCACGGCTCTTGCACGCCCGCGCAGCTTGACGGTGCGTGTCCCGATGCTCTTGAGGCGACCGTCTTTCACCCACTTGTGACGCTCGCGCGAAGAGATCGTCAGAATATCCTCCGCCTCGCTTGGAAGTACGGGTAGTTCTGCGATCCCGCCCAGCGTTTCGGAGATGCACGCCGAGGCGACCCTGAACACATCTGTCTCGGCCTCTGACATACGCAATGCGATACGCCCCGTCCCAGCCGTGATGCACGTCCTCGCTGCCCAGGGCAGTCGGGCCCGAATTTCGCGTTCGATCCCCTTCGCTCGCACCGACGATCCAAGCGTCGCGGAAGACGGGAGCGGCCACTCGGCAACCAACGAAGGGGAGGCTTCCATGCTGCGCCTGGATGTCATCCGACCCAACTCACGTTTCCGGAAAGTCGAAATTCAACCGAGACCGATCGCGTATGTTCCGCCTTCCGGTTCAACGGCAAGAGCACACTCGCTTCGTCCGCGATCGACGACAGCAGGGCCATCCCCCGCACGCGAGGAGTTGGGGATGTTCCCTTCCGGGCATTAACGACCGGTGGAGGTGTACAGGGCGGAGGAGCCCGCCCTGCCCTTGCAGCCCCCTCCTAGCGCATCAGGCCCGCCGCGCGCAGCGCGTCCTCGATCACCTTTCCGACGCACCTAGCAGCTTCCCCAGGCTGCCAGGAGGGCGCCTGTGTGTTGCTGTCGAAGCGCTTATTGGTGGTTGCGGGCTCCGCCGCCTCGCGCTGGTTGGGCAACGAGATGGCTGACACGAACTTAACTGCTCGGGTCGCATTATGTTGCAATGCACAATGAAATGGCTCGGTCCACTCCAAGAGTTGCACGCCTGGCGCATCCGCCGAACGACGAATTCAATCCGGTCAAGCGGGAACAATCCCGTCGCTACTTTGGCGGACCTTTCAGGTCCCCTGCCCCCGCTCCGGGGGCAGGCTCGGCACCGAAACGAAGTAGAGGAACGAAGTACTCTCAGGATCAGGCTTCTGCTGAAGTGAGGAACGCTTTTCCCTCCCGTTCGGAACGGGAGCTCAAAACTACGGTCGCAAGATAACCTTGATGACGCCATCCTCCTTGTCGCGGAACTTCTTGTACATTTCGGGCGCGCCCTCAAGGCTCGCCGGATGCGTGATAACGAAGCTGGGATCGATCTCGCCTGCCTCGATCTTCGCCATCAGCGGCTTCGTATAGGCTTGGACGTGGGTCTGGCCCATCTTGAAGGTAAGGCCCTTGTTCATCGCCGCGCCGATCGGAATCTTGTCGGCCATGCCGACATAGACGCCCGGGATCGAGATTGTGCCCCCCTTGCGACAGCACATGATGGCCTCACGCAGGACGTGGACCCGGTCCGTGGCAAGAAAGGTCGCTGCCTTGACCTTATCGAGGATGGCGTCCGCAGCGCCGTGGCCAGCCGCTTCGCAGCCGACGGCATCGATGCAACTGTCAGGGCCTCGGCCTTTCGTCCGCACCATCAGCTCGTCGTAGACATCGAACTTCGAGAAGTTGATGGTCTCGGCGCCCCCGGCCTCGGCCATCGCCAATCGTTCTGAGACCTCGTCGATGGCGATCACCCGGCCGGCGCCCAACATGAAGGCCGAGCGGATCGCGAACTGGCCGACCGGACCGCACCCCCAGATCGCAACGGTATCGCCGTCCTGAATCTGGGCGTTCTCGGCAGCCATGTACCCGGTCGGGAAGATGTCGGAGAGGAACAGGGCCTGCTCGTCCGAAACACTGTCGGGGACCTTGATCGGGCCGATATCCGCCATGGGCACGCGCAGATATTCTGCCTGGCCACCGCTATAACCACCCAGCATATGACTGAATCCGAACAATCCTGCGGGCGACTGACCCATCGCCTTCGCTGCCATCTTGGCATTGGGATTGGTCCGATCGCAGGCTGAGAACATGCCCTGCCGGCAGAACCAGCAGTCGCCGCAACTGATTGTGAAAGGCACGACGACGCGGTCGCCTATCTTCAGATTGCTGACTTCAGAGCCAAGCTCGATCACCTCCCCCATGTTCTCGTGGCCGAGAATGTCACCGCTCTCCATCGTCGGCTGATAGCCGTCGAGCAGGTGCAGATCCGAGCCACAGATCGCGCAGCAGGTGATCTTGATCACCGCATCGCGGGGATGCTCGATCTTTGGATCCGGGACTGTATCGACGCGAACGTCGCCCTTGCCGTGCCAGCATAATGCGCGCATCGGTTTGCCTCCTCATACGAGTTCAGGTCGGGCAAACCGAATGCCGACCACAATGCCCCCGAGAGGCAAACAGGCTCGGGAGGCAAGGGTTCCCGCAGGTACGACGTTATTCCAGCGGCCAAAATGGCAGCAACGCTCGACCACCGTAACCTCCGCCAAAAAGGCGTGCGCCGTTTGTCCGAAGGTGAAGGAATGGCAGCCCGTTCCATCGGCCGCATCGGCCTCACTTTTCACTGTCCCGTCGATAGCCACCGTGTCACGTGGCTTACGCTCCGCGGCTCCCACGGGCGCGAAATGGCTGGGGCACAGTCTCAGGGCGTGATTTCGTTCGAAACACAGGCCTATTATGGGCGAGCGTCCTATACCGCGTCATCCGGGAGCATCGACTGGACAACTTCGACGATGCGGTCGGCTGACGCCGGCTTCTCCAGCCATCTTCCAGCATGGAAGACGGGACCGAGGTCTCGCTCGCACTGGTGCCAGTGAACACGATGAACGGGATTGCTCTGGCGCGGAGTCGATGCGCGACTTCGACGCTCGATCCATCCGAGAGATCAATGTCCAGCACCACCATGTCGGGGATGTTGCTCGTCAACCAATCCATGGCCTTTGCATTGGTAGCGAGCGTGACCGGCACGTCGTAGCCTGCGTCCGACAGGATGCCCTCTATGTCGAGGGCGACGATCGGCTCGTCCTCCAGAACAAGGACGGACTTCTTTGGCCGGTGTCGGGTACTCATCGAAAGGCCTGCCTTACTCAAGGTCTCCTCGTGGCCGTTCTCGACCGCGGATACCGCCGGCGCCTTCGTAATCTGACGCAATAATATCTCCTATTTCCCGACCGATAAAGCGGGCTTCACAGCCTGGAAGTCGCAAGTTCATCCTGGAACGCGGCTTGATAACAATTGTTGACAGGACCGGCGGGGCCACATTCGTCGCGGACGGATACGGCCATTTAAGAGCGGCTGATCAACGGGGTTGCCTGAACGAAAAGGCCCCCGAAGCGATCCTCGGAGGCCTCAATCGATGATCGGCGTCAATGCGAACGGACTAGTCGAACTAGTCGACCGGGAATTGCGGGCGCCCAGGCGACGACGTGGTCCCGCTATAGGGAGCGGCATTCTCGTCGAACCCGGTCCAGCCCTCTGTGCGATAGCTGGCGAGGCGGGTGTCGCGATCGATCGGGGAGAAACCGTCCATGATCGTCTCGACCGCCGCAGCCTCCTCGTCGGGTGCTTTCACGGAGACTACGGTGCCGCCGCGACGGACCGTCTCCGCGTGGTAGTCCGCGTCCTCCTTGCTGAGACCGGCGTTGGTGAGCGAGCCGACCAATCCGCCGGCTGCCGCCCCGGCGACCGCGCCAGCGGCTGTGGCTGCGAGCCATCCCGCCGCCACGACGGGACCGACACCCGGGATGGTAAACATGCCGAGTCCGGCCAGCAGGCCAGTCGCACCGCCGACCCCGGCGCCGATGCCTGCCCCTTCGGCGGCATTGTTGTCACCTTCGACAGGATTGTTGTCATTGGTGCGCTCGTCCCTGCCAATGACGCTGATATCCGAATCCGAAATCCCGGCCTGTCCGAGGTTTTCTATCACGGCTGCGGCTGTCTCGTAGTATTCGTAGGACCGGGTGATGGTATGGGTCATGTGTTTCTCCGGATATGGGGAATGCGTGGGATGATCAGTTGCGAACGATATTGCCGCAGTAATCGACGGAGTCGTTGACCTTGGCGCCGGCATTCATCGCCGAGCCCCTTCCAAACTCCCTTGTCGTCCTTCTTCAGGCCCGTCACATCTGAGTAGCCGCTGGCTTCGAGACGGCTCTTTGCCTGGACCTCGGTGAAGCTGTTGGCGCCCGGCATAGGCGCGTTGGCGTCAACGGGGGATGTCGGTGTCGGAGCAGTGGTCGACGTCCGCGCCATCACGGCGACCGCCGGCAATGACGTGACGAGCGGTCAGTCAGCAGAGTTTTCATGCTGGAAGACCCGGAGCGGTGAAGTCCGCTGATGCTGATCCAACGATCAGCCGCTTACGAATGTTCCGGATTTATTCACGGCCCCGTGAGGAACACTCTGCGCCGGCGTCCGTTGAGCCAGCAATCCCTTTACGGATCGGAGATGACATATGGCCACGACACCCAAGCCGCTCGACGAGATGTTTCACGACATGCTCAAGGACGTCTATTACGCAGAAAAGCAAATCCTGAAGACCCTGCCCAAGATGGCGAAGGCGGCGAAGTCGCCTGAGCTCAAGAAGGCATTCGAGACGCACAAGGCCGAGACGGAAGGCCATGTCGAGCGCCTTAGTGAGGTCTTCGAATCGATTGGCAAGGCGCCTCGGGCCAAGACTTGCGATGCCATCCTCGGCATCATCGAGGAAGGCAAGGCGGTGATGGAGGACTACGGGGACAGCCCAGCCCTGGACGCCGGCCTGGTCGCCTCGGCGCAGGCCGTCGAGCACTATGAGATCGCGCGCTATGGAACCTTGAAGGCTTGGGCTCAGCAGCTCGGACACAAGGACGCGGTGAGCTTGCTCGATGCGACGCTTGCCGAAGAGACCAAGACGGACAAGCTACTGACGCAGCTTGGCGGTCCCGCCAACTCGGCCGCGGTCGCGGTCGCCAAGGCGGCCTGAGCGCGAGCGAGAGGCCCGCCGAGCGGCACTCGGCGGGCCTCATCGACCACGCTAGCTAGCGAGAAATTACGGCTATTCTTTATAGTTCAGTGTTTCGGGCGGCGCCTGCGTCATCTCCGTGAGTTTTAGCCCATGGCCGACTTCGTTGTCCTTGTCGTCGAAGATGATGTGTTCATCAGATTGGATGCGACTTCGATGCTTGAGGACGCCGGGTTCGAGGCCCTCGAGGCAAGTAATGCCGACGACGCCGTCAAGCTGCTGGAGGCCCGCCCCGACATACGCATCGTCTTCACGGACATCGAGATGCCAGGCTCTTTGAATGGGCTGAAGCTGGCTTTCGTGGTGCGGGATCGTTGGCCCCCAATTGCAATCATTATCGCCAGCGGGCGCATCCAACCAGAGCCCCACGAAATGCCGGCGGACGTCACCTTTCTACGCAAGCCATACAGTCATGCCGCTGTATTGGAGGCGGTCCAGATTGCGGCTTAGGGGCCGTATGCTCGCCGGAAGTGTTACGCAGACCGCTGATTGGCTCCGGGAGAAGCATCATCGTTTCGCTGCGTTCGCTTTCGGCCGGACGGGATGCGCTCGGAATTAACATTTTGCGGAAGCCGTCCTCAAAGGCGTGCGAAGCCGTGCTTCGCGCCGTCTAGTCAGCTAGCTTTTCCGCCTTGATCCGTAGTGTGACAATGACACCCTCGGCTGACCAGTTGTAGTCGATCGAGCCCCCCAATTGCCCCGAGATGCTTCGAACCACGAGGCGGCTACCATAGCCACCTGCTCCGTTCGGGGGTTCGACGGCTGGACCTCCCCGCTCTGTCCACACGATCTTGATCTCCTCGTCGTCCGAGCAACCTGAAACATCCAACGTGCCCGTCTCGGCCGACAGCGCTCCATACTTCAACGAGTTGGTCGCGAGTTCATGGATGATCAGGGCCAGCGTCGTCGCCGCGCCCTCACCAACGCCCATGCGCGGTACCGCAACGCGGATGCGCCCGCTGAAGGCGCCCAGGTCCTCATAAGGAGACAGCAGGATCGACAACAGGTCGCCGAGCAGAGCCGCATGGCCCTGGTGGCCCGGGAGCGGCCTCACCAAATCGTGGGCTCGGCCAAGTGCCGCCAGGCGCCCGGTCAATTCGGTGGCCATCTCCTTCGCTGTCGTGGTGGACCGCGACGAGAGCTGGGTCAGCCCCGCAGCAATGGCCAGCAGATTCTTGACGCGGTGACTCATCTCCCCGGCGAGAAGCTCGTGGCCTTCCTCGGCCTGCTTGCGCCCCGTGACATCAAGAAAGATGCCGTAGGCAATGCCATTGTGTAGTTTCGAATCGTCGCCAATGCCCCGCGCGGAGATCCATCGGATCTCCTCGTCGATAGTGATGCGGAAATCTATTTCATAAGAGCCGACGATCGCCCGCGTCGCCGTGAACGCGCTCCGCACCCGATCCCGGTCGGCCGGGTGGATACGGACTGACAGGTCCTCGAACTTCACCGGGATGCCATCGTCCTGCACGGCCCATAAGGCGTATCCGCGTTCGTCCATGGCGAACCGGTCGGTCTCGACGTTCCACGACCAAAGGGCGACTCCGGCCGCGCCGATAGCGCGACGGAGGCTGTCGGCGCTCCACGACAGAGGGTTGCTGGTGGGCATGACTGCACTCGGGGAGCGGCTGCGGGGTGGGCATGTTAGCAGCAGAGAAAGGAGTTCTCTAAGTTCTAAGAGCGGACGGCCTACTATGATTTAGGTGAAGGTCGGCGCCTCCGAAGACATCGATCAGCAGGATGGGAAATAAATTCCGAGAATTCTGATCGGTTCCTCATGCGCATTCGCCGAGCTCCGGCTACGCCCAAACTTTAGACAAGTTCCAAACGGGACTGTATGGTCCCCTGCTGACTGCGCTCGCAGGGGGAAAGTGAATGCCGTTCCGGTCCATCGTCGCTACGCCAGAGGAACTCGCCCGGGTCGCCGCGGCCTTCGAGGAAGCGTGGAGTGAGGTCGCGGCGAGAATCGACCCAGGGAGTGCACCTGGTCAGCGCGAGCGTCTTGCGGCGATCATCGCGGAATTGTGGTCGTCGGACCAAACCGTCGATCTGGCGCTGATGGCTGTGCGCCAGTTCGATGCAACCGCTGCGGCGGGAGGCGGGCCGAAAGCTCCCGAGTGAATGAAATAAAGAGCAATCGGGGAACGCCGCGGATCGCTCTTGGTTTACATGTGTGACCGTGCGGCGACCCTCGTCGTGTGCGGTCACGGCCTAGGGCCTCGCTGCTGCGCCCCCCGGAGCGGCGGGGCCCACATTCAGCCCTTCATCTTGATGAGCCGCAGCCGCTCGATCTCGACTTTGAGTGCGGTGACCGCGGCATCCCCTCGAATGCCCCTCACCCCTTTGCTTTCGCGATCGATGGCGCCCGGAATGCCGTCGAGAAACTCGGCTCGCTGGTGCTCCGACATGGTCAGCAGATACTCGATCTCACATTCGTGCCGCCATGCCTCGGAGCTCGTCGAGACCTCTCGATCAGCAAGGAGTGACCAGGCGAAGCGGGGAGAAGGAGCAAACACGGCGAATCTCCTGCAACTAGCGACGATTAGCGGTTTCAATGCTTTTTGGCTCGCCCACCCTTGTCGGCGTCGAGCGTCTCTTTCAACGACGCCTTCAAGGCGTCAAATATACTGACAACATTGCCCTTTGATTTTCCGTCCGTAGCCCCGCGCCGAACGCTCCGGCTCTGTTTCGAAGCGATGAGCTTTTGAAGATGTTCCTGGACTGGATCTTTCATGAAATCGGCTGACCAATGCGCGGTCTTCTGAGCAACGAGCTTGTCGGCAAGTTTCGCCAAAGCCGGCTCCTCCTCGGTCGATCCAATATCGCCGAAATATATGCCAGGCTTCCGTACTTCATCACCGAACCTCAGCGTCCATGCGATGATACCCTTTCCGGAAGGCTGAAGCATCACAGCCCGCTCCCTACGGTTGAGGACCACACGCGATATTCCGACTGTATCCGTTGCGGCCATGGCCTCCCGGATAACGGCAAAGGCCTCCTCCCCCACCGGATCGCTCGGCGTCATGAAATACGGGCTGTCGAGATAAATCCAAGGAACCGAGGCAGTCTCTGTAAAAAGATCAATGTCGATCGTCCTCGTGCTCTCGAGCCCGATCGAAGAAAGCTCATCGTCGTCAAAGACGATGAACTGGTCGTCCCCGACCGCGTAGCCTTTCGCCTCTTTCTCGTCGTTGACGGGTTTGCCCGTAACGGAGTCGATGTAGCGACTAACAACTCTCTGCCCCGTCGCTCGGTTGAGCGTGTGAAAGCGAACCTTTTCGCTCTCCGACGTCGCTGGCTGGAGCGCCACAGGGCACGTGACTAGCGAAAGTCGGAGATAACCGGTCCAGAATTTCGGAGGCATGCTGCAACCCTCAACTCACCCAGCTTTAATCCATTGGAACGTCTTCGGTTCCCTTTGCGTTGAGTCATGTTCGTCGTGTCGGAGTTGCGTTCAATGGCTACAGCCCGCGCTCAATGGAAAGGTACGCTGCAAGTTGGCGCCCTGGCCGTACCCGTCGCACTTTTCACCGCCGCCTCTACTGCGGAACGCACGACTTTCAACATGGTCAATCGTGACACAGGGAATCGGCTTCGTCGGGAGTTCATCGACCCAACCACAGGCAAGCTGGTCGAAAAAGAAGACCAGGTGAAGGGCTTCGAAGTCGAGCCCGACAGCTACGTGGTGATCGAACCCGAGGAGCTCGACGCTGCCATTCCGCAATCGGATAAGAAGCTCGCCGTTCAGGCCTTCGTCCCGTTCGCTGAAATCGACACCTTGTTTTTCGACAAGCCTTATTACCTCGCACCCACCGGGCCGGGGGCTGAAGCCCCCTTCGCAGTCCTATGCAATGCACTGGAGCGGAGCGAAGTGGGCGCAATCGCGCACGCTGTACTGTTTCGCCGATATAGAGCTGTCCTGATCCGAGCCAGCGGACCTGGCCTAATCGCCCATACCCTCAACTTTGATTATGAAGTTCGCTCGGCTGTCGGCGCATTCGAGGAGGTGGAGGACATCGAGATCAAAGGCGAAATGCTTGACCTCGCCAAACATATCATCACCACCAAAGCCGGTAAGTTCGATCCTGCGGCTTTTACAGACCGCTACGAGGCCGCTGTAACCGAGCTCGTAAAGGCAAAAATCGAAGGCCGCAAAATCTCCACTCCAAAGCTGCGGACGGCCACGAACGTGGTCGACCTTATGGAAGCGCTTCGCGCGAGCGCCGCGATGAAAAAGCCGGGGCGGAAAGAAGCTGCGCCTTCGAAGACGTCTCAGCCCTCCAAGAAAGCTGGCTAGTAGCTCGAAGACGCCCAGGAGGCGTTCTGTGACCAGACCGGAACGAAGCCAATCGGCCCAGAGTTCTCCGCGCGTGGTGGAGTAGCTGTTGTGTGTGCGCGTCGTCTGTTGCGGTCTGGTCCGGGTTTCGAGGTGCTGAAAAGCCCCGTCATCGCGCGGGTGGATGATCCGCGACAAACGACCCTGTTTTACGATTTTTACGAACCGATGCCCGATCGGGTTGAGCCCTGCTTGGCAAAGCTCGCTACCAAGCCACCGCATGGCGAAAATTGGGCATACGAAGTCAAATGGGACGGCTATCGCGTTGCCCTCCATATTGAGTCTGGCGGGCGGGCCCGCGTCATCACTCGCGGCGGCCATGACTGGACCGAACGTTTCCCCACAATAGTCGCGGCTACCACGGTGCTGCCGGTCGACAGCGCCATTCTGGACGGTGAAGCCGTTGTGCTCGATGAGAGGCGCAGATCGGACTTCTCGGCGCTTCAGAGCCAGCTCGGCGGCCGGGGCGGCAAGCGCAACGCCGGCCTCGCGGTGATGTTCGCGTTCGATCTCACTTACCTCAATGGCCGCGACCTCCGGCGCTTGACGCTGACCGAGCGGCGCGACCGACTGGCCTCTGTGATCCAGGGCACCGAACCCGGGATCATGCTCAGCGAGGAGGTTGACGCTGCCGGCGACGCCTTCCTCACCACGGCCTGTGAGATGGGACTCGAGGGTATCATCGCGAAGCGGCGCGACGCCCCTTACCGATCAGGCCGAGGCGGCGATTGGCTGAAGATCAAATGCGTGCAGTCCGAAACGTTCGTCATTGTGGGGTATGAACCGTCTACCGCTGCCTTAGGTGGGATCGGGCGCCTGCTTTTGGCTGCATTGACGGGCGATCGGCTCTCCTATGTCGGAAGTGTCGGAACGGGCTTTACGGAGCGATCAGCAATCGCGCTGCGCAAATACCTCGATCGCCTGATGATCCAGAAACCCTGCCTGGCGCTAAAGCGCGCCGGTATTCGTTGGGTTAAGCCGCAACTGGCGGCAGAAATAGAGTTTCGAGGCTGGACGAACGACCACAAACTTCGGCACCCATCCTACAAGGGTAGGCGAGAGGTGGCTGATCTCGTGGAAATCTCCGAAATCGAGGACTAGTTCATAACGGAGAGCGGCAGGACTACACCCACGCTCTCTTCGCGCAGCGCCGTGAACGTCAGCCACGTCGGGCTATAGATCGTGACGGAAATATTAAGGGCCAGTCCGCCCACGCAGATGAGTTCCACTTCTCCCGACATTCCACCTCGATCGATGCGGCTTATGTCCCCAGTGAACGATCCCTCCCAAACGCCGGCCTGCCGAGCCGGCTCGAATTGGTAACGTCCAGGGATCGAGTAGCTAGGGCGCAGCGTGAGCCGGCCTCGGCCTGAGGGCATTTGCAAGATGTTCCTTTGGGTGGCGGTTCCCCTCAGTGCAGCAAGTCGGCGGCGTTTTAATGATGCGCGACCGGGCGACGGCTCGAATGACAACGTCCAAGTCCAAGTGACCTGACACCAATCTCCAGATCATCCCTTGATCTCCCGCCGACGTTTTTCTGAAACGCGTCGCGCCAAGCGCTCGACGTCCGCGACATCGCCAGCCTCATCGGCGACGCGCAAACTGCGAGCCGCCTGCTGAAGCCAGTGTTCCGCCTGACGGAGAGCGTGAGCGCGCATTGATCCGGTGCGAATGGAGCGTCTGGCAGCAGCTTCGTCGAGCAGGTCAACCATCGTCACTGCGCTCTTGTGGCTCGGCGCTGCGGCCGTGACGTAGTTCAGGCGCTGCGTCTGAGAAACGATGGCGAACCCGCCCACGGGGCGTGCTATCCATCTAAGAGAGGAGGCGCTCATGAGAACCTACTGCTTGTTCCACGCCGTGAACTCCCCTGACCTACGCGGCTTCACCGATGAGCCTGCCGGCGCCAGTTTGCCCCCGGATCTTGCGCCGTGGAGCCTTCTTCAACAAATCGGGCCCGAAGAGGAATGGACCGCCCCCATCAGCAGAGCGGTCGTGGCAGCCGGCATCATCGAGGACGGTTTTTATCTCTGGGGACCCGTCGAGCGAGCGATCGTATCCCACCCGATCATCGAAAGTGATCGCGTCCAAGGAACTGCCGTATTCGGCCGCGAGGACGTTCAGTTCGGCACCATCAAGCGGTTGTTGATTGATAAGGTAAGTGGTCGCGTTCTCTACGTCGATGTGACGTTTGGAGGATTTCTCGGCGTGGGCAGTCACCACATTACGATCCCATGGGAAAAGCTCGCCTACGACCAAGTGCTCGGGGGGTATCGCACTGACCTTGCCGAGGCCCGGGTCCGAGCTGCCGCGGCCTTCTATGGGGACGAGAAAGTTTCGCCAGGTCGGAAGCGTCGGCAGGATATGAGGGACTACTGGAACGACCTTCCCAGAGGGCCACTCTGAAACGGCGCTCTCGCCCCCGTCGTGACGATACGCCCCGAAGGGAGCATACCTCGCTCGTGACGACGATCGCTTACACGGGAGCCGATCACAGAACTCTTTCGGGAGACGCAGTTCTAACGACGCGAGCCGTGAGGATCAGCCGGTCCGAAACGGACGAGTTGGCCGCAAGGCAGCGCCACCCAACCCTTCGTTTAATCTTCTAATCTCTGGGAAGAAGCATTCGCCTGATATTCTCGGTGAAGCCTTTCAAGCTGTTCCTCATCGAGTTCCTCGATTTCGGCAAGCCTGTCCTTTGCGCCCTCGACAGCCTTGAGCAGTTCGTCGAGCTTGATTTGCATCGCCGTGACCGCACGATTCTGACTGGTCTGGACGATGAGGAAGGTCACGATGGTGACCGCGGTGCTCATGATGAGCTGCCAGCCCGGGGAATAATCAAAATGGGGGCCGGTCAAGCCCGCCATAATTACAGCAGCCAGGACGCCGAACAGAACTCGCGAACGACTGGTCCATCGCGCCGCAGCCTGTGATAGCTGCGTGAACCTGGACGGCCTTTCGCGAATATATGCCATCGGGGAGCCTAGGAACTGACTTGAGGTGCAGGGGGCTGGGCCTCGCGGGCACGCTTCGCGCGACGCTCGTATTCAGTGCGAAGATCCTCAAGTTTCTCTTCGTCTAACTCCTCGAGGTCGAGAAGCTCTTCGCGAGCCCCTTCAAGACGGATGATGAGTTCATCCAGCTTAATCTGCATGGCGCAGGTATCGCGGTTCTGGCTGTTCTGGATGATGAAGACCATCAGGAAGGTGACGATCGTCGTCGACGTGTTGATCACCAACTGCCAGGTGTCGTTGAAGCCAAACAGGGGTCCTGACAGCGCCCAGATAATGATGATCGCGATCGCGACAAAGAAGGTTTGAGGCTTCCCCGCCCACCGTGCTGTGGTCTGCGAAAGGCGAGTGAATAGCGACGCATCGCTTCCGAGATCGGCCAGTGAATCCTGGTAATTTGCCATTGCACACCGTGGTGAATTTTATGGAACATTCGGACACCCGATTTGGCTCGTTGCGCCGCTGACACTGACCGGCGCAGTTGCGATAGACCGAAGTGCGTCGAACCGGCTGGACGTGGGTTTCTCCGCGCATCAGGAGGGGCCCCTCGGAGCCCCTCCAATTTCCTTCATCGCCGGCCGAACAGCGATCCGAGATCCATTTCCTCGTCGCGATGCTTGCCGCCAAGTTGGGCCGCCATCCAGGCTGCCGCTGCTCCAAGCAACAGCACTGCTGCGGTCATGAATGCGGTAATCACTGCGGCCTTGCGAGCGCGCTCAGCAGCTTGCTTTGCGGTCTCCTTCGCCTGCTGAAGTTTCGCGAAGGCGTCATCGACCTTCTTTTGAGCCTCGGGTTGAGGGATGTTCATCCGGGCAGCGACGCGCGTCGCAATGTAGTCGCGGTCGGCCTGATCAAGCTTTCCTGATGTAAGGCCGGTCATGAAGATCCGGGACGCCTCCTCGCGTTCACCGGCAGTTGGCGGCGTGGTGCCAGTTGACCTCATGACAGAGTCCAGGGCCGAACCCAGCGGGTCCACCTGCTGACTGATCAGAGCGGCGGCGCCGCCAGTAGCGGCCGCCGCACCGGTTGCTGCTGTTTTGGCAGCGCCCAGCAGTGACGAGCTGGCGATCATCGCTACGATCAACGCTCCGGCAGCCCAGACGACCAGGCCATGAGCGCCGTCGCGAACGTGGCGCTCGTGGTCGCTGGCGTCGGTCACCGGCCGACGCATACGCCCGGCAAAATATCCGCCCGCGCTGCAGGCCGAGACTGTGATCCAGATGGCCCACAGACCTGCGGCGATGGTCAGGGCTGTCAGGCCCGAAGAGCGCGCGGTGTCCGCGGACACCAAGGACAGGCCAATGGCAGAGCCAAAAGCTGCCATGATCGTAGTGATGGCTGCGGAGAGCACCGCACCGCCAAAGATGGCGCTCCATTCAAGATAAGAGCCGGTGGAGGCACCCCTTAGGGCGGGAGGGGGAACGACGACCACGTTGGGTGCGCTCACGGACATGATGCAGCCTCCTACCGAAGACCAAGGAATGAAAGAATGGCCAACACGACCACGATGAGGCCAACGATGTAGATGACGCCGTTCATGAG
>NZ_JBFRGS010000028.1:0-50948 GCF_052115465.1 Allobosea sp. 2RAB26 | reverse complement strand
TTGTTACTGCCATCGACCGTTCTAAGGCCGATTGGCAGCAAGGATGCATCTTGACCGATAATATCGACAAGACTTTCACCCGCAACGTTACGCTCTGCAACCTTAATTTGCTCAAGAATCTTGTTCAGATCGGCGAGGTTGACAACAAAGCTTGAAGCCATAACAGACCCMCAATTGAAGAACGTCGGTGAATATTAGGGGCAAATTAACTCTTCCATCGTATAGGCGGTTAGAGGACAAGGTCACCGCATYTTCGRGACCAGCGCGTGCCYRTCWGGTGCCTCTGGYCYGTGGTCCATTGGGGCCGAGACCACCGACCTTGGTCTGGTTGGATCGTACCGACAGAGTTCCTGGAGGCGCTGACGTGGTCAGGCGGCCGCATCGAGCTCCGGGTTCGAGCCGCCAATGGCGCGCCAGCAGCACCCAGAGCGAGCATGGCGGCGGCGGGCGGGGTTCGCTCAGTAGACCGCCAGGCCCCCAACGCGCCCCTGACAGCAGAAACTAGCGCTTTTCTTGTCGCGTGGAGGCGGCATGATCGAGAGATGAGAAGCGATGGGAAAACGACGATCGGGGTTCTCGCCGACGACCTGACCAGTGCGGCGGACGGGGCTGGCCCCTTCGTCATGCGGGGCCATGGCGCGTGGGTCGGACGGGGTCGGTTGCCCCGGCAAGAGAGCGACGTCATCGCCGTGGACAGTGGCTCGCGCTCGGCTCCCGAGGCTGAGGTCGCGGAGCGGGTCTCGCGTCTCACCGCGCAGCTCGCCTCGCGCGACATCCTCTACAAGACGGTCGACTCGACGCTGCGCGGGCATGTCAGGGCCGAGCTGGACGCGGCGTTCCGGGCCAGCGGGCGTAGGCAGCTCGTCTTCGCCCCGGCCTTTCCCGCGGCCGGGCGCACCACTGTCGGCGGCGTTCAATGCGTGGACGGTATCCCCGTGTCGGAGACCGCCTATGGCCGCGATCCGGTGCATCCGGCCCGCCATTCGGTGGTCGCCGACCTGGTCCCGCCCTCCATCGGGAGTGTGGTGCTGCTCGACGCCACGACACAGGACGAGCTCGACGCGCAGGTTGCGGCCTTGCCCGAACCGGAAGCCACGCTGTGGGTGGGCTCCCCGGGGATGGCGGCGGCGCTGGCGCGGCGCCTGGCCCCGACTGCGACGGGGGCTCCTGCAGCAGCGGTCGGCGGCGGGCCTGGCGATATTCTCATCGTCATCGGCAGCGCGAACCCGCGCAGTCACGGCCAGGCCGATCGGGTCGAGGGGGTGAGCGGGGTCACCCTTCTGCGCAGCCCCGCAAAGCGCGAAGACGACCCGGCGCCGCTTCTTTGGGAGATAGCAAGGGCTGCGGCGGACAGGCTTCGGGCCGAGGCCTTCGACGCGTTGATCGCCACGGGCGGGGATACGATGGAGGCGATCCTCGACCTCCTGAACGTTCGGGAATTCGAGATCCTCCACGAACTCGAGCCAGGTTTTCCGCTTGGCCGTGCCTGGCTCGATGACGGGCGCGCGCTGCTTCTCGCCATGAAGGCCGGGGGGTTTGGCGGGGATGACACCTTGCTTTGCGCGGTCACGCGGCTGCGCCACGGGGCGCCTCTCTCTGGCCAGGGCATCGCCGATCCCGCCGGCCTGGAGACCGCGTTCGCCGATGCAAGGCGGCTCGGTTCCGCGCAAACCGGGTCGAACAGAACGAAAAAGGTGTCCTGATGGGACTTCGCTTCATCTTCATGTTGACGCGCAACGACCGCACCGTGGACGACGCGTCGGAGCAGTTGCAAACCGCCCTGCATCTCGGGGTCCGGCATATCGGCTTCAAGGATATCGGCCTGCCGCTCGACCAGCTGAAGGCGCTGAACGGCGCCATCAGGGACGGCGGCGCGACCTCCTATCTCGAGGTCGTCTCGCTCGACCGCGACAGCGAAATCGCATCGGCCAAGGCTGCGGTCGCGATCGGCATCGACGTCCTGCTGGGCGGGACAAGGGTCGATGACGTGCTGCCGATCATTGCCGGCACGACGATCCAGTACTGTCCATTCCCTGGCCGGATCATGGGCCATCCCAGCGTCCTGGAAGGCAACATCGACGAGGTCGTCGCCAGCGCGCGGATGCTGGCGGCGCGCGACGGCGTGCACGGGCTCGATCTCCTGGCCTATCGCTCGCGGGAGAACGTGCCGGCCCTGATCCAGGCCGTCTGCGCCGCGGTCTCCAAGCCCGTCTATGTCGCCGGCTCCATCGACACGCCGGAACGGATCGCCGCGCTGAAGCAGGCCGGAGCCGCCGGCTTCACGATCGGCACGGCCGCGCTCGACGGGAAATACCCGGCCGAGGGCAAGGACGTGCCCCACCAGCTCGCCAGGATCATTCGCGACGTCGCAACGCTCAACCGGCATATTTCGCCATTCCACAAGGAGAACCTGAGATTTGCGTTCGGCCAGTTTTCCGACAGCTGGCCGCCCCATATCGCCGCGCGCGTCAACAACATGCAGATCAAGCTCGCCAGGTTCGAAGGTGAAGCGGCCTGGCATTTCCAGAGGCATGAGGACGAGGTCTTCTTCGTCCACAGGGGTCGGCTGCTGATGCGGTTCCGTGACCGCGACGAGCTCATCGAGGAGGGCGAGTTCATCGTCGTGCCGCATGGCGTCGAACGCTGCCCCGCCGCCCCGGAGGGCGTCTGCGAGGTGGTGCTGCTCGAGCTGGGCCCGACCGCAGGCGCCGGCATCGGGGAGGACGGCCTGGGCGACGCAGGGGCCTTCCACATCTGATGCGCGCCGTCAGCCCATTCCCGGCCGGGCGCGCGTAAGCACCCGCAGCCGATACAGTCTCCGACCTGGAGCTCCCTGCGATTGGTCAGCGCACCGGCAGCAGGTACTTCAGGCCCTGCGTGAAGCCGCGCGGCGCGACGGTGAGGTGATCCTCGTCGTTCAGGATCGCTGATTTCAGCTTCAAGCTCGGAAACTTTCGGCTCAGCAACGCCGTCTCCAGAGCCCGGTTGTCGGCGACCATGTCTACCGTCTGGTTGTAGCGCCGATCGCCCTTCTGCTGGGCCTCATAGGCGCCTACATAAAGATAGACATTCGCCGCCAGGTCCTGATTCCGCGTGGCGTAGCCCGCTTCGAGCTTCAAGGCATGCCGCTTGTCGTACCAGAGAGACGGGCTGCCGAGGATATAGCCGTTGAATAGGCCGGGCTCGGTGAAAAGGATCTGTGCCCCAAGCAGAGCGCCGTAGGAGTGGCCGAGAAAGATTGCTCTGGCAGGGTCGGCCCGGTAGCGAGCGGTGATGAATGGCTTTGCCTGATCGCGCAGATATCCCTGATAGGCGCGCGCCTGACCATGGATGGCGTTGGCTGGTGCGGTGCTTGGACCGTTCGATGTCGGAGTATAGTCACGCTGGCGGCTGACCATGCCGTCCTCGCCCTTCCCATAAGACAGGCCGACAAGGATGAATTCCTCAATCTTGGGCCCCTCGACGTTCAGGCGGCGCCCTATCTGCCGGATGATCGGGAAAGCGTAGTCGGCGTCGGTAACATAAAGCACGGGGTAGTGCCGCTGCGGCTGCTTCGCATAGGACGGCGGCAAAGCGACGAAGACTTGGTAGTCGCGGCCGGAGACCGGATCGGGCACGTCCCATACCTCGCTGCCGGCGATCTCGTATGGGCGCCCCTCGCCAGGCTGCACCTTCGGAGTCGATTGGGCCCGGGCGTGCATCGCGCCGCTGGAGACGCCGAAGCCGGCGATAAGGGCAATCAGCAGGGCATTTTGAAAACGTCGTTGCACGTGAAGTCTCCGCCGGCGACCACCGGTCTCAGCTCATGGGGTTATGAGGTTGGCCGACTGTTAGTGGCGCGCTCGCGCAACAATGAGGCTCGGATTCTCGCGATTGGATTCGCATTTAAGAAAACATGAATCGAGTTCCCGCCGCAGGACTGTTTCAGCTACGTCAGGGTCAGATGAGCAGAATCCGCAACGGGTCGACCTTGCCCCTTCGATCTCGTTTCCCAAGCTGACGGTTTATCAGGCGGTCGCCTGCAATAGCCCGTGCCTGGCAGATCAGGACCAAGCCGGACATCGCTGCGGAAGACCAATCCGAAATCGCCACCTCAACCGCTTCGCTCCACCACCTCAGATCGGCAGCAGGGCGTCGGGCTTCACGTCAGACACCGATGCGTAGGTGTGGGTCTCCCTGACACCGGGCAGAGGCAGAATCACCCGCTCGAGAAAGTCCTGGAACAGGGACATGTCGGCAATTCGCGCTTTCACGAGATAATCGAAGCCGCCGATGACCATGTGGCATTCCAGAACTTCGGATGCCTGCGAGATCGCCTGGGCAAATCGCTCGAAGATATGCGGGGCGGTGTGGTCGAGGCGGACCTGGATAAAGACCACGGTGCCCCGGCCGACCTTCTGCGGATCGAGGATCGCCCTGACGGCCCTGACATAGCCCTCCCGGAACAGGCGCTTGACGCGCTGGCTGGTCCCGGTCGGGGACAGGCCGACCCGGTTCGCCAGTTCGAGCGTGGTGCGGCGGCCGTCCTCCTGCAGCAGACGCAGCAAGTTGCGGTCGATCGCGTCGAGATCGGCGATTTCATGTTTCACGCTTGATGACCACAGATAGAGTGAATCTCACGCCAAACTCGTGGAATGAGCATATTCAGCCGCACCTACGCCGGCAATAGGCTGTGATTGCTGCAGTCCGGTACTGTCGGCGGCCCAGGCCCGCCGGACCGGCCGCGCCGTCACGGAGGCCCGCTTGCGCAATGCGATGTTCGGAGACGGTGCCGGCGGCAAAGGGCTGGCGATCCTGGCGGGGGCGGCCTTCGTTGCGATCACCACCCTCCAGTTCGTCGCCGCCCGCTTCAGCCTGCGCGAGCATCTGACTGCGGCCGATATCGTGGGCCTGCGCTTTCTCGGCGCAGGTCTCGTCTTCCTGCCGGTGCTATGGCGGACCGGCACCAGACGGCTGAAGGCGCTGGGCTGGCGGAAGGCCGGGTTGCTGGCGCTGTTGGCGGGGTTGCCCTATCCGCTGCTCATCAATCAGGGGCTGACCCAGGCGCCGGCCGCCCATGCCGCCGCGCTCTCTCCCGCCTCCATCGTCTTCTTCTCGTTCGTGCTTTCGCGCATCGCGCTCAGGGAGACGGTGTCCGGTGCGCGGCTGATCGGCATCGGCGCGATCATCGCCGGGCTGCTGCTCTTCGTCTTCCATGCAGGGCTCAGTGCCGGCGACACCTGGCGCGGCGATCTGCTCTTTGCCGGATCGGGGATCATGTTCTCGGCCTATGCGGTGCTGGCCCGGCGCTGGTCGGTCGATGCGGTGACGGCGACGATCGCCGTCGTCCTGCTCTCCTGCCTGCCGCTGCCCCTGCTGCACGCCCTGGCGCCGAGCGGGTTCGCGGCCGCCCCGCTTGCCGAAATCGCCACGCAACTCGTGATCCAGGGCTTCCTGGCCGGTGCGGCTGCGATCGTTCTCTACACCTATGTGGTTCGCCAGCTCGGCCCGCAACCGGCTTCGCTGTTCATGCCCTGCATTCCGGTGACGACGGTTCTGACCGGCATGGTGGTGCTCGGGGAAATTCCGACGCCGCCGCAGCTCGCCGCAATCGCCCTCATCACATGTGGAATGATCTTCCCGATCCTGTGGAGAGCCTAGCCCGGGGCCGGCGCCGGAGCTTGCTGCCTTATGCCGGGACTTCGCCATTCCCGGATTTGACCGAGACCCGGCGGCAGGCGCTGCGCGTGAAGCGCTCGATCTCGGCCAGCGCCGCATCGAGGCTCGGAAACGGACCATGCTTCATGGCCTTCATCGTCTCCTGCGCCTGGCCCGCGGTGACAAGCCGGAACTCGCCCGCGGGGTTTTCGGTGATTTCGCCCATCGGCCGGCCGAGCAGGTCGCTCAGCAGCCAGACGGTGTCATCGGAGCTCTGGGTGACGGTGATGTCCACGAAGCACTCGCTCTGATCGGGATGCCGACCGTCCGTTCAAGCGGAGGCAGGCCGGCGCTTCTTCGGCTTCGGCGGCTCGGCTGCGAGGAGTTCGCGGTCCAGCGCCTCCTTGGCCAACCGCTCAGCCTTCAGCCGCGCGGTCTTGGCCTCGCGGGCCTGGATGGCGCTCTCCTCCTCGGAGATGATCCGGTTGCGCACCGATGACTGGGTCTGCGTCCTCAGGAACGCATTATCGGCATTGGCAATGAGCTTTGAACGATCGGTCATCGGTTTCCCCCTCCTAGATCTTGCTGGCGGCGCCGCCATTCCCGACGATCTCGTGATGCCCGATCACGCGCTCGCGGCCATCGGGCCCGCGCACGCGATACTGCTCCTCGGCGTTGTCGCGGGAGGGCATGACGCGCAGAACCTCGAACGGGCCTGGCCGCGGCTGATTGATCATGTCGTTGGTGAGGCTGAGGAGGTCCCCTGCCTTGTAGGCTGTCGTGGTCATGTCTTCATTGTCCTTGGGGCGGGGGCGTCAAAAGCTCTCCGCCGTCAGCCGGTGATAGCCGCCGCGATGCCGGGAATAGGCGGAGCGGGCAGCCTGGTAGATCGTGTCACGGTTCTGGTCGAAGACGGCGAGAACCGCAGCCTCGACATCGCCCGCACTCGGGCTGAGCTTGTGCAAGGCCGCGAAATCGACCTGGAAGGTGACCTCCAGCGCTGCGTCGGAACCCCAGAAGCTGACACAGGAGCGCCCCGCATCGAAGCGCCGGATCGGATTGGGAAAGTTGAGACTCATTGCCAGTGTCCTCCCGGTCGCGTCAGCGCAAAGCGGCCCGCGGCGCCATCCGCAGGGGAACTGGAATGCCCGGATACCGTGCGGCTTCGGAGGTCAGGAATGTGGCCGTTCAGCCGCCCGCGACGCGCATGAGCGCCGCGACGGGTCTCGCTTTGCAGGGACAAGCCAGCCATTTTCTCACATGCGGCCACGCCGGAACAGATCAACCGCAAAGCGGCTCGTTCTCGGCGACCGTGTTTTGCACATGGGGAACCGGAGCACGGTTTGTAAGGTTGGCGCAAGAATAAACCAGGCCCGCAACCGCGCCGTCCCCTGCCCTCACCGAGCGGGCCGCCTGAATCGGGCCGGGATGGAAGGCGGCCCAAGAAGAGCCGCTTGCCCCGCCTTTTCGCGTCGCCGAGGCCAATGCCCCCACGCCTGCTCCGTCACTCGGCGAGTGCGGCGCGCACGAGCACGGCAAGCCGCTCGTAATCGGCCTCCTCATTATAGGCCTGGGCCGACAGACGCAGCCACAGCCCGCCGGCGAGCGCGGAGACCGGTGCATCGCAGCCCCTGGCCTCGAAGCGCCGCCGGATCGCCAAGGCCCTCTCCCCACCCGCCTCAAAGCGTACGGGAAGGCGCACCAGCCGCATCGCCCGCGCGAGCTCCGGCCCGGAGCCGGTTTCGGTACCGAGCGCTGTTGCGAGGATCTCAGCGCCACGCCCCGCGAGATCGGCATTGCGCGCCCGCAGGGCGGCGCCGCCGAGATCCTGATGAAACGTAAGCGCAGCCGTCACGGCCAGAAAGGCACTGGGGTCGCGCGTGCCCGTCCAGTCGAACTCGGCGAGATAGCCGCCACCGAAACCATGCGAGATCGTCAGCGGATGGATCGCTGCCTGGTGGTCCGGCCTGGTCCACAGGAAGGCGCAGCCTTTCGGGGCCATCAGCCATTTGTGGCAATTGCCGACATACCAGTCGGCATCGAGGCCCTGGAGATCGAGCGCGATCTGGCCGGGCGCATGGGCTCCATCGACAAGCACCGGTACGCCCGCCGCGTGACAGGCCGCAATCAGCTCCGCCATCGGCAGCAGGAGCGCGCTGGACGAGGTGATATGGTCGAGCACCGCGATGCGGGTGCGTGGCGTGATGGCGGCCGCGACAGCCTCTACGATCTGCGCGGCGCTAGGCTGCGGAAACGCAATCGGCGCTTCCACGATGCGGGCTCCGCTGCGCTCGGCGAGGTAGGCGACCGTGTTGCGAACCGCGCCATAGGCGTGGCTCAGGATCAGGATCTCGTCACCCGGCGCGAAATCCAGCGAGCGCAGGACGGCGTTGCAGCCGCTCGTGGCGTTGTCGACGAAGACGAGGTCCTCGCCCTTCGCACCGAGGAAATCCGCCAGCGCGCCCGCGGCCTGCCGCAGGGCCAGAGGCAGGACCGAGCGCATGAAGAGCGAAGGCTGGCTCTCCATCTCCCGGCGCCACGCGTCCTGGGCGGCGAGAACGGTTTTGGGCGTGGCGCCATAGGCACCGTGATTGACCGTCAGCTTGCCCCAGTCGAGCAACCATTCCCCGCGGATCGAGGCGCCGAGCTGGACAGGTTTGGGCGGGACGGAGGTGGCGGTCGCTTTCATCGCTTGCTCACCGTTTCAGGCCGGAGGCCGCGATACCCTCGATGATATGGCGCTGGAACATCAGGAAGGCCGCGAAGACCGGGACGAGGCTGAGCACCGACATGGCGAAGAGCGGCCCCCAGGACGAGCGGCTCGTCGCATCGACGAAGCCGCGCAGCGCCAGCGGCACCGTGTAATTGGCGACATCGGTGAGATAGAGCAGCGGCCCGAAGAAATCGTCCCAGGTCCAGATGAAGGAGAAGATCGCGGCTGCCGCCAGGACCGGCTTCGACAAGGGCAGCATGATGCTCCAGTAGATCCGCCAGGGTCCGCAGCCGTCGATGACGGCCGCCTCGTCGAGTTCCCTTGGGATGCCGCGGAAGAACTGCACCATCAGGAAGATGAAGAAGGCGTCGACCGCCATGAATTTCGGCACGACCAGCGGCCAGAACGTGTTCAGCCAGCCGAGCTTCTGGAACAGCACATATTGCGGGATCAGGGTGACGTGATAGGGCAGCATCAGCGTGCCCAGCATCGCCGCGAACCAGAATTTCCGCAGCGGAAACTCAAGCCGCGCGAAGGCGAAAGCGGCGAGCGAACAGGCCGCCAGGTTGCCGATGACGGCCAGCCCCGAGACGATCAGCGAATTCAGGAAGAACCGGCCGAAATTGATGCCGAGACCGTACCAACCCTCGACATAGCTGGCCAAGGTGACCGCCTTCGGCCAGAGCGAGAGATCGCTGAAGATCTCGTCTTCCGGCTTGAAGGAACTGCTCAGCATCCAGAGCAAGGGATAGAGCATCGCCAGCGAGGCGAGCGAGAGCGCAATATGCTTGGGGAGCGCCCGCCACGACCGGTCGATCGCCTCCGGCGCGAGGCGGCCGTCAGCGCTGTTCGTCTTCATAATAGACCCAGAAGCGTTGCGAGAAGAAGGTGAGCGCCGTGAAGGCGGCGATCGTCAGCAACAGGACCCAGGCCAGGGCCGAGGCATAGCCCATGCGGAAATAGGCAAAACCCTGCTGATAGAGATAGAGGGTGTAGAACAGCGTCGAGTCGACCGGGCCACCGGTGCCGCCGCTGATGATGAAGGCCGGCGTGAACGCCTTGAACGCCTCGATCGTCTGCAGGACCAGGTTGAAGAAGATCACCGGCGCGAGCAGCGGCAAGGTGATGCGGGTGAGCTGCTGACGCCGCGTCGCGCCGTCGATGCTGGCTGCCTCGTAGAGATCACGCGGAATCTGGCGCAAGCCTGCGAGGAAGATGATCATCGGCGAGCCGAACTGCCAGACGCTGAGCAGGACCAGCGTATAGAGCGAGGTTGCCGGATTCGAGATCCAGCTCGGCCCGTTGATGCCGAAGGCGAACCAGAGGAATTCGTTGACGAGGCCCTCATAGCCGAAGACCTGCTTCCACAGGATCGCGACCGCGACGCTGCCCCCGAGCAGGGACGGCAGATAGAAGATCGCGCGATAGATGCTGAGGCCCCTGATGCCACGATCGAGGACCATCGCGACGGCCAGCGCGAAGGCGAGCTTCAGCGGCACCGACAGCACGACATAGGTCAATGTCACGCTGACCGACGCCCAGAATTTCGGGTCGGACGAGAACATCCGCTGATAATTCGCCGCTCCAACCCATTGCGGTGCGCGCAGCAGGTCGAAGTCGGTGAAGGACAGATAGAGCGAGACGAGAGTCGGGCCGAGCGTGAACAGCACGAAGCCCGCGAGCCACGGCGTGAGGAAGAGATAGCCGGGCAAGGCATTCCTGACGCCGTCCCAGCGACGCCGGGCGACACGGCCCGGCGTGGAGGCGGCGAGACTGGCACTGTGAGCCATGGATGATCAGGCTTTCGAGAGGATGCGCTCGGCCTCGGAGACCAGTTGCTCGGCGGCCTGTTGCGGCGTGAGCTGCTTGAAGCCGACCTTCTCGGCCGCCTGGCGGATCAGGGCGGTGACTTCGGCCGCGCCCTTCGGCGGCGCCGGAGGGAGCGGTGCCGGTCCGCGCTTGCTTAGCTGCGAGAGATGCTCGACCTGCATCTGACCGCCCTCGTCGAGCTCCGGCGCCAGCAGGGCGCGGATCTTCTCCGAGGGCGAGACGCCGCGCTCGACGCCGAGCAGCTTGGCGCCTTCGGGCTTCAGCACCATGAAGTCGATCAGGGCTGCAGCGGTCTTGGGATCGGCGGCCGTCGCCGAGACGCAGAGCATCATCGAGGGCTTGAGATACTCGCCCGGCTTCTCACCCTTGGGATGGAACGCCATCCCGACCTTGCTCTTGCTGACAGCCTGGTAGCCGACGCTCTGGTTGCTGTTGGTGAAGGTGATCGCGGCGCGGCCCGTCGTCAGCAGGTCGCTGTCGATGGTGATCTTGTCGGTCGCGGCGAGATCGGCGGGAACGATGGCGCCCCTGCCCCGCATCTCGGCACAGAGCGCCAGCCAGGACTCGGCATCGTCGCGGGTGAAGCCAAGACGACCGTCCTTGTCATAGAGCGTGCGGCCGCGCGTCAGCACCCAGTATTCGAGCTCGGGCTCCATCACGCTGGGATCGGCCGAACCGAAATAGCCGCGCCGGTTCGCCTTCTTGGTGATGTTCTCGCCGAGCGTCGCGAATTCCGCCCAGCTCATCTCCGGGTTTGGCGCGGCAAGGCCGAGCTTCTCCAGCATCGTCTTGTCATAGAGCAGGACGTCGCTGTTCATGCCCATGGGGATGCCATAGAGCTTGCCGTCGATCTTGCCGGCCTCGAGCACCGAGGGCACGTAATCGCTGGGGTCAATGACCGAAGGGACGAGATCGTCGAGCGCCCGCAGCGCGCCGCGACGCGCATATTCAGGCAGGTAGCGGTAGTCCATCTGAATGATGTCGGGCGCATTGCCGCCGGCGACCTGGGTTGCCAGCTTGGTCCAATAGGCATCCCAACCCACGGTCTCAGGCGCGATCTCGAGCCCGGAACGCCCGAGCTTGAAGGCATCGATCGCGGCCTGCGTCCGGCGTGCCCGGTCGGTTCCGCCCCACCAGGCGATGCGCAGGCGGCCCGGCTCCGCGGCAGCGGCCGGCGAGGACAGCGCGCCTGCGCCAGTCAGCTTCAGAATGGCCGGCGACGCGATCAGCGCCCCGAAACGCAACACATCACGCCGTGATGCCTTCATGCCCATTTCGCTCTCCCTTGGTACCCTGCTTCGGCCCTTGATTCTCGTTCGTCCATGAAGGGGCCGCACAGTTGTTGTCGCGATTTGTTGCACGGTTCCCGCATCGGTGCAACGATGCACCAACACCAAAAAGGGGAGAAACCAAGGGGTGGCGACCATTCTCGATGTGGCGCGGATAGCCGGCGTCTCGGCTTCAAGTGTCTCGAATTTCCTGAACGATCGCCATGCGAAGATGACCCCCGCCACGCTTGAGCGCATCCGCAGCGCCGTCGCGGAACTCGGATACAAGCCGAGTTCGGCCGCGCGTCAGCTGAAGACCGGGCATTCGGCTGTGATCGGGCTTCTGGTGCCGTCGGTCGCCAATCCTTTCTTCGGCGAAATCGCCACCGCCATCCAGCATGCCGCCCAGGCGCGGGGGCATCAGGTGATCCTCTGCAACACCTACCGGGACCCGCACCGGGAGACCGAGTTTGCCGAGGAACTGGCGGCTTTCGGCGTTCGCGGCATCATCACCGGTTCGTCCCTGCTGAACCCCCGGCATCTCTCCGGCCTTGCCGCCAAGGGGCTCGCCATCGTCGCTTTCGAGGGCAATGCCGCCTTGTCGGCAGCTCAGGGCATTACCGTCGTGTCGACGGACAACGCATTGGCCACGACGCTTGCAGTGGATCATCTGGTTGGCCTCGGACATCGGCATATCGCCTATGTCACGGGACCGCTTCAAACGGCGGCGCGCGCGGCGCGTCTGAACGGCTTCAGGACGGCAGCGCAGAGACATGGCCTGGACGGGTCTGTCCATGAGATTTCGCTGCCGCCGAACGAGTATGGCGACGACATGATCGCGGAACTCGGGATCGATGCCGGACTCGCCATCGCAAGACTGCAGCAGCGCCCGACCGGCGTGATCGCGATGAACGACCTGCTGGCGATCGGCCTCGCGGCGGGCTTGCGCGAACAGGGCCTGGTGATTCCCGACGACATCTCGCTGGTCGGCATCGACGACCTGTTCCTGGCCCGGCTGATGAACCCGCCGATGACCAGCGTCAGGCAGCCGCTCTCGGCAATGGCGCATGCGGCGATCGACTGCCTCCTCGATGCGATGGGACAAGCGCAGCCCGTCCAAAGCCGGATCTTCCCGCCGGAGCTGATCGTCAGGCAGTCGACCGCGTCAGCCATGCCGCACAACCCGAACGGACGCGGCTAGCCCGGGGAGCGCAGATCGAGCGCGAGGCGGCTTGTTCCCGGGCGCCGGGCCCACCATCGGATCCAGCGCGGGCCACCTGTGCGACCGTCGCGATGGAGCCCTTCGAGCTTCGCCGATCAGTTCGAAGGTCGCCTCCGCGATGGCGTCCACTATGTCGACACGGCCGACATGATGCGGCGCCTGACGAAGGAGGAGCTGCTGCCCCTTGACGCCGTTCAATGTGAATTGCTTACTTTTGATTCCCGTGACGGATGCCAAGGCACGATTGCGAGGAAGACAAGGCGACATGGGCCACAAGCAGCGCCCACCGGATGGTCGCCGATCGCGAGCCCGGCCGGAAGCGGACGCCAATGGCGCGTGGTCTGCCGTGGTTCCGAATCTTGCTAAACCCGCCGTGCGTGGAGCACCCCGTGCCGTCGATCTCGGGGGGCTTCAGAAAGTCGTCGCGCGCATCCAGGACGTCGTCGCCGAACCGGAATCCTGGAGCGGTGTTCTCAAAGACGTATCGGCGGCGGCCGGTGCGCAGGGTGCATCGCTCTTTCGCGCCACTTTGACCACACCCGATGTCGCGCTGGTGTCTGTCAGTGCCGGCAGCCAACAGATTATGGAGAGATACATTCGCGACGGCTGGGTCCGCCGCGACATCCGCACCCGTGCAATTCCAAAGATGCTGAAGACCGGCATAGGCGTGGACCAAGACTTCATGACGCCGGATGCCATCGAGCGTGAGCCGTACTATCAAGATCTTTTGGCACCATGCGGGCTACGCTGGTGGGCTGGCGTCGCTTTCCGTTCGGGTGACGACTTCTGGTGCATCGCCATTCAGCGCAACGCCGAACAAGGTTATTTCGATCCTGACGAGCAGGCGAAGCTGGCCACGCTTTGCCAAGGGCTGACCGAGGCGGCGACGATCACTCGCGCCGTCGGCCGCGCCCGCATCGCAGGCATGACGGCCGCGCTTGATCTGGTCGGACAGCCTGCTCTCGTGCTCGATCACTTCGGCCGCGTTCTGCGCGAGAACGCCGCAGCGGCAAATCTTTATGATCCGTGGTTCCATGTCGTCGGCGGTCGCATTGTCACGAGAGACCGCGAGGCGGCGGCAGCCTTCTCTACACTCGTTGAGGCATGCCGCTCCTCCCGTCCGCTCGCATCGAATGGCGGGCATATTGTCGTGCGCCGCAGCAACCGTCGGCCGATCGTGGCCAGTCCTCTTGTATTGTCCGGTTCCGCGGTCGAACCCTTCTCCGGAGGGCGCATTCTTCTCCTCCTGAACGATCTGGATGCGCAGTCGCAGCCGCTGACTTCCGCCCTCGGCGCCGCCTTCGGCCTGACGGCCGCTGAAGCTCGACTGGCAGCCATGGTCGGCAGCGGGGGGAGCATCGACGCAGCCTGCGAGGCGCTCCACGTGACACGCCAAACGGCGCGTAATCAATTGAAGTCGATCTTCGATAAGACGGATACGCATCGCCAGGCGGAGCTAGTGGCGCTGCTGGCTCGCTTGATGAACGCTCCTCGGCCGCGCTCGGGCTGAACGGCCTCGCGACCTGGCCCATTGCGAGGGCGCCATCTTAGCCCATTTGGGTCATGCGGCAGAGCGTCGGACGGCACACGCTTGGCATCTCGCTTCTGTTGCAGTGGAGAACGCCGTGGCCCGCGTCATCGGAGAGGAGTTCAACAATGTCCTGGTCGGAACGGTCGACGCCGTCACGATCGATGGATCGGATGGGAACAACCTTCTCAAAGAATCCGCCGACGGCGATGCGCCGGACCGCGGCAGAGGTTTGCCGATGCAGGCCGGGAGGGGCTCGTCATCCTGGCCAGATCGCGAGGATCTTCAGAAATTCGTTCTCAATCACAACCTGTTCGGTGAGAACGGCAATCTCTCCAAGAATGTTGCGCGGTTCTATAACCCCAAAGGGCGGGACCTGTTTCGGCGCAATGCGCCCATGCTGGACTGGGTGCGGTCGCGTGGCGGGGCTGGTCTGTTCCAGTTTGCTCTGAACTGGGACGATCTGCCCGATGACCTCGTTCGCTGCCGCAATCCGTTCGAGGGTGCCATCGAGGGATTGAATTTCACCACGGTCGACTACCTGAGCCTAAGCTCGCATCCGGCGATCGTCGATGCTGCGGTCCGCGCGGCCACGGAGGTTGGCGTGCACAGCGTCTCCGTTGGCGGGTTGATGGGAAATTTCGAGCTTTCCGCGGCGCTTGAGCGCACCCTTTGCGACTGGCTTGCTTATGAGAGTTGTATCCTGTTCCCGACTGGCTGGGCCGCGAGCTTCGGTGCTCTCGTCGGCCTGGTCAGGAAGCACGATGTCATCGTCATGGACGAATTGGCACATGCTTCGCTGCAGCAGGGCGCCACCGCCGCAACGAGCAACGTCTTTCGCTATCGGCACTTGGACAATGCAGATGCCCGAGCCAAGCTGCAAGCTGCCAGGATGCGCTTTCCGGACGCTGCGATCGTCGTCGTGACGGAGGGCATGTATTCAATGGATGGCGACGTGCCCGATCTACGGGGGCTGGTCGCGCTTTGCCGGGAACAGGAGGCGTTCCTGCTGGTCGACGTTTGCCACGACCTTGCCGCCAGTGGGCCGGAGGGAACCGGTTCGCTTGGCGAGCAGGGCCTTCTCGGCGAGGTCGATATCGTCGTTGGAGCCTTTTCCAAGGCTCTGTGCGCCAATGGCGGGTTTATGCTCTTCAAGGATGCGAGCGCGGTTTATCCCGTCAAGTTCTTCAGCGGCACTTTCACCTATTCGACCTCAATCTCGCCGATCCAGGCCGCCGTCGCCCAAACCGCGATCGCGATCTCCCGAAGCAACGAGGGGGAGGCACTCCGCCAAGCACTGAGGCGGTGCAGCACCCGGCTTCGCGAGGGGTTGGAGGCAGCAGGCCTGCGCGTCTTCGGAAAGGATGGCTCGCATATCGTGCCGTTGCATCTTGGACCGGAGGGCTTCGGCCGGATCGCCGGCGGGCGTGCCTTCGAACTCGGCCTCGTCGCCACCGTGATCGAGTTCCCCGTCGTTCCACTCGGAAGCGCCCGCTATCGCTTCTCAATGCGCCCGTCCTACTCCAATGAACAGATCGATCAGGCGATCTCGCTTGCAAGTCGTTCCATCACCGAAGCGACCATCATGGCAGCGCCGTGGCGTTCGCGCGGCGCGGGAGGACTGCTGGCGCACTTTTAGCGCTCCGCCAACGAGACGCCGCGCCAATCTCCAATAGCGTCAACTGCAGCGAATTTTGCCTCCGCAAAAGGAGCCTGACATGCATTTCCACCTTGCGCTTTCCGTCGCAGTTTTGGCTGTCTTCGCATTGCCGACGCAAGCCAGGCGGAGCGGCGATAGCGCTCGCGAGGCGTGTCGCGAGGAAGCCCGCAAGGCTACCAAGCCAGGACACACGTCTCGGCTCGATCGGGAGCAATTGAAGGAAATGCGCCGCGAATACGCCCGCGATTGCCGCCGGAGATCCAAGGCAATTTGATTCACTGGCCACAGCAGGGATGCTCAGGACGATCACGCTGAACACCATCACGGGCAACGCCAACCCTTAGCGGTACTCCCGAATGATCTCGATCTTGCCGACGATGGTGTCGTTGAAGGCGTTCATGTCCGCTGCCGGGATCCACTATTCGAGATGCGCGCGTCCACCAGCGTCCTGCCCCGGATACCGATCGAGCTAGCGCCTCGCGCCCTGGACGGCGCTGGCGAACAGGACGCCAATGCAGCCGAAGAGCAGCAACAGGCCGACCGTGATGGAGGCGCCCTGCTGGTAGCGGACAAGCAGCCCGCACGCCCCGACCACGGCCAGGATGGCCAGCGCCAGCTTCTCGTCATCGACGAACAGGCCGACGAGTTCGCGAAATATCAGACGCAGCAGGTTCATCGGGTCATCTCCTGGGGTTCAATCTCCTGGGGCTCGATTGTCCGGGGACGACGGGCGACCGGGACCAGGCTGAGCCCGACGGCCAGGAACACGGCGGCAAGAGCCGGGATCGCCAGATCATGCCCGGGCCAGGCGACGCCGAGCCCCTCCCCGGTCCAGTAGACGCCGAAGGCCGACAGCATCACGCCGACGCCGAATTTGAGGGTGTTCTCGGGCACGCGCGACAGCGGCTTGTGAACGGCGAAACCGATGATCAGGACAAGGAGGCAGGCCGCGACCGCCCCCAGGGCCGCCGGCCAGAGCAGCCCGCGCCCGGCGCCGACGGCGATGACGATGAACACGACCTCGACGCCCTCCAGCACCACCGCCTTGAAGGCGGCGAGACCCGCGATCCAGTTGCGCTGCGTCGCGTCCCGGCGCGCTGCCTCGGTCAGGCTCGCCGTCTCCCTGGCGAAGGCGAGCTCCTCGTCATGCAAGGCGATGATGCCCGCGGCCCGAAGGATCGCCTTGCGCAGCCAGCGCAGGCCGAAGAGCAGCAACAGCACGCCGATGACGAGTTGAAGCCCCTGGAGCGGGATGCGGTCGATCACGGGCCCGAGCGCCAGGACGAGAAGGCCGAGAACCCCGAGCCCTGCCACTGTCCCCGTCAGGGCCGGTCGCCAGCCCTGCACCGTTGCGACCGCAAGCACGATGGTGAAGGCTTCGACCACCTCGACGAGCGAGGCGAGGAACGTCGCGGAAATGGCCGGGGCGGCTGTTGCCCATGAGATCATGGCCGTCGCTTTCGTTTCGCAGGCTGCGCAGCAGGATGAGATCTTCTTGCGCGACCGTGGTATGATCGATACGCGATATTCCGTTCAGTATGATTGTAACGACCGTAACATTCAAGAGGCTCCGAGAGGTTCGATGTCTGCATTGGAATGGTTGCTGCTGACCTACAAGGTCCCCGCCGAGCCGGCGCGGAAGCGGGTCTCGATCTGGCGCAAGCTGAAGGGGATGGGCGCGGTCTATCTGCAGGGCGGCGTCTGCGTGCTGCCCAAGACCGATGACCATCTGCGGCGCCTAAAGATGCTGGAGAACGAGATCGCCGAGGCCGAGGGCGAAGCGCTGCTGCTGGCGACGGTCGGCCTCGACCAGAAGCAGCAGGACAAGATCATCGCCCGGTTCAATGCCGACCGCGACGACGAGTACAAGGAGTTCATCGAGAAGTGCATCGCCTTCGAGGAGGAGATTGCAGAAGAGACCCGCGTCAAGCACTTCACCTTCGCGGAGCTCGAGGAGAACGAGCAGGAACTGACCAAGTTCAAGACCTGGATCGCCAAGATCCAGAAGCTCGATTTCTACAAGGCCGATCGCGCCGAAGAGGCGGCAGGCCGCCTGATCAAGTCGGAAGCTATTCTCGACGCTTACGCGCATAATGTCTTTTCGGCGCAGGAGGAGAACATGTCTCCCGAGGCGTCGAAGGAGCAGAGCAATTCCAGCAAAACTGCGTAGCGGTCCGGCGTACGAAATCACGTGAAGACAAGGCGATAAGGCATTGCAGGGGATTCCATTTTAACCAACTCTCTAGCGGAGAAGCATCATGACGGCCGCCCCGCGCCATGCCGGCCCGATCCCAGCTTCAGACTGCCTCTGGAGCGGATGGTATGCGTGGCGGCCCGTCTTCCCGAGCGACGACACCGGGCCGTTCTGGCTGGAGACGCTCTGGCATCGGCGCCACCCCGTTACCGGACGCCATGAATATCGAACATTCCGCTCCGAGGCCGAAAAGCTGCGTGAGATGAGCGAGCGGCTGTTCTAAAGCATCGGCCCGAAAAGTGGATTGCGGTTTTCGGGGCAAAGCCTATGCAAACACAAAGACTTAGATCATCGAACCGGATACGATATCCGGTCCGATGATCTGGTGGATGGTGTCCGCGGCTCGCGGCCGTTCTAGGAGCGTCGGCCCGGCCCCCGGCAGCCTATGGCGGACCCGCACGGGACAGACCAGACGCTCCCGACCACGTTCGAGCTGGATGGAAAGCCAGGCCCTGTCCTGTTACGGCATGGCTGATCTGCAGGAGCGATCCGATCCTGCCGTCGGACGCAGGCAGACAGCATGGTGGTTTCGGAGTTTCATCGCATGGCGGCGCTCGACAACGCCGCGCTGTGCACCGCCATGTGGCGCGCGCACGGCCTTGGCGTGGAGCGTGTCGACGGTTGCGCCGCGTGCTCGGGAACGCCGCCGCGCTTCTACCCCCATCTCGTCACGGTCGACCCAAAAATCGATCCTCAGGTTCAGCTGCACGCCATCGCAAAACGGACAGCGCGGGCGTCTGAGGCCTTCTTCGTCAAGGACAGTTACCGGGCGCTCGCGCTGGACGGCCTCGGCTTCGAGCCGCTGTTCGATGCTCGCTGGATTCATCGGCCCGCCGGCCTGGCCGCGGGACGAACGCGGCTCAGCTGGCGCCCGATCATGGACGCCGAGGAGTTGGGCGCATGGGAGGCGGCCTGGAGTGGACGTGCAGGCGAGCCGCCGCTTTTCCTGCCGGCATTCCTGACGTCGCCCGGGATCAGGATGCTGGCCGCGCGGGCGGATGGCGCGATCGTGGCCGGGTGCATCGTCACGGAGACGGGCGCCGTGGCCGGTCTCAGCAACGTCTTCGGCGACACCTCGGAGGTGATCAGCGCCACGACAATGACGGTCCCCGGTCGCGACCTGGTGGGCTACGAGAGCGGCGACGCACTGGCAGCCGCACTGGAGGCCGGGTTCCGGACGGTGGGCGACCTCGCGATCTGGAAACGTCCATAGGGCTTAAAGCTTCGGCCCGAAAAGTGGATTGCGGTTCTCGGGGCAAAGCCGACGCAAACACAAAGGGTTAGATCATGGGAGCGGATAGGGTTTCCGGTCCGATGATCCAAGGGGGCGATCCTTGCCCTCGCGCACCGGTATCTGCGGACACTTGTCTGATCCGCAGGATCGTGGCGGCGAAACGTGACGACGGCAAGGTCGTGTCGGGCCGTCTTTAGCTTCCCGTTCAGAACGCCGTGACGTCACGGGTGAGGACCTCGGCAGGGTTCCGACTTTGCCTTGACGGCCGATCGTCCAATACAGTCCCGCACGCCCCACGAGAGTAAGGTCAGCATGAAAGTCAGACCGGCCACATCCGCTGATGCGCAAGGTATGAGCAGCGCCCTGGACGAGATCTTCACTGCGGGCCTGCGCAAGAGCGCTGGTGATCCCCAATGGGTCCTGGCTCACTATATCGAGCAGGAGCAGCGCATCGAATGCTCGGTTGCGGAGGGCGAACTGGGGCGGATTCTCGGGTTCCAGTCTCTGCGCCATGCCTCGGCCGACAATCCCTACGGGGTAGCCGAAGGCTGGGGGATCATCGGAACCCATGTCAGCCCCCACGCCGCTCGCCAAGGCGTCGGCTCGGCGCTGTTTCAAGCCACAGTGCAAGCCGCCAGAGCCTTTGGCCTGCAGAATATCGATGCGACCATCGGCGAGGGCAATGCGATGGGCCTGGCCTATTACGAGGCGATGGGCTTTCGGACCTACCGCACGCAAGAGGGCGTCATCTGCAAGGTCTATCGGCTCGATCCCTAGCGCATCCCCCCGCAATCAGACCGGGCGGCCCGCCGGACCACCCCGACATCGACGAGGACCGGCTCGCCCCGAGTTCCGACTTCGACGTGAAACGGCTAAGGAGGCGGCTGAGATCAGCAAATCCAGGGAATGCAGGGATGACAGAGCCCGCCACGATCCTCTTGAGCCAGGTCAACGGCCACGGCGCCTCCACGAGCGGGCAGACCAGCTGCCTCGATCTGACGGACAGCAATGGACGCCGCTTCATCCTTCACATTCCGCGGCTGCTCGAGGGGGATTTCCTGTCGCGGTTCGAAGCGGCAGCCATGCACGCCGCCGAGATGCGCGGCTCCCCGTCGAATGCCGATGTCGTCAACGCCGTGCTCGCCGAACAGACCAGTTTCGTGATGGCCGATGATGGAACCTTGATCCTGAGGACGAAAACCCGCTCCGGCGTCGATATCGATATCAACTTCGACGAGACCACCGTGCTCGGACTTCGCGCCTTGCTGGACAAGCGGCCATCGCCTCATTGAGAGGGCTGGGGAAACGCCTCGCAGCGGGTTGAAAACAGGCGCTCCCCGATAAAATCGACGAAGACCCGGACCTTCGGCGAGAGGTTGCGGTTGGAGGGCCAGATCAGACTGAAATGGCCGGGAGCATCGATCCGGTCATCGAGCAGGGTAAGCAGCTCGCCCTTCCCGAGCGGATCGCGCACCAGGAAATCCGGCATGCAGCCGATACCGAGACCGGCGACCGTGGCGCCGCGCAGCGCCTCCATATTGTTGCAGGTCAGGACCGTGCGCGTGCGCAGTTCCGGTTCGCCGGCCATGAGCGTCAGCGGCCAGGCCTGGATCTTGCCGCTGTTGGGATAGCGGAAGCGGATGCCGAGATGCCCGTCGAGGTCGCGCGGGCATTCCGGCTTGCCGTGGCGTTCCAGATAGGACGGTGCGGCGCAGAGCAGCATCTGGAATGGGCGCAGGGTCCGCGCCATCAGGCGCGAATCCGGAAGTTCGCCGCTGCGGATCGCGACATCGACGCCCTCGTCGATCAGATCGACGAGGCGGTCGTTGAAATCGAGATCGAACTCGATCTCGGGATAGCGCGCCATGAACTCCGGCAGGACCGGCAATAGCAGGTGGTAGCTGACGATCGGCGTGCTGACGCGGAGGCGCCCGCGCGGCACGTCCATCGTGCGGGCGAGCATGGCGCGGGCATCGTCGAGATCGTCGAGGATGCGCCGGCAGCGCTCGTGGAAGGCCCGCCCCTCCTCGGTCAGCCGCAGGCTGCGGGTGGAGCGCTGGAACAGCCGGATGCCGAGCTGCTGTTCGAGCCTGGTCACGGCCTTGCCGACCGCGGACGCGGACAGTCCGAGCACGCGCCCGGCCATGACGAAGCTGCCGAGATCGGCTGTCCGGACAAAGGCCATCAGGCCGCTCAGCGAATCCATTCCTGGCTCTCCCGAGACACGAGCATTCGAGCGTTTACTTCCGCCAAGATCGGAATGCACGACGCCTTGGCAGGTATTCCATCGAGATTATCCTGTTTCTCGGGAAAGGCGAGCTTTCCCGGGAAAGGCGATCGCCGGCTGGGTCGCAGCGCCGCCGCCATCGAACAGGGCATTCAATCCATGACGCAAACCATCACGCGGCCGCGCATGGCCGAGCAGGCGCTCGTGCTCCTATCCGTCTGCCTCGCCGCCGCGGCGATGCCGCTGACCTTTACCGGGCCGGCCGTGGCGCTTCCTGCCATCGGCAAGGCGTTGGGCGGCAGCCCGATCGCGCTCAACTGGGTCACCAACGCCTTCATGCTGACCTTCGGATCGAGCCTGATGGCAGCGGGCGGACTGGCCGATGCCTATGGCCGCAAGCGCGTCTTCCTCATCGGCGTCGGCGCATTCGCGGTGCTCTCCATGGCGCTGGCCGTTGCACCCGATATCCTGTGGTTCGATCTGGGCCGGGCGGCCCAGGGCGTCGCGGCGGCAGCCGCCTTTTCCGGCGGCATGGCGGCGCTCGCACAGGAATTCGATGGCGCGTCGCGCATCCGCGCCTTCAGCATCGTCGGCACGAGCTTCGGCGTCGGCCTTGCCTTCGGGCCGATCGCTTCGGGCCTGATGATCGACGCCTTCGGCTGGCGCAGCATCTTTGGGCTCGTGATCGTACTGGCGGTGCTCGCTTTGGCGCTCGGCGCGCGCGTCCTGCAGGAATCGCGCGATCCCGACGCCGCCGGGCTCGATTGGCCCGGCGCCGCCAGCTTCACCCTGGCCCTGGCGCTCTTCACCTATGGCGTCCTGCTGGCGCCGGAGCGCGGCTGGTCCGAGCCCACCGTGATGAGCCTGCTGGCGGGCTCCGTCCTGCTCTTCATCGCCTTCGTCGTGATCGAGGGCCGTGTCGCCCGGCCGATGCTCGACCTCACCCTGTTCCGCTACCCGCGGTTCGTCGGGGTGCAGTTGCTGGCCGCCGCGCCGGCCTATGCCTTCGTCGTGCTGCTGATCCTGCTGCCCGTGCGCTTCATCGGTATCGAGGGCCTGAGCGAGATCGCCGCCGGCCGGCTGATGATCGCACTCTCCGCGCCGCTGCTGGTTCTGCCGATCGCGGCTGGCCTGCTGACGCGCTGGTTCGCGCCGGCGACGATCTGCGGCGCAGGCTTGCTGATCTGCGCTGCCGGCCTGTTCTGGCTGAGCCGCGTTCCGCTCGGCGGCGAGACGATGGGCATCGCCATGCCGATGGCGCTGATCGGCATCGGCATCAGCCTGCCCTGGGGGCTGATGGACGGGCTTGCAGTCAGCGTCGTGCCCAAGGAGCGCGCCGGCATGGCGACCGGCATCTTCAGCACCACGCGCGTGGCCGGCGAAGGCGTGGCGCTCGCCGTGGTCAGCGCCGTATTGTCAGCCCTGACGGCCGGCCATCTTGCGGCTGGCGCGACCGCAGCGCTTGCGGGTCCGGCCGCCCAACGGCTCGTCACCGGCGATATCGCGAGCGCCGCGGCCGCCTTGCCGCAGATGAGCCGGACTGCGCTCGTCCAGAGCTATGGCGAGGCCTTCGTGACGTTGCTCGTGATGCTCTGCGCCGTCACGGTCGTCACCGCGATCGTCGTCTTCGCCTTCCTCGGGCGCGGCACGGAGCAAAGGGCCGAGCCGGCGACGGAGGCAGAAGAGCGTCTGCGCACCTCGGAAGCCTGATCGGGCTCACCCGGTCGAGGTCAGGCATCGGCGGCGAGACCGGGGCGGAATGTAGCCGTCAGCGAGGTCGCTCGTCCGGTGGCGGCACTAAACCGGGCAGAGCGCGTGTAACTGCCGTTCGAGGGCACAACGGCCACGTTCAGCGTTCGCAAACTCGCGCTCAAGCCGCGGCGGCAATTCCCGATCAACCTTGTTGCCCAGAGTCGGATCTGCCGGTGCCCGGGACACCATCCTGCGGGGCCAGCTTTTGCGCCGCGATCACCACTTCCAGTCGACTGCGCGCGTTGAGCTTTGCCATCAGGCTGGTCATGTAACCCTTGACCGTCTGGGTGGTGAGAGAGAGTTCATCTGCGATCTCCCTGTTCTTTTTCCCGAGCAGCAGGAGCTTGACGATCTGGTCCTCGCGGACGCTCAGCCTGTTGCGGGCCGCCATCTGTCGTTGCAGGGTTTTCTGCTGCAAGGCGCCGATCACCTTGGTTGCGAAGGCGGCCGTCACATAGACTTCGCCGCGTTGCGCCGCCTGAAGGGCGAGGAAGAGCTCTTCTTTAGGGCTGCCTTTCAGGACATAGCCCCTGGCACCTGAATCGAGGGCCCTGATCGCATCCTCCGGGCTTGTCGAGGCTGTGAACACGATGATCTGTATCGCGGGAACGATCTTCAGTGCGTCCGAAACCGCCTGAAACACGTCTCCCGGCATGCTGAGATCGACGATCATCTGATCGGGCTGATATGCCTTCGCGATCGACACGATGTCATCCGCATCACTGCCGGTCGCCGCGAGCGTGAACCCGCCCCACCGTTTCATGAGAACGGCGATCCCGTCCCGCAGCAGCGGGTGATCGTCGATGACCGCAATCGACAGGCCCGGCATAACTGACCTCCGTATGCGCACGCTTTCGCGTCGGATCGGATAGTCGCGCAATCGCCAATTTCTGTAAATCCTCTCGAATGATAAGAAAATCGGCAAACACTACTCAGAATAGTACTTTGCGATCATTGTGGGAAAACACAACTTGAGAGAGGCAGCGAGCGGCTCGCCTCGTATCAGCGCGCCCGCGGTCTATGCGGAGCTGATCAGCACGGAAGCGCGACTGCGCCCGGCCGAGCGATCTCCATTGCCGTGTGATTGATCTCGAAGGTGCGCTCGTCGATGTCAGTCGGCAACGCGGACCAGCGTCACCCGGAGTTTTATTCCTGGAGCGTCCGGCGACTCGCCAATCAAGGAGATCGTGCCCTCGACGGCCACCCCTGTCAGGCTGACGGACAGGTCATCTTTTCCGAACACGCTTTCGACAGCCAGAGTCGGAGTATGCCGGGTTACACGGATCTCGGCGCTAAATGTGTCTCGGTACTCCTGATAACGTCCAACATACAGCATTGCGGAGTTCCCTCCGCGCACCTTGCCGTCGCTGATCACCACGACACCGCTGCCGATACCGAGGGAGGTCCCAAACTCCGCTTTATAAGTGCCTTCTTGGACGGCCATGTTTGGTCTCCCCAAGCCGCGATGTCCCAGGCTGCAAGTTCTGGGACAATAGCTGCGTCCTTCAAGACGCCCCTATTCCAAATACCATCCCGAGATCCCCAGGGTCGATGTTGTGGCTACCGGAACGGGGAATGGCGTCACATCCCTATTTGCGCGATGCGGTGACTTCGCAAGCGCCGAAGGAATAGCTGGGATACAACCGGACCGAGATTTTCTGCTCCGCGACCAATCCTTCCCAATGGCCGGTCATCCGCGCCTGGCTGAAAGAGGGTTCGAGAACCCGGGCATCAACGGGGCGGATCGCAAGGACCCCGATTGCAGCCGAGCAGATTTTACGGGCCAAGGCGAAAAGCGGATCAGGCGGGCCGTTGATTGCGTCGAAATTGATCTGGACGCTGGCGAGATTGCCGCGTTCGTCCGGGCGTAGCCAGATCTCCACGTTCTGCGGCGGATCGAGAACCTTGCAATTGACCGCTGGCTGATCACAGTCCGTCTGCAAAGAGAGGCTGACGCCTTGCTGCCTCACAAGGGAGCTGAGCAGGGTTGCGAATACGGGTCGCGAGATCGGCTCCTCCTGGCTTGCGACCGATGCGCCCTGGGCCAGCACAAGACCAATACCAGCGAAGGCTGCCCTGAAAACCATTGCGAGTTCTCCGCTGCGGCGCCGCTGCCGCGCCCCTTTCCCACCCTTTGCAGGTCGGGCCGAGACTCATCTTGTCATCGCACGGCGTCAATCCGCTCACTTTCGGCGGTCGTGTTGTCGATCTCGTGGCATGCTGCCCCCTATCCGAAGAGCTGCAGAATAGAGGCTGGCCGGGACGATGATGTCTTGCTTCACCAGCCATTTCACCGCTGCTGGCGAGCGCCCCGTCAGGAGCGCGAGTTTTGCTATGTCGATCGGTCGATCGGCGCACGCAGCGGCAAGTGCTTTTCCTGTTGGCGGCAAAAAAATGACGAATTCGGCATAGGACGCCCACCCTTTGATCGACTGCTGATCAACGCGCCAACGAAGACGGGGTTCAATCGCGTATTCCATTCCGTAGTGGGGCTTGCTCGGAGAAGCGGTGATCCAGCTGTCGTTGAACATCACGGGACATCTCCGAACGGGATTTGTAGGCGGTTCGTCGAACCCGGTGCGGGACGGAGTTCAGGCGGCTGGGCGCCGCCACTTCCGGAATCGCCCCCCCTGCGGACATACAGCGCGCCCCTGCGTGTCAAGATCATCAGCGAAAATTATGATCTCAGTGCCAGTTCACCTCGAATGCTGCAACGGGATGCACGAAGCCTTTCAAGGCTTTATGACCAAGAGAAACGAGGGGGAATCGGTTCAAAACCAAAGCCGATACTGCTCCCGACACGACGATGGTGTCAGGTTCCGCCGCCTGACATAGGCGAGCTGCAGTCTGAACTGTCGCTCCGAACAGGTCATTACTGTCGGCAACGGGCTCACCAGCGTCCAACCCGATCCGCACCCGTAACTTCTCCTTACTCGCGAGGTTGAAGGCATCAAAGGCCTGCTGAATTGAACGAGCACAATCCACCGCTGCAGCGACGTCATCGAAAGAAGCCATGATCCCATCCCCGGTGTGCTTGACCTCGCGTCCCCCCTTGTCGTTGAGGGAGCGGCGCACCAGGGAATCATGGGCTCTGGTCATCTCAACCGCCCTTAGATCGCCTAGCCTTGCGGTCATGCCGGTCGAGTCGACAATGTCGGTGAACATGATGGTGCGTAAGGCCGGATCAAACATTGCATGAGGGCTGTCGCCTTTTGGAGCCGGGTCCGAGACGCGACCGAGAAAGGCTTCGACAGCGGAAAGATCTACCTCGATGACATCTTTGGCTAAATCTCCGTGGGCCTCGTCATGCACCCGCATTGCTGCCTGGATGTCAGGTGCGTCTATGAGGCAGAATCCTGTACCCCTTGCTTCGTCGAACCAATAGGTCAGAAATCGTACGCCGTAACGCTCCTGCACCTCCAGATCCTTGCGATGGGCTTCGGCGATGTCGGCTGCGGTCAGACCTCTCAGGTTATGTCGATCAAGAAAAATGGGCATCCTTCTCTCCGTCCCGACATTCCGGCGAAAGGCGAGGATTGAGCCCCCGCAACGGTAATACACGAAAACGGAGTGATGGGCTCTTGCTCTGTGATGGCCGACGCCTCGTCCCGGACCTCGGCATGTCTGCTATCCCGCTACCAAAGGCGTTTGACTGCGAAGCTGTCGAACAATGCTTCGTTCGAAATCAGCACCATGTCCTCGGATTGAGCCTGGGCAATGAGGAGGCGGTCGAACGGATCCTTGTGCGCAATGTTCATCTCGCCGGCCAGCAGTGCGTGGCGGACGGTGACCGCCCGCTCGGCAAAGCCCTGATCTGCGATGATCGCCTCGAAGTCCTGCGCGAGCAGCGCCGCGCCGGGGCACTTGCCAATGCGGAACTTGGTGGCGACCTCCATGGCCGAGGCGGCGCTGACGGCGGTGCTGTTGCCCTCGTCCCCAGTAGCCTCTCGGGCACGGGGGCTCAGCGCCTCGTCACCCGCCAGCCACCAGATCAGAGCATGGGTATCGAGCAGCAGCCTCACGTGAGATTCCAGCCGCCGAGTTCATTCTCGGGCAGCGGCTCGTCGAAGCGCGCATCGACGGCGATCTTTCCCTTGAGTACCCCAAAGCGCCGCTTGCCGCGTGGTCTGACCGGCACCAGGCGCACCACCGGCACGTTGCCACGGGCAATGACCACATCTGCCCCCTCCAGGGCGTCAGCGATCAGTTTGGACAGGTTGGTCTTGGCCTCGTGAACCGAGAACTAGGCCATGAGCATCTCCTTAGCTAAAAATATAGCTAAGGGCCCGCACTGAGCAAGAGCGCTGCCGTTTTCCGGGCTGCTTCAGCCTCCGGTGCACGCGTCTCTCAGCGTGCACAATGTTCCGAGAGGCAAGGCTGAAAGGCCAGTCCAATGATCCCACCGTCTCGTGCCTTCGTCGCATGGCGACGCACGCGGCGTAATACGCAAGCCTGCCTCTGGAACTTGCGGGCTCGCTGAAGCATAGTTGGCATGGCGTTGCAGGTCCGCCCGCATCGGGCGGCACCGCCCGCCATGCCTGGAAGTGGCTATGGCTCACCCGGTCAAGCTCGTTTCCGTCGCGACGGCTGTTCCGCCCCATGAGTTTCGCCAGCGCGATGTGGCGGCAGCCGCCCATCGGAGCTTTGCCGGCCGCTATCCCGATTTCGAGCAGCTTGCGCGCGTCTTCGAAAATTCGGGCATCAGCCGCCGCTATGCCGTCCGGCCGATCGAGTGGTATCTGCAGCCATTGGGATGGCCCGAGCGCAGCGCCGCCTATGTCGCTGGCGCTTGCGACCTGTTCGTGGATGCAACGACGCAGGCGCTGGGCGCCGCCAGACTACAGGCGTCCGAGATCGATACGATCGTGACGGTCTCGTCGACGGGCATAGCGACCCCCAGCCTCGATGCCCGTGTCGCCGAGAGACTTGGCTTCAGAAGCGACGTCGAACGTGTCCCGGTGTTCGGCCTGGGATGTGCCGGCGGCGTATCGGGTTTCTCGATCGCGTCCCGCCTGGCCGCGTCGCGCCCAGGTTCGACAATCCTGCTCGTGGCTGTCGAGATCTGCACGCTGGCTTTCCGACTCGATGTTTTGACGAAGGCCAACATCGTTGCGACCGCCTTGTTTGGCGATGGCGCGGCAGCCTGCATCCTGCAGGCAGGGCCGGATGGCATCGCCACGGTCGAGATGACCGGGCAGCACATGTGGCCCGACACGCTGGATATCATGGGCTGGACGGTCGATCCCCAGGGCTTTGGCGTGATCTTCGACCGGGCGATCCCGCCCTTCGCGGAGGAGCGGATCAACCCAGCCATCGCAGGGATCCTGGAGCGTGAAGGGCTGTCGCTGTCCGACATCGATCTCTTTGCCTGTCATCCCGGCGGGAAGAAGGTGATCGAGGCCCTGGAAAGCGCGTTTTCACTCGCGCAAGGCGCGCTCGACCACGAACGTGCCGTCCTGTCCGACTATGGCAACATGTCGGCTCCGACCGCCCTCTTCGTCCTCCAGCGTGCGATCGCGGCAGGCCTGCCCTCGCGCACGCTGCTGATGGCGATGGGGCCGGGCTTCACCGTGAGCTGCGCTTCGCTGCGGCAAGGGACATGACACCGGCCATCGTCTTGCTGGCCCTGGTGACGGCCGAGCGGATCGGAGAACTCTGGCTCGCGCATAGAAACACGTCTGCCTTGCTCGCCAAGGGCGCCGTGGAGAAGGCTGCCGGGCACTATCCGCTGATCGTCCTGCTGCACGCAACCTGGCTGATCGGGCTTTGGCTGTTCGGTTGGGCGCAAGCGATCCATCTCGGCTGGCTCATGGTCTTCTGCCTGCTTCAGGGGCTGCGCCTTTGGGTTCTGGTGACGCTCGGCCGGCGTTGGACGACCCGCATCATCGTTGCACCATGCGAGAGGCTCGTGGCACGGGGCCCTTATCGGTTCGTGTCGCACCCGAACTACATCGTCGTCATTGGCGAGATCGCCGTCCTGCCGCTGTGCCTTGGCCTCCCATGGTTCGCGCTAGTCTTTTCGATCGCCAACGGCCTCGTCCTGACGATCCGCATCCGCGCCGAGAATACTGCGCTTGAAGAGGCTCGCCATGCCGCCACCGGCTGATGCGATGGGCGAAAGGCGCGTCACCGCTGCGACATGGATCGGCTTTGCCGCCATGTGCATCGGCATGTTCATGGCGATCCTCGACGTGCAGGTCGTCGTCACGTCCCTGCCGACGATCCAGAGCGCACTGGACATTCCGCCCGACCAGATGAGCTGGGTCCAGACCGCCTATCTCATCGCCGAGGTCATCGCGATTCCGCTGACGGGTTTCCTGACGCGCTTTCTCTCGATGCGCTGGCTGTTCGTCGTGGCGCTCGCCGTCTTTACCGCAGCCTCCATCGGCTGTGCGGCGAGCCAGTCGTTCCCGGCCCTGATCGCCTGGCGCGTCCTTCAGGGGTTTTCAGGCGGCACTTTGATTCCCGCGGTCTTTTCGGCTGTCTTTTTGCTCTTCCCGCCGAGCAGGCAGGCCATCGCCACGACGTTGGCCGGCGTCTTTGCCGTGCTCGCGCCAACGGTCGGGCCGATCGTCGGCGGCTGGATCACGCAGACCTATTCCTGGCACTGGCTGTTCCTGATCAACGTCATTCCCGGCGTCGTCTCGGCAGCACTAGCCGCTTTCCTCCTGCCACGTGACAAGCCGAGTCTCATCGAAGCGCGCAAGCTCGATGCCCTGTCTCTGGTGATGATGGCGATCGCGCTGGCAGCGATCGAGATTGCATTGAAGGAGGCACCTCAGCGCGGCTGGATCTCGGGCCTGATCCTGGGGCTGATCGCGCTGAGCCTGGCGAGCGGTCTCGGCTTCATCAGGCGGACTTTGCAGGCCGATGCTCCGATCGTCGATCTGAGAAGCTTTGCGGACCGGAATTTCATGATCGGCAGCATCCTGAGCTTCGTTCTCGGCATCGGGCTGTTTGGATCGGTCTATTTGATGCCGGTCTTCCTGGCCTTCGTGCGCGATCACAATGCGCTCGAGATCGGCGAGATCATGCTGGTGACCGGCGCCGCCCAACTTGCCATCGCGCCGGTCGCCGTCGCTCTGGAGCGTCGTGTCGATGTCCGCCTGTTGACCGGCATCGGCTTTGCCCTCTTCGCCCTCGGCCTGGGACTGAGTGCCTTTCAGACCCCGCAGAGCGACTATGACGTGATGTTCTGGCCGCAGGTGGTCCGTGGCCTGGCCATCATGTTTTGCCTTCTGCCACCGACGCGTCTGGCATTGGGACAGCTTCCCCCGATGCGCGTTCCCGACGCCAGCGGCCTGTTCAACCTGATGCGAAACCTGGGCGGCGCGATCGGCCTCGCCCTGATCGACACCGTGATCTACAGCCGCTCGCCCGTGCACGGCACAGCGATCATGGAGCGGCTGCAAAGAGGCGATGTCGAGACGGCGAAGTTCATCGGCGTGCCCCTCGAACTCATGGCGATGCGGCCGCCTGGGCCGCTCGACGCCCAGGCCCAGGCGCTGCTTCAGCCACTGGTTGAGAAGGCCGCCCTGGTCCTGTCGATCAACGAGGCCTGGGGACTGGTTGCCGTCCTCACGATCGCAGCCATGGCGTTCGTTCCCTTCGCCAGGAAGGTGCCGATCGGCGATCAGGTTCGCGTCTGAGGGGCCTGGCGCCGCACCATGCGAAAAGCATGGTGCCGCCCCGTCTCTTCACCGGCTCGGAAGGGCGCCCAAACCGCGGGGCCGCGCCACTCGTCCCCTGGCCGTGAGCACGTCTCGGGCGGTGGCCGCCTGCCTTTGCGCGACTTTGCACGATCACTATCTTTGATCTCAATGAGATCATTGGAGGCACATCGATGGCGGCAAACCTCTCCGAAGAACTCATGCGCGAAGGCCGAGACGAACGCTGATGGAGCCGGAGATCGTCGAGGCCACGTCGCGACGTCGAAGAAAAAGACGCCCAAGCCGCAGTCGATCTGCGCTCGCGGTTCCGTTTCGCGTCTCCGGAACTTCTCATACGGGAGTGAGCGAACATCCTTTGGGAGAAAACAGCGCGGGGTCAGCTTGAACGCGAAGAAGATCGGATGTCGAGCGCGTGCCATGTTGCTCCTCTTGCCGCAGGGGGCAAAAGCGGCATCGGAGGTGCCGTAGCGACAGATGGAGCACGGACGCAGAGGCCTGATGCATTTTTCAGACTTGACGGCATCTGGCTTACGCGTGCCCCATGCAGTCGATTGGTATAGGCGAAGCACCTTGTTTCTGCGGAATCAAGCATTCACGTCGAGGCACGGCAAAGGAGAATCCCTCACTTCAACGAACCAATCATCAATGATTCAGGAGGAGGCCGTAGGATGTTCTCATCTCGAATTCTCTACTCCGCGTCCCTAGCCGCGATTCTGCTGGGCGCTCTTGCCAATCCCGCCGGCGCCCAGGACGCACGCAAGGACGCAACGGCCAGCACCAAGGCGGCGAACCAGAAATTACTGAACGAGCTGCCCTTCTCCGACAAATCGGATTTCAGAGCGCAAAGCGCGGTCTCGTCGCGCCTTTGCCCGCCGAGATGATCAAAGGCCCTTCGGGAAATCCGATCTGGAATCCCGAGCAATACGGCTTCATCAAGCCCGACGCTGCGGCTCCCGATACGGTCAATCCCAGCCTCTGGCGCCAGTCTCAGCTCATCAATATCAGCGGCCTGTTCAAGGTCACGGACGGACTCTACCAGGTCCGCAACCTTGACCTGTCCAACATGACGATCATCGAAGGCAAGGAAGGCATCACGATCGTCGATCCGCTGGTCTCCGCCGAGACCGCCAAGATCGGACTCGACCTCTACTACGCCCATCGTCCGCGCAAGCCGGTCAAGGCGGTGATCTATACGCATAGTCACGTCGATCACTATGGCGGCGTGCGCGGTGTCGTCAACGAGGCCGATGTGACCGCCGGCACCGTCAAGATCTACGCACCGGAAGGTTTCCTCGAGGCAGCCGTCGCCGAGAATGTCATGGCCGGCAACGCGATGAGCCGGCGCGCCAGCTACATGTATGGCAACCTCCTGCCGCCGGATCCGAAGGGGCAGGTCGGCGCGGGTCTGGGAACGACGACATCGGCCGGCACGGTCACGCTGATCCCGCCGACGGAAATCATCACCAAGACCGGCGAGAAGCGGGTCATCGATGGGTTGAACTACGAGTTCCTGATGGCGCCCGGCTCCGAGGCCCCGTCAGAGATGCTCTGGTATATCGAGGAGATGAAGGCAATCTCGGCGGCAGAGGACGCCACGCATACGCTGCACAACACCTATTCCCTTCGCGGCGCAAAAATCCGCGAACCTCTGCCCTGGTCGAAATATCTCAACCAGGTGCTGACGATGTGGGGCGACAAGGCCGAAGTGATGTTCGCCCAGCACCACTGGCCGTCATTCGGCAATGCCGAGGTGACGAAGTTGCTGCGGAGCCAGCGCGACCTCTACCGCTACATCAATGACGAGACCCTGCGCCTCGCCAATCACGGCTTCACGGAGGTCGAGATCGCCGAGCAATTCAAGTTGCCGAAGAGCCTCGATGCCGTCTGGGCCAACCGTGGTTATTACGGCTCGATCAATCACAACGTCAAAGCGACCTACGTCCTCTATCTCGGATGGTTCAGCGGCAATCCGGCAACCCTGCACGAACTGCCGCCGGTCGAAGCCAGCAAGAACTATGTCGAGTTCATGGGCGGCGCCGCCGCCGTTCTGGACAAGGCCAGGAAGTCCTTCGACAAGGGCGACTACCGCTGGGTCGCTCAGGTCGTCAATCACGTCGTCTTTGCCGACCCGAACAACAAGGAGGCGCGCAATCTCCAGGCCGATACGCTCGAGCAACTTGGCTATCAGGCCGAGTCGGGCCCCTGGCGCAACTTCTACCTCACCGGTGCGAAGGAACTTCGTGATGGCGTGAAGAAGTTGCCGACGCCCAATACGGCGAGCCCCGATACCGTCAAGGCGATGACGCTGGAGATGTTCTTCGACTTCCTCTCCGTGCGGCTGAACCGCGAGAAGGCGGGCGATGCGAAACTCGCCTTGAACTTCGATTTCGGCAACAGCGGCGGGAAATACCTCATCGAGCTGGAGAACGGCGTCCTCAACCACACGAAGGACAAGCAGGCGCCCAACGCCGATGCCACGATAACCCTGGCGCGCGGCGTGCTGGACCAGGTCATGTTGCGTGAGACGACCCTGGACAAGGAGCTTGGTTCGGGGGCGATTAAGCTGACCGGGAGCAAGGACAGGCTGGGTCAGCTCGTTTCCTATCTCGATAACTTCGAGCTCTGGTTCAATATCGTCACGGCGAACTGATCTCGCTCCCGAGAGTTGGGCAGGCGGTCGCATGACCGCCTGCCTGAAGAACAGGTCGATGGGGCCCGTCGAGAGCGGTCTCATCGGTGACAAATCCGCCCCGAAACGCGTGGCCTGGCGCGATGCGCCGGATGAGAATCCAGGCGGCGGCAGGGGCTAGCAACGCTATCGAAGAACCGGGCTGAATTCCGCCGCTTGAGCCCAACGGAATGATCAGGAGAAGCCCATGAAGTCGATCCGGATTTCAAGCGCCGCGTTGGTCGCCATTCTGCTCCTCTTGCCGCTCGAGGCTCAGTCCATGCCCATCGCCTGGGGCGTCAAGGATGCCGCGCCTGATTTCGTGGAGACCGTGCAGCGACGCGGAATGGTCGTCCGGCGCGGGGTGGCGGTCGGTCCAAGGGGAGGCGCCATCGCCCGCCGCGGCTACGTCGCGCGCGGCCCAAGGGGCGTCGTCGCCGGCCGAGGCTATGTCGCCCGCGGCCCGCGTGGAGCCGTCATCGCCGGAGGGCGCGGAGCGGTCGTGCGCCCCGGCTATCGTCCCTATGGCCCGGTTGCCATTCGCGGCGGTTGGGCGCGCCCGGCTTCCTACTGGTGGCACCCGGGAATGGCCGTTGCCTCCGGAGCCGCGATCGGTTTCGTCGGAGCCGCAGCCGCCTCGGCCTATGCGGCCTCGCAGCCACCGGCAGCGGGCTATTGCTGGTACTATACCGATCCGCAGCGCAGCCAGGGCTTCTGGGACGTGTGCCCCTAGATCGCCCTGCGTCCGTTCGGACGCAGGAGCGGCGATCCAGCTCCTTGTTCAGGCACCGGATTTTCGGGGCGATAGCCACCGGACACTCCAGCCCGCCCGTCCCGTGCAGCCGCAGCACTTCGGGGTGAGGCGGCGGCGGGCGAAGGCCCTCAGAGCAGGAGCGTGCCGTCCACGGTGGTGACGCAGGCGCCGCCGACCTGGACTTTGCCGCCCGCATCCACCGAGATCGCGATCGTGCCGTCGCGCCCGACGCAGCGGCCTTGGGCCGCCTCGTAGCGCGTGCCGCCAGCGGGCAAGAGCCCGCGCGCCGCCCGGAACACCGCGACGCTGCCATTGCCGCTGCCGCAGACCGGGTCTTCGTTCACGCCGCAGGAGGGCGCGAAGGACCGGACCTCGATCTCGGGCCCGCTGCCCTCGCGCCTGGCGAAGACCGTGATGCCGGTGACGCCCAGGCGGCGCTCGAAGGCAGCCGAGCGCGCAAAATCTGGTTTCAGCGCCAGCAGCGCCTCTGCGCCGGTGAGTTCGGCGACGAGCCAGACCGCGCCGACATTGACGATGGCCGGGCTCGCCTCGCGGACGATCTCATGGCCGAGGATGGCCTCCAGCTCGGTGAGCTCGCCGGCCGGCAGGGCCGTGACGGTCGCCGGCGGCAGCGCAAGCGTCAGCCGGCGCTCGGCGCCCTCGCCTTCGACCGTGATCGCGACGAGGCCGACCCCGCATTCCTGCACCAGCCTGCCATCGCGCGGGGCAACGAGCCCGGCCTCGATCACCGCATGCGCGCTGCCGAGCGTCGGGTGACCTGCAAAGGGCAGCTCGCTGCCGGGCGTAAAAATCCGCAGCCGGTAATCGGCATCTCCGCGTGTCGGCGGCAGCACGAAGGTGGTCTCGGACAGATTGGTCCACTGCGCGATCGCCTGCATCGTAGCGTCGCTCAGCCCCGTGCCATCGAGAATGACCGCCACCGGATTGCCGAGCAGCGGCTTTGCGGAAAACGCATCGACGACCTTGTAGGCCCGGGCCATGGCATGTCCTCGCATCGTGACGGCGGGATTGGGATAGCCGATCGACAGGGCACTGGCGAGGCCCGAACTCGGGCGCCTGGCGGTCACCGCCGGCTCGGTCATTGCCCCTCGAAAGTGCACATCCCCCTCCGACTTCATTTCGACAGGACATCCGCAGGCGCACCAGGGATAGCGGGCCGTGCCGGTTGCTCGCGCCATCGGACTGTGACACAAATTGGCGCCAATATTTGCGGATATTTCAGATGACGGGAATCGGCATGCAGGACGGATGGGATGCTCGCCCCTCGGGGTCGCTGTGGCCGGATGGCGCGCGAGCCGTCCTCTGCGTGACGATCCATGTCGATGGACCGTCCGTCGAAGCCGGGCGCGGCCAGAATCGGCTCGGCATCAACAGCCGCGGCAACTATGCCCTGCGCCGCGGCGTCGGCCGCTATCTCGACATGCTGGAGCGTCACGCCATCAAGGCGACCTTCTTCTGCTGTGGCTATGATGCCGAGCATTGGCCGGAGCCTTTTCTCAGGATGCATCGTGCCGGCCACGAGATCGCGGCCCATGGCTATCAGCATGAGGGCTTCGATCTCGGCGAGCGCGAGCCGGAGCTTCTGGAAAAGACGCATCGCATCCTGACGGAACTCGTCGGCGAGGCGCCTGTCGGCTGGTGCTCGCCCTCGGGACGCAAGACCGGGCTCACCCTGCCGACCTTGCGCCGCCTCGGCTACCGCTACGATGCGAGCGAAAAGGACGAGGACCTGCCCTATCTGCTCGATGACAGCTTCGCGATCGTGCCCAACAACACCGTCTCGCTCGACGATTTCCCGCTCTATCACAGCGGCGGCGCGCTCGCCTGCGAGGTCGAACGCAACTTCATCCAGGAATTCGACGCGATCCTCGACCGTGACGGCTATGTCCACCTGACGATCCATCCCAAGGCCGGCGGCGGCTCGGGGACACCGGCCCGCGCGGCTGCGGTCGATCGCTTCCTCGCCTATGCCAGGGCCGTGCCGGGCGTGCGCTTCATGACCTGCAGGGAGATCGCGGAGCATTGCCTCGCCGATCCCGCAACCTGGCGCGAGCCGCGCGCGACGGGGCGGGAGGCGCGTTCATGAGCCTTCTCCTCACCGTGAACGTCCATGGCATCGGGCCGGAGGCTGCAACGCTTCCGGAAGCCGAACTGTTCGGCCGCGATGCGCATGGCCGCTACACCTATCGCATCGGCCTGACGCGCGTGCTCGATGCGCTCAGCGATTTCGGCCTGCCAGCGACCTTCTTCTGGCCCTCGAGCGAGGCCCTGCGCATGCCGGCGCTGCTGGAGCGCTGCATGAACGACGGGCACGAAATCGCCTGCAATGGCCGCGCCTTCGAGGAGCATGCCAGGCTGGGGCCTGAGGAGGATGCCGTCATCGAGGAGGCCCATGACATCCTGACCCGGCTGACCGGGCGGGCGCCGATCGGCTTCCGCTCGCCGACAGGGACCCTGTCGGAACGCACGATCCCGATCCTGCAACGGCTCGGCTACCTCTACGATTCAAGCTTCCTCGACGACGATGCGCCGTATTCGCTGGCCGAGCATGGCGGCGCCGGCATGATCGAACTGCCGATCTCGGAGGGGCTGACCGACGCGACGCATTTCCGCCGCCGCGTCACCCAGGACCGGGCCGAGGCGCTGCTCAACGAGGAACTGACGGCCTTGCTGGCCATCGAAGGCTATGCCTGCCTCACCTTCCATCCGCGCGCCGATATCGGCATCGGGCGCGCCGCGCGCCTGCCCATGCTGAAACGCCTCGCGGATCTTGCCGCGGAGCGTGGCGCGAGCCCCGTCCGATGCGGCGAGCTGGCGGGGCGCATCCTGGAGGAAGGGGCCGGTTGAAGCCGGCGGTCAGGGAGGCAGGACCGGCCCGGGAGACCTGAACGCTGCGGATAGGCGGCGCTTCAGCCTGAAGGCGGCATGATGGCCGCAGCCCGGCTGCGATGGCTCAGCCGCGCCGTTGCCGCCTGCTCGAACGTCAGCGCAAGCCATCGTCAGAGCGGGATGAGCGCTCCGACCTCGCGGTCCGTGGCGCGATCGCTCGCCGCCAGACCTGCCGCCACATTGGCGCGGTCGGCCGGGCTGCGGTTCTGGCTGAGCTTGCGCTTGCCCTCCAGCCGGGTGATCGGCAGGCGCAGGCCGATGATGCCGCGCAGCTGCGCCTGCACGAAATCGGGCGGGGCCTCGGACACCGTCCAGGGCTTGGCGCGCTCGCCCTCGTGCAGGTTGGTCAGGCGGGTCACGACGTCGAGAAGGCGCGTCGCGTCGTCGAAGAACTCGATCGGGCCATAGGCATGGACTGCGACATAGTTCCAGGTCGGCACGACCTTCCCGGTCTCCTGCTTGGTCTCGTACCAGGAGGGCGTAACATAGGCGTCCGGGCCCATGAAGATCGCGAGCGCCTCGCCCAGCGCCGTGGTCCGGCCCTGCGGGTTGGCCTTGGCGAGATGGCCGTAGAGCACGCCATGCTCGCCCTCGTTCTCCTCGAGGAAGAGCGGCAAGGGCGTCGCCAGCACGCCATCGGCCGTGCCGGTGACGAGAGTGGCAAGCCTGCAGGCGCGGATCGTCGCCCTCACGCTGTCCCTGTCATCGTCACGGAAGGCTGGCGGGGTATACATTTCTGGAACTCCTTGTGCTGCCAGGAGAGATGCGCCCAATCTGGCTTTCTGGAAACGGCCAGTTCCAAAGGTTTGATGTGGTCCAGTTCACTGACGGCGTCGCGCGCCGGATCATCGCGGCGATCAAGGAACAGATCCATGCCGGCGCCTACCAGCCCGGCGACCGCCTGCCGTCGACCCGGACCTTTGCTGCCGAATGGGGCGCGTCCCGCACGACGGTGACACTCGCCTATGGCCAGTTGATCGCCGAGGGCTACCTGATCAGCCGGGCCGGCGCGCGGCCGATCGTGGCCAAGGGGCTCGGCGCGGCAGCGCCTGTGCCGGCGCGGCTCTCCGCACCCCGGCATCTTTCGGATTTCGCACAGCGATTGCTCGCCCTGCCCCGGCCGGCCGCGACGCAGCCAGCCCCGATTGCGGATTTTCGCTATGGCGATCTCTCCGGCGCCGATTTTCCGGTGCTCGCCTGGCGCCGCGCCCTGAACAGGGTCAGCCTGCGACGTAGCCTGCGGCTGCGCTATGGCGATCCGCAAGGAGCGCCTGCGCTTCGCGCCGCGCTGCAAGGCTATCTCTGGCGGGCCCGCGGCATCACCTGCTCGGCCGAGCAGATCATCATCGTCAACGGCTCGCAGCAGGGGCTCGATCTCTGCGCGCGGCTGCTGCTCGACCCCGGCGACGCCTTCGTGATCGAGAACCCCGGCTATCTGCTCGCCCGCCACGCCTTCGCGGCAGCCGGCGGCATCGCCCGCCCGGTTCCGGTCGACCGGGATGGGCTGGTGACCGATGCCCTGCCCCCGGCTCGGCTCGCCTACGTCACGCCCTCGCACCAGTTTCCGCTCGGCAGCGTTCTCTCGGCGACGCGCAGGCGCGCGCTGCTGGCCTGGGCTGCAGACAGCGGCGCCTCGATCATCGAGGATGATTATGACGGCGAGTATCGCCATGACGTCGCGCCGATCCCGCCCTTGCAGGCGCTCGAGCCCGACGCGGTGATCTATGCCGGGACATTCTCCAAGACGCTCTCGCCGGCGCTGCGCCTCGGCTATCTCGTCGTCCCGCCGTCGCTTACCCCCGCCTTTGTCGAGGCGAAGCGCCTGACCGACCGGCACACGCCTCTCCTGGAGCAGGAGGCGCTGGCCGATCTCCTGAGCGAGGGCGCCTATGAGCGCCATGTCCGGAGCATCCGCCGGAGCAATGCCGAGCGACGGGCCGTGCTGCTCCAGGCCCTGGCCGAGGAGCTTGAGCCGATCGTGACCATCGAAGGCGCCGATACGGGCCTGCATGTCGTCGCCTGGCTCACGGATGTCGCGGCCGAGCGCGAGCCCGGGATCGTCGCGGCCGCACGCGCCGCCGGCGTCGGGCTCTATCCGGTCTCGCCGCTCTATGATCCAGCCGGGCCCCGGCCCCGCGAAGCCGGGTTCATTCTCGGCTATGCCGGCCTCGACCTCGACGCCGTGAAGAAGGGCATCGCGCTGCTGGCGCCTCTCCTGGCCGGACAGCGCTGAGACGCGGGACCGGCGGGCGCGCCCGGCAAGGCCGCCAGGCCCGCTCCGGACCTCGCCCAGCCGGACCGGATGTCAGGTATCACGCGAATCAGGCCATCCAAGCCATTGCCAGGATGAGACTTTCCAGATCTGATCGGCCTCTGCCTCATCGCCCTTGCCGGCCAGGCGACACGATCGGCCTCAGTGGTCGTTCCAGTACTGCGTCATGCACCAATAGGTGAAGGCCGAGGTCCAGCCGATCACCACCAGCCCCGACAAACCCTCGACGCCGATGAAAATCCGCAAGGGGCCGAAGGGCAGCGCGTTGCTGCTGCCGAGAGAGGCGTAGGATTCAAAGGAGACATAGAGCGATTGCTGGAATGACACGGGAATGCCGATCCCGAACACCTCTTCATTCACGGCAACGGAGAGCAGCCAAAGCAACAGCGCAAAGATCAGGATCTGAATGAGATGACTGACCATGCTTCCGGCAACAACGAAGACAATTCTCTGCCTTGGCGCGACGGAAAGATGCGCCGCGCTGCCCGATATCAAACGCAGGAACTCGTAATGGACAAGTATACACCCGATGGCGCAGACAGCCGCTGCTAACGAGAACAAGTACATAGCGATGTCCTGACCTGGCACCTACGCTTGCGCATCGGGTTGTGTTGACCAAATGCGGCTCCAGCGTGACCTCCCGGCGGCGGTGCTCAAGCATCGGCAGGCGCGATGGATTGCAGCTCTTGGGAAAGCCGATGCAATCACAGCCGCTTAGATCATCGCAGCGGATACCGAATCGGGTCCGATGAGTGAAGCCTTGAGCCGTTATGTCGCTTCAACTTAGCGAGAGCAGCTGCGCGCTTGGGACTGCTCTACGCCCCGGCTCCCGAGCCGGGACTGGCGCGCCGCTGCCGGTAGAGCCGGACGCTCGCCAGCCATGCCAGGCCGGCGGCGATGGCGAAACAGGCCGGAACCCAGAAGGCCGCATTCCCGATCTCGGCTTCGGTGACGGCCGAGGCAAAGCCGCTGGCATTCGCGACCACGCCCGCCAACGCCGCGCCAAGGGCCAGGCCGGTCTGCTGGATGGTCGGGACGGCGGAGGCGGCCGCCGCCTCGTCCCCGGGCTTTGCGCCGTTCATGATCGTCGGGCCGACAAAGGGCCAGGCCTGCCCGATCCCGATGCCGAGCACGACGACGGCGGGGATCAGGGCGTAGCTCGGCGCCGGGCTCTGCAGGAGCAGGCCCAGCGCGATCAGGCCGCCGGCCATAAGGACGGGGCCCGAGAGCAGCAGGCGCCTCGGCCAGGGACCGGTCAGGCCGGAGACCAGCACGGACGCGATCGTCCAGGCCAGCGAACCGCTAGCAACCATGAACCCGGCCTCGAGCGGATCGAGGCCCCGCAGCCTTTGCAGGAAGACGGGCAGATAGATGTGCAGCGGGCTGAAGGCGATGCAGAGCAGCAGGATGAGCCAGAGGCCGATGCCGGTCTCGGTCCTGAACGAGAACGCATCGCTCGGCAGCAGGCGCACCGGTGCTCCGCGGTCGAACCGCAGCATCAGGGCGAGCGCTGCGACCGCCACAAGGATGAGGCCTGCCTTGGCGCTGGCCGCCTGGACGAGCGATGCCGCCGACATCGCCGTAATTGCCAGGCAGATCAACCCGATCCGACCGGCCGGAAGGCGCGACGCACTGGTGCGCTCTGCCGATCGGTTCGCAGGCAGCACGAGCGCGGCAGCCACCGCCAGGATGGCCGAGAGGATCACGGTCACGATGAGGGCGCCGCGCCAATGGCCGGCGCGTGCGAACAGGCCGCCAACGAGCGGCCCGGCGAAGACGGAAATCGTCCAGCTCGTCGCCATCAGTGCGATGACCCGCGGCCAGAGTCTCGGGGGGAAGATCGCCCGCACCGCGGTATAGGCCGCCCCCACTTCGAGACCGCCGCCGAAACCCTGGACAAGGCGCGCGGCTATGACCCATTCCATGCTCGCCGCGAACGAACAGACCAGCGCGCCCAGGCCAAAGATCACCACCCCGACGCATAAGGTGTCCCGGACGCCGTATCGGGTCGTCAGCAGGCCAGCCCCGCTGGCCGCCACGATCGAGGCGCCGACATAGGCGGTCGCGGGCAGGCTCAGCATGCCCGCGCCGCCGAGTTCGGCGGCGATCGAAGGCAGCACCGTCGTCAGCAGCAGGGAGTTCATCGACTGCAGCAGCACGCCGCTCATCAGGATCGCGAGAGTCGGCAGCCAGGTCCAGTCCAGAAGATCCCGCCATTGCGTGGCAGACGCGTCCCGATCCATGTCCGTCTGTCCCCGCCCGCGGCGCGCCATGCCTTGCATCGACTCGCAAGGTGATTTAATTTAGAAACCAATCGCTATCTAAATTGAGAGCCATGAGTCAAGACAACGACAGCCAAGGCCAGGGCGACGAGCGCAGCCGGGAGCGGATGCTGTTCCATCTGAAGACGCGCGGCGCGCAGATGGCGGCGGCGATCGCGGCGCGGCTCGACATGACGCCGGCTGGCGCAAGGCAGCATCTGCTCAAGCTCGAAGCCGACGGCCTGGTGACGAGCCATGACCGGCAGGAAGGGCGTGGCCGGCCGAAGAAATACTGGGCGCTCTCGCGGCAGGGACATGACCGGTTCCCCGACCGTCATTCCGACCTGACGCTCGACCTGCTGCAGTCCGTCCGGACTGTCTTTGGCGAGCCCGGGCTGCAGCAGCTGATCGCACACCGCGAACAGGCCTGCCTCTCCGCCTATCGCGCGCATGTCGGTGAAGGCGCCCCCCTTCGGCGCAAACTGGCCGCGCTCGCCGAAATCCGCAGCCGCGAAGGCTATATGGCCGGAATTGTCGAGGAGGAGCCCGGCCGCTTTCTGTTCATCGAGAACCATTGCCCGATCTGCGCGGCGGCGACCGCCTGCCAGGGCCTGTGCCGTTCGGAGCTGGCGATCTTCCGGGCCGTTCTCGGGCCGGATGTCGAGGTCGAGCGCATCGAGCATATCCCGGCGGGCGCGCGCCGCTGTGCCTATCGGGTCCGTTCGCTCCCGGCCTGAATCCGCTGGGGCGCCAAATCGAGACAAGCCGGCACTCCTCTTGCGGCGGCCATTGCCCCAAATGACTGAGGCATCCAGTAGCGTCCGGTCGAACGGCCGCGCTCACGCCCGTAGCAGCGCTGGCATTCGCCCTCTGCAGGACGAGCAAAGGCTCCCCTTCTTGCGCATGAAGTAGCCAGCGGGCACAGTGCCTCTGCTTGGACCACGCTATCTCCTTCCGCCGTTTCTGCTGCATATGAAGGGATTTTGCTATGAATCCGAAGGCTACGCCGGCTGAACTCCCGGGTAATACTGAAAAAATCGTCGATCGCCGCAGCATCCTGCTCGGAGGCACAGCGCTCGCCGCGGCGGGGCTGTCGGGCTCGGCCGCGATCGCCCAGGCGCAGCCCGCGCCCGCGGCACCGGCGGGCTCCGCAGGGCGCAAGCCCAACATCGTCGTGATCTTCGGCGACGATATCGGCATTCCCCAGATCAGCGCCTACACCATGGGCATGATGGGCTACCGCACGCCCAATATCGACCGCATCGCGCAGGAAGGTGCGATCTTCACCGACAGCTATGGCCAGCAGAGCTGCACCGCCGGCCGCGCCTCCTTCATCCTCGGCCAGGAGCCGTTCCGCACCGGTCTTCTGACCATCGGCATGCCGGGCGACCCGCACGGCATCCAGGACTGGATGCCGACCATTGCCGACGTCATGAAGACGCAAGGCTATGCGACCGGACAGTTCGGCAAGAACCATCTCGGCGACCGCGACGAGCACCTGCCGACGCGGCATGGCTTCGACGAGTTCTTCGGCAATCTCTACCACCTGAATGCCGAGGAAGAGCCCGAGGGCTACTTCTATCCGAAGGACCCGGAGTTCAAGCGCAAGTTCGGCCCGCGCGGCGTGATCAAGTCCTCGGCCGACGGCAAGATCGAAGATACCGGGCCGCTCAACACCAAGCGCATGGAAACGGTCGACGAGGAGTTTTTGGCCGGCGCCAAGGATTTCGTCGACCGGCAGGTGAAGGCGAACCGCCCCTTCTTCCTCTGGTTCAACTCGACCCGCATGCATGTCTTCACCCATCTGAAGAAGGAATCGATGGGCAAGACCGGCAAGGGCATTCATGCCGACGGCATGGTCGAGCATGACGGCATGGTCGGCGAACTCCTGAAGCAGCTCGACGATCTGCGCATCGCCGACAATACGATCGTGATCTACACGACCGATAACGGCGCCGAGCTCGCGCTCTGGCCGGACGGCGCGATGACGCCGTTCAAGAGCGAAAAGGGCACGACCTGGGAAGGCGGCATGCGCATTCCCATGATGGTGCGCTGGCCGGGCGTGATCAAACCCGGCACGCAGTACAACGACACGATCTCGCTGATCGACTGGTTCCCGACGCTCTGCGCCGCCGCCGGGGCGGGAGACATCAAGGAGAAGATGAAGGCCGGCTTCACCGCGGGAACCAAGACTTTCAAGGTCCATCTCGATGGCTTTGATTTCGGGCCCTATTTCAAGGGCGAGGTCAAAACCGCACCGCGGGACGCCCTGTATTATTTCGATCAGGGCGGAAATCTCAACGCCATCCGCTGGAACGACTGGAAGCTCAGCTTTGCCCAGTCAAAGGGCAATATCGCGACGGGCACACGCGAGGTCACGGCCTGGGCGATGATCACGAACCTGCGCATGGATCCCTATGAGCGCGGCATTGAAGAAGGCGGCGGAGCCATGACGTTTCTGGCCCAGAACATCTGGCTGCTGGTGCCCATTCAGGGCAAGATCAAGGAGTTCTTCTCCGATTTCGACCAGTATCCCTACCAGACGGGCAACTCGCTCAATGCCGGCAACATCAACTACGGCATGCTCAGCCAACAGGCCGCGATGAAGCGGCTCAAGGAACTGGAATCGCTCCGGCCTCGCTGAGAAACCGATGGTCCGCGCTGCCCCGGCATCCTTCGCCAGGGCAGCGCGAGCGGGCCCTAAATGCCGGCCAGTCCGCCGAGATGAACGAGCCCGACGCATTCTCCTCTCGCAGCTCCGATGGCAGACCCCCGACTGCCTTTGCCTCGACCTTTACACCGCGCCGGGCCCTGGCGCCGGGCTATGCGACAAACACAGCGCCAGAGCTGGTCGCTTTGACAGCCCGAACGGGCTCCACAACCGCCAGCGACGAACTCAGCTACTGGGGCAACGCCGCCAAATTACGACGCAAATCGGGAGCGCAGCTCCATAATTGCAGGGATGATACCGCGTCACATCGCTTCTGAACCAAGCCGTCTTGCTGGGACCACGGCAGGTCGGTCGGACGCTGATCGCGCCAAGTTGACCGAGCCGACCCCCGAGCGACGCATCGTGATCAATCCGGGCGTCGAGCCATACCCATTCCGGGACGCAATCGACGTGAGGCCGCTCGACCATGCCGGCCGAGCGTTGAGCGGGGGCTGAGCCGCGGTCGCATGGCGATGCCCCAGCGAGGCCAACGCGGCATTGAAACTGGCCTGCCGGGTCGGGCGCATTGCAGAACCTAAGCTAAAATAATATATGGATGCTTATGAACAGCATGCCTAAAGCCCTGACCAAAGAGCAGCCCTCGCGCACTGTCGGCTTCCTCCTGCACGATGTCGCGCGGCTGCTGCGCAAGCGCTTCGAGCAGAATGCCCGCGGGTTCGGGTTGGAGCTGACCCGGTCGCAATGGCAGGTGCTGGCCTATCTCGACAAGAACGAGGGCATCCGGCAGGGCGGCCTCGCCGAGTTGCTCGAGGTCGAGCCGATCACGCTCGGCCGCATCCTCGACAAGCTCGAAAGCTGCGGGCTGATCGAACGCCGGCACGACGCCACGGACCGGCGCGTCTGGCGGCTCTCCCTCACCGAAAAGGCCGGGCCGACCCTCGCGACCATGCGCGAGCTCGGCGAGATCACCCGCGCCGAGGCCTTCGCCGACACCTCCGAAGCCGAGCGCGAGGCGCTCCTCGCCCTGCTCACGACGATGCGTGGGAACCTCTCGGCGGCCTGTGCGATGCCGCCAGCCGTAGGACCGAAGACCGATGGATGACACAGCGAGACAACCCGACCCCGTCCGGAACGACGGCTCGGATCCTTCTGCGGCCAGCAACGTGACCGAAATCCGCCGCCCCGAGCCGAGGCTGCCTTCGGCTCAGCCCGCACCTGCCGCCAAGGCTCCCGAGACCGCAGCGCAGGCTCCGATTGCCCCTGCCGGCGCCGCTCCCGCCGCCAAGCCGCGCAATCTGAAGCGCTCAATCCTCTTCGCGTTGCTGCCCGTCGCGCTTGCCGCGGGCGGCTACTGGTATGTCGTCGGCGGGCAGGTCATGTCGACCGACAACGCCTATGTGCAAGCCGACATCGTCGGCATCTCGACCGACGTCGCCGGCATCGTTGGCGAAATCGACGTGCGCGACAACCAGCAGGTCAAGGCCGGGGACGTTCTGTTCAAGCTCGACGACGCGCAGTTCCGCTTCGCCCTCGACCGGGCGAACGCGCAGATTGGGGTGGTCCGCAACGATCTTGAAGCGCAGAAGGCGAACTACAAGGCGATGCAGAGCCAGATCGCCCAGGCCAGGACCGACATCGATTACTACACCACGGCTTTCAAGCGGCAGCAGGACCTCGCGACCAAGGCGGTCGCCTCGCAGGTGACCTATGATTCAGCCAGGCACGATCTCGATGGCGCCGTGCAGAAGCTCGCGCAGCTCCAGAGCCAGCTCATCGGTATCGCCGCCAGCCTGAACGGCAATCCCGATGCGCCGATCGAGGACCACCCTCGCTACAAGGACAGCGTCGCAGCCCGGGCCGAGGCCGCCCGCCAGCTCGATCACACCGTGGTCAAGGCGCCGATGGACGGCATCGTCACCAATGTGCCCTCGCTGCAGAAGGGGCAGTACCTTGCCGACGCGACAGTCGGCTTCAGCCTAGTCTCGGCCGACCATGTCTGGATCCAGGCGAACCCCAAGGAGACCGAGTTGACCTGGGTCCGCCCGGGACAGAAGGCGCGGGTCTATGTCGACACCTATCCCGGCGCCGAATGGACCGGCACGGTCGACAGCATCAGCCCGGCCTCGGCCGCAAGCTTTTCGCTGCTGCCGGCCCAGAACACCAGCGGCAACTGGGTCAAGGTCGTCCAGCGCATCGCCATGCGCGTCAAAATCGACACGCCCGCCGGCAAGCCGCTGTTGCGGGCCGGCATGAGCGTCGTGCTCGATGTCGATACCGGCCGCGCCCGCGGCCTGCCCAGCTTCGTCTCGGACCTCTTCGGCAAGACCGAGACTCACAATGGCTGAGAGTGTCGCCACGGCGGCGACCCCCGTGGTCGCCAATCGCGGCGCCATCACCGTCTGCGTGATCCTCGCCGTGATCATGCAGGCTCTCGACACGACGATCGCGAATGTCGCGCTGCCCTATATCCAGGGCAGCGTCTCGGCGAGCGCCGATCAGATCAACTGGGTCCTGACCTCCTATATCGTCGCGGCCGCGATCATGACGCCGCCATCGGGCTTCCTTGCCGCCCGCTTCGGCAGGAAGCGCGTGCTCTCGGTCGCGATTATCGGCTTCGTCGTCGCCTCGATGCTCTGCGGCGCCGCGCAGTCGCTGACTCAGATCGTCGGCTTCCGCCTGCTCCAGGGCTTCTTCGGCGCCGCCCTGGTGCCGGTGTCCCAGAGCATCCTGCTCGACATCTACACGCCGGAGGAGCGCGGCTCGGCGATGGCGCTGTTCGGCGTCTCGGTCATGGTCGGCCCGGTGCTCGGCCCGGTCATCGGTGGCTGGCTGACCGAGAACATCTCCTGGCGCTGGGTCTTCTACATCAACCTGCCGCTCGGCGCATTGGCCCTGGCGGGCGTCGGGATCTTCGTCACCGAGACGAAATCGAACGTCTTGGCCAGGCTCGACTGGATCGGCTTCGGCGCGCTCAGCCTCGCCATCGCCTCGCTCCAGCTCTTCCTCGACCGCGGCGCCCAGCTCGACTGGTTCTCGTCGCTCGAGATCATCGTCGAGGCGACGGTCTGCGTCGCGGCGATCTACATCCTCGTGGTCCATACCCTCACGGCAGAGAACTCCTTCATCAAGCCGCGCCTGTTCCTCGATCGCAATTTCAGCGTCGGCATGATCTTCATCTTCATCGTCGGCATCACCTATCTCGCTTCCCTGGCGTTGATGACGCCCTATTTGCAGACGCTGATGGGCTATCCCGTCGTCACCGCCGGCGTCGTCATGGGCCCGCGCGGCATGGGCACGATGCTCTGCATGTTCCTGGTCGGACGGCTGATCGGCAAGGTCGACATCCGCATCCTGCTCGGCGCCGGCCTGGCCGTCAGCGCCTGGGCGATGTACGACATGGCCGGCTGGACCCCGGACGTCTCGCAGCAGACGATCATCGTCACCGGCTTCATCCAGGGTGCGGGCTTGGGCCTGCTCTTCGTGCCGCTGACCACCGTGACCTTCTCCACGCTGCAGCCGCAGGATCGCGGCGACGCCACCGGCCTTTACAACCTGTCGCGCAATATCGGCTCCAGCGTCGGCATCTCGATCGTCAGCTATCTGCTCACCCGCAACGTCCAGGTGAACCACGCCGAGATCGCGACTTACGTCACGCCCTTCAACCGCATCTTCGAGATGCCGGCGATCAAGGATGCCTGGGATCCGCTGACGCTGGCCGGGCGCGCCGCGCTCGACGAGGTCATCACCCGGCAGGCGATGATCATCGCCTATATCGACGATTTCAAGCTGCTGATGATCCTGTGCCTCGCGGCCATGCCGTTCCTCGCCCTGCTGGTCACCTCGAAGCAGAAGAAGGCGCCGTCGGATGATCATCCGGTGGTCATGGAGTAGCGCGCCGCTGGCCCAGCCCGAGGGAGTATCGCGCGATCGCCTCCACCAGCGCGTCGGGCAGCTCGATCTCCTGGCGAGCCGGCCTTTGTCCGGGAATATGGACGCCCTTGCCCGCCAGGCGCGTGAGATGCGCAGCCAGCCGGGCTGAAAAATCCGGAGCGAAGAGCTCCGGCTTCAGCGCGACGACCAGGAGCCCGACGCCGGGGGATCGGCTGCCGCCGGCGAAGGACGGCGCATCGAGCGACCAGTTCGCGCCGGTGACGCCGGCTGCCAGGGTTTCCACGATCAGCGCGATATTGGCGCCGCGCTCGCCCCCAAAAGCGAGAAGCGCTCCGGTGAGCGCCGCGCGCGGATCGGTGGTGGGTTGGCCGCTCGCATCCACGGCCCAGCCCGGCGGTATCGCCTCGCCGATCTCGGCGGCCTGCCTGATATTGACGAAGGCCGTCGCGCTCGTGGCCTGGTCGATGACCAAGGGCTGGCCGCCCGCGACGGGCGCGGCGAAGGAGAGCGGGTTGGTGCCGTAGACCGCCTCCTGGCTCTTGCCCGCCGCCACCAGCGCCGGCCCATTGGCAAGGGCAAGCCCGATCAATCCCGCTTCGGCGAGCCGGCGGGTGTAGTAGCCGAGTTCGCCGACCGTGTAGCTGTTCGCCTGGATCAGCAGCGCGAGGCCGTAGAGCCCGGCGCGCGCCTGCAATTCAGCAAAGGCGAGATCGAAACCGAGCTGGGCGATGCCTCCCCCGGCTTCGACCCGGATCGAGGCCGGGGTTGGAAAGCTGATCCCCGGGGTGACGGAGCCCGCGATCCGCCCGGCCGCGAGACCATCGAGATAGTCCAGGAGATGCGCGAACCCGACAGAGGAACGACCCGACACTTCCGCAGCGATCGTCGCATCCGCGAGCGCTGCTGCGACAGCATCGTTGCCTCCAGCGGCCAGCACGGCGTGGCGCGCCATCTCGCGCGCGCCGTCTATCGTCATTCGCATCGCGGCCCCCGCCCCCGCAAAAGCTGTGGCCCCATACCGGGGAAGAGCGGGGTTAAATCCAGCCTTGCGTTACGTCAACGACTGGAGCGGACGATCTCCGGACTGAAATGGCTGCCGCAAAATGCGCCGGCGTGACGCACCGAGTTTTCGGACATCCCTTGAAATGCGCTGCGGCGTTGACAGGAATCGTGCCGTTCCCGATAAATCCGGCATGGTCGAGACGGATACGCATATCGTTGCCCGCGCTGCCGGCATCCCAACAGGCGGGATGCGGGACAGCCGATCGCCGCGTTAACACACGCGTATCGCGCCCCTGCAGCCTCGCCGGAAACGGACGGGGCCTTTGTCACGCCTGTGCCTCGTCCCATCGGCTTGGATCATCGCATTCCCATCGATGATCCAAGCTTCTGTGATCGCATCGGCTTTGCCCCGAAAACCGCAATCCACTTTTCGGGCCGATGCCTTGGGATGGAGTGAAAGACTTGGCACAGAACATCTATGACAACCCCGAATTCTTCGCCGGCTACAGCCAGCTTCCCCGACAGGTTCATGGTCTGGCCGGCGCGCCGGAATGGCCGGCGATCCGCGCCATGCTGCCCGGCCTGACGGGCAAGCGCGTCGTCGATCTCGGCTGCGGCTTCGGCTGGTTTGCCCGGTGGGCGCGCGAGCACGGGGCCGGGTCCGTGCTCGGACTGGACGTCTCCGAGAAAATGATCGCCCGGGCGATCGCAGATACCAGCGACCCAGCGATAACGTACCGGATTGCCGATCTCGAGTTGCTGGACCTGCCCCCGGCTGCGTTCGACTTCGCCTTCAGCGCGCTCACCTTCCACTATATCGCGGATTTCGGGCGCCTGCTGCGCATGGTGCATCGCTCGCTTACGCCAAACTCGCAGTTCGTGTTCACGATCGAACACCCGATCTACATGGCAGCGACGCATCCGCGCTGGTGGACCGACGAGGACGGCCGCAAGACCTGGCCGGTGAACCGCTATGCGATCGAAGGTGAGCGCCGGACCAACTGGCTCACCGACGGCGTGCTCAAATATCACCGGACGTTAGCGACGACGCTCAACACCTTGATCGCAACGGGGTTCTCGATCCGCCAGGTCGAGGAATTTGCTCCCACAGCCGATCAGATCGCCGAGAACCCGGGCCTGGCGGAGGAATGCGAGCGGCCGATGATGCTGCTGATCTCCGCGGAGCGATCAGCGAGCGACTGATCGGCCGCGGCCATTCGCAGGACACTCTCGGCAACGGGGACGTTCCGTTGCCGAGAGGTTTGGTGGGGGAGCGCCTGGCACGACGCCGCGCGCTCTCCCCGCTAGCACGCAGTTGTAACGGGCATCGGCTGCGCCAAAAGCCGCAATCCACTTTTGGTCGCCGATGCTTCAGGGCCTGACATAGGTCCAGCCTTTCTCCTGCAATTCCATGACGCGCACGACGCCGGATTTGACCAGCGTCGCCTCGGGGATCAGGCCGATCTCCTTGTTTTCCGTCTTGCTCATGTTCTCCTGGGTGTTGCCGCAGGCCTTGAATGAGAT